>NZ_JBVATB010000001.1:0-1057552 GCF_057814295.1 Domibacillus sp. F004
TCAAGATGAGATTTCCCATTACGCAAGTAAGTAAGATCCCTTGAAGAAGACGAGGTAGATAGGTTCGGGGTGGAAGTGTGGCGACACATGGAGCTGACGAATACTAATCGATCGAGGACTTAACCAAATAGAAATGCGCAAGTCGGCCGCTCAGGCCCGGCAGGCATAAGACAGACCGCTGTCGTGACGTTCTTTGTCACAGAAGCGTGATGGCTTATGACCGAGGGGACTGGCCGACTGGAGCTGGACAACACAACACTTGGTGTAACACGGATCATACGACACGCTTCTATCCAGTTTTGAAAGAACAAAAAAAGTTCTTGCAATATTTACTGAATATGTTATAATAATAAATGTCGTTAAACAGTCAGGTGGCATTAGCGAAGAGGTCACACCCGTTCCCATCCCGAACACGGCAGTTAAGCTCTTCAGCGCCGATGGTAGTTGGGGGTTTCCCCCTGTGAGAGCAGGACGCCGCCTGACGAATTATTTTATACATATGTGGAGGATTAGCTCAGCTGGGAGAGCATCTGCCTTACAAGCAGAGGGTCGGCGGTTCGATCCCGTCATCCTCCACCATTTATCTTTTAATGCCGGTGTAGCTCAACTGGTAGAGCAACTGACTTGTAATCAGTAGGTTGGGGGTTCAAGTCCTCTTGCCGGCACCATTTTCAGAGAGCCATTAGCTCAGTTGGTAGAGCATCTGACTTTTAATCAGAGGGTCGAAGGTTCGAATCCTTCATGGCTCACCATTTATATTGCGGGTGTGGCGGAATTGGCAGACGCACCAGACTTAGGATCTGGCGCCGCAAGGCGTGGGGGTTCAAGTCCCTTCACCCGCACTTTGCGGAAGTAGTTCAGTGGTAGAACATCACCTTGCCAAGGTGGGGGTCGCGGGTTCGAATCCCGTCTTCCGCTCCAATAAGCGAATGATGTGCCGGGGTGGCGGAACTGGCAGACGCACAGGACTTAAAATCCTGCGGTAGGTGACTACCGTACCGGTTCGATTCCGGTTCTCGGCACCATTGTTTTTTGAAAAAGTGAATACCTGCGCCCGTAGCTCAATTGGATAGAGTATTTGACTACGAATCAAAAGGTTAGAGGTTCGAGTCCTCTCGGGCGCGCCATACATAACTTGCATGAAAATTGATCAGTGATTGGCAGGTTAACGTGTTAAAATCGGGAAGTAGCTCAGCTTGGTAGAGCACTTGGTTTGGGACCAAGGGGTCGCAGGTTCGAATCCTGTCTTCCCGATCTTTTATTTAATACCCACTTAAATGGGGCCTTAGCTCAGCTGGGAGAGCGCCTGCTTTGCACGCAGGAGGTCAGCGGTTCGATCCCGCTAGGCTCCACCATTTTAATGTTATAGAGGCGGTGTAGCTCAGCTGGCTAGAGCGTACGGTTCATACCCGTGAGGTCGGGGGTTCGATCCCCTCCGCCGCTATTTAAAAGGACCTTTAGCTCAGTTGGTTAGAGCAGACGGCTCATAACCGTCCGGTCGCAGGTTCGAGTCCTGCAAGGTCCACTACTCGACTCAATTTCATTTATATGGAGGGATACCCAAGTCTGGCTGAAGGGATCGGTCTTGAAAACCGACAGGGGAGTCAAATCCCGCAGGGGTTCGAATCCCCTTCCCTCCTCCATTTTAATTTCTATTATCGCGGGGTGGAGCAGCCCGGTAGCTCGTCGGGCTCATAACCCGAAGGTCGCAGGTTCAAATCCTGCCCCCGCAATCGTTGGTCCGGTAGTTCAGTTGGTTAGAATGCCTGCCTGTCACGCAGGAGGTCGCGGGTTCGAGTCCCGTCCGGACCGCCATTTTTTAAATGGCTCAGTAGCTCAGTTGGTAGAGCAAAGGACTGAAAATCCTTGTGTCGGCGGTTCGATTCCGTCCTGAGCCACCATTTATACTTCTTGGCGGCTATGGCGAAGTGGTTAACGCATCGGATTGTGGCTCCGACACTCGTGGGTTCGATTCCCATTAGTCGCCCCATCTGATTAACGTATTATCTTCGCGGGTGTAGTTTAATGGTAAAACCTCAGCCTTCCAAGCTGATGTCGTGGGTTCGATTCCCATCACCCGCTCCACTATATTTATATAATGGGCCTGTAGCTCAGCTGGTTAGAGCGCACGCCTGATAAGCGTGAGGTCGATGGTTCGAGTCCATTCAGGCCCATTATTTTATTCCGCAGTAGCTCAGTGGTAGAGCAATCGGCTGTTAACCGATCGGTCGCAAGTTCGAGTCTTGCCTGCGGAGCCATATACTTTTCGGGGAAGTACTCAAGAGGCTGAAGAGGCGCCCCTGCTAAGGGTGTAGGTCGGGTAACCGGCGCGAGGGTTCAAATCCCTCCTTCTCCGCCAGTTTGGCCCCTTGGTCAAGCGGTTAAGACACCGCCCTTTCACGGCGGTAACACGGGTTCGAATCCCGTAGGGGTCATCAATTTAAAAAACGCTTTAAGGAATTATTACAGTTCCTTAAAGCGTTTTTTTTTGTTTCATATTTTAAAATTCATAAAAACTTTACATGATTAAGATTGTTATTTAAATATGAATTAGGGAAGATAGTAATAGTTAGTCTTTCTAAGATGACTTTTCTTGTGATGGGAATAAGATTAATAGAATATTAATTTTAAAAAAACAGACAAATAGAAGAGACGATTTTTATGAGTAACGAAGGGAGAATTATATACTTAGCATACATAATAAAAACTTAACTTCACGAAAGATGCCCTTATTAGTTGCAAACACTAATTAACGGCTAGGTAGCACCCTGGCCTTTTATCCCTACTTTAATTCTTCAAAAAAATGTAATGTTTTTAGAGCTTTTGTCGAACGTATGGTAATTCTTTTGAGATTATTTTATGATAGTCTCTGTTGTGTTAGTGAAAATAAACTTACACAGGGGAGATGTGATGGTATCTACTCAATTAAGTTTAGAAGACTTATCCGTTCAAATTAATGATATGCGTAAGTTACTGATAGCCGCTGGTTTAAAAAAGGGATTCACAGATAGTGAAACTCTTAAATATAGCGAAGAACTGGACAAGTTAATTATGCAATTTCAATTACAAAGATGCCTTTATTTTTAATTGGAAAATAGATTTAAACATTTAATAAAATGAGAGAAGGAAATTTAACATCTACATAGAATATTAAAAATATTAGGAAAATTAAGAAATAATTTGAAATTTCCTCTATTTCCACTTCATCAAGAATACATAAATAAAAGGGTGTGGACCATGTCATCGAACGCATATTATCCAAGCGATTTTGATCTTCATTTGTTTCATGAAGGGAATTTGTTTAAAGCGTATCATCTATTCGGAGCGCATGTACGAAACGGAAAGACTGCTTTTGTTTTATGGGCGCCAAATGCAAAAAAAGTACGGGTGATTGGCGACTTTAACGAATGGAACGGGCATACGGCAGAAATGAAACAGACAACAAACGAAGGTGTATGGTTTCTTGAGGTGCCAGAAAACCTGGAAGGCTCTCTTTACAAGTATGAAATTATTTCGGAAAGTGGAAGAGTGATTCACAAAACAGATCCATTTGCCTTTATGACGGAGCTGCGTCCTAGAACGGCGGGTGTTATACATACACTTGATGGATACATATGGCATGATGAAAATTGGCAAAATGATCATCGTCCTTCTCATGTATATGAAGAACCATTAGCCATATATGAAATGCATTTAGGTACATGGAAGAAAAAAGGTAAAGGGGAAGATGATCTTTATACGTATCGAGAGTTAGCAGATATGCTAATCCCTCATGTAAAAGACCAGGGTTTTACACATATTGAGGTAATGCCGGTCACCGAACATCCATTTGACCGTTCTTGGGGTTATCAAAGTACTGGCTATTTTGCAGCAACACGCCGATATGGAAAACCCGAAGATTTTATGTATTTCGTTGATGAATGTCATCGGTATGGCCTTGGCGTTATTATGGATTGGGTACCCGGTCATTTTTGCAAAGATTCACATGGGCTTCATAATTTCGATGGTGGATTTAGCTACGAATATGAAAATAATTGGGATCGTGAAAATTATGTTTGGGGAACAGCAAATTTTGATTTAAGTAAAACGGAAGTGCATAGCTTTTTAATTTCAAATGCTCTTTTCTGGATGGATTATTATCACATAGATGGTTTTCGTGTTGATGCGGTGTCCAATATTTTTTATTGGCCCAACAGAGATGGACTGGAAGCAAATCCGCATGGTATCTCTTTTTTACAGAAATTAAATAAAGCAGTGTTTGCATTTAAACCGGAAGCACTTATGATCGCAGAAGATTCAAGTGATTGGCCGCAAGTTACAGCTCCAGTACATCAAGGCGGCATTGGCTTTAATTATAAATGGAATATGGGTTGGATGAATGATGTACTTGATTATGTAGAGACACATTGGAATGAACGTCCAGATAAACATCATCAGATGACATTTTCTCTCATGTACACGTATTCTGAAAACTATATTTTACCTTTTTCTCATGATGAAGTGGTCCATGGGAAAAAATCATTGCTAGATAAAATGCCCGGAGACTATTGGCAAAAGTTTGCACAGCTTAGACTCTTGCTTATGTTTATGATGGCACATCCTGGTAAAAAACTGTTATTTATGGGTACAGAGATTGCTCCTTTTTCTGAGTGGAAAGACCTTGAAGAAGTCGACTGGCACTTGATGGATTATGATATGCACCGCCGCTTTAATGATTATTTTAAACAGTTAATGCACGTATATAAAACGGTTTCTCCTTTATATGAATTAGATCATAGTCCGGATGGATTCCAGTGGATTGACGTACACAATCAAGATCAAAGTATTTTTTCTTTTGTACGAAGAGATAAAGAAGGAAATGCTGTTGTTGCAGTTTGTAATTTTGGAGAATATGGGTACAGTAGCTATAAAATAGGCGTACCTGAAACTGGTGTGTATGAAGAACTATTAAACAGCGATGAAGCAGCTTTTGGCGGTTCAAATCAAGTGAATAGTAGAAAGAGTGAAGCGGTTGCGAAGGAAATGCACGGACAGCCTGCTTATGTGGATATAAATTTACCACCATTTGGCGCAGTATATTTACGGCGTGTAGAAGATAAAGGGAGGAACTAACATGGCAAAACAAAAATGTGTAGCAATGCTTCTAGCCGGAGGAAAAGGCAGTCGTTTAAAAGAATTGACGGAGAACTTGGCAAAACCAGCTGTACCATATGGCGGAAAGTATCGTATTATAGATTTCCCACTTTCTAATTGTGCAAATTCTGGTATTCATACGGTCGGTGTATTAACTCAGTATCAGCCGCTCGTTTTAAACTCATATATTGGTATTGGCAGCGCATGGGATCTGGACCGCAAAAATGGAGGAGTAACGGTTTTACCTCCATACAGTGAATCCTCGGAAGTGAAATGGTACTCTGGTACAGCCAGCGCTATATATCAAAACTTAAATTATATTAAACAGTATGATCCTGAATATGTACTTATTCTGTCGGGCGATCATATTTATAAAATGAACTATGATATTATGCTAGATTATCATATTGAAAAACAGGCGGATGTCACCATCTCGGTTATTGAAGTACCATGGGTTGAGGCGAGCCGTTTTGGCATCATGAATACAGATGAAGCTTTCAATGTGACACGCTTTGATGAAAAACCAGAAAAGCCTGAAAGCAATCTTGCTTCCATGGGTATTTACATTTTTAAATGGTCCGTACTAAGCAAGTATTTAGAAATGGATGAGAGCAATCCAGATTCGTCAAACGATTTCGGAAAAGATGTCATTCCGGCAATGCTTTCAGATAAGTTGAAATTAGTCGCTTATCCATTCGACGGCTACTGGAAAGATGTTGGAACAGTAAAAAGTTTGTGGGAAGCAAATATGGATTTGCTGGATCATGAGCAAGATTTGAATTTATTTGATCATTCGTGGCGTATTTATTCCGTTAACCCGAATCAGCCGCCACAAATTATTGGTGATGATGCTATTATCAAACATTCACTTGTAAATGAAGGATGCGTCATTGATGGTGAAATTCAAAATTCGGTTATATTCCAAGGTGTTGAAGTAGAGAAAGAAGCAGTTGTAAAAGAGTGTGTTGTGATGCCAAACGCACGTATTGGGCGAGGATCTTTCATTGAACGGGCGATTGTCATGAGCGATCTTGAAGTACCAGAAAATACGATTATTCACAATAAATCAGATGATATTTTACTCATTACAGAAGCTTTCTTAGTAGAGCACGTACAAGAACGGACAAAATTGGAGGAAGCTTAATGAAAAAATCAATGATCGGTATTATTGATGTGACGATGTATCCGGGAGAATTGGGGAAGCTATCCGCTCACCGTTCACCGGCAGCAATTCCATTTGCAGGCCGATATCGGTTAGTAGATTTCATATTATCTAATATGGTTAATTCAGGGATTGAAAGTGTTGCTATTTTCCCTCCAGCGCCATCTCGTTCGTTAATGGATCACCTTGGTTCTGGGAAAGACTGGGATTTGAACCGCAAGCGTGATGGCTTGTTCTTCTTCCCGGCACTGTCCAAGGATGGACAGTTAAGCCGTCTTGACGAGCATCGTGATTATTTGGAGAGAAGTCAACAAAAATACGTGCTCGTGTCAAACTGCACGACGGTTGCCAATATGGATTTCACACCAGCGTTGGATCGTTTTATTAACCAGGAGTGTGACATACTTGAAATTACACATAAGGGCAAGTCAGCAGAAATGTATATTGTCTCTCTCGCGTTATTAATGGAGATTATTGATAATCGACATGAAACAGGTTATAAATCTGTAAAAGATGCAGCAGAGGATGAAAAATCGTCGTATAACAGATGTAAATATGAATACGATGGTCTTTTAAAGTGTATTAAAACGATCAAAGACTACTATCAAACGAGCATGAACTTGCTTGACAAAGAAAAATGGAGCCAATTATTTAATGAATTCCAGCCTGTGTTTACAAAAGTAAAAGATGAACCACCGACAAAATACATAGATGGTTCACATGTTACGAATTCGATGATTGCAAATGGCTGTAACATCGAAGGCGAAGTAAATCACAGCATTATTTTCCGTGCGGTGTACATTGGAAAAGAATCTACAGTTCAAAACAGTATTATTATGCAAAAAAGCAAAATCGGTAATAACTGTGTGCTTGAACATGTCATTCTTGACAAAGATGTGGTTGTTGAGGATGGGGTTGTATTAAGAGGGACAGCGGAAGCACCGCTTGTTGTGAAAAAAGGGTCGATTGTTGAGAATGATGCGGTGGCAAGCTTATGAAGGTGATGTTTGCTGTATCTGAATGTGTACCGTTTATCAAATCGGGAGGGCTTGCCGATGTGGCAGGCACCCTTCCGAAAGAATTAGCAAAGCTAGGTGCGGACGTCCGAGTTATTATGCCGAATTACAGTATGATACCGGAAAGATACCGTGAAAAAATGAAAAAAGTTGCCGAGTTTACTGTGCCGGTTGGATGGCGTAATCAATATTGCGCTATTTTTGAGCTTGTCCAAAATGGGGTCACTTATTACTTCATTGACAATCTTTATTACTTTAGACGGGATAGCTTATATGGCCATTATGATGATGGCGAGCGATTTTCTTATTTAACACGTGCAGTGCTGGATTCGCTTTATCATCTTGATTTTTATCCGGACATTTTGCATTGTCATGATTGGCATACTGGAATGATTCCCTTTATGCTCAAAGTTGAGCATCAGCATCGTCCACGATATGAAAAAATAAAGACGGTATTTACGATTCATAATTTAATGTTTCAAGGGATTTTCCCTCCCCAGGCTGTAACCGATTTATTGAATTTACATAGCCAGCATTATCAAACAGGTCAGCTTGAATTTAACGGAAATACGAATTTCATGAAAGGTGCGATTGTTGCATCTGATGAGATTACAACAGTAAGTCCAACATACCGGAATGAAATTTTAAATAGTTATTTCGGGGAGAAAATGGAAGGTATTTTACAGGAGAGACAAGGAGATTTAATCGGCATTTTAAATGGAATTGATTATTCGATCTATAGTCCTGAACAAGATGATGACATTGTCCCTTATAAAGTGGGAGATATCGCTGGAAAAGCAGAAAACAAACAGAAATTACAAGAGTTTTTCCATTTACCTGTCCGCAAAGATGTACCCGTTATCGGCGTGGTCTCCCGTTTAACAAAGCAAAAAGGGCTGGATCTTGTTACACATGTGTTTCATGAAATGATTTCAGATGATGTACAGTTTATTTTGCTCGGAAGCGGCGACGCTGAATTTGAAAACTTTTTTAGAGAAATGGAATGGCTATATCCGGAGAAAGTTCGTTCGTATATTGGCTTTAATGAAACTTTGGCCCATCAAATATATGCTGGGACGGATCTCTTTTTAATGCCTTCACAGTTTGAGCCGTGTGGTCTTGGCCAAATGATTGCAATGAAATACGGTTCGCTTCCAATCGTTCGCGAAACAGGGGGATTAAACGATACCGTTCACTCCTATAATGAGGAAACGGAATCAGGAAACGGATTTTCATTCAGCCATTTTAATGCACATGATATGCTGCATACGATTCGCCGTGCAACACATCTCTATCAGAAAGAGCCGGATACTTGGGCGAAAATTGTCGAAGAGGCAATGAATGAAGATTACAGCTGGACGCAGTCGGCTCGGGATTATATGCGTTTATATGAAGATATATCCACGAGGAGGGAAAGCCATGTTTTCTGAAAAACATGCGTTTCAAGAGTCGTTTAAAAAGCGGCTTGAGCAATCGTACGGTATCAGTTTTAATGATTCAACCCGTTCCCAGCAGTTTGTGACGTTAAGTCAGATGGTTCGTGAGCACATTAGCAAGGAATGGATTGAAACAAATGAACGGTACCGCCAAGGCAAAAAACAAACGTATTATTTATCAATTGAATTTTTACTTGGGCGCTTACTCGGACAAAATTTAATTAATCTTGGCCTGTATGAAACGCTTGAAACGTGGCTTCATGATATTGGTATACCTCTTGAAGAACTAGAAAATATTGAGCCGGATGCAGGATTAGGCAATGGCGGACTTGGCCGCCTAGCCGCTTGTTTCCTTGATTCTCTCGCCTCACTTGGCTTGCCCGGACATGGTTTTGGTATACGCTATAAACATGGATTGTTTGAACAGAAAATGGTTGACGGCTTCCAAATGGAACTACCGGAAAATTGGCTTCGCTACGGGTATGTATGGGAAGTTCGCAAATCAGAACTTGCTGTAGAAGTGCCCTTTTGGGGAAGTGTTGATGTGATTGAACGCAAAGACGGCATGAAATTTCGTCATGTCGATGCAGAGTATGTAAAAGCAGTACCATATGATATACCGGTTATCGGCTATGGCGGTGAGACGGTCAATACGCTTCGTCTTTGGACTGCAGAGACATCAAGTTTTTCGCTTAATCAAGATGTTCTGAAGTATAAAAAAGAGACAGAAGCCATTTCTGAGTTTTTATATCCGGATGATTCCAATGATGAAGGGAAAATTTTGCGTTTGAAGCAGCAATATTTCCTCGTATCAGCAAGTATCCGTTCGATTTTGCGCCAGCATTTAAATAACGGAGGCGAACTGCACAATTTGCATGAGCGCGTGGCGATTCATATTAATGACACGCATCCAGTGCTGGCGATTCCGGAATTGATGCGTGTATTGCTCGATGATTATCAAATGTCTTGGGATGATGCATGGCATGTAACGGAAAATACATTTGCTTATACGAACCATACAACATTATCAGAAGCTCTTGAGCGCTGGCCAATTCGTATTTTCAAACTATTGCTGCCGCGTATATTTATGATAGTCGAAGAAATTAATGAGCGTTTCTGTAAAAGTTTATGGGAGAAATACCCCGGTGAATGGGAACACATTGAAAAGATGGCCATTATCGCAAAACATGAAGTAAGGATGGCACATCTTGCTATTGCAGGCAGCTACAGTGTCAATGGAGTGGCAAGACTGCATACAGAAATTTTGAAAAATCGTGAAATGAACGATTTTTATCAGTTCTATCCGCAAAAGTTTAATAATAAAACAAATGGGATTACGCATCGCCGCTGGCTGTTAAAGGCGAACCCAGAGTTGACAGCGCTCTTGACAGATACGATTGGTGACGGGTTTAAAAAAGATGCGTCAGAGTTATCAAAACTTGCGCCGTTTGCGGAGGACTCAGCATTTCTTGAAAAGCTATGGGATGTGAAACTGAAGCGAAAAGAGATATTAGCAAAACGTATTTTTGAACAGAACGGCATTAAAGTGGATCCAACATCTATTTTTGATGTACAAGTGAAACGATTGCACGCGTATAAACGCCAGCTTTTAAATGTCCTTCATATTTTAGCTTTATACAACAAAGTGAAAAATGATCCATCGTTCCGTATGCCGCCGCGCACATTTATTTTTGGTGCAAAAGCATCACCAGGTTATTTTTATGCAAAACGGATTATTAAATTAATTCATTCTGTTGCCGATCTTGTCAATAATGATCCAGATACGAAAGGCCTCATTACGGTCGTCTTTATGGAAAATTATCGTGTATCGCTTGCAGAAGATATTATTCCGGCAGCGGACATTAGCGAACAAATTTCCACGGCGAGCAAAGAAGCTTCTGGAACAGGAAATATGAAGTTTATGATGAATGGCGCTTTAACAATGGGAACACTTGATGGAGCGAATGTGGAGATTTTAGAGCAAACAGGGCCCGATAACATATTTATATTCGGTTTAAAAGCAGAAGAAGTAATGGCTTATGATCGAGACGGTGGCTACCTTTCGATGGATTACTATCATTTTGATCCGCTTGTTCGACGTACACTTGATCAACTTGTCGATGGGACTCTCGATGACAAAGGATTGTTCGGTGTCATTTATGACTCGCTGCTAGCTGAAAACGATCATTATTTTGTTCTAAAAGACTTTGAAGCTTATCGCAGAGCGCAGGAAGAAGCGGGACGCATTTATGAACAGGATCCTAAACGCTGGCGCAAAATGATGGTCAAAAACATTAGCGGTTCAGGTATTTTCTCCAGTGATAGAACGATTAAAGAATACGCAGATGAAATTTGGAAAATCTAATAAAAGCCGGCGCTTGTATTGCCGGCTTTTTTGCTGCTTATTTATCTTCTTCATCTTTGTAGAGTTCATTGTAATTGTCTTTATCCTTCATAAAATCAGACGGTGATTCCGATGTGCCGTAATCAGCTGCATCATTGAAACTGTCAATGCCGTCATCCGGGTGCGGCAAACGGTTTTCCGGAACGCGATCGGTTTCAATGGTTTGGTCGGGTGTATGTTCGACCAAGTAAAGTGTTGTTGGTACAGCTTGAAGCCGTTCGAACGGAATGTCTTCACCGCTTTTCTTACAAATGCCATACGTACCTTCAGTCATTGCCCGAAGAGCGGCTTCTACCTTTACAAGCTCATTGCGGCTATGTTCATCCAACGTTATATCCCGCTCACGTACATATAGCTCTGTTCCTATATCCGCGGGATGATTATCATATGCAGACAATTCACCTGTATCTGTACGGTCATCATTCTGTTCAATCTGTTTCGTTAATTGCTCTTTCTGATAAAGCAATTCTTTTTTTAATTCAGCTAATTGATCAGTTGTTAACATGAGTTCTCATCCTTTCATTATAGTGTAGATATAACCGTTTTTGCCCATGAAAAAACCTGCTCATGTGAGAGCAGGTTAAAAGAAATAGCTTAAACATAAACCGATTGATAAAAGAAAACCAAACATCGTATTTGTCTGCGCTGTTGATTTCATCGCCGGCATCATCTCAAGCGGGTTGTTTTTTCCTTTAAAGCCATGGACGGCTTTTGTTGCTATCGGAATACTCAAGTACGTCAAAAGCAGCCAAAACGAGCCATACATACTAAAAATCAGAACGATAACCCATGCATATGAAATGAAAAACATGGAAGCGAGGAGCAGAACAGCCCGGTTGTGGCCAATTAAAATCGCAATTGTTTTCCGTCCGGCTTCCCGGTCCCCAACACGATCACGAATGTTATTGGACAGCATAATCGCTCCGATTAAAATAATCACTGGAATAGAAAATAAAATCGCACCAATTGAAATGAAACCTGTTTGAATGTAAAACGAAAGATAAATAATGACGCCGCCCATTAAAAAACCAGACGCAAGTTCTCCAAAAGGTGTATATGCAATCGGAAGAGGACCGCCTGTATACAAATAACCGACTATCATGCAGATCACACCGATTAGGCCGATCCACCAAGTTGTGACAGAACAAATATAAACACCGAGCAAAAGGGCTAGACCGAAAAATAAAAATGCCATATTTAATACAGTTTTTGGTTTAACGCCATTACGAACAATGGCGCCGCCGATGCCGATCGATTCTTCTGTATCAAGTCCGCGCTTATAATCGAAATATTCATTGAACATGTTTGTCGCCGCTTGAATAAGCAGAGAAGCAATCAACATCGCTAAAAATAAAAAGACATGCAATTTGGTATGTTCAAGTGCAAGCGCAGTTCCGAGAAACACGGGAACAAACGCCGCCGTCAGCGTATGAGGGCGCATAAGCTGCCACCATATTTGAAAACCCGTATCCGCAGAAGGGATTTGTTTCATTATATACGTCTCTCCTAATCAACCATTGTGAACAATTAAACATGTGTCCTTTACCAAGTTTAGAAAACGAAATTAAAAGTGTCAATGTTTTTTCACAAATTAAAAGAGAAAGAAACTGTTTTCGAAAAACTCGAACAATATTATTCGAAATGAAAATCGATGTCAAGTGGTATATAATAAGGAAGAAGAATGCGAATCGTTGACACTCTGTTGAAAACAGGTGTATCTTAAAAGAAGTTTGACCATTTTGGGTCTGCACAATGGAGGGATTTCATTGGCTAAAATAAAAGGGCATCCGCTAAAAGGAGCCTTTATTCATTTTATACAAGAAATAAATGGATCGACGCTGTTTAGCTACGTTGAAAAAGTGGAAGCAGCCGATCCTATTCGTTTTTATGAACATGGGAAAGAATGGTATAAGGGCGAGCGTTTTTATTTTAAAGACCGTGATGGTGAAATGACACTAGCCGGACTTGGCAGTGTTCATACCATTCAGCATGGACGAAAAAACCGATTCGCTGGAGTGGAATCGGATTGGGATGCTTTAATGAAACAAGCGTCTGTCCATAATCCGTACGATGCATATGGGACAGGTCCGGTTGCATTCGGTGGCTTTTCATTCGATCCCGCACAACAAGAAGGAGAAGAATGGTCCCGCTTCGCTCCATCTTTTTTTTATGTACCAGAGCTGATGATGACCGTGTATGGTGGAGAAACATATGTAACTGTAAACATGCTTTGTGATGGGGCAGAATCGGAGCCTTTGTTTGATTATATTGAAAAACGAAAAAAATGGATTTTAGCGCAAAATGATCAGCAGTTTAAGAAAGAAGCTGTTCTCAAAAAGGTTCTTTCAGGTGATACAAATGTGTGGAAGAAATCCGTTCAATCGGCTATTGAAGCGATTGAATCAGATAATGAGTTAAAGAAAGTCGTTCTTGCCCGTAAAGTGACCGCCATTTTTGATCAAGCCATTGAACCAGATCGTGTTCTGCGCCACCTTGATGAAGGACAGCCGGATAGCTTTATCTTTTCTATCGAAGCGATGGACAGCTGTTTTCTTGGAGCTTCTCCGGAGCGGCTCGTTAAAAAACGCAACAGTACATTATTGACGACGTGCCTAGCTGGTTCTATTGCGCGCGGCAAAACCGAAGAAGAAGACCAGCGTCTAGAAACAGCGTTATTAACGGATGATAAAAATCGAATTGAACATGATTATGTCGTGCAGATGATTCGCCATGAAATGCAGTCGATGTGCGAAGCGGTAATGGTACCTGATGAACCGATTATTATGAAAGTACGTGATATTCAGCATTTGTACACGCCGGTTATTGGAACAGCGAATGAACGCGAATCGATTTTACGGTTTGTGGAGCGTTTTCACCCTACACCGGCGCTTGGCGGATTGCCGGCAGAGAAAGCACTGCACGTCATCCGCGAACTAGAATCGATGGACCGAGGATTTTATGCAGCACCGATTGGCTGGATGGATTATCGAAAAAATGGCGAATTTGCCGTTGCCATCCGATCCGGTTTACTCGTGAAAAATGAAGCCTTTTTATATGCAGGATGTGGAGTCGTACCTAATTCAAATCCTGAAACAGAACTTGAAGAGACCAATATGAAACTTCGGCCGATGCTTCGGGCGATTGGGGGAAGCGATGAATAATCATCAAGAAAATATAACACAGTATAACGCTCATTTTATTGACAGCCTTAATCGTTCAGGGGTAGAGTATGCCGTTATCAGCCCAGGTTCCCGCTCGACGCCGATGGCTATATTAATGGAAGAGCATCCGGATTTAACGACTTTTATTCAAGTAGATGAGCGATCAGCTGGTTTTTTTGCTCTCGGTTTAGCAAAATCAACACAAAAACCAGTGGCACTACTTTGTACATCCGGCACCGCAGCAGCTAATTACATGCCTGCGGTTGCTGAAGCAGCTATTTCGCGTGTACCGCTTATCGTTTTAACATCTGATCGCCCCCCTGAACTCAGGGATGTCGGTGCACCGCAGGCGATTGATCAAATTCATCTATACGGCCACACGGCAAAATGGTTTGCTGAAATGGCGATTCCAGAATCAACAGAAAATGCGCTGAGATATGTAAGAATGCAAGGTGCACGTGCCGTATTTGAAGCGATGACAGCACCAGGAGGACCGGTTCATCTTAATTTTCCCTACAGAGAACCGCTTTTACCGGATTATGATGGGATTTATGAACGCATCCATATACCTGCACCAATCCGGTTGATTACAGGAAAACAAATGCCGGATGAGAAGCAAATGAACGAAATTGCAGACACGATTCATGTTGAAAAAGGAGTCATTGTTGCGGGTGAATTACTTGATATGAAAGCATTGCCATCTATTCTTGCACTTGCTGAAAAAAGAGGCTGGCCTATTCTTGCCGATCCGCTTTCACAGCTCCGCAAAAACGCTGATGTAATGGATAGCTATGATGCGTTTTTACGGGATGATGACATTAAAGATGCATTAAAGCCGGACGTGATTATCCGGTTTGGCGCATTGCCCGTGTCAAAATCGCTTAAGCTTTATATGGAGCGTCACCGTGATGTTTCGCATGTCATTGTGGATATGGATGGTGGCTGGCGTGATCCATCTCATCTGGCAACGCATATGGTATGTGTCAATGAAGCCGCTTTTTGTACGGAAATGATAAAGAGGCTGCCAGAACAGTTATCAAACTGGAAGACACGTTGGCGAACAGTGAATGCAGCGGCACGGGCTGTGATGAAAGAAGCCGATGGAATGGATGAAGGTGCTTTGTTTAGACAGTTTTTACAGGCTGTTCCAGAGGGAGCATCTGTTTTTACAGGAAACAGCATGCCGATCCGCGACCTTGATTCATTTTTATTTGCAGGTGAACAGCGTGTTCGTCTGCATGGGAACCGTGGTGCTAACGGCATTGATGGACTTGTCTCCACCGCGCTTGGCATTGCGGCAAGCGGTGAAAAGGTGTATGCCGTCATAGGAGATCTTTCCTTTTTTCATGATGTGAACGGATTGCTGGGGGCAAAAATGAACAGGCTATCGATGACTGTTCTTGTCATGAATAATGATGGCGGAGGCATTTTCTCTTATTTGCCGCAGTCAGGGGAAGAAAAACACTTTGAACGGCTGTTTGGCACACCGACAGGCCTCAAATTTGAACATGCAGCGGCATTGTATGATTGCCATTATGTCCGCATTGACAATGGGGATCAACTTGCGGAAGAGCTGAATAAATCACGCGATGGAGTGACGATTTTAGAAGCGTTCACAGACAGGGCTGCAAATACATCGGTTCACCGGGCGTTATGGAAAGAAGCCATTCAACAGGCAAAACAGGCACTGGAGGAAATGAGATGAACGATTTTTCCTTCTACCGAATTGACAAGAAAGGTGAGGGGGAACCCGTTTTATTTTTGCACGGTTTTACGGGTACAGGAGACACATGGAAAGAAATTGCATCGTCTATTCCCTGCCATGCGGTCATGCCGGATCTTGCCGGGCACGGACGAACGCAATCGGCTACATTTAATCTAGAAGCAGAAGCAAAAGCAATGAAACAAATCATGGATGATGCAGAAATCTTGTCTTTTCATGTCGTCGGTTATTCAATGGGCGGCCGATTGGCGCTTGCATTGGCTATTTTATATCCAACATCTGTCCGCTCACTCATCCTTGAAAGTGCTTCACCGGGACTTGATACAGAAGCGGAACGTGAATTACGCCGTCAGTCTGATGAGAAGCTTGCGCAAAAAATTGAGCAGGACGGGATTGAAACATTTGTAGACTTTTGGGAAAACATTCCGATGTTTGAAACGCAAAAATCATTGCCTGCTTCGATCCGTGAATCGGTGCGACGCGAGCGGTTGAGTCAGTCTAAATCAGGACTTGCTTCGTCGCTTCGTGGAATGGGTACTGGGGCACAAAAATCCTACTGGAATCGGCTCCATGACCTAACGATGCCCGTTTTATTATTGACGGGTACGCTCGACCAAAAGTTTACAAATATTGCTCGTCGTATGCAAACAAGTATACCAAACTGTAAATGGATTGAATTTGATGGTGCTGGTCATGCAGTTCACGTGGAGCAACGCGAAAAATTTGGTACAATAGTAAAGATGTTTTTGTTTGAAATAAAAGGGAGGCAATATTGATGACAGTTAATTGGGTAACAGAACGTGAATATGAAGACATTCTGTATGAAACGTATAATGGCATTGCAAAAGTGACGATTAATCGTCCAGAGGTACATAATGCATTTCGTCCGAAAACGGTCATGGAAATGATCGATGCTTTCTCGCGTGCGCGTGATGATTCTAAGGTAGGTGTTATCGTCCTTGCAGGGGCAGGAGGCCGAGCATTTTGTTCAGGCGGCGATCAGTCTGTACGAGGTCACGGCGGCTACGTTGGCGATGACGAAATCCCGCGTTTAAATGTGCTGGATCTGCAGCGGTTAATCCGTGTTATTCCAAAACCCGTCATCGCGATGGTATCAGGCTATGCAATTGGCGGCGGCCACGTTCTGCATGTGGTCTGTGATTTAACGATTGCAGCAGAGAATGCGGTATTCGGTCAAACAGGTCCGAAAGTCGGTTCATTTGATGCCGGTTACGGTTCGGGTTACCTTGCCCGCATTGTTGGACATAAAAAAGCTCGTGAAATCTGGTTTCTTTGCCGGCAATACAACGCACAGGAAGCACTCGACATGGGTCTTGTGAATACAGTTGTTCCACTTGAAAAACTGGAAGAAGAAACAATAAAATGGGCAGAAGAGATGCTTGAAAAGAGTCCGACAGCGCTTCGTTTTATTAAAGCAGCGATGAACGCCGACACAGACGGTCTTGCTGGTCTTCAGCAATTCGCGGGTGATGCAACACTTCTTTATTACACAACAGACGAAGCGAAAGAAGGACGCGATTCATTCAAAGAGAAACGTGATCCAGACTTCGGTCAATTCCCAAGATTTCCGTAAACACACGCCAAAAGGGTGTCCACTCAAAAAGGACACTCTTTTTTTCAATAGGAAGGATGAAATTTATGAGCATGCCAAACTGGTTAAAACAGCGCGCCTTTTTAACACCGGATCGAACAGCGCTTGTTTTTGAAAATAAAACGTGGACATTTATGGAACTATACAATGAGGCATTAAGAAAAGCGGCAGCACTTAGCGAGTCAGGTATACGAAAAGGACACTTTTGCGGTGTAGTGGCAGCTAATTGCCCTGAAACGATTTTCACGGTTCAGGCTCTTCAGCAAATTGGAGCAATTGCTGTAATGTTAAATAGCCGGCTGACGGCCAAAGAAATGGAATGGCAGCTGAAGGATGCCGCTGCATCCTATTTGTTATTCGACTCTTTACATGAAAAAAAAGCAGCAGCCATTTCTGGTATTCTATCTATTTCTATTTCAGATAATCCCTCTGAAAAACTCTTTACACCGCGAGAACGATTTTCAATGAATGAAATATGTTCAATTATGTATACATCGGGGACAACGGGATACCCAAAAGGGGTTATTCAAACATATGAAAATCACTATGCCAGCGCGACAGCTTCAGCAATTAACCTCGGCCTTCACGTGGATGATTCATGGCTGTGTGCTGTCCCAGTGTTTCATATTTCGGGCTACTCCATTCTGATGAAAAGCGTCCTGTATGGAATGGAAGTGCGTCTCGTTAGAAAATTTGACGCCACAGTGATTAATGAATCGCTTCAGAATGGAGATGCAACGATTATGTCGGTTGTATCAGCGATGCTGAGTAAGATGATAAACAGCCTCTCTGGTACGTACAGCCCAAGGTTTCGCTGTATGCTTCTTGGCGGGGGTCCGGTACCGTTATCCGTTCTAGAACAATGCAAACAGAAAAATATACCTGTTTTTCAGACATACGGGATGACGGAAACGGCCTCTCAAATTGTGACACTCGCACCTGAATATGCAATGGAGAAATTGGGCTCCGCCGGCAAACCGCTTTTCCCTTGTGAGGTGAAAATTGATGGAGAAGAAGGGGAAATACTCGTCTCCGGTCCGAATGTAACAACCGGTTATTTAAACCGGGAGGAAGTCAATAAATCGTCATTTCAAGAAGGATGGTTTCGCACGGGTGATATCGGCCGTCTCGATGCAGACGGGTTTTTATATGTTCTTGATCGACGTTCGGATTTAATCATTTCCGGCGGTGAAAATATTTATCCGGCTGAAATTGAATCAGTGCTATCCTCACATCAAGCCATTCGGGAGGCCGGTGTGACAGGTGTAGCAGACGAGAAATGGGGCAGTGTACCGGCCGCTTTTTACGTCGCTGACTATCCGGTTACATCAGAAGAATTAGCTTCATTTTGTGCAGAAAAGATGGCGAGCTATAAAGTGCCGGCTTATTTTATCAAAATGGCTGAATTGCCGCGCAATGCGTCAAATAAACTGATGCGGCGTGAACTCGCTGCCAGATGGAGAGATAAACATGCTCATTAAGAAGTTAACGATGCGTGTGATCGAAATGCCGCTGAGACAGCCCTTTTACACACATCTGGAAACCCTATTTGTCCGTCAAGCCATTATTATTGAAGTGGAAGATGAGCAAGGGGAAATAGGGTGGGGAGAAGCGTCGGCTTTTACTACACCGTGGTATACAGAAGAAACAGTACAAACAGAGTGGCACATTATAAAAGATATATTGTTTCCGCTCTTGCATGGAAAAACAATTGATCATCCAACAGCCGTTCAGGCTCTTTTTACACCGATTCGGGGCAATCGAATGGCAAAAGCAGGTGTGGAAAGTGCTATTTGGGATTTATATGCTAAACGGCAAAAAAAACCGCTTTATGAATTACTCGGTGGAACACGTGCATCAGTCCCCGCCGGTGCAGTTGCAGCGGGCAAAACAACAGCGGATATGATCGCGAGAATAGAGCTACTCGTCGAATCAGGGTACGAACGCATTAAAGTTAAATTGAATCCGAAAACAGATCGAACCATGCTGACCGATATTCGCCGCCAATTTTCGGATGTGCCTATTATGGCGGATGCCAACTCTGCGTATAGGCTGCAAGACATCGATCGATTAAAAAGTTTTGATGAATTTCAGCTCATGATGATTGAACAGCCGTTTCATGAGGAGGATTTGTGGGAACATTCGAAGCTGCAAAAGCAATTGAATACCGCTGTTTGTCTCGATGAAAGCATTCGGTCTTTACACGATGTGAAGTGCGCGATTCAAATGGAAGCGTGCCGGATCATCAATGTGAAATTCAGCCGAGTCGGCGGTTTGACAGAAGCTGTTCGTATTCATGACGAGTGTAAGGCTGCCCATATTGGACTATGGACAGGTGGAATGATTGAGTTTGGTATTTCCCGTGCTCATAACGTGGCACTTGCTTCATTGCCTGGCTTTACGGTCCCAGGTGATCTTGTCTCCTCCACTCATTATTGGGAAGAGGACATTATTGAGCCTGGGATCTTGGTGGAAAACGGCCGTATCTCATTGGCACAAAAACCTGGCATCGGTTATGAAATCAATCGAAAACGGCTTAAGGCCGTCGAGAAGGGTCTATATTTTATATAATTTTTTTTGGTTTAAGTGAAACAATTTAAGGGGAAAAAGAGTAGAAGGAAGTAGCAAATAAAGTAAAGCACTCTTTTATAGTAGTTTTTTCTCTAAAGTCATTATTTACAGATTTTTTACATCCTGTTCATGCAGGGATAAAGCAGGAAAGAGGTGGAGCATTGGAAAACGGATTATGGATCGTTTGTGCGGGGGCCGTCCTCACTCTTCTTCTGTTTGTTATAACTCATAGGAAACTTAATGGTTTACAAAAAAAAACCGAACGATCATTTCAGGAAGTAGACCGGTTCATGGCCATTCGGGTCAACGTATATGCAAAGTGGGCGGAAACGGTTGCTGCGTATGATTTAAATGAGCAGGGTATGTTAGCGGAGATAATGGTTATTCGCGACCGGTTTGCAGAGATGACAGTAGAAGAAAAACTGCATGTATGCAGGCAACTTGACACGTTTTATAACAGAATGACAGCATCTGCTGCGAGGTGTCCGCGTCTGCGAACTTCTTCCATGTACATACAGCTTCATGCGGCCGTGGATAAAATGATCGAGCAAATGCCGAATGCATGCAGTCATTATAATGAACTTGCTAGTCAATTGAATGATGAAATGAGCCGTTTTCCAGCCAATATGACTGCTATACTGTTTGGATTTGAAAAAAAGGAGCTATTCACCCGATCAGAAAAGTCCGATATTTCTGCTATTTAGCTATTCAGTTTTTTTTTGGGCCATTGATCAGGAACGTAATCAACGCCGCCTGAATGAAACGGCTGGCATTTGCAAATGCGGATCACTGTCATCAATCCGCCTTTCCACACACCGTGTTTTTGTATCGCTTCATATCCATAATGAGAACATGTCGGATAAAATCGGCACGTTGGCGGCGTAAGCGGTGAGATCGCTTTTTGATAAAAACGAATCAAACTGAGAAATAGCTTTTTCATTTTTGTTCACGCGTCTCATCTGGCGTTATTTCCTGCTTTTTATCAACAGGCGGATCAATCGTATGATTATAATCATAGCCTTTATTAATCGTCAGAACCGATAAAGCAAGTATAATCAGAACGATAATGACAGAAATAATGATAATGGTTGTCACAAAAACCCCCCCTTTACCTTACTAGTTTATCATGATTGTGTTTACTTTTGAATAAAGAGGGAACAAATATAATGTCGAGATTAATTTCACAGTTGGAGGTATTTTTATTATGTCAAAAAAATTAACAAACAGCGTAAACAAACAAATTGCAAACTGGACCGTTTTATATACGAAGCTTCATAACTATCACTGGTATGTAAAAGGATATCAATTTTTTACATTGCATGCGAAATTTGAAGAGCTTTACAATGAAGCAAATCTTCACATCGATGAACTGGCTGAACGCCTTTTAGCTCTTGAGGGCAAGCCGATTGCAACACTTCAAGAATCACTTAATGAGGCAACGGTAAAAGAAGCAGATGGAAAAGAATCGGCGGAAGAAATGGTCAAATCGGTTATTGATGACTTTTCAACCATGACAGCTGAATTGAAGGAAGCGATGGGTCTTGCCGATGAAGTAGGGGATGAAACAACAGGCGACATGCTTCTTGCTATTCATCAAAGCCTTGAACAGCACATTTGGATGCTTAAATCATTTCTTGGAAAATAAGATACAATCGAACCTTGAACAGGTTCGATTTTTTATATTATTTTGGTATGATAAACGTAACAGGGTACAAAAATAAATTAAACAGTTAAAAGGAGAGAAAACATGGGATATGAAGAAAAAGAATATGAAATTTTAGTTAAAAAAGCCATCGAGCATGCTCCTGCTTGGTTAAAAGAAGACATTGAAAGTTTAAAGAAAGAAACGCATGGTAACATTAGAATAAGTTATGTTATTCGCGAACTTTATAATAAATATACTTTTAATGCTACACATGTTTTTGCATCTATGGATCAAAATACAGAGTGGCCAGTTATTTCCCGTGAAAGATTGAATATTATAGATAACAATATAGACTTGATACAGTTAATGTTAAAAAGAAGTTGATAATAAAAAGTGGTTTCCTTTCTTTTGAAACTAGATCAATAAAAAGACGACTAAAACATTACGGTTTAGCCGTCTTTTTTTTTATGTATTAATGGAACTGATTGTTGTTTCGTACAGGTATTTGATCATGATTAAATTTTTCTTTCAAGCTTTCATGCAAATAAACGCGGAACAGCCAGGCCAGTTCTTTCTCCGGCATATCTTGAATGACTTTCAAAATATCCGCTTCAGACATTTCATCAAGTACGGTCAGGGTAATCATATCAAGATCGTCTTCCGTTCCCTGTAGCCTCCCTCGGTACAATTCGAACAGCTCATCCACGAAATTCATCTTTTTCCCTCCTTAAATAGAGTATATATATATTTATACATGAAAACGCTATCATATTCCAATTTTTTTTCAGAGGATGAAAAAAAATTAAAAGGGCACTCTATGGGAAAAGGAGGGATTCACATGGAAAAACAGGCCTATTATATACAGATGGCAAATGGGGAAATTCAGTCAAGATCCGATGTGTCGCCTTGGAACTTTCGTATTTTTGCAAATGAGAAGGAAATTCAAGATTTGCGCGGAATATTTAATGAGATGAAGGGAGCAGATTCTCGTACGTTCTGGCGTTCACATGTGCCGTATGTTCAATATCATATGGATGAAGATAATGATCAATATGATCAAAACATGATGGAGGTATATGATAAATTGTATGAACTCGGTGATGAGGATACGCGTTCACATATAAAAAAGATGCGTAATGAAGTATAATAGAGTGATATGAAGTAGAGATGAGGGTTCATGGATGCATACTTTTATAGACAAAAATGGATTTTCTGTCAATATGACATTTGAGCGCGGTGCTTTCAGGGAGTCACCGACGCATGTCTTTATTATTTGTCGGTATAAGGAAGGCTGGTTGTTAACAAAACATCGGAAGCGTGGTCTTGAATTTCCTGGAGGAAAAAAGGAAAAAGATGAAACGCTGGAAGAGGCGGCACGCCGGGAAGTATGGGAAGAAACTGGTGCCCGCGTTGCCGAATTGCACTTTATAGGAGAGTATTATGTCCACGATCCAAAAAAACCGTTTCTAAAAGCGGTTTTTTTTGCACATATAATGGATATAGAGAAGAAAGAAGACTATTTGGAAACGGATGGCCCATACAATGAAACGGCAGATTTATTGCATGCGCGTTTTGAGGATTTCTATTCTTTTTTAATGAAAGACGATGTAATCGCCTGCTCATTCCGTGAGCTGGAAAGGAAAGGACTTTTATGATAAAGCGTACACCATATCCGTCGCCAAATCCGCATGTGCGTCTATATACGGTTGTGTATGAAGCAGACGGACTGCGCGTCAAAGGGTTTCTAGCAGAACCGTTGGACGATGAACAGCATGACGGTCTCTTATACTTGCGCGGTGGCATTAAAAGTGTTGGCATGGTACGTCCAGCCCGCATAGCAGAGTTTGCAGCAGAAGGATTTATTGTTTTTGCGCCATTTTACCGGGGTAATCGGGGCGGTGAAGGAAATGAAGATTTTGCGGGAGAGGATCGTCAAGATGCATTTTCCGGGTTTGACTTGCTGCAAAAAAATGAACGTGTGAAAAAGGGGCGTGTTCACGTATTCGGGTTTTCAAGAGGAGGGGTTATGGCGATCTTAACGGCCATTCACAGACCGGTTTCATCGCTAGTAACTTGGGGCGGTGTATCGGATATGGTTCTAACCTATGAGGAACGAAGCGATATGCGCAGAATGATGAAACGTGTCATAGGCGGCAGTCCGACTAAAGTGCCTGAGCAATACGAATGGCGCACGCCGCTAAATGAAGCTGCGAAAATAACAGCTCCTGTATTTATCATCCACGGGCGACTTGATGACAATGTGTCGATCGAGCATGCATACCGTCTTGAAAAAAAGTTGAAGGGGGCAGACACATTATATTTTAACGAGTATGACCATTACATACCGCCTGCAGTAAACCGCAAAATTGTCGGGGAAATTGCGGCATGGATGAAAGAAAAAGGGGAGGGGAATGTATAATGGGTATGCCAATGGAATTAAATACGATGATTGTCACGAAAGGAAATGAAAAGCGGGAAGAGGAAAATAGATTTGTGCTAACAAAGAACGGCTACCGTCTGTATCCAATTGATATTCCGATAGCCGTATACAAAATGAAAGACAGTGAACAAAGCGGGACAGCACTTATTGAAAAAGTAGAATGGCAAAAGGATAAGACAACTATTACGTATACGCTTTTATCATTGAAATCAACGAATTAAGATAAAAAACCCCTCCCATTTATCAGGAGGGGTTTATCTTTACATTTTAGGTCCGCCAAGTGTTTCAATGTCAGAAGGAACACCAGTGAATTTTTTAAAGTTATCACGGAATTTAGCAGAAAGTTCCTGCGCCTTGACCATGAATGCATCTTGATCAGCCCATGATTTACGTGGAATTAATACATCGTCTGGAACACCTGGTACATGAACGGGAATATGAAGACCAAATACTTTTGTTGTATAGGTTTCAACATTATTCAGTTCTCCTTCAAGTGCTGCCTGAATCATCGCACGTGTGTATGAAAGCTTCATGCGTTGTCCTGTTCCATATTCGCCGCCTGTCCAGCCTGTGTTCACAAGGAATACTTGCACGTTATGCTCGTCAATTTTTTTACCAAGCATTTCTGCATACACAGTTGCAGGGAGCGGAAGGAAAGGTGAGCCAAAGCATGTTGAGAATGTTGCTTCTGGGCTTGTAATGCCGCGCTCTGTACCAGCAAGTTTTGATGTGTATCCACTCAAGAAATGGTACATCGCCTGCTCTTTTGACAACTTGCTGATTGGAGGCAAAACGCCGAATGCATCAGCTGTTAAAAAGATAATTGTGTGTGGATGACCCGCGACGCTTGGATCAATAATATTATCAATTGCTTGAAGCGGGTAAGCAGCACGTGTATTTTCAGTTAACAAGTTATCAGCATAATCTGGAATGCGTGTATCATGATCAAGGATAACGTTTTCGAGAACGGAACCGAAACGGATCGCATCGTAAATTTGTGGTTCTTTTTCACGGGTTAAGCCGATTGTTTTTGCGTAGCAGCCGCCCTCAATATTGAACACACCGTTTGCAGACCAGCCATGCTCATCATCACCGATCAAGCGCCGGTTTGGATCAGCAGAAAGCGTCGTTTTGCCTGTGCCGGAAAGACCAAAGAACAGGGCAACATCACCTTCGTAGCCGACATTTGCTGAGCAGTGCATAGACAATACGTTATTTTCCGGCAAAAGGTAGTTCATCACCGAGAAGATTGATTTTTTCATTTCTCCCGCATATTCTGTTCCACCGATTAATACAATGCGCTGTTCAAATGAAATAATGATGAATGTTTCGGAATTAGTACCATCCACAAGAGGGTCTGCTTGGAATGTTGGAGCGGATAATACTGTAAATCCTGCTTCATGCGTGCGAAGTTCTTCTTCTGTCGGCCGGATGAACAATTGGTGAGCAAACAGGTTATGCCATGCGTATTCATTGATGACTTGAATGGGCAGGCGATGTCTATGGTCTGCGCCAGCAAAGCCGTTGAAAACAAACAGTTCATCTTTTTCTTTTAAATGGCGGAGGACTTTCTCGTACAAGTTAGTAAACTTTTCCTCAGAGATCGGTTGGTTTGAGTTCCAATCGATTTTATTCTTTACAGACGCTTCTTCGACCGTGAATTTATCTTTTGGGGAGCGTCCTGTATATTTGCCTGTTTCAGCACAAACCGCGCCGGATGCAGTTAAAAGCCCTTCACCGCGTTTAAGTACCTTTTCTACAAGCACAGGTACAGAAGGCTGTTGTAATACATTTGAGCCTTTCAGCAGTTCACCGATTTCGTTGGAAACAGTTAGAGAATTCATATTTGTACGACCATCCTTTTCAAAGTTTTAGGTGTGTTATAGTTAAGTTAAAAATAGTATAACACATTAAGATTAATAGTCTATACTAATTGAGGAACTTTTTTTGTCCCAATGCGTTTTTTTAATTTTAACGATTGAATCATTGTACTATATTAATAGGAAAGAGCAATATTGGATCATATAACGTTTCCTTTTACCAGGTCACAGGGATTATACAGCGTGTTTTTCTCTGATAAATAATCCGACACATGTCTTTTATCTTTATTTCTAGGGGAAACGGGTTGACATGATGAATGATCTTTCGTAACATTGACATTTGAACGGATACTCTTATCCTGAGCCGGTGGAGGGACAGGCCCTGTGAAACCCAGCAACCTGCCGTATAAAACGCGGAAAAGGTGCTAAACCTGAGCAAGGATCAACCTTGGACGATAAGAGTGAAAGGCCCGAGAAAAAACAACCTTTCCTCTCTCTATGCCGGGAGAGTTTTTTTATTTTTCGGATCATCGGGGGAATATGAGTACCGTACACATACTGATTTAAAGGAGGAACTTTTTCATGACAAAACAGCGTCGTCTATTTACATCAGAATCTGTAACGGAAGGACATCCGGATAAAATTTGTGACCAAATTTCTGATGCGATTCTTGATGCAATTCTTGACAAAGACCCGAATGCTCGTGTAGCAGCAGAAACATCTGTCACAACGGGGCTCGTACTCGTCGCCGGAGAAATTACGACTTCATCTTATGTAGATATTCCAAAAATCGTTCGTGAAACGATAAAAGAAATTGGCTATGTTCGAGCAAAATATGGATTTGATTACGAAACAGCTGGTGTATTGACATCGATTGATGAACAGTCACCTGATATAGCCGCAGGTGTCAACGTAGCACTCGAAGCGCGTAAAGGCCAGATGACGAATAAAGAGATCGACGAAATCGGTGCAGGTGACCAAGGGTTAATGTTCGGTTACGCATGTAACGAAACAGCGGAATTAATGCCATTGCCTATTTCATTAGCACATAAACTTGCACGTCGTCTGACACAGGTGCGTAAAGAGGAAGTGCTTAACTACCTTCGTCCTGATGGAAAAACGCAGGTAACGGTTGAATATGATGAAGCTGGTCAGCCAGTTCGTGTTGATACAATCGTTATTTCGACTCAGCATCATCCGGAAATTACACTTGAGCAAATTCAAAAAGAAGTTCGTGAACAGGTCATTAATGAAGTTGTCCCGGCTGAATTGATGGATAGTAAAACCAAATTCTTTATTAACCCGACAGGCCGCTTTGTAATTGGCGGACCGCAGGGGGATGCGGGCTTAACAGGCCGTAAAATCATTGTTGATACGTACGGCGGATACGCTCGTCATGGCGGAGGGGCCTTCTCTGGCAAAGATCCAACGAAAGTAGACCGTTCGGCCGCCTATGCAGCTCGTTACGTGGCGAAAAATATCGTAGCTGCGGGTCTTGCGGATAAATGTGAAGTTCAGTTTGCTTATGCAATCGGTGTGGCACAACCGGTATCTATTGCGGTTGACACATTTGAAACAGGTATAGTCTCAGAAGAAGTTCTTGTAGACTTAATTCGCAGACACTTTGACCTTCGTCCAGCAGGAATTATTAACATGCTTGATCTGCGCCGTCCTATTTATCGTCAAACAGCGGCGTACGGTCACTTTGGACGTACAGACGTGGATCTTCCATGGGAACGTACAGATAAAGCTGAGCTTTTGAAAGCAGAAGCAAAATAATAAAAAGACGGCCCAAAAGTCACTGACTTTCAGGCCGTCTTTTTTGTTCGTGTATTCTGTATGTCATTTTTGAATAGATTTATAATATTGTCCTTTTTCTATATACTCACGGACGATTCGTTCCATATCTTTACGATCCACCTCAGTCACATCGCGAATAACTTTAGCCGGACGGCCAAATGCCATTGTGTTCGGCGGAATGATTTTGCCGGGCGGAACGAGGCTGCCAGCACCGATGAACGCACCTTCACCAATTTCGGCATTATCTAAAATAATAGACCCCATGCCAATCAGTGCACCTTTTCTAATTTTACAGCTATGCAAAAGAACTTGATGGCCGACCGTTACATCATCTTCTACTATGAGCGGGTTATTCGGACTTTGATGTAAGACCGAATTGTCTTGAACATTGACCCGATTTCCGATTACAGTCGGGGCCACATCGCCGCGGATAACAGTATTGTACCAGATCGTTGATTCCTCGCCAATGATCACATCACCGGTAATGGTAACATGATCTGCAATAAAAGCAGACTCTGCAATTTCTGGTTCTTTGTCTTTATAAGGATAAATCATCTTGTAACTCCTTTCTTTATGGATATGCACCGTTTTATTTTATCGAAAGCCAAAAGATTTGTATAATAGAAAAAACGATTGTTGTTTTTGAAGGGGAGAGCAACTATGTGGAAATGGGAATGTGAAGGGCGGCCAAAAGGTGTGATTGTCATCGTACACGGTGCACTTGAACATCATGGCCGTTATGGCTGGCTTATTGAAATGTGGCGGCAGAATGGGTTTAATGTTGTGATGGGCGACCTGCCTGGACAAGGAATGACATCACGTGCCAAGCGCGGTCACATTTCGTCCTTTACTGAATATACGAATGAAGTTTCTGACTGGGTGAATGCAGCCTATCAGTTTGATGTGCCGGTTTTTTTATTCGGTCACAGCATGGGGGGGCTGATTGTTACTCGTTATTTGCAGGAACAGAAGCCTGAACTTGCAGGTGTCATATTATCATCACCGCTGTTTAAAATGAAACATGGACCATCAAAGCATTTAAACATGATGTCACATGGGCTTAACACTGTGACACCATCGCTGAAATTTGACTCGGGTATTACTGTAGAGATGTCGACAAGGAATGAAGAAGTGCGGGCGTTTGATAAGGAAGATACACTGTTTGTGCGGAAAGTGTCTGTTAGATGGTATCGTGAAGTCATCCAGGCAATTAAAATGGTTGCTGCCGGACCCGGTGAAATACCCGACACTCCTCATCTTATTATGCAGGCTGGTGATGATAAAATAGTCGATAGCAATGCTGTTCGCGTATTTGCGAAAAAAATCAATGTATCGGAGCTGCAGTATAAAGAATGGCCTGAATTGTATCATGAAATTTTTAACGAACCAGAGCGGGAAGATGTGTTTCGTTATGCGATTGATTTTGTTCATAATCGTCTGCGCGCACTTGGTTTTATTATTGAAAAGTGAGGTAACTTAATGAATGTCCCTGAAAATTCGGTATTATTAATGCGAAAAGCATATAAAAATATTTATCCAGCAGTAAAAACGGAATGGAGTAAATGGAAAGAGCTAGCGGAACGCATCCCCGACCCAGAGCTTCGTCAGCAAGCAATGGACGTATATGAAAAAAAGTATTTTCACTGTGAAGCCGGTGGTATTATTTCCATGCTTGCAGATGAAAAATCAGCAGATGCCATTGCATTTATTGTTCCGTATCAGCTCATCTGTGATTATCTTGATAATTTGTGCGATCAGACAACGTCCTTTAACCCGGATGATTTTGCAGCGCTTCATGAAGCGCTGCACGACTGTTTCTTTCCAGGCGAGGCCAAAAGGGACTATTACCGTTTTCGCGAGACGAAGGACGATGGGGACTACTTAAACGCACTCGTTGAAGGGTGCCGGCGTATTGTTGCGAACACTCCGTCTTTTTCGTCAGCAAAGCCGTATGTGCTCGAATTAAGCCAGTATTACAGTGAATTGCAAATTCATAAGCATGTACGAGAAGAAGAACGGGAAGAACGCCTGATCCGCTGGTTTGAAAGCTATCAAGAAAATTTGCCGGAGATGACGTGGTATGAATTTTCTGCTTGCACCGGTTCAACAGTTGGGGTGTACTGCTTAATGTCATGTGCAATGGGACCTGTATTTACGCCAACATATGCTAAAATGATACGTGACTGCTATTTTCCATTCGGTCAAGGCATCCATATTTTACTTGATTATTTTATCGATCAAGAAGAAGATCTGGAGGATGGCGAGCTGAATTTTTGTACATATTATGAAAATGAATCGGTGATGATGGATCGATTTTTGTACTTTTTACAGCAAGCGAAAAAAGGAACAGAATTGCTTCCTCATGCACGGTTTCATTCTTTTTTAATTGAAGGGATTGTAGCCGTTTATTTGTCAGAAGAAAAAGCAACTAAAAAGAAAAGTGTACAAAACCAGTGCCGAAAGCTCGTTCATACAGCGGGGTTTTCGAGTATTTTCTTTTACTGGAATTGGCGAATGTATAGAGTAATTCGAAAAATGTACAAATCAGAGTAACCGGTTTTTTATGTTTCAAAATATAGTGAAACATCTTCAGTAACTGCCTCACTGCCCATTCATGCAAAAAAAGCCCGTAGACACTCATGGGACTGCCCCTCATGTCTACGGGCTTTTTGATCATCGAACTCACCGCTTCTCGATTGCGATGATAAATGGCGGGTTGTTAGCCTGGTTGATAAATTCATACCGCATGACGTGAGCCTGTTTTTGATCCAACGTTTCTGCGAATGAAACGACTGCTTCGCGTTCAGCAGCGCCTTCTTCATGCCCGTGGTAAATGACGAGCACAATAACACCGCCTGGTTTCAGCATCCTAAATAATTGCTGCACCGCTTCAATTGTTGTATCGGGTTTTGTGACGATTGATTTGTCTCCTTTTGGCAAATAGCCAAGGTTGAAAATAGCCGCGGACAGTCGGCCATGATAGTCAGCTGAGATGAGCTTTGCTGCTTGCTCATGCCCGGCATGAAAAAGCGATACACGGTTTGAAATATACGCCTGTTTCAATCGTTCGTTTGTATGGTTAATCGCCTGTTCCTGCACATCGAATGAGAAAACGTGTCCAGATTTGCCAACGAGATTCGCTAAAAAGAGGGTATCGTGCCCGTTGCCTGCTGTAGCGTCGACAGCGAAACTGCCGGAAGATATCGTTTTTTCAAGCAGAATTCGAGCAAATGGTAAAATGCCATCCAGTGTCATAGCTGCAACACGGCCTTATTGTACCATTTACCTTGCCAGCTGCCACGCCGGACGAGTTCAGCGTCAATCGCATTTAAAACTTTCCATTTGTTTACGCTCCACATCGGCCCGACCATTAAATGGATGGGCCCATCACCTGTGAGGCGGTGAATGACCATTTCTGGCGGTAAAATTTCAAGTTGATCACATACGAGATGAACATAGTCATCGAATGATAAAAAGTTAAGCAATCCTTTTTCGTATTGTTTTACAAGAGGCGTTCCTTTTAATAAATGCAGCAAATGAATTTTAATTCCTTGTACATCCAAATCAGCTACTGCCTGAGCGGTTTCCATCATCATTTCGGGTGTTTCAAGCGGAAGGCCATTTATAAGATGGGAGCAGACACGAATATTGTGTTTCCGCAGTTTTTCAACACCTTCAATATAAGTTTGAAAGTCATGTGCCCGATTAATCAATTGGGCTGTTTGGTCATGCACCGTTTGCAAACCAAGTTCCACCCATAAATAAGTGCGTTCATTTAGTTCGGCTAAATAGTCCACGACATCTTCAGGCAGGCAGTCTGGACGTGTTGCAATCGATAATGCGACAACGTCCTCTTGCTCGAGTACACGTTCGTATTTCGCACGAAGCACCTGAACAGGCGCATGTGTGTTAGTGTATGCCTGAAAATAGGCCATATATTTGCCGTCTTTCCATTTTTGATGCATTTTAGCTTTTATGTCGTGAAATTGTTTTTCAAGCGGATCCACCCGATCGCCGGCGAAGTCACCGGAACCGGCTGCGCTGCAAAATGTACAGCCCCCAAACGCGACAGTACCATCACGGTTTGGGCAGTCAAAGCCTCCGTCAAGTGCCACTTTAAACACTTTATGGCCAAAATGCTCACGTAAATGATAGTTCCATGTATGGTAACGCTTATCGTCACTTGCGTATGGAAACGGATTTGTCATGATCATCTCTCCTCGGATAAAATTTTAACATGAACCGGGTCCCCTGGTAAAATGCGCTTGCATATTAACCGAAATTTTTTTACAATGGGTGTTAAAGGTTTATAATGAAGAGAGCCGGCGGATGGTGCAGTCCGGTTTACTCAACGCGTACAATCACAATTGGGTGGTACCACAGGAAGAGACAATTCTCTCCTGTCCCATATTTTGGGGCGGGGGTTTTTTCATTTGTAGATTACATAAGATGGAAGGCAGGTTCAACGAATGAATTTCGATCATAAGCAAATTGAACAGAAATGGCAGCAATACTGGGAGCAGAATAAAACATTTAAAACGAACGAAGAACCGGAAAAACCGAAATTTTATGCACTAGACATGTTTCCCTATCCATCTGGCGCAGGGCTTCACGTTGGGCATCCAGAAGGCTACACAGCAACTGATATTTTAAGCCGCTTCAAACGCATGCAGGGATACAATGTCCTTCATCCAATGGGCTGGGATGCATTCGGCCTTCCAGCGGAACAGTATGCACTTGATACAGGTAATGATCCTGCTGAATTTACGGAGCAGAACATTAATAATTTCCGCCGTCAAATTAAATCACTCGGTTTCTCCTATGACTGGGACCGCGAAATTAACACGACTGATCCCAATTATTATAAATGGACGCAATGGATTTTCTTGCAATTGTATAAAAAAGATCTCGCGTACGTAGATGAAGTACCAGTGAATTGGTGCCCGGCGCTTGGGACAGTACTGGCGAACGAAGAAGTGATTGATGGAAAATCAGAGCGGGGCGGCCATCCGGTCGAGCGCCGTCCAATGCGTCAATGGATACTGAAAATTACGAAGTATGCGGATCGTTTACTTGAAGATTTAGACGAGCTTGATTGGCCGGAAAGCATTAAAGAAATGCAGCGCAACTGGATCGGACGCTCTGAAGGGGCGGAAGTAACATTTGCCATCGATGGATACGATGAGACGTTCACGGTTTTCACGACGCGTCCCGACACCTTATTTGGCGCAACGTATGCGGTACTTGCGCCGGAACATCCATTTGTTGATAAAATAACGACAGCGGCACAAAAATCAGCGGTTGAAACATATATAAATCAAGTCAAAATGAAAAGTGATCTTGAGCGTACAGATCTTGCAAAAGATAAAACCGGTGTCTTCACGGGGGCGTATGCAGTCAATCCAGTTAATGGTGAAAAAATGCCGATCTGGATTGCTGATTATGTATTAATCACATACGGAACCGGAGCGATTATGGCCGTTCCTGCGCACGATGAGCGGGATTATGAATTTGCGAAGAAATTTGAACTGCCGATTACGGAAGTCGTAGCTGGCGGAAATGTTGAAGAAGCAGCTTATTCAGGCGACGGCAAGCATGTGAATTCCGACTTTTTGAATGGTTTAAATAAAGAAGACGGCATTCAAACGATGATCCGGTGGCTTGAAAAAGAAGGAGTCGGCACGAAAAAAGTGACGTATCGCCTGCGCGACTGGCTATTCAGTCGCCAGCGTTATTGGGGTGAGCCGATTCCCATTATTCACTGGGAGGATGGGACATCAACAGCCGTTCCAGAATCAGAATTGCCGCTCGTCTTGCCTAAAACAACCGAAATTCGTCCATCGGGTACGGGGGAATCACCGCTTGCCATCATTGAAGAATGGGTAAATGTGGTTGATCCGGTAACCGGTAAAAAAGGACGCCGTGAGACCAATACAATGCCGCAATGGGCAGGAAGCTGCTGGTATTATCTTCGTTTTATCGATCCGGATAATGCGGAAGCACTGGCGGATCCGGAAAAATTAAAACGATGGCTGCCAGTTGATATTTACATCGGCGGTGCAGAACATGCCGTTCTTCATCTTCTGTATGCGCGTTTTTGGCATAAAGTACTATATGATTTAGGTGTAGTTCATACGAAAGAGCCGTTCCAGAAGTTGTTTAACCAAGGAATGATTCTCGGTGAAAACAATGAAAAAATGAGTAAATCAAAAGGAAACGTTGTGAATCCGGACCAAATTGTTGAAAGTCACGGAGCAGATACACTGCGTTTATATGAAATGTTCATGGGGCCGTTAGACGCTTCTGTTGCATGGAGTACAACGGGTATTGACGGTGCGCGCCGGTTCCTTGATCGAATTTGGCGTTTGTTCGTAACAGATAATGGAACGATAACGAAAAAAGTAACAGAAAGCGGCACAGAACTTGAAAAAGTGTACCATCAAACGGTGAAAAAGGTGACAGATGACTATAATAGTCTTCATTTTAATACAGCGATTTCACAAATGATGGTATTTGTAAATGAAGCGAATAAAGCGGAAACGATCCCTGTTCATTTTGCGTCTGGCTTTGTAAAATTGTTGGCGCCCCTTGCACCCCATTTGGCAGAAGAATTGTGGGAAAAGCTCGGCTATAATGAAACGATAACGTATGAAGAATGGCCAACATTTGATGAATCGAAGTTAATCGATGACGAAGTCGAGATCGTGGTTCAGTTAAATGGAAAACTACGAATGAAATTAATGGTTTCAAAAGATGCAACGAAGGAACAGATGGAAGAGATGGCACTGATGGATGAAAAGTTCAAGGAAGATCTTGCCGGCAAGACGATACGTAAAGTGATTGCCGTTCCAGGAAAACTGGTCAACGTTGTTGCTAATTAATGAGAAAGGGTGATAAAAATGATTCCAACGATTACAGCAGAAGAAGTACGACAAAAGGTTGAAAGCGGAGAAAACGTTGAACTGATTGATGTACGTGAAGATACAGAAGTAGCAGAAGGCATGATTCCACAAGCTGAACATATTGTGATGGGCACAATTCCTCAAAATTTGGACCGCCTCAATAAAGAAACAGAATATATTATCATATGCCGTTCCGGCATGCGAAGCGAAAATGTGTCGCGCTATTTGATCGAAAATGGCTATAAAGCAGTAAATATGATAGGCGGCATGCTGGAGTATACAGGTGAAACAGCACCGAAATAAAAAAGAAAAAGAGGCTGTGCGATTTTTTTCGCACAGCCTTTTTTTAGATTTTATCATTTACTTAAGCTTGGCGGCATTCGTGCCGGCAATATGACCCGTAATCAATGCAGAAGTAATGTTATAGCCGCCTGTGTAGCCATGAATATCGATAATTTCCCCGCAGAAAAAGAGGCCGGTTTTCTTTTTGGAAGCCATCGTTTTCGGTTCGATTTCTTTCACTGATACACCGCCGCCGGTAACAAATGCTTTTTCAAGCGGCAATGTGCCATTGACGGCTAGTTTAAATGTTTTTATCAAGGAAGCGAGTTCGCGAATCGCGTTGTCTGCCACTTGATTGCCAGGCGTATCTAAATCAATGTTTGCACGTTCAAGCAAAAAGTGTAAATAACGTTCCGGGAGCAGGCTTTTCAAACTATTTTTTATTGCTTTTTTAGGTTCTTCTTTTAAAGATTTGCGGATTTCAATGCCTGCTTCATGTTCATTCCGATCCGGCCATGCGTCGATGGACATGTAGACAGGAGAGCCATTTTTTTTTAATTCTTTTACGACGAATTGGCTGCATCTAAGGGCTGCAGGGCCGGATAATCCGAAATGCGTAAAGAGCATATCCATTCGGTGCGTGACGATCGCTTTGCCTTTTTTATTTAGAACGGATAATCCAACGTCGCGAAGCGCCAGCCCTTGCATGGATCGATTGATGATAAATGATTCCTTTGATGTGATGGGTACTTCTGTTGGAAAAAGCTCCGTTATAGTATGGCCGGCTCGTTCAGCCCACGGATATCCGTCGCCTGTTGATCCAGTTTGCGGAACCGCTTTGCCTCCTGTTGCGAGGATAACCGCTCCGGCGCGAATTTCTTCACCGGATTGGAGCCGGACACCCATTATTCGCTGGTCATTCATGACTAATTTTTTCACAGGTGATTCAAGCCGTAAATCGACGCGAAGACGTTTTAATTCATTAAGCAGTGCTTCAACGACATCCTGTGCTCGATTGGACACAGGGAACATGCGGCCATGATCTTCTTCTTTTAATTTTACACCTAGATTTTCGAAAAAACGGATAATGTCTTCGTTGCTGAAGACAGAAAAGGCGCTGTATAAAAATCGTCCATTGCCCGGAATATGGCGAATGATTTCTTCTACCGGCAGCCGATTTGTTACATTACATCGGCCCCCGCCAGAAATTTGCAGTTTATTGCCTGGTTTTTTTCCTTTATCAATTAATAGTGTGCGTGCACCCGCGCGTCCGGCCGCAATAGCCGCCATTAGCCCGGCTGGCCCGCCGCCTACAACGATTACGTCGTACATAACGTCATCTCCTAATTTAAACTTTGTTCATTATAGCAGACGTGAAAAAAATTGTCAGAAACAAACGAAAGAGTTACACTAATAATTGTTGCTCTATTTTTAAGAATGAGGGATTAAACGATGTCATCCAATTTAATACGCGGAACGTTCATTTTAACGCTTGGAACGTTCATTTCCAAGTTTCTTGGTCTTTTTTATGTCATTCCATTTTATAAAATTATAGGTGGAGAAGAAGCGGCTGCTTTGTATAGCTACGGCTACGTGCCGTATACAATATTTATTAGCATTGCAACAGCGGGTGTACCGCTTGCTGTATCGAAATACATAGCAAAATATAATGCGATTGAAGAATATGCAGTCGGGCGAAAGCTCTTTAAGTCAGGCCTTTTATTGATGATACTGACGGGGTTTGCCGCTTTTCTTATTATGTATGTATTTGCACCATTTTTTGCGGAATTGTCTATTCCAGATAATGAGCAAGTCTATACAGTTGAACAAGTGACGACGGTCATTCGTGCTGTAAGTTTTGCGCTCATCATCGTTCCATTTATGAGTATAATGCGCGGTTTTTTCCAAGGACATCAATCAATGGGACCATCCGCTGTATCGACGGTTGTGGAGCAAATCGCCCGTATCGCCTTTTTGCTTACTGGTGCATACGTTGTCATTCATTTAATGGGCGGCTCCGTTGTTACCGCAATCAGCGTGGCAACATTTGCCGCGTTTATTGGAGCGATTTTCGGTCTGCTCGTTTTATTCTGGTATTTTTTCAAGCGGAAAAAGCATTTAGATGAATTGTTGAAAAAAGACAAAGGGCAGACAGATGTTTCATTGTACGGCATGTATTCAGAGATTGTCCTTTATGCCATTCCATTTATTTTTGTCGGTATTGCGATTCCGCTTTATCAGCTCGTTGATCAAGTGACCTTTTCGAGGGCCATGTCAGAAATTGGCCTAGAGAATCAGGCCGTTGCGGCATTTGGTGTATTGAACTTTAGTACACAAAAATTAGTTATTATCCCTGTCTCATTGGCGACTGCTTTTGCGATGACGCTTGTGCCGATGGTAACGAGTTCATTTGTAAAAGGTGATCAGGCTGTAGTGAAACGGCAGCTTGATCAAACATTTGAAGTGTTGCTGTTCTTAACGATACCGGCGGCGATCGGCATTGCGCTGCTGGCAGAACCGCTGTATTCCGTATTTTATGCTCATAGTGAACTTGGGACAGATGTATTGCGTGTTTATGCACCAGTGGCGATATTATTTGCGCTCTTCTCGGTTACAGCAGCCATTTTGCAGGGGATCAATGAGCAGCGATTTACCATTTTAAGTTTGCTGACAGGTCTTTTAGTAAAACTTTCATTGAATATCCCGCTTATAAAAATGTTTGAAACAGAAGGAGCTGTTTATGCAACAGCGCTTGGATTTGCGTCATCGATTATAATTAACTTAATTGTTATTCGTTATTTTGCCGGCTATTCATTTCAGTCGATTGGGAAAAAAGTCAGCTTGATTGTTCTGTTAAATGTGGTGATGTCCCTTGTTGTACTCGGTCTATATCGTTTGCTTTCACTTGTTCTTTCTCCAGCTTCCATGTGGCCGTCTTTCTTAATTATTATTATTTGCGGAGTTGCAGGAGCGATTGTCTATTTTGCCTTAAGCAGCAAGTTAGGGCTTTTAGATGCATTGTTCGGCTCCCGCTTAGATGGAATAAAACGAAAACTGCGCTTGAAAAAAGCTTAATTATAGAAAAGAGGGAAAAGATGCGTCTTGATAAAATGCTTGCGAATTCAGGAGTCGGCACCAGGAAAGAAGTAAAAAAACTGCTTAAAGACGGCGGGGTGACTGTAAATGGATTGATGGTCAAGGATGCAAAAATCCATGTGGACCCGGCTGTGGATGATGTTCGTTTTTTTGACGAACCTGTACAGTATCGTGAATTTATTTATTTAATGATGAATAAGCCCGGTGGGGTTATCTCAGCAACAGAAGATAAACATGATGAAACGGTCATTGATTTACTTGATGAATCTCACAAACATTTCGACCCGCATCCGGTTGGACGGCTTGATAAAGATACAGAGGGCATGCTCTTGCTTACGAATGATGGACAATTGTCTCATAGCCTGCTTTCACCGAAGCGACATGTGAAGAAAACGTATTATGCTCAAATAAAAGGAGATGTAACGGGGGAAGATGTGCATGCTTTTGCTAAAGGTGTGACATTGGAAGATGGCTACGTAACGAAGCCGGCTGAACTTGTCATTTTATCGGACGGGGCCGAATCTGAAATCGAACTGACCATTACAGAAGGGAAATTCCATCAAGTAAAGCGCATGTTTATAGCGGTTGGTAAAGAAGTGCTGTACTTAAAACGTTTATCAATGGGACCCCTTTTACTGGATGAATCACTTGAGCTCGGTGAATATAGGGAATTGACTGAAAAAGAAGTATCTATCTTAAAAGGAAAATAAAAAAACGGCTGCCCGTATCAGAGGCAGCCGTTTTTTTAGTATGAAAGGGGTACATTACGATGTCATTCTCACCTTTTTTTCTGTCGTTGTCCATTTTCCGCGTGTTGGACTAAAGACGAGCTCATTATAAGCCAGTACATTTAAATCGCGTTGAATGGTGCGTGGGGTGATGCCAAACTCATCTACAATATCCTGTGTGGTCACAGTACCGTTTTCTTTAATATACATGTAGACAGATTTAATGCGATTTAGCATCCGATTTGTAGTCGGTTTCAAAAAACCACTCCCTCATCTTTTTTCCCTGAGGCATCACAACAGACGGCAGCAAATGATCTTACTCATTATAGTAAAATGTCTCAGACATCTCCTTTGCATAATAGTGTAAAGTGTCTGACAATTAAAGTGTACTGTATTTATACTTATTTTGCTAGAAAAAAAGGCTGAATTTACACTTTGTTTACTCTTTTTTAATGATATTATGCCTTTAATCGGAAAATAACACTCATTGTAAATATATGTTCAGAAAATTTACAATTTAATGAATAAAACTGAAGTTGGTTTGTTAATACATTCCGTTGTAAAATAAAAACAAGGAGGAATTGCTGTGAATAATATAAATTGGATGGAGGAAATAATGAGGCGGCGTGACGGATTTATAGCTGATCTTCAAAAACTCATTCAAATTCCAAGTGTTAAAGACGAGCAAGGGACACCAGAAGCACCATTTGGAAATCAAGTAAAAAAAGCGCTCGATTATATGCTATCACTTGCTGAAAAAGACGGATTCACCATAAAAAACATAGAAAATGTGGCCGGTCATTTAGAGATAGGCTCAGGGGATGAATTGGTTGGGCTATTATGCCATGTAGATGTTGTACCGGCAGGGGACGGCTGGACCCGTGAACCGTTTGCTGGAGAACTCGAATCAGGCAAAATATTCGGCAGGGGAGCTATTGACGATAAAGGACCAACAATGGCAGCCTATTACGCGATGAAAATCGTAAAAGAACTGGAGATTCCGCTTGAGAAAAGAGTACGGATGATTATTGGCACCGATGAAGAGAGTGACTGGCAATGTGTTGAGCGTTATTTTAAAACGGAGGAAATGCCAAGTGTTGGATTTGCTCCGGACGCTGATTTTCCTATTATTTTCGCGGAAAAAGGAATTGCTGATGTGCAGATCGATCTCCCATTGCCAGTGCCAGATACCTCGGCCGTTACGATGATAGCGTTTAAATCAGGAAAAAGGTACAATATGGTACCAGATTTAGCCCATGTTTCGTTATTAATTGATCAAAATCATACACTATTTTTACAAAACTACACAGAATATATAAAGGAGTCCAATCTTGAGGGGAATTACCATATTGAAAACGGTATTGTCGTTCTTGAAATGAAAGGAACATCTGTGCATGCCATGGAGCCGGATCGGGGACAGAATGCAGCGCTCACGTTAGCCCGGTTTTTGAGCAATCAGCATCTTGATGCAGCTTCTCTCGCTTATATTAATTTTATGATCCGTTATTTTGAAGGTGACACGCGCGGGCGGGCACTTGGGATCGCGGCGACTGATAGTGAAATGGGGGACGTAACTGTAAATGCAGCCATTTTTCGTTATGAAAAAGAGAGGATAGCTCAAATTGGCATAAATGTACGCTATCCGGTATCATTTTTGTTTAATGAAGAAATACAAAAGCTGAAAAAGAGGATTCAAACAGAAAAAGCGGAACTTTCTGTTATATCGAACAGTGAACCTCATTATGTACAACCGGATGATCCGTTTATTGAAACATTGAAGAATGTATATGAAGAAGAGACAGGCAAAAAAGCGGAACTGCTGTCAATTGGCGGCGGAACGTACGCCCGGGCGTTGAAAACAGGTGTTGCATTCGGTGCGCTGTTTCCGGGGCGTCCAGATGTCGCCCATCAAAAAGATGAATACGCTTTTGTAGGAGACTTATTTCAAGCTGCGGCGATATATGCGCGAGCGATAGTAGAACTAGCAGGCAAGAAAGAGCAAACATGACGTATAGTAAAAGATCCCCTCTTTTCAGTGAAAAGGGGATCTCCTCTATTAGTTATAATGGAAAACGTCTGTTGTTAAGTAGCGTTCACCGGTATCAGGTGCGATACAGATAACGATGTCGTCTTTCGTTAATGTTTTTGCCACTTGGATAGCAGCAAAACATGTCGCACCTCCAGAAGGACCGACTAAAATGCCTTCTTCTGCCGCTAAGCGGCGTGTAATCGTATAGGCATCATCATCTTCAATTTTAAAAATCGAATCGTATACATCTGTGTTTAGTGTTTTAGGAACAAAGCCGGGGCTCGTGCCGATAAGTTTATGTTTGCCAGGCTTGCCGCCGGATAGTACAGGAGATCCTGCAGGCTCGACGACATGAACCGTCATTTCTGGGTATACTTTTTTTAACTCTTCGCCCGTCCCTGTAATGGTGCCGCCTGTTCCAGAACTCGCAATAAATGAAGCGAAGTTCTTGCCAATTTGATTAACTGCATCGATAATTTCAGCTGAGGTCGTGTCGCGATGAGCGTCTGGATTTGCAGGATTATCAAATTGCATTGGAATATAACTGCCGGGAATATTTTTTGCTAATTCCTTCGCTTTTTCGATCGACCCCATCATTTTTTTATCGCCAGGTGTTAACACAACTTCGGCGCCGTATGCTTTTAAAATATTGATTCGTTCTTTCGTCATCGTATCAGGCATAACGAGAATGGCTTTGTACCCCCGTGCTGCAGCATTCATCGCAATGCCAATGCCAGTGTTACCGCTTGTCGGTTCAATAATGGTCGCACCAGGCGCCAATTTGCCTGATTTCTCTGCTTCCATTATCATATTATAAGCAGCCCGATCTTTTACGCTTCTGCTTGGGTTATAAAATTCTAATTTTACGTATACGTCCGCTCCATGTTCAGGCGACAGACGCTGCAATTTGACGACAGGTGTATCGCCAATCAAATTTGCAATAGTATGAACTACTTTCATTAAAAGTCATCCTTTCTATATCTTTTATTAAATCATATCATTCAAATAAATCCAATCCATATACAATGATTAAAAGTGGAAATATTATGCACTTTTTATTAAATTAAGAGAGATTCAGGGGGAGAAAATGAAACCGCATTATTTTTTCGCGATTGTAATACCCGACGAGATGAAAAAAACTATTTTTCATGAGATGAAGCAGCGCCGCTTTCCTTTTAAGAAATTTACACATCCGGAAGATTATCATATCACATTAGCGTTTATAGGGAATGCAGAAGAACGATTACTTGAAGAAGTATGTATAGAGCTGGAAAAAACGTTAAAAGTGATCTCCTCATTTCCATTAAAGCTCACTACCTTTTCTACCTTTGGTTTGCCAGCATCACCTCGAGTTTTCTGGATAGGTACAGACGAACCGGAGGAATTGTACCGCTTGCAGTCGATCACTGTGAATGTTTGCACAAAAGCGGGGTTTAAACTTGATAAAAGGCCATATTGCCCTCATTTAACGACAGCAAGAAAGTGGAACGGAGATATGCCATATAAACCTGTTGCTGCGCCAGGATGGAAGGATTTTATTATCAAGGAAGTGGCTTTGTATGAAACCAATCATTTGGAAAACCCTAAATATACAAAAAAATGGTCATACTTGTTAAATGAAACGAGAGAGGACTAATCTCATGGCGCAGTTAATTAAATTACAAAATTACATATCCCGTTATGAAAATGATTTGTTTCATTATCCAGCCCGCTATGTCCGTTTAAAAAAGCAGGAATGGGGAAGATTTCAAGAGAAATGGGCTCATTATCAAGCTGCCTCATTTACAGAGCTTGTCCAAATAGAAGATGACTGGATGATTGAACGGGAAAAAGAACGAACTGGTTTTTTTCGTTCCATCTTTTCAAAAAAAGTACACCTGCCGCCAGAAGAAGAATCGATTCAGAAAGTGGAAGATACAACGATGTTTTCTATTAATGAGAAAGAATCGACATTTTTACGGACAGAAGAAGATGTGAAGAAACTATTTGTTGAAAAAATGTATCATTTTCAGGTGAAGTGGGCAAGTTCGACATTGCTTCATAAATCACCTCTTGATCATAAATACTACGTTGATGAACAATTAAAATTTTTATTGAAGCGTCTGCCGGATACATTTCTTGTCTTTTATGAACCGATTATACGATTTCAAAAAGCAATAGTTGAACTTGACATCGTCATCGTAACGCCGATTGAAGTGTGGTGTCTTACTTTCTTAGAAGAACAAAATGAAGCTGTTTTTTTAGGAACTGCGGAGCGATTTTGGACTAAACGCTACGGGGAGTCAGAATCAAAGCTGCTTAGTCCAGTCTTATCACTGTCGAGAACTGAAACGCTCGTCAAGAAGCTGTTGCGGTATGAAAAGATTGATCTTCCAGTTCGAAAAGCAATCGTATCCCGTAATGGCTATATTGATTATCCCAGCGCGCCGTCTGGTATTGATTATGTTGATAAACGCGTGTTTGACACATGGTTTCATTATATGAGAAATATGTCATCACCACTTAAGACGATTCAGCTAAAAGCCGCTAAAGCATTGCTAGATCACGCAGATACGATCAGCATCCGCCGCCCGGAATGGGAAGAGGAGGAATCATAATGATAAACACCCGTCCATTTAATGCATATTTAGATAAATTAAATGAAGTGACCGTTTTGTTACCTAAGCACTACTACGAGGGGAAGTCTGCCTTTTTCTACATCGAAAGCGGACATGATGTGACAAAAATGACGATTGTAGAAAAGCAGGAATTTGAGATGATGGTGAAGTATGTTTGCCACGTATCGGACACACCGGCTTTTGGGGTTGAGCATATTATTCTCGATGAACGGTTGATGCGGACTGATTTGCAAATGGGATCTGTCATTCGAACAGAAGAATTCGATCATTTATTTTATTATGATGGGGAGCTTGGGGCGAGGTACAGTCCAGAAGAAACAAACTTTCGTGTGTGGGCGCCCACAGCCACAGAAGCATTTGTAAAGTTTAAAGAACGTTCTGACAGCCCACTGCGCTACATTACGATGAAGCGGGGCCCCCGCGGTACGTTCGAAGCCACATTGCCTGAACAGGCAGAAGGCTATTATTACCAGTATCAAGTGCGTATTAATAATATTTGGCATGAAGCGGTAGACCCGTATGCAAAAATGGTCTCCGTTCATAGTGAATGGGCACGTATAGTGGATGAAAATCAGATGCACGTCTCACAAAACAAATTGCCGCCATTTTCTTCACCGCTCGATGCAGTTATTTATGAAGCATCGATTCGGGATTTATCGGTTCAGCCAGAAAGCGGGATTAAACAGCGTGGAAAGTATCTTGGTCTAACGGAAGAAGGGACGCAAAGTCCGGATGGACAGCCGACAGGACTGGATTACGTAGCGTCGCTCGGTGTGACACATGTTGAATTTTTACCCTTTTTTGATTTTTTCGGTGTTTCAGATGTTGATGCCTCCGCGAACTATAATTGGGGTTATAATCCGCTTTATTTCAATGTTCCGGAAGGAAGTTTTAGTACAAATGCTGCTGATTTATATGCTCGTGCAATTGAATTAAAGAGGATGATTGAGGCACTGCATAAAAAAGAACTACGCGTTATTATGGATGTCGTCTACAATCATGTATTCATTCGAGAAACATCTTCATTTGAACGGCTTATTCCTGGTTATTATTTTAGGCAAGGACCTGATGGTATGCCGTCAAATGGATCAGGGTGCGGAAATGATTTTGCATCGGAGCGGAAGATGGCGAGGAAATTCATTCTCGATTCGCTTGACTATTGGTTAACAGCCTACAATATTGATGGTTTCCGATTTGATTTAATGGGATTGATCGACATAGAAACGATGCAAGAGGCGGTAAAGCGGGTACGTGCAAAGAAACCCGGTGCCATCATTCTTGGGGAAGGATGGGATTTAACCACATCACTCCCACCCGAGAAAAAATCGACGATTCAAAATGAACAGCAGCTGCCGGGCACAGCCTTTTTTAATGACCGGTTTCGGGATTCTATTAAAGGGAGCACGTTTCAATTATTCGAACCGGGCTTTGCCTTTGGGAATAGCCAATTAATGGATCATGCATTTGCTGCGTATACAGCAAATGCAGGGTGTGCAGGCATTGATCGCCTGTTTCATTCACCCGCGCAATCAGTGAATTATGTGGAATGCCACGATAATTATACGCTTTGGGATAAACTTGAAGCTTGTTTCCCAGGAGATATTTTGCAAAATAAACGAAAACACAGGCTCGCTACCGCCTTTGTTTTATTGTCGCAAGGTATTCCATTTATACACGCTGGACAGGAATTTTGTCGGACGAAGCATGGTGTAGAAAACAGCTATACGAGTTCGGATATCATTAATCAAATCGACTGGCGCCGACGCGGAGAGTATATTGATCAAGTGGAGTACGTGAAAGGTTTAATTCGGCTTCGTAAATCACACGGTGCATGGCGAATGAGAACAGAAGAAGAAATTTGTCACCATATTGTGAGATGGCCATCAAATGTCGACACATTATCGATTTGGTTAAAAGATGTTGGCTTATATGGTGAATGGCACGATATATTGCTGTCATTTAATACCGGTGCTTCCATCTCGAGCTTCATTCTTCCAGAAGGTAACTCATGGGATCAAATTGTATCTAGTTCAATTGTTAGTACTAAACCAGTTGCAAAAGGACTCGTAACCGGCCATGTAGACGGATTTAGCTGTGCAGTTTTTGTTCGATAGCTTTGTCTTGAAATGAACTGGTAGAAAGCGAATATTCATGATACAATGTTTGATACAATTACAATAAAAGTACAATAATATAAATTTTAAAGACAGTAATTGTTTTTCGAAGCGGCTGCTGTCTTTTTCTGTGAAATAGGTGAGGTATTGTGGAACACTTTCTCGGCGGAGACTGGGAGATAACACCGGCAGGTGGCATAACCGGAAAAGCATTTTTTGCAAGACAGGGAGGGCAAGAGTTCTTTTTAAAACGAAACTCATCTCCTTTTCTTGCTATGCTCTCGGCTGAAGGAGTCGTTCCGAAACTTGTCTGGACAAAGCGTCTTGAAAATGGAGATGTGATCTCAGCGCAGCATTGGATGAACGGACGAGAGCTTACGCCTGAAGAAATGAAATTTGACCGTGTCGCAAAACTAATGGGGAAAATTCATACTTCAGAACCGTTATTGTCCATGCTAAAGAGGCTAGGTAAAAAGCCTTTTTTGCCATCGATGATGCTTGATGAAGTTCATGCGGCAATTGACGTGATGTATACACACCCAGATGTGGCAGCAGCCGTCCGATTTCTCGAAACAAAGCCTCCCTCAGTGCCAGAATCAGAGCTTGTCGTCTGTCATGGTGATGTAAATCATCATAACTGGCTTTTATCAGATGAGGATGACTTGTATTTAATCGATTGGGATGGAGCGATGATTGCCGATCCAGCAATTGACCTTGGTACATTGCTGTTTGGCTACGTTGAACGGGAAAATTGGACAAGCTGGCTTACGCAGTATGGCATCCAATTAACCCCTTCTTTTTTTCGGCGGATGAAATGGTATGCGACTGCTCAACTGTTATTGTCAATTGAATGGGATGGTGAAAAAGGCCGTTTTCATGATATGAACAAAAGCATTGCTGCATTGCATCAGTTATTGAATGAGGATAAGAATTTATACGGAAATGGAGAGAAAAGGCACGATGCGTTTAAGAAATAAGCCGTGGGCACGTGAAAAAATCGATGCTCATCCGCAATATATTATTCCAGAATCAGCCATTAAAAAAGGGCAATGGCATACTATTTTCGGTAACAATAATCCGATACATATTGAAGTTGGAACTGGGAAAGGGCAATTTGTGACCGGTATGGCGAAACAACATCCAGACATTAATTACATCGGTATTGAGTTGTATGAAAGTGTCATTGTATCTGCACTGGATTTAGTAATTGAAGCTGATGTGCCTAATTTGAAATTATTAAATGTGGACGGTTCTAATCTTTTTGACTACTTTGAAAAAGGAGAAGTGAACCAAGTGTACTTAAACTTCTCCGATCCGTGGCCAAAAACCCGTCACATGAAGCGCCGTTTAACGTATAAAACGTTTTTAAATCTATATGAAGAACTTATGCCAGAAGGCGGCGAAGTGCATTTCAAAACGGATAATCAGAGCCTTTTTGAATATTCATTGAAGAGTTTTTCGGAGTATGGCATGCTGCTTACTTACGTGAGTCTAGACTTACATAACAGTGGGTTTGAAGGCAATGTGATGACAGAGTATGAAGAGAAATTTTCAGCAAAAGGCCAGCGTATTTATCGGGCCGAAGCGAAATTTCAGCCGCGTCTAACAAAGTGAAACTTCATTTACTAAATAAAAGGTGATGTTAAACACTATTGTTGATCAAACGACTTCTTAGCTCTTCTTCCTTAGAACTACGGTTTTAGGTCGCTTCAGGCCTAGCTTGGAGGGCTGCTCTAGCTCAATGAAACGAAGGAGAAGCGGGATAAAAAAAGCTCAAACGGTCATCACCGTTTGAGCTTTTTTTAGATTATTAAACAGAATCTACGTTTAAAAGTGTACCTGTTTTTGCATCAGCTGCAAATTCAAATTGTTCATTACCCGTTTTACCTGGACGGGAAATCCCACCTTTATATACTAAAACTTGAAAGCCGTTATGTGCATAATCTTCCGGTTTCATTTGAATCCATGAGCCGTTGATTGGACCTTGCTGTTTAAATATTTCTTTAATTTGTTTTAACACTTTCTCAGGTGGTGTATTCTTCGACTCGGACGTTTGTTTTTGAATTAAAACGGCTGCAGCTGCTCCGGCCGCCGCACCGATCAAAAAAGCTGTACGATCACACTTTATCATGTTCTATCCCCCTGTTTCTCTAATCATATACTTCTAGAGTATACAGGATTTCGTTCTTTTGGAAAACTAAAAGGCACTTCATTCCAAAGCGGAGACCATTTCCGGTATAATGAACGAAAAGGAAGTAATGGGAGGGATCGGTTATGAAACAGGAAACGAAAGATATGTTTAAAACATTAACGGAATTGCCGGGCGCACCAGGCAATGAGCATGCGGTGCGTGCCTATATGAAAAAAGCAATGGAGCCATATGCAGACTCGATTATTCAAGATGGTCTCGGCAGCCTGTTCGGGGTAAAAGAAGGAGATGAAAAGGGCCCGCGGGTGATGGTGGCAGGTCATATGGATGAAGTTGCTTTTATGGTAACCGCCATTACCGATAACGGCATGATTCGTTTTCAAACGCTTGGCGGCTGGTGGGGCCAGACGATGCTTGCTCAACGTGTTCACATTTTTACGAAAAAAGGACGGATAGAAGGTGTTATTTCATCGACGCCTCCGCACTTGCTAACAGAAGACCAACGCAATAAACCGATGCAAATTAAACATATGCAAATTGATATTGGAGCAGACGATAAAATGGACGCTGAAGAAATCGGCATTAAACCGGGTCAGTCCATCATACCTGTCTCCGCTTTTACACCGCTCGCCAACCCGAAAAAAATAATGGCGAAAGCATGGGATAACCGGTATGGATGTGGACTGGCGATTGAGCTTTTAAAAGAATTACACGGAAAAACTGTGCCGAACATGCTTTATTCGGGTGCGACGGTACAGGAAGAAGTTGGTTTGCGCGGTGCACAAACAGCTGCTCATTTAATTAATCCAGATGTATTTTTTGCACTTGATGCGAGTCCAGCGAACGATACAACGGGTGATAAAAATGAATTTGGCCAGCTTGGCAAAGGAGTATTGCTGCGCATTCTGGATGGAACGATGGTGACACATAGCGGGATGAGAGAGTTTGTCCTTGATACAGCCGAATCAAATAACATTCCTTATCAATACTTCGTTTCACCGGGTGGAACGGATGCTGGACGTGTCCATACGACAGGTAACGGTGTCCCAAGTGCAGTGATAGGGATTTGTTCTCGGTATATTCACACGCATTCATCGATTATTCATACCGATGATTATGATGCGGCGAAAGAATTGCTTGTGAAACTGATCGCAAAACTAGACAAAACAACGGTTGAGACGATTAAAAACAGCTGAAAGAAGGAATAAAGCAGATGTCAATAAACAAATTGAGAAAAAGGCTGGAAGAAGAATTAAAAACAGATAACCGGACGATCGTGTTTGATCGGGAAAAAGAAGAAATGCGTTTTGAAAACAGCGATACAAAAAAAGGGGTAACGGTTACGCTTGGCGGCATTCTCGCTAAATTTGAAGGGAATGTAGAAAAAGCTGCAGAAGAAACGATTTATTATGTAAATGAAGCGTTAAATGCGTTTGACGGTTCTGGAAAAAAGGAAGAGAGAGAGAAACGCATCTTTCCGGTCATTCGTGCGGCCTCTTTTCCGAAAGAAGCAGAAGAAGGTGTACCGCTTTTTTACGATGATCATACAGCGGAAACACGTATTTATTATGCTATCGACCTCGGCACAACGTACCGGCTCATTGACGAAAAACTGATGGCAAAGGAAAAATGGACAGAGGAGCAGATTCGGGAAATTGCTCAATTTAATCTGCGTTCACTTCCTCTAGAGATGAAGCAAGATACGGTTGCCGGAAATGTCTTCTATTTCTTGAATTCAAATGATGGTTACGATTCAAGCCGTATTTTAAACGATCGGTTTTTAAAAGAGATGAGTGAAAAAGTCCAGGGAGATATGACCGTCTCTGTTCCTCACGGCGACGTGCTTATTATCGGGGATATTCGTAACGTAACAGGTTATGATATTCTCGCTCAGATGGCCATGAGCTTTTTTGCTGCTGGACGCGTTCCGATTACGGCTCTTTCATTTATTTATGAAGAAGGCCGTCTTGAGCCAATTTTTATTATGGCACAAAATCGTCCGCAAAAAGACTGATCTCTTTTTAAGGGCGGTCTTTTTTTATCATGTAAAAGCCTGGATATTGAATAAAGATTTAATTTATGCCCATCTAATTTCCCAAAATGCTGTTTTTCTGTTAACAAATTTCATAATGCTGTTACAATGGAGAAAACTTCGAGTGGAAAGAGTGGTTAAAAATGAATATGTTTAAAAAAATTCTCTCTTATTTTAGAGAAGAAATTTACATAATTGAAGACGAAGAAGAAATCCACGAACTGAAGAATAAAGAATTAAAACACGATGAACAAGAAAGGAAAAGCGAGGAAACAAAGCCGCATTTGCCAGAGTTAGAATCGCAATTAAGAAAGGAACGGTACAGGCCGTTGATCAATAACACAGCACCATCTGCTCAGCAAATTTCAACGCGTGTCGCTTATCGTTATCCGACTATAAAGCGCGGCGATGAACCGGCACTTCTCCCGCGTAAGAGACAGCGTGATCGTACGATTAAAACAGAAAATGAAGAGCCTGTGGTGAAGCGTTATGAACAGCAGACGCCTACTGTATCAGCCCACATTACAACACGTCCATTTCGTCCAACTGAAATACCATCTCCTATATACGGATTCCGTACGCGGCCTACTGAAGAAGATGTAAGAGATGTTCGCAGGGAAGAACGGGAAGAGGAGAAGCCGCTTCTTTTCATTAAAAAAGAAACGGCAAACCGTCCGCTTGAACCGGAAAAACCGGCACCAGCAAAAATGAAACAGGAAAAAAAACCGTTGGAAATAGTCAATAAACAAACGGCAGTTAATAAAGAAGAGGGGAAACGGCCGTCAACAGATCATTCGGAACGATCAAAAGAAAGACGGCATTCTCCGTTTAATGTTATTATGCTGAAAAAAGATCGTGAAAAAATAGCTGAACCGGCAATGAAACCAATCTCTGAACCGGCCGTGAAAAAAGCAGAAAGAGTTGTGATCGAAGCATCCATTGACCGTCCCCCTCTCTCTATTTTAACACCGCCATTGAAAACGCCAGTAGATGAGGAATGGATTGCGGAAAAAACGGGACGATTAAATGAAACGTTTAAAAGTTTTAATATTGATGCTAAAGTAACGGGTGTTACAACAGGGCCGGCAATTACCCGGTTTGAAGTCACACCATCAATCGGTGTAAAAGTGAGTAAAATCTCCAGCTTAACAGATGATATAAAGCGCAGTCTGGCAGCGAGAACAATCCGAATTGAATCACCGATTTCGGGTACGGAAGTGGTGGGCATTGAACTGCCGAACGATAAAAGCCGATCCGTTTATATTAGTGAAATTATCAGTCATAGTAAATTTCAGTTAGCTAAATCTCCGCTTGTGTCTGCCCTTGGCCTTAATATCGCAGGCGAACCGGTCGTATTGGATCTGCAAAAGATGCCGCACGGGCTTATTGCCGGCGCAACAGGTTCAGGAAAAAGTGTGTGTATTAACTCAATATTAGTCAGTCTTTTGTATAAAGCAGCTCCGCACGAATTAAAATTGCTTCTTATTGACCCGAAAATGGTCGAGTTAACGCCCTATAATGGCATTCCGCATTTGGCTAGTCCTGTCATTACCGACGTTAAAGCCGCTACTGCGGCATTGAAGTGGGCTGTTGAAGAAATGGAGCGTCGCTATCAGCTGTTTGTTCATGCCAGCGTACGCGACATCACTTCCTATAATGCAAAAGTAGAGAAGTCGGAATTTAATGAACCGCGTTTACCCTCTCTCGTTATTGTTATCGATGAACTAGCTGATTTAATGATGATGGCACCGTCGGAAGTGGAAGAAGCCATTTGTCGCATTGCTCAAAAAGCGCGTGCGTGCGGTATTCATTTAATCGTTGCTACACAGCGCCCGTCTGTTGATGTGATTACGGGCCTTATTAAAGCAAATATTCCAACGAGAATCGCATTCTCTGTATCATCGCAAATTGATTCTCGTACCATTTTAGACAAAGTAGGAGCAGAAAAACTGCTTGGCAAAGGCGATATGTTATTTTTAGACAATGGGGCCAGTGAGGCAGTCCGCTTGCAGGGAACGTTTGTAACAAACGAAGAAATTGATGAAGTTGTCCAATTCGTCAAAGAACAGCAAAAACCAGATTATTTATTTAAACAAGAAGAGCTTCTGCAAAGAGCGGTCGTTCAAGATGAAGAGGATGAATTGTTCCGAGAAGCTTGTGAATTTGTTGTCCGACAGGGCGGGGCCTCAACATCTATGTTGCAGCGAAAATTAAAAGTCGGATACAATCGGGCAGCCAATTTGATTGAAATGATGGAAGAACAGGGGCTTATATCGGCTCAGCGTGCCGGACGGCCGCGCGAAGTGCTTGTATCTGAGGAAGAACTTTTTGCTTTTTGGGAAGAGACAAGGTGAAACGTTATTCAGTGGAGGACTTAGGCCCACAGGACGTGGGTTATGAAGACGTTATCATAGGAAGTGACGGTCTTAGTCTTCTGCGTTCTGCTGCCTCCATTGAATAAAAGGAAATCGGGCAAAAAGCGCCGCTTCCTACGGCAATACATCAGTGATCGGGGCTTCGTGACGGCCCGAACCAATCGGGCTTTTACGGGCAGTTGATCCCTGCAACAAAGCCTTTTTTTCTACGACTTGGGGGATCTTCTTGCCCATTACCATTAATGCAGGGTGAACTGAGAAACCGGTGCCATGGCACCGGTTTTTCAAGTGGCATAGTCATGTTTTTAAAAAAGTGTTATAATGTACAAATGCAATGATTTGACTGCCATTCGTTTCAAAATAAACGATAATACATATACTGTATGTAGCAGGTTAGAGAATGTTGGAGGTTTAATGATGACAACCTATCATTTTGTTGGAATAAAAGGCTCGGGAATGAGCGCCCTCGCGCATATTCTTCACGATAAAGGGTATGCGGTACAGGGTTCAGATATCGAAAAAACGTTTTTTACACAAAAAGCACTTGAAGATGCCGGCATTTTAATTTTGCCATTTAACGCAGATAATATTCAAATAGGGATGACGATAATTGCGGGAAATGCATTTAGTGATGATCACGAAGAAATTAAGCGTGCACAGGAAATAGGCGTGCCTGTTATTCGCTACCATAAGTTTTTAGGTGATTTTATTCAAAATTTTACAAGTGTAGCAATTACCGGATCCCACGGTAAAACATCAACGACGGGTTTAATGGCACATGTTATTAGCGGTGCATCACCGACTTCCTATTTAATTGGAGATGGAACAGGCCGCGGTGTAAAAGATGCCCAATATTTTGCATTTGAAGCGTGTGAGTATCGCCGCCACTTTTTGTCCTATGCACCGGATTATGCAGTGATGACAAATATTGACTTTGATCATCCGGATTACTATGCTGATGTCGAAGACGTATTTTCTGCTTTTCAGGAAATGGCAAAACAGGTGAAAAAAGCGATTTTTGCATGTGGCGATGACGAATATTTACAAGGGATTCAAGCAAATGTACCGGTTGTATTTTATGGTTTTGGCGAGGAAAATGATTTTCAAGCTCGCAACGTTGTATTTGACGAAAATGGTACAGCATTTGATGTTTATGTGCGCAACGAATACTATGCGCAATTCCGTATTTCAGGATATGGTGATCATAATATTTTAAATGCCCTCTCCGTTATTGCGATCTGTCAATATGAAGAGATTGATACAAATATTGTAAAAGAACGCCTTTTAACGTTCTCAGGAGTAAAACGCCGTTTTACAGAAAAGAAAGTAGGCAGCCAAGTATTAATTGATGACTATGCGCATCATCCAACAGAAATTCGCGCAACCATTAATGCGGCTCGTCAAAAATATCCGAACCGTGAAATTGTTGCCGTCTTCCAACCGCATACATTTTCAAGGACACAAACATTTCTTGAGGAATTTGCGGATGCTTTAAATAAAGCAGACGCTGTTTATTTGTGCGATATTTTCGGATCGGCTCGCGAAAATCATGGTAAGCTGACAATCGAAGATTTACAAATGAAAATTCCGGGAGCGAGATTGATTAAAGAAGATGGCACAGCAGTGCTTGAACAGCATGAAACGAGCGTGCTGATCTTTATGGGTGCCGGTGATATTCAAAAATTCCAGGCTGCGTATGAACAGCATAGTGTATAAAAGAGAAAGGCCCTTCGCTGGTTTTGGAGAAGGGCCTTTCTGCTGTTCACTTCAAACTTCTACAGCAGGTTATTTGGATTCAAACCATCCAGTTCTGGCAAAACGAACAATCCATCTTTTCTAATTAAAACACCGTCAAACCAGATTTCGCCGCCGCCGTATTCCGGCCGCTGAATATTCACCATATCCCAGTGAATATTTGAGTGGTTGCCGTTGTATGCTTCTTCATAACACTCTCCTGGTGTAAAATGGAAGCTCCCAGCGATTTTTTCATCAAATAAAATATCCTGCATTGGATGCAGGATGTAAGGATTGACGCCAATCGCAAACTCTCCTACAAAACGAGCCCCTTCATCCGTATCAAAAATCGTATTAATTCGCTTTATATCATTGGCGTGAGCATCGATAATTTTGCCGTTTTCAAACCGCAGCTTTACATTTTCAAATGTAAAGCCGTTATAAGGAGACGGGGTATTGTATGAAATAACGCCATTCACAGAATCGCGAACGGGTGCTGTATACACTTCGCCATCTGGAATATTTAAACGGCCGGCACATTTAATCGCGGGAATATCTTTAATGGAAAACGTTAAATCGGTTCCTGGTCCTTTCAAATGAACTTGATCCGTCCGGTTCATTAATTCAACAAGCGGGTCCATAGCCGCCGCCATTTTTTGGTAATCAAGGTTACACACGTTAAAATAAAAATCTTCGAATGCATCTGTACTCATTTTGGCAAGCTGTGCCATGGATGCTGTAGGATATCTTAAAACGACCCATTTCGTTTTCGGCACACGAATATCACGGTGTACTTTTTTGCCGACTGTATTCCCGTGAATTTTTATTTTTTCTGCTGGCACATCTGTATGTTCATTAATGTTATCACCAGCACGCAGCCCGATGTATGCATCCATTTCTTTCATCACATTTGCTTCAAAATCCGCCATTAAATCAAACTGTTTGTCGATTGCGCCCATTAAAAGTGAGCGATCAACACGATGATCTTTCAATAAAACAAAGGGCCATCCGCCTGCTCTGTATGCTTCTTCTACAAGTGCTGTGACAAGCTCACGCTGAAGACCGAAATTTTCAATTAACACTTTCTCACCCGGCTGAATCTCACAAGAGTAGTTAATTAAATTAGCTGCTAATTTTTGAATCCTTACGTCTTTCATAAAAAACGCCTCCCTTTCATTTATTTCATTGTACGACGATCACTATTTTTGTGCAAAAGAAGGAAAAAAGAGCATTTTAAAGAATTGTATTAAAAAGAATTGTATGAATTAGTGTTTAGATTTAGCGAGGCAGGGTAATTTTATTAAATATAACATGCAGGAGGTGTCACGGAATGGAAATTATTCTTTACTTAAGCGCAGCCATTGCGGCAATCGCGTTTCTTATTTTGGTCATTAATTTGTCCAAAACATTAAAATCAGTCGATAACACACTGGACACGCTGTCTCGAACGGTAGACCGACTGGAAGGGCAATTGAAAGATGTGACAGCAGAAACAGCGGCACTGCTACATAAAACAAATGTATTAGCTGAAGATGTACAACATAAAACGGAACAGCTTAACACAGTGGTTTATGCAGTGAAGGATGTTGGATCATCCGTCCATAATTTGAATCAGTCTTTAAGAAAAGTAACAACCACGGTTGCTTCACAAGTCGAGAAAAACCAGTACAAAATTTCGCAGGTTGTCCAGTGGGGCAATGTTGTGAAGCAAATGGTGGATAAGTTTAAAGAAGATAAAGAAATGGGACGCAGGAATCAAGCTTCGTCATCTAGTCAGAATAAAGCTATTCCTGTCAGCACGCACACGAATTCGTAACAAAATAAATTATAAAACAAAAGGAGCGTTTTATTCATGAGAAATAATAATACGTATGATCAATTCAATATTAAAAAAAGTGAAACAACAGCACCAAAACAAACACAATATGAAAATTTCGAGCTGGATACAGAGCGCTACTATAATGATTCAATTAACACGAAAGATTTTATTATCGGGGCATTGTGCGGTGCGTTCGTTGGTGCTGCAACAGCGCTGATGGTGGCACCAAAATCGGGACGTGAATTGCGCGACGACTTGAATGTACAAGCAGGTTCATTAAAGGAACGTGCAAGCACTTTAACCGATACAGCTAAAGACAAAACATCTACTTTAACTAAAACGGTTCAAGAGCAGTCTACAGCGATTGTTGATAAAGTAAAGTCGCTTAAACCTAGCGGCAGTTCGACAAATTCAGAAACAGCAGAAGGCGAAAAATCGGTTGACGAAGCTGAAACGGCCAAAACAAAGCTGGATGAAGCGAAAAAAGCATTTGATGAAATGGAAAAGTCATCCAGCACATCATCTTCTGCCGATATAACAAGCACTTCTCAAAAACCAAAATCAGAAGGATGGACTGACCCGGCTGCCAAAGGGATCGATGAGGAAAAGCCAAACGGCGGCACTCCAAACAGTAATAACACCACGAACAACAATAATAATAGTAATACTAATAATAATAGTATTGCTAATAGCACGAACAATCATAATAAAAACAATAAGAAATCACATACTAGATAATAAAAAGCTGGGCGTGTCCCAGCTTCTTTTTGAGTAAGGGAGGCTTTACAGTGGAAAAGATTGATGGAATTGCTCAATTTGAAAAGTTGCTTGAAGAAAAAGAAGCCTTTTTTTTGTTTAAACATAGTACAACATGTCCGGTAAGCGCAGCGGCATTTGATGAATATAAAGCCTTTTTAGATGGAGAAGAAAACGATCAAACAGGATATTATCTAGCTGTACAGGGTTCGCGTGAATTATCAAATTACATTGCAGAAACAACAGACATTCGCCATGAGTCGCCGCAAGTCATTTTTTTTAAAAAGGGCAAGCCGAAATGGAACGAGTCACACTGGAAAATCACAAAAAATAATTTAGCAACAATTGGATAAAATTGTTGTCCGGACGTTGTTTGTCTGGACTTTTTTTAACCAAAACACTTTAGTGCTTAAAAGCGTTTAATTAATAAAGCAAATTTTTCGTGACATTTTGAAAGGGATGAATTATAATAACGTTATTAACTCGTAGCAGGATTTAAATGGTTTTTTTTACAGTCAATTGCGAGAATAATTTGAATTTCTAACTTGCGGAAGGATGATAAAAGTGAGTAATCAAGAACTAGATCAATTAAGAGGAAAAGTGGATGAGATGAACGTCCAAATTTTAAAGCTAATCAATGAGCGAGCTGAGCTTGTACAAAATATCGGCCGCATTAAAGAAAAACAAAGTGTAAATCGATACGATCCAGTCCGCGAGCGTTCTATGCTTAACACACTTTTAGAAAAAAACGATGGACCGTTTGAACGTTCGACGGTTGAACATATTTTTAAAGAAATTTTCAAAGCAAGTCTTGAATTGCAAGAAGATGACCACCGTAAAGCGCTTCTTGTATCCCGTAAAAAGAAACAAAGTGATACAATCGTTACTGTTCGTGGCCATAAGGTAGGCAATGGCACTCCAACATTCGTATTCGGCCCATGTTCGGTTGAGTCATATGAGCAGGTTGCGGAAGTGGCAAAGTCGATTAAAGGCAAAGGTTTGAAAATGATGCGTGGCGGAGCATTCAAGCCGCGTACATCACCATACGACTTCCAAGGTCTTGGTGTTGAGGGATTGAAAATTTTGAAACGTGTAGCTGATGAATTCGATCTTGCTGTTATTAGTGAAATCGTTAATCCAGCTGATGTTGAAATGGCTTGCGAGTACATCGATGTCATTCAAATTGGTGCGCGTAACATGCAAAACTTTGAGCTTTTAAAAGCAGCAGGTGCTGTTAAAAAACCGGTTCTTTTAAAACGTGGTCTTGCTGCAACAATTGATGAGTTCATCAATGCGGCAGAATACATTTTATCGCAAGGCAATGATCAAGTTATTCTTTGTGAGCGCGGTATCCGCACATACGAGCGTGCAACACGTAATACGCTTGATATTACAGCTGTGCCGATCTTGAAGCAAGAAACTCATCTTCCAGTCTTCGTTGATGTAACGCATTCTACAGGACGCCGTGATCTTCTTCTTCCGGCAGCGAAAGCAGGACTTGCGATTGGGGCAGACGGCATCATGGCAGAAGTTCATCCAGATCCAGCGGTAGCACTTTCAGATGCGGCTCAACAAATGAATTTACAACAATTTGATGAATTTTACACTGAAATTCTTAAATCCCTGCCAGTAAAAGCATAAAATTTTAACTCCTGTGTTTGCACAGGAGTTTTTTTTCGCTAATATAAAGAGAATGAGACAAGAAGGAGTGAGCCATATGAATATTACCATTTATGATGTAGCACGAGAAGCAAGTGTATCGATGGCAACTGTATCGCGTGTAGTAAACGGAAATCCAAATGTAAAACCGGCAACGAGAAAGAAGGTCAATGAAGTCATTGAACGTCTTGGTTATCGCCCGAATGCAGTTGCACGGGGACTTGCGAGTAAAAAAACAACGACAGTCGGCTTGATCATTCCCGATATTTCAAATATTTTTTATGCAGAACTTGCGCGAGGAATTGAAGATATTGCGACAATGTATAAGTACAATATTATTTTAAGCAACTCGGATCAAAATGAAGAGAAAGAAATGCATCTTATTCAAACGATGCTTGGCAAACAAGTAGATGGCCTTATTTTTATGGGAAATCATATTAATGATAAGCATGTAAAAGAATTTGACCGTTCTCCGGTACCGATTGTACTGGCTGGCTCAGTAGAACAGACAGGCAAGGCACCATCTGTTAATATCGACTATAAAGAAGCAGCGCGTGAAGCTGTTCAGCTATTAATCGATAAGGGGCATAAACGTATTGCATATGTGGCTAGTCCGTTTCATGATGTAATTAATACAGCATATGTGCTTGCTTCATACAAGGAAGTTCTTGAAGAAGCCGGAATTTATGCAAAAGAGCTTATTATAGAAGGTGACTATACGTATGATTCCGGTATGGAGGCATGGCAGAAGCTTCATGATGTGGAAGAACGCCCGACAGCTGTTCTTGTCTATAACGATGAAATGGCCCTTGGTGTCGTTCATGGAGCACAGGATAATGGCTTAAACATACCGAACGATTTGGAAGTAATCAGTTTTGATTCAACAAAACTATCTCTTATGGTGCGTCCGCAGTTAACCGCGGTTGTGCAGCCATTGTATGATATTGGGGCTGTAGCGATGCGCCTATTAACGAAATTAATGAACAAAGAGGAAGTAGAAAATCCAGTTGTTGTTTTACCGCACCGGATTGAAAAAAGGGGCTCAACAAAAACGGAATAAGAAAGAGTGGTAATAGGGTGCAGTCCTTGGATACAACTTGGGCTGCACCCTATTAGCACAGTTTAAAGGGCGGTAAAGACTCCATTTTAAGGCTTAAGAGGGGATAATGGAGGAAAGGAAATTGCCCGCAAAGACCCGATCATTTCGGCCTTTATAAAGCCATATCTCAAGTATTGCCGCTGAGCTCTTTACACTTTACTTTATCTGAGTTCCTCTTTCATTAGTAAAGGATAAAAGAGGAACTTTATTTTTTTTGATCACGCAAAGGATACAATAGTTTTTCTACTGTTAGCCGATTTTTCTCGCTAATCTCTTCTTTTCGTGGGATAGCGGGGTACATATCGTCTGGATCCGTCCAACTTTCGGGAAGAGGATAAGGTGCTTTTGGCTGCCATTGTTTAACCCAGTCCATTGGAAAGTGATTTGCCAAATGGGATTGACCGCTCATTTCTAACCAAAGAAGTGACCATGCGCGAGGAACGACCCGCCATATATCATAGCCGCCCCCGCCAACTGCTATCCAGCGGCCGTCGCAGTATTCATGTGCCAGTTTGTGCGCGAGTTCGGGGATACGTTTATAAATATTCATTGATGCTGATAAATGAGTGAGTGGATCATAAAAATGAGAATCCGCGCCATTTTGCGTTAAGATAACATCAGGTTTAAAAAAGTGCGTGATTTCACTAAGAGTAGCTTCATACGAATCAAGCCATGATTCATCCTCCGTAAAAGCATCAAGTGGTACATTAAATGAATATCCGTATCCTTGGCCATGGCCACGTTCATTTATGTTTCCTGTACCGGGAAAAAGGTAACGGCCTGTTTCATGAATAGAATATGTACATACACCGGGATCATCGTAAAAAGACCATTGAACGCCGTCACCATGATGTGCATCTGTATCAACATACAATACGCGCACTTTGTATTTTTCCTGCAAGTATTTAATGGCTACCGAGCTGTCGTTATAAACGCAAAAGCCGGAAGCTTTGCCCCTAAAACCGTGATGAAGTCCCCCGCCTAAATGAAGAGCGTGATTCGCTTTTCCCTGCATGACTTGATCCACTGCTGTTAATGTGCCGCCGACAAGAAGAGAGCTTGCTTCGTGCATCCCTTCAAACATCGGTGTATCTTCTGTGCCAAGTCCATAACCTTCACCAGCCGATTCAGATAACTCCCCTCGGCCCGCTTTTTTGACTGCATCCACGTATTCACGATCGTGGATAAGCGTTAATTCATCATCCGTCGCATGGTGAGGTTCAACAATATCGCTGTTATTTAGTGCACCCATTTTACGAAGCAAATCAATCGTTAATGTAAGCCGAAACTGATTGAAAGGGTGATTTTCTGAAAACCGATAGTTTAGTAATTGATCAGAATGCACGAAGACAGCATCATGTTTCATGAATACACTCCTGGCATATTTGGCCATAAAACGTGATGACCTGCTTTTTTTAAATCGTCGACCACCCCGACTGGATTCATCGTTCGGACACGAAACGTAATGACCTTATAATTTTCATCAGTTCGATCCGGATAAAGGAGAACACTGTGAATATTCGCGTGTCGTTCATTAAGTACTTGCAAAACTTCAAACAGCATACCTGCTTTATTTGGTACTTTTACTTCAATGCGAGAGCCGGGCTGATTAACACCTGTAAGCTCAACAAATGTATGTAATACGTCCGTTTCAGTTAAAATGCCAACAATGTCACCATTTTGAACGACTGGTATGCAACTAATGTTATGTTCATAAAGTGCTGCCGCAATATCCTCAATAAAATCAAGTGGGTGGCCAGTAATGACATTTTCTTTCATAATTAAATGGAGCGGTTTATTTAATTCTTCTTCACCCGTCTCTTTTTGCAAAATCGAAGGCGTTGCATCTTTAATATCACGGTCCGTCACAAGCCCGACGAGTGCGCCCTTTTCATTCGTAATGGGAATATGGCGAATTTTATAATCGCGGCAAAGCTGAAGAGCTGTCGCGATCGTATCATCTGGCGAAAGCGTATGTACATTTGTTTGCATCACTTCTTCTACAATCATTTGCCATCCCTCCCTTATTCAATTAATACATAAACCGATTCATGAATCTTATTTGATCAAATTTTTGAATCGATTCTTGATTGACACGAGAACCAATTCTCACCATTAAGCAGTTAGCAGGATGGGAGCTGATTTCAGGATCATCCGTTGCATACCAGATAAGGCCTCCCGCGCCCATCATTTTTTCCATTATTTTTCTGTATTCCCATACATTTAGACCGGTTCCTTTTAGGTCCCAGTGCCAGTAATATTCGGTTGTAATGATAATGTAATCTTCCATTTGATCATCCATCATGGCAACTTTAAGCATGTTTTGCCCAATTCGTGCACCACGAAATTCAGAAGCTACTTCAATCGCCCCGAGTTCGATCAAATTATCCAATTTGGCTTCAGACCAGCGTTCAAGCGGGTCTGGGTATAGAAATGTAACATATCCGACAATGGTATTTCCGCTTCGTGCAATAATAATTCGACCTTCGGGAAGCTCGGCAATTTCAATGAGTGCTTTGTGTTGCTGTTCGGGCTGACGAAATGCGACGAGTTCTTCATGAAAATCATATTGTGAAAGTGCTTCTGCCGTGACAGGCCCTTCAATAAATAGCTTGCCGGCCGGTATCTCCACTTCTGTTGAATAATACATTTTACTGTGCTCCATTAAAACACCACCTTTCCAATGATCTGCATTTAACATTATACTGCATTATCTATAAAATAAGGCGTAATCAACAAATTTTCAAAGAATCAACACAAACTTTACAAAAATAATTTTGAAAAATTGAGAAAAGGCTAAAAGTATTATATAATATTTTTGTTGATCTATACATAAGGGGGAATCGGATTATGAGAATGGAAGCGCTCCCAGCAGGCCAAGGGAATTACAATTTAAAAAGTTATGAAGAAACATATGCTTCTTTCGATTGGAAAGAAGCAGAGAAGGCTTTTTCATGGTCTGAAACAGGAAAAGTAAACGCTGCTTATGAAGCGATTGACCGCCATGCTGAATCTGACAAAAAAGACAAAGTGGCCCTTTATTATCGTGATGCAAATCGGAATGAGAAATACACATTTGCAGATATGAAGGCGAACTCAAACAAAGCAGCTAATGTGTTAAAAGAGTACGGGGACGTGGAAAAAGGAGATCGTGTTTTTGTTTTTATGCCGCGATCACCGGAACTTTATTTTGCCGTTATCGGAGCGATTAAAGCGGGGGCTATCGTTGGTCCATTGTTTGAGGCGTTTATGGAAGGTGCTGTCCGCGATCGTTTAGAAGACAGTGAAGCGAAAGCAATCATTACGACACCAGAATTGCTTGAGCGTATTCCAGTGAGCAAGCTGCCGCATCTTAAGAAAGTATTTGTCGTAGCAGATCATGTTGAAGAAGACGATACACATATTGATTTTCAATCGAAATGGAAAGAAGCATCCGAAGAGTTTGAAATTGAATGGGTAGATCGTAATGATGGCCTGCTTCTTCATTATACATCAGGTTCAACAGGCAAACCAAAAGGTGTATTGCACGTACATAATGCAATGATTCAACAGTATCAAACGGCGAAATGGGTGCTGGATCTACAGGAAAACGACGTCTATTGGTGCACAGCTGATCCGGGCTGGGTAACAGGGACGGCTTATGGCATCTTTGGACCGTGGCTGACAGGTACAACAAATGTTATTGTTGGAGGACGATTCAGTCCGGAAGCATGGTATGGAACAATTGAAGAATATAAAGTGACTGTCTGGTACAGCGCGCCAACAGCATTCCGTATGTTAATGGGTGCAGGCGATGAAGCCGTGAAAAAATTCGATCTATCATCACTTCGCCATATTTTAAGCGTGGGCGAGCCGCTTAATCCAGAAGTCGTTCGATGGGGCAAAAAAGTATTTGATCTGCGCATCCATGATACATGGTGGATGACGGAAACAGGTGCACAAGTTATTTGTAACTATCCGTCTATGGATATTCGTCCAGGTTCAATGGGGAAACCAATTCCAGGTGTGAAAGCAGCAATCGTTGATGATCAGGGGAATGAACTGCCGCCAAACCGGATGGGGAACCTCGCTATTAAAAAAGGCTGGCCATCTATGATGACGGCAATTTGGAATAATGAAGCCAAATATGAGTCCTACTTTATGCCAGGTGACTGGTACGTGTCAGGGGACTCCGCATACATGGATGAAGACGGATACTTCTGGTTCCAGGGCCGTGTTGACGATGTCATCATGACAGCGGGTGAGCGCGTTGGACCGTTTGAAGTGGAGAGCAAACTTGTTGAACATCCTGCCGTTCAAGAAGCAGGTGTGATCGGAAAACCGGACCCGGTTCGCGGTGAAATTATTAAAGCGTTTATTGCGCTTCGTGAAGGCTATGAACAGTCAGATGAACTAAAAGAAGAAATTCGCCAGTTTGTAAAAAATGGACTGGCCGCACATGCTGCACCGCGTGAAATTGAATTCCGTGACAAGCTTCCAAAAACGCGTTCCGGCAAAATTATGCGTCGTGTCTTGAAAGCATGGGAACTCAATTTACCAACGGGTGATCTTTCCACAATGGAAGATTAATACGCTGTTAGCTTTAGCTCTCTTGATTTTTCGGAGAGGGGAAGTCATCTTTTGGTAAACCGTCATACATGTTATATGAGGGGCCGTGAATTTGGTTTGACAAATAGAAATAAGCCCGCTACAATGTTTCTGTATATAAAATAAACAAAGCGTTGAACGGAATGAGTAGTCCACTGTCACTGTTTTTAGAGAGCTTTCGGCCGGTGAAAGAAAGCACAAACAGATGGATGAATTACCTCCCGGAGCTTCACCGTGAACATTTAGTAGCGGCTGACGTAACCGTCGTTACCGGTTAAAGTGGAGAAAATCAAAAGATTCTCAAGTTTGGGTGGTACCGCGCGTTATAGCGTCCCTGCATGATCATGCAGGGACGTTTTTTGTTTGAAAAAAGGAGAGATGAATATGGAATTGTTAGAAGATTTAAAGTGGAGAGGCATCGTCTACCAGCAAACAGATGAAGAAGGGATCGAAAAGCTGCTTCAAAAAGAAAAAATCGCACTATACTGCGGCGTTGATCCGACAGCTGATAGCATGCATATTGGCCATTTGCTTCCTTTTTTAACACTGCGCCGTTTTCAAAAACATGGCCATAAACCAATCGTATTAGTCGGTGGAGCAACAGGCACAATCGGTGACCCAAGCGGTAAAAAAGAAGAACGCACGTTGCAGACGATGGAGCAAGTACAAAAAAATGTCGATGGTTTGCGTGCACAACTAGAAAAAATTTTTTCAGTGGAAGGCGATAACGGTGCGCTTTTAGTCAATAACTATGACTGGATAGGTTCGATGGATGTCGTCACATTTCTTCGTGACTTTGGAAAAAATATCGGCGTCAATTACATGCTGGCGAAAGATACGGTATCATCACGTCTTGAAAGCGGCATATCATTTACAGAATTTGCGTACACGATTTTGCAGGCAATGGATTTTTACTACTTAAATAAGAATCATAACTGCCGTATGCAAATTGGCGGAAGTGACCAATGGGGCAACATTACGACTGGCCTGGAGATGATCCGGAAAATGAATCCGGAAAGCGAGCAGGCGTATGGATTTACGATACCTCTTGTTACAAAATCAGATGGAACAAAATTCGGCAAAACAGAAAGCGGTGCAATCTGGCTCGATCCGTCAAAAACATCTCCGTACGAATTTTATCAATTCTGGATTAACACTGCAGACGCGGATGTTATTCGGTATTTGAAAATTTTTACGTTCCTAGAGCAGGCTGAAATCGAAGCGCTTGAAACATCTCTAAAAGAAGAACCGCATCTTCGCAAAGCGCAAAAAGCACTTGCAGAAGCAATGACTGCTCTTATTCATGGAGAAGGTGCATTAAAACAGGCGGAAAGTATTACAAAAGCGTTATTCAGCGGTGATATTAAATCATTATCAGCGAATGAAATTGAACAAGGATTGAAAGATGTACCGACGTATGTGCAAGAGGGAGAAATTCCGAATATCGTGGATCTTCTTGTTGCAGCAAGTATTTCACCATCAAAACGCCAGGCGCGGGAAGATGTGCAAAATGGCGCTATTTCCATCAATGGAGAGAAAATGACAGATTCATCATATGTACTATCGAAAGAAGATAAAATGGATGGAAGATTTACTGTGATCCGTCGAGGGAAAAAGAAATACTACTTAATTCAATATAAGTAATAAAAAGAGCTGCTCAGAAAATGGAGCAGCTTTTGTATTACAATAGAATAAAACCGCCAATCCGAAACGGAAAGACGGTTCTGTTTCTTGCTATTAACGAGAGTAGAACTCAACGATAAGTGCTTCGTTAATTTCAGCAGGAAGTTCTGAACGCTCTGGAAGGCGCGTAAATGTACCTTCAAGTTTTTCAGCGTCAAATGTCAAGTAGTCAGGTACGAAGTTATTTACTTCTACTGCTTCTTTAACGATTGTGAAGTTGCTTGATTTTTCACGAACACCGATTGTTTGACCAATTTTCACACGGTAAGATGGAATGTCAAGACGTTTTCCATCAACAACAACGTGACCATGGTTAACAAGCTGACGAGCTTGACGACGAGTGCGGGCAAGACCAAGACGGTAAACAAGGTTATCAAGACGTGATTCAAGAAGAATCATGAAGTTTTCACCGTATACACCTTTCATTTTGCCAGCGCGATCGAACAAGTTACGGAATTGACGCTCAGTCACGCCATACATGTGACGAAGTTTTTGCTTCTCTTGAAGCTGCATTCCGTATTCAGACAATTTTTTACGCTGATTCGGGCCGTGTGGACCTGGAGCGTAAGGGCGTTTTTCGATTTCTTTACCTGTACCGCTTAGTGAAATGCCGAGTCGGCGGGATAATTTCCAGCTTGGACCTGTGTAACGAGCCATAATATGACTCCTCCTTTAATGTTTTTATTTTGTTGTAAAATAAAAACCGGTGTGAATTAACTGCCAGCACATTTTGTTTTCATGCATCATCGCCCTGCAGCAACGGGTTACACGATGCCCCTTTTCCGGAACGTGCCGGATAAAGAAACAAAATGAAATCAAAACAGCATACACATAGGCTGCATTTATTTTACACAAAGAATAGTATATAACGCGCCAATACGACTGTCAATCTTTTTTTAAAGGAAACGAGTCAGTACATTTGCAAAGTGTGTAAGACAAATTTCATCATCTTCATCGAATCGATCCACTTCTGGACTATCAATATCGAGCACACCGATCAATTCACCTTCTTTTATAAGAGGCACGACAATTTCCGACCGTGAAGCCGCATCGCACGCAATATGTCCAGGGAATTCATTGACATCAGCGACACAAATTGTTTTTTGTTCAAATGCAGCCGTTCCGCAGACCCCTTTTTTTAATGGAATGCGGACACAAGCAGGCAGTCCTTGAAATGGCCCAAGTACAAGTTCATGTCCATCGTATAAATAAAAACCAACCCAGTTGATTCGTTCTAGAAATTGGCCTAGAAGTGCAGAGGCATTGCTTAAATTCGCTATTTTGTTTGGCTCGCCTGTCAAAAGCGCTTCCATCTGCTTCGTAACGAGTGTATATTGCTCTTGTTTTGTGCCAGAGTAGCGAGTGGATTGAAACATGATTAAACACTTCCTTCTATTAAGGTGGAATCGATTTTGTCAAACCCTTGTCCGATGCCGCTTGCTGCATGTGCATCAGATCCATAAATAAGCGGGATACCGAGTGAGTAGGCCAAGCTTGCAATGTGCGCAGGAGGATAGGTTTCAAGACAAAGTGGTTTGACGGTACCTGCTCCATTGTAATCTAACGAATAGCCGTTTTTTTTCACAGCTTGTAAAATCGTCATAATATGATCATCAAATGATACGTCACATGGATACATATGCTGGAATTTATGAACCAGTGTTATATGTCCAATGCGGTCAGGTTTAAAATGGCCGAGATTTGCTTTAACTGATTGCAGTAAGGTATCATAATACGATGTATAGACGGCTTCAACGGATCCGAATTGTTTTGCTATGATCTCAAATTCATCTTCGCTAAAATCGACACAGTAATAGCGGTCTCTGTGATACAAAAAATGTACCGATAAAACGCTATCATCAAGGTGTGACCCATATTCATTAAGTAGATTAGTTGTATCTTGCTCAAAGCCTTGGATAAAATCAACTTCAAGACCTGTTCGAATACGGATCGATGATTCATATTGTTTTTTTACTAAATCGACCTCTTTTAAATACGGTTCCAGATCGCTCCAGTTCATTGCACTGTCTCGCTCAGGTGCCGGATCGATGAAATTTTTCGGGAGCGGGGCGTGCTCGGTAAAAGTAATATCAGTAAATCCGCACTCAATTGCCCGTTCAACATACTGAATAAGTGAATCTTTTGATCCATGTGGGCAATAGGAAGTGTGAATATGTCCATCTCTACACATATGCTTATGCTCCTTTTTTAAAATATGCTGTCTATTTTGACATTTTTTTGCGAAATCCAGGCGAAAAAACACAAGTTCCCATCCAAAAAATGTGTAGTCGTGCTATTATTAATACTAGTGAAATTATACGTAATTGAATTGAAGGACGCAATCTGTGGCGTCTATTTTACATAAATCTTATTTATTCGTTGTTACGAGGGGGCTTATGATGGTGAAGTTCGTCATTGGAGCGGTAATTGTCGTATTGATTTTACTCATTTATGTATTAATGATGAGGAAAAAAAATGCGACAGAAATTAATCAGCTGGATATGAAAAAGACGGAGCTTTTGCAACGTCCGGTAAATGAAGAATTGACAAAAGTAAAACGGCTCAACATGACTGGACAAACGGAGGAACTATTTGATAGATGGCGTGCAGAATGGGATGAAGTTGTAACCGTTGATCTCCCTGCTATCGATGAAAAGTTATTTGAGTCTGAAGGACAGATAGATCAATTCCGATTTGGTAAAGCGAAAAAGACGAATGCTGACATTGCTGTCCATCTCGATCAAATAGAGAAAAAAGTGGATGGCATTTTAACTGAACTTGACCAGCTTGTGGGCAGTGAAGAAAAAAACCGTGCTGAAGGGGAAGATATGTACGCACGGCAGCGTGAAGCTAGAAAGCGGCTCCTGGCTCATCGTCATACGTTTGGAAAAGCAGCATCTGTTCTTGAAGTGCAGTTAGATGTATTAACAGGGCGTTTTGAAAAGTTTGCTGATTTAACAGAAGACGGGGATTATTTGGAAGCACGTGAATTATTAAGGGAAATTCAAGTCGAAATGGATAAAATTCAGCATAAAATGGAACGAATTCCGGCATTGATGACAGAAGTAAATCACATATTGCCGGCGCAATTGACTGAAATTGAAAATGGCTACAAAGAAATGAAGCAGGACGGTTATTTACTTGACCACTTGCGGATTGAAAAAGAAACGGCCGTTTTAAAAGAAGATCTCGTCCGTTGTCGTGACTTTCTCGTGAAAACGGAAGTGGAAGAAACAGAACTGATCGTATCAGATACGAAAGACAGCATTGAGTTTTTTTATGATTTGCTTGAAAAGGAAGTCATAGCCCGGCACAATGTGATGAAAGATGAAGGGCAAACTGGTTTGATCATTGACGAGATAAGGGACTATAATGGCGATTTAATTGAAGAAACAGATTTTGTGAAACAAAGCTATCAGCTGGACGAGGAAGAATCAGGGATACCGCGCCACCTGGAAGAAGAGATTTATCATCTTGAAAAACAATATGAAATTTTACATGGACGGATTGCGGAAGAAAAAACGGCTTATTCATTTTTATATGATGAATTGAAAGATATTCAAGCACGGATGAACGAAATGAAAAAAGAGCAGGAAGGATTTACAGCCTTTCTGCAAACACTCCGAAAAGATGAAATAGAAGCGGGAAAAGAATTAAAATCACTGCGCCTGCAGGTACAGCATATTACACGTACAGTGAAACAAAGCAATTTGCCGGGACTGCCGGATTATTACCGTGATATGTCGGAAGAAGCACGTCTTCGTTTAAAGGAAACCAATACTTATTTAAATGAAAAACCACTTAATATGAAAGCTGTCCGTGAGAAACTGGATGCAGCGAAGGGCGCAATCGATCATTTGGCGAATAAAACAGCTGAATTAATTGAACAGGTTGCCCTGTCTGAGCGAATGATCCAGTTTGGCAACCGGTACCGGCGGACACATCCATCAATTGAACCAAAGCTGAATGAAGCAGAGATCGCTTTCCGCCATGCGGATTACGGAAAAGCACTTGAATTATGTGCCACGGCGATTGATAAAGTCGATTCAAAAGGATTGAAAAAATTCGATTTGCAATATAAAGAAGAGCAAAAAACATAAAGAAACAGCCGTCTCGAAGTAAAAGAGGCGGTTTTTTTTTAGTTGATGTGCTAACATGGATAGGTGAAAAAAGATGAGGGGTCTTAAATAATGATTTATTTTGATAATAGTGCGACAACGATGCCAGATGCGTCGGTCATGGATACATTTATGAAAGCAGGGGTTCGTTTCTTTGCCAATCCATCCTCCTTGCACTCCCCCGGGATGGAAGCAGAACGTTTAATGGAAAAAGCACGGGAACAAATTGCTGAATTAATGGGCGTCGCTGCAGATGAAATCATCTTCACATCTGGAGGCACAGAATCGAACAATCTGGCGGTAAAGGGGGCTGCCTCTTTTTATCAAGGACGAGGCCGCCATATCATCACAACGATGATCGAACATCCATCTGTATTTGAAGCCTGCCGTGACCTTGAAAAAGAAGGTTACAACGTTACATATGTAAAGCCAGATGAAAAAGGAGTGATTCGAAGAGAGGATATTGAGCAGGCGATCACAGATGAAACCATTCTTGTATCCGTTATGCATGTGAATAACGAAACAGGCGCTGTACAGCCGGTTAAACAGATTGGACAGTTATTGAAAAAATATCCGTCTGTTCTATATCATGTTGATGATGTACAAGGATTTGGGAAAGTCCCGCTGGATTTACAGGAGGCAGGGGTGGATTTGTTGTCTGTATCGGGCCACAAATTACATGGCCTAAACGGAACAGGCTTTTTATTTAAGCGCCAAGGTGTACATGTTATGCCTCTTTTTTCTGGAGGTGGACAGGAGCGGGGCGTTCGGAGCGGTACAGAAAATGCAGCGGGAATTGCCTCATTAGCAAAAGCGATTCGTCTTCTGAAACAAAGTGACCCGGAAAAAATAAGAGAGATAATAGAATTCATTCGTAATCAGCTCATAAAGCGTGAATGGCCTGTTATTCATACACCGTTTCAGTCAGCGCCGCACATACTCCATTTTTCTATCCCTGGTATAAAAGGAGAAGTGCTTGTTCACGCGCTTGAGAAAGAAGAAATCATTGTCTCTACAACGAGTGCCTGTTCATCAAAGCAAAATAAACCAAGTCGGACACTTGAAGCGATGAACGTAAGGGGAGAATATGCAGCTTCTGCTATTCGTATCAGTCTTTCACGGTATAATACGATTGAAGAAGCAATGAAATTTATTGACGCATTGGACCGTATCATACCGGTTCTGGCGAAAAAAAGGAATGAACGAACATGAACTATGACCGTATTTTAATCCGTTACGGTGAAATGTCCACAAAAGGACGAAACCGGAGCAAATTTACAAATAAAATGAAATCAAATATTAAACGGCTGCTCGCAGATGAACGGATTCAAGTGGAGGCACAGCGCGACCGCATGTTTGTTTATTTAAATGGTGCCTCATTTAACGAGGTGAAAGAACAGCTTTTGCATGTGTCAGGCATTCAGTCATTCAGTCCAGTTGTGAAAACGTCTCAGGAACTTAATGAAATAAAAGAAGCAGCACTTGAATTAGTGAAAAAAGCAATGGGTGCTGCCGGGACATTTAAAGTTGAAACCCGCCGGGCAGATAAAACATTTCCATTAGATACACATGCGTTAAATCATGAAATTGGCAGTCATGTACTGCGCGGAACCGAAAATGTAACAGTCAATGTACGTCATCCAGATCTTACACTTGTTGTTGAAGTGCGTCAGGAAGCGGTCTATTTGTCTTGTGAAACGTATCCCGGGGCAGGCGGTTTGCCAGCAGGAGCTGCAGGCAAAGCAGTCTTACTATTATCCGGTGGTCTTGACAGTCCGGTTGCAGGCTACATGATGATGAAGCGCGGTGTTGAAATTGAAGCAGTCCACTTTTTTAGTCCGCCTTATACGAGTGAACGGGCAAAGCAAAAAGTCATAGATTTAGCAGATATATTAACGAAGTATGGCGGGAATGTGCGCCTGCATATCGTTCCATTTACACATCTTCAAGAAACGATACACAAGCAAGTGCCCGAAAATTATACGATGACATCAACACGCCGTGTGATGATGCGAATTGCCGATCGTATTCGTGAACAGACAGGAGCGCTCGCCATTGTGACAGGGGAAAGTCTTGGACAAGTCGCAAGCCAGACAATGGAAAGCATGGCTGCCATTAATGATGTCACAAATACACCAGTCTTGCGTCCGCTTATTGCATCAGATAAGCTGGATATTATGGAAGAAGCCCGTAAAATCGGCACGCACGATATTTCTATTTTACCTTATGAAGACTGTTGTACGATTTTCACACCAGCGGCCCCGAAAACACGGCCTAAAACAGAAAAAGTTCAATATTTTGAAAGCTTTCTCGATTTTGAACCGCTTATTGAGCAAGCGATACGTGATACAGAAACGATCAGGCTGCCGAAAAAAGAAACAGAAATGGATGACTTGTTATAAGAGCAAAAATGTCTGCGTCTAAAAATGGCGTGGTTATTCAGTGAAAGTAATTTTAAGTATAGAAAGAAATCAGGTGCAAATATGCAAAGTGAAATGAAAATGGGTATTTTGGCTACATCCGCTTCTTATGTGATATGGGGATTAATTCCGATTTACTGGAAAATGGTTACGCACGTGTCGGCATATGAAATACTGGCTAACCGAATAATTTGGTCGTTCGTTTTCATGATCATCTTGCTTATCGTCTTAAAAAAGCTAGCCCCCTTGCGCAACGTATTAAAAGAAGTAAAAAGATACCCGAAAAAAGCCTTCGCTCTTGTTGCTGCTTCCTGTTTAATCAGTGTAAACTGGTTTGTTTACATATGGGCAGTGAACCATAATCAGATTATCGAAACGAGCATGGGTTATTATATTAACCCGCTTATGAGCGTATTGTTAGGCATCGTCGTATTAAAAGAAGCCCTGTCGAAAGCGCAAATTTTGTCGTTTATTCTTGCCGCATGCGGTGTGTGTATAATGACAATATCATATGGTTCTTTTCCATGGGTGTCACTTTCACTGGCGATCTCATTTGCACTATATGGCCTCGTGAAAAAAATAATAAAAATGGATGCATCAATTGGATTAACGATTGAAACGGCTGTTGTAATGCCGTTAGCCCTTTTTTATCTTTTATATGAATCGATGCAAGGCGGCATCCATTTATTTTCAGGCCATATAAAAACGGATTTGCTGCTAATGGGCGGTGGGATATTGACAGCTATCCCATTGTTGTTATTTGCAAAAGGGGCGCAGCAGATACCGCTTTACATGATTGGTTTTTTGCAATATATTGCTCCGACGATGACGTTACTGCTTGGCGTGTTTGTTTATAAGGAGATGTTTACCCAATCGCAAATGCTGTCATTTGTCTTTATATGGAGCGCGCTCGCTGTGTTTACATACGCGCAAATGAAGGGGATTCAAAAGAAAAAAGCAGTGGCTTAACCCTTTTCCGTTGCAATCGCTGTAACAAGTTCTGTATGATGTATATATACCGCTGAATTTGGAGGGAATTATACATGGCAAACGTAACATTTAAAGGAAACCCAATGACATTGATTGGCAAAGAAGTGAAGGTAGGAGACAAAGCACCTGATTTTAACGTACTTGCAAATGATTTATCTACGGTAACGCTTGCAGACACAGCTGGCAAAGTCCGCTTGGTCAGTGTTATACCTTCGATTGATACAGGTGTATGCAGTACTCAAACGCGCCGTTTTAACGAAGAAGCAGCAAAAGTGGACAATGTTCAAGTATTAACTGTCTCTGCTGACCTTCCATTTGCTCAAGCACGCTGGTGTGCAGCTGAAGGTCTTGAAAATGTAAAAACGTTGTCTGATCATCGCGATTTTTCTTTCGCTGAAGCATATGGTGTCGGCATGAAAGAACTTCGTCTGCTCGCACGCTCTGTATTTGTTATTGATTCAAATGATACGGTTACATATGTAGAGTATGTGGGTGAAGGAACAGATCATCCCAACTATGATGCAGCGATTGAAGCAGCGAAAGCAGCAAACTAATTCAGTACAGGCTCGTTTTCTCAGCCGGCTTTGACATTTTGTCGGAGCCGGCTGTTTTTTGCGAAAAGAAAGAGAGGATTTTAATTATGAATCAAGAAGTAACCATTGAACAATTATTTTCAGTGTTCGATGAATCGGCTGTATTGCTAGGCACTGCACTGTCGATTACCTACTTGGAGGCACTCGGTGAAACGGCGGAAAACTTGTTTCATGGCTATGTGGTGCAGGAAGAATTAAATGACATGGATGAAAAGCGACTTCAAAAATTATATGACAATGTGAAGCTGGATCGTTATTCAAAAGAATCGATCCGTAAATCATATCAGCTGGCGATTTTAAAAGGCATGAAAGAGCATGTACAGCCGAATCATCAAATGACACCTGATTCAATCGGGATATTCATTTCCTATTTAATGAGAAAAAGCAACGGCAGCAAAAGAACATTTACACTTCTTGATCCGGCGGTTGGAACAGGCAATCTTGTAATGACTGTACTAAATGAATTTGATGAGATGGTGGAAGCGTATGGTGTTGATCTTGACGATGTCTTATTAAAGCTTGCCTATGCAGGAGCCAATCTATTGCAGCACCCGATTACACTGCACAATCAGGATGCACTAGAACCGTTATTAATTGATCCGGTGGATGTTGTTATTTGTGATTTGCCGGTTGGCTATTATCCGAATGATGCGCAAGCAGCAAAGTATCGTTTACAAGCAGATAACGGTCATTCGTATGCACATCATTTATTTATTGAGCAAAGCTTGAATCATACAAAGCCCGGCGGACAACTTTTTTTTATTATTCCGAACGGGCTATTTGAATCGGCAGAAGCAAAAAAACTACAGTCATTTTTAACAGAAGAAGTGTACATTGAAGGAGTCATTCAGCTTCCAGAATCGCTGTTTAAAAATAAGCAGGCAGCAAAAAGCATCTTAATGATACGCAAAAAAGCACCGGGTGTAAAAAAGCCGAAAGAAGTACTTCTTGCATCTATGCCATCGTTGACAGATAAAAAAGCGATAGCGAATATTATGCAAAAAATTGATCGCTGGTTCAGCGCTCAACAGAAAGGATGACATCGATGTGGACCGAACGTGACCGTGCTTACTGGGACAGGCTTATGGACTGGGAGCAGCATCTTATTTCATATGAAGGAAATGATATTGAGTACTCCATGGCCAGTGTAATTGAGCGGTTGATGGAGGAAATCCCAGAAAACATGCGTGACGGGATATTTTCACAAATAGATAATATACTGTTTAATGTGCATTCTCTCTTGCAAGGTTCACAGCTACAAACAGAAGCACGCGAAAGCATTTTAACATCGGCACGTATTTTTCGAAATGATATTGAAACGGTACCGGATTTGCGCAAGTTAACAATTGATCAATTGCGCTATATAAGCCGTCAGCAAATGGCCAGAAACCGGTTTTATTCGGCCATGCAAGGAGCGGTCACAGGGACAGGTGCTATACTGCCTGTGGCAACAGACTTTCTTGCGATGGCTGCTGTCAATTTGCGCGCGGTGCAGCTCACAGCCCTTTCATACGGCTATGATGTCGAGTATCCATTTGAAATGACGGCTTCATTAAATGTATTTCATGCTTCAATGCTGCCAGACCGTTTAAAAGCAGAGGGCTGGGCACAGTTAATAACAGACGTGGAAGATGGCAAAGAACCTTTTTATTTTTATGAAGGAGTAGAACATTTAACGGATGAATCGTGGCTGGAAGAACCGCTCCGTCAAAGTGTAAAGCTCGCTGCCGTGATGGCGCTCCGAAAGAAAAAGGTGTTAGGTATTCCGCTATTGTCTGTCGCCATCGGTGCAGGTGTGAATTACCGTTTAACGAAAAAGGTAACTGAATTCGCAGAAAACTATTATCAATACCGTTATTTAAATGAAAAAAAAGAAAGAACCGGGGGGTGAGGACCGGTTCTTTCTTTTATTGTGCATCCCTTTTTTAGTAGACATCGATTTTTTTTACATCGGGCACCGTGCGAAACCAAAGCCATAGGTCATTAATGATGGATGCAAGTTCGCTAATCTCTGTGTTCAGCTGGCAGGAGGCAGCAAAACTATCTTCATTATTTAAAGCATCTTGTTTTTCATTGATTGTTCTTTCGAGCTCTAGAATCCGATCAGGAATGGCTCCTCGCTCTATCTCCCATTTATGCATAATCAGCTGTTGTTCTTCAAGTGGGTATTCCGTCCATTCACGCGCCAAAATAGGAATGGAAATACCAAGCCGATTGTCATAATGAAACATTCTATCACCTACTAAAATGATTTCATTCTATCTTAATGGATCTTCTGAAAAATGGCAAAACAGGCGTTTATCCTGCTTATACATGATTTCTACATAAATACACAAAAAGATGTATTTTTTTCTGAAAAGCACTTGAAAGGAAAGGGAGAACATGATATTCTTTATACATGTTAACAGAATAAAAATAAAAAATAATGAATATTTATACTAGTTTTCGCATCTTAGAGGAGGAAAAAAGTAAATGGGTAATAAAGTCGTTCTGGCTTATTCAGGTGGTCTTGATACATCCGTCGCGATTCCGTGGCTGAAAGATAAAGGGTATGACGTTGTGGCAGTCTGTTTGGATGTCGGCGAAGGAAAAGACCTTGAATTTATTAAAAACAAAGCGCTGCAAGTAGGTGCTGTTGAAAGTTATATGATCGATGCGAAAAAAGAATTCGCGGAAGATTTTGCTCTTATTGCACTGCAGGGACATACATGGTATGAGAATAAATACCCGGTTGTATCGGCGTTATCACGTCCGCTTATTTCAAAGAAATTGGTTGAGATCGCAGAACAGGAAAATGCAACAGCTGTTGCCCATGGCTGCACAGGAAAAGGAAATGACCAAGTTCGTTTTGAAGTAGCGATTCGTGCATTAAACCCAGATTTGGAAGTTCTTGCACCTGTTCGTGATTGGGCTTGGTCACGTGAAGAAGAGATTGAATATGCGAAACAGCACGATGTTCCAGTACCGGTTGGGAAAGCAAGTCCATTTTCAATCGATCAAAACTTATGGGGACGCGCGAATGAGTGCGGTGCGTTGGAAGACCCATGGGCAGCGCCGCCGCTTGATGCATACGATTTAACGGCTCATTTAGAAGATACACCAGACACGCCGGATATTATTGAAATTGAATTTGAAGCAGGTGTCCCAACGGCTGTAAATGGAGAAAAAATGGAATTGGCTGAATTAATACTTCATTTAAATGAAGTTGCCGGTAAACATGGAGTCGGCCGTATCGACCATATTGAAAACCGCCTTATCGGTATTAAGTCCCGTGAAGTATACGAGACGCCGGGTGCAACAACGCTTATTACAGCGCATAAAGAACTTGAAGATATTACACTTGTTAAAGAATTGGCTCACTTTAAGCCGGTTATCGAAAAACGCCTGACAGAAATTATTTATGACGGATTATGGTTTAACCCGATTCGTGAATCGCTTGTCGCATTCTTAAAAGATACACAGAAATACGTAACAGGTACAGTTCGTGTAAAACTGTTTAAAGGCCATGCGATTGTGGAAGGAAGAAAATCACCATATTCATTATATGATGAAAAGCTTGCAACATATTCGAAAGATGATGCGTTTGATCATGCATCTGCAGTGGGCTTCATCAACTTGTACGGTCTTCCGACAGTGGTAAGCTCGCGTGTCCATAAAGAGAAGGGGCTTAAGTAATCATGACAAAAAAGTTATGGGGCGGGCGGTTTCAAAAATCAGCGGAAGAGTGGGTAGACGAATTTGGAGCGTCCATCTCATTTGACCAGGAGCTCGTTTTCGAAGATATCGAAGGCAGCATCGCCCACGTGACCATGCTCGGTGAAACAGGTATTTTAACAAAAGAAGAAATGGATCAAATCAAGGCAGGGCTTGAGGCTTTAAAGAAGAAAGCTGAATCCGGTGAAATCGAATATTCGACTTCCCTTGAAGACATTCATTTAAACTTAGAAAAAGCGTTGATTGATTCAATCGGTCCGGTAGGAGGAAAACTTCACACCGGACGGAGCCGTAACGATCAGGTTGCAACCGATATGCATTTGTACTTGAAGAAGCAAGTCAAAGAGATTATCGGCCTTATCAGCCAGTTCCAGTCTGTTTTAGTGGAGAAAGCAGATAAACATAAAGAAACAATCGCGCCAGGTTACACTCATTTACAGCGTGCACAGCCAATTTCATTTGGACATCATTTAATGACATACTTTTGGATGCTGCAGCGGGATAAAGAACGGTATCAAGAAGCGTTAAAACGTATCGATGTGTCTCCGCTTGGGGCAGGGGCGCTTGCCGGTACAACGTTTCCCATTGACCGTAAACGTTCAGCTGAATTATTAGGGTTCTCTGCTGTATATCAAAACAGCATGGACGCTGTCAGTGATCGTGATTTCATTTTAGAATTTTTAAGTGCTTCCTCTATTTTAATGATGCACATGTCCCGTTTCGCGGAAGAAATTATTCTTTGGTCGAGCCAGGAGTTTCGATTCGTCGAGATGGACGATACGTTTTCAACCGGTTCGAGTATTATGCCGCAAAAGAAAAACCCGGATATGGCAGAGCTTATTCGTGGCAAGACAGGGCGTGTCTATGGAAACTTGTTCAGCTTGCTAACGATCTTAAAAGGCATTCCACTTGCTTACAACAAAGATATGCAAGAGGATAAAGAAGGCATGTTTGATACCGTCCACACCGTTCTTGGATCGCTTAAAATTTTCGCAGGCATGATCGATACAATGACGGTAAACGAAGAACGTATGAAGGACGCAGTGAACAATGATTTTTCAAATGCGACTGAGCTGGCAGACTATCTTGCAGCAAAAGGCATTCCGTTCCGCGAAGCGCATGAAATTACAGGAAAGCTTGTCTTCACATGCATTCAAAAAAACTGCTTCTTGCTTGATCTTTCGATGGAGGAGCTAAAAGACGCATCAAATGTAATCGAGGAAGACATATACGGTGTTCTATCTCCTTATGAAGCAGTTAAGAGAAGGAAGTCTCTTGGCGGCACTGGTTTTGATCAAGTCGAAAATCAGATTCAAGCGGCGAAAGAGCTACTTAAATAAGACAAAAATCCGCCAAAGGAGTGGCGGATTTTTAGCGTTAAAAGGAGAGGGATTCTTCAGATTCAGACGGAATAGCGTTTAATTACATTCAATTTTAGTTATTCTTACAAAAAAATCGCTGTCCATTTTGTGGACAGCGATTTTTTCGCGGTTATTCAGCTGCATCATCTGTACGAACAATTAAAACATCGCATTGTGCGGCGCGTGTAATATGTTCAGAAACGCTTCCAATTAAGAATCGTTCCATTGCATTCAAACCTGTTGCTCCACAGACGATAAGGTCCGCTTGTACTTGTTTAGCTACATCTTTCGAAATAATGACTTTGGGGGAACCAAACTCTATGAATGAGTTGACCTGCTTGACACCAGCATTTGCAGCTTCTTTTTTATACTCTTCAAGAAGTTCTTTTCCATATGTTTTTGCGCGTTCTGCAATGGAGCGGTCATAGGCTTCAATTGCGGCGAATGAACGTGTATCAATGACATGAACAAGATTCAAGGCAGCTTCATTCCGTTTAGCAATTTCAACGGACTTTTTAAAAGCCCATTCAGCTTCTTTTGAACCATCAACTGCTACTAATACATTTTTGTACTTTAACATAAGTCATTCCCCTTTCTATATCATCTTTATTGTACAATAAAAAAAATAAATAGGAAGCAAGAATTATGAATAGTTCCGCAATTTTACTAGTGAATCGACCCTTTCTTTATGAAAAATAAAAAGAAGGATATTTCGTTTTATTGATTAAATAAAGGGAAAAAGAAAAGGATAAAAGATAAACGAAAAGGGGAGTGGAAAATGAAAATATCATTTCACGGACATTCAGTCGTTAAAATTGAATCAAACGAGAAAACGGTATTAATTGATCCGTTTATTACAGGCAATGAACTGACGGATTTAAAGGCAGAAGAACAAAATCCCGATTTTATTATTTTGACACATGGTCACGGCGATCATGTCGGTGATACAGTTGCAATTGCTAAACGAAGCGGTGCACTCGTTATTGCGGTAAATGAGCTGGCCGTTTATTTACGGCAACAGGGCTTAAATACGCATCCCATGCACATTGGCGGCAGCTGGGAGTTTGAATTTGGCAAAGTGAAATTTACGCAGGCGTTTCACGGTTCTGGTCTGGAGCAGGAAGACGGTACATTTTTATACATGGGGATGCCAGCAGGCGTGCTTGTTATGAATGACGGGAAAACGGTGTATCATGCAGGAGATACAAGTATATTTTTAGATATGAAATTAATTGGCGAGCTTCATCCAATTGATCTGGCATTCTTGCCAATAGGGGACAATTTTACGATGGGGCCTGATGATGCAGTGCTTGCAGCAGAATTTTTAAAAGCGAAAATGGTTGTGCCTATTCATTATGATACGTTTCCACCCATCAGACAGGACCCAAAAACATTTATATCAAAAATAAAGGCGGGCAATGGGAAAGTAATGAAACCGGGAGACTTTATTCAACTATAATGAGAAGGGTGTCTCATTTGAGACAGCTTCTTTTTTTTTACGACCTTTTGTTCTATAATAAACTATAAAGATCAAAGGCTAAATTTGCAGCATCATGTCGCAACGCCTTTGCGGGCCTACAGTGTGTAGCCCAAGTGCGGAAAGGGACAGGTGGATCAGTTGATAACTAAACACGAACAAATTCTTCAACATATTGAAGAATTGCCGATAGGGGAAAAAATTTCCGTCAGGCAGATCGCGAAGGCACTTTCACTAAGTGAGGGAACAGCTTATCGAGCCATTAAAGAAGCGGAAAGACAAGGGTTTGTCAGCTCAATAGAACGAGTCGGAACGATCCGAATTGAGCAAAAAAAGAAAGAAAATATTGAAAAGCTGACATTTGCTGAAGTCGTCAATATTGTCGATGGACAAGTGCTCGGCGGTCGGAATGGCTTACATAAAACATTGAATAAGTTTGTTATCGGTGCAATGCAGCTTGAAGCAATGATGCGCTACACAGGGCCTGGCAATTTACTGATTGTTGGAAACCGGATAAAAGCACATGAACTTGCTCTTCAGGCGGGGGCAGCTGTCCTCATAACAGGCGGATTTGAAGCGGGGGAAGAATTAAAGAAGCTCGCAGATGATCTTGAACTGCCGGTTATATCAACAAGTTATGATACGTTTACCGTTGCAGCGATGATTAACCGGGCGATTTATGATCAGCTCATAAAAAAGGAAATTGTTCTCGTCGGAGACATTTTTACACCCGTAGAAAGCAGTGTTTTTTTAGAAATTGGTGATACGGTTGGCCACTGGCTCGATAAAAACCGGGAAACGTCGCATAGCCGTTTTCCAGTTGTAGATGAAAATTTGAAGGTATTCGGCATCGTGACGGCGAAAGATATTATGGGAAATGGCCGTGAAGTCATGATTGATAAAGTAATGACAAAGCACCCAATTACGGTCACGATGAAAACAAGTGTGGCGTCGGCTGCTCACATGATGATCTGGGAAGGCATTGAATTATTGCCGATCGTCGATGAACAGAGCCGGCTGCAAGGGATCATTAGCCGTCAAGATGTACTGAAAGCCATACAAATGGCGCAGCGTCAGCCGCAAACAGCGGAAACACTCGATGATACGATCGCAAAACAATTGATCCTGCCTGAAGATCGAGAAGCAGGAGACATATACCAATTCGAAGTCACGCCGCAAATGACCAATCACCTCGGAACGATTTCCTATGGTGTTTTTACAACAATAGTGACAGAAGCAGCAAAAAGGGCACTCCGGGCACATAAGCGTGGAGATCTCATTGTGGAAAATATTACGATATACTTTTTGAAGCCTGTACAGATGGAATCAATACTGGATATTTATCCAAAGGTGATGGAAATTGGGCGGAAGTTTGGGAAAGTGGATGTAGAAGTGTATAATGCAGGTGTTCTTGCTGGCAAAGTGATGATGATGTGTCAGCTTATTGACAGATAAAAAGCAGACATGAAAGCAGTCTGCTTTTAGGATGAATATTAGCGATCCATTTCATCTGCTTCAGATTGTGCAAATGGCAAGTAATGCTTGTACATTTTATATCCGGCAACCATGCTGGCAAATCCATATAAAATGAAAACCGAGGCGACGATATAAGCAACGGTTGTTTGCTGAATGAGTAGCGTGTTAATACCGAAAAGGCTGACGAACAATCCGAGCGCTATGCTTGATTTGGAGGATAGCCATTTTCGCTCCATCGGCCGCCTGCTGCGGACATACTGTACTTTGTAAAATAGGTAAAAAACAAACGTTAATACAATGATAACGACAAAAATGAAATTGGGCATGAATAAAATACCTCCGTTTTTAAACTCTTGTTCATTGTAACGGGAAAATAGAGGGATTTCCACCCAAAATCCATCTTTAGAGAAGGAGAAACCACGTGAAACAACACATTATTGACAAAATTAAAGAGTACGATACGATCATACTTCATCGTCACGTGCGCCCAGACCCGGATGCATATGGATCGCAAGGAGGACTAGCGGAGATCATTAAAGCAACATTTCCTCAAAAAACAGTGTTTACAGTCGGTGAAGAAGAACCAACACTTTATTTTATGCGGCGTCTTGATCAAATTGATGACAGTGTATACGAAGGAGCACTGGTTATTGTGTGTGATACCGCAAATCAAGCACGTATTTGCGATCAGCGTTTTAAACTCGGTAAAGAAATAATTAAAATTGATCATCATCCAAATGAAGATCCATATGGAGACTTGCTTTGGGTTGATACGGATGCTGCTGCGTGCAGCGAGATGATTTACGAATTATATAAAACATCGGAAGGTCAATTGAAAATGAGCGATGAAGCAGCCCGTCTTTTATACGCAGGTATTGTCAGTGATACAGGCCGCTTCCTTTATTCTTCAACAACAATTAAAACGATGCAATATGCCGGCGAATTAATGCAATATACCTTTAACCGTCAGGAATTATTTAATAGTATGTATGAAAAAGAAGCACATGTGCTAAAAATGGAAGGCTATATTTTGCAGCACTTTAATATGGATGAGTCAGGTGTAGCGGAAGTACGATTAACAAAAGAGCTGCTTGGAAAGTTCAACACGACACAGGCTGAAACATCGCAGCTTGTTAGTATTCTAAATGGTGTAAAAGGTATTCAGGCATGGGTGTTTTTCATTGAAGAAGATGATCAAATCCGGGTTCGCTTCCGTTCAAAGGGAGCGGTCATTAACAGTCTGGCAATGAAATATGGCGGTGGCGGTCATCCGCTGGCAGCCGGTGCGAGTGTCTATTCATGGGAAGAAGCTATAAATGTTTTAAACGATTTAAAAGCATTAATTACGAAAAGATAAAGGAGAACGCCATTTAGCAAGGAGAATTCTTTCTCCTTCTTTTTTTGCAAAAACAAGAACGTATATTCACTATACGAGAAAGGAGCGGAGAATGTGTTTATTCATCTTGAAATAGAAACCGCTTTTAGCTTCCGGTCATCAACATTAATGCCAGAGTCACTTGTTAAAAAGGCGAAACAATCCGGATGCAGTGCTGTCGCATTGACAGATTATAACACGCTTCACGCAGTCATTCCGTTTTACCAAGCATGTATAGCATTGGACGTTAAACCAATACTTGGACTGAAAGCAGTTGTTCAATCAAAATCCAGGAGTGGTCAGTCGTATCCGCTCCTTTTATATGCGAAAAATGAAAAGGGATTTTCCCACCTTGTGAAAATATCCAGTGCTATTCAAACAAAGGCGAAAAATGGGCTCCCCTTAAAGTGGCTGGAGGCCTATGCTGAGGGGTTAGTAGCAGTACTCCCTGGAATGGATGGTGAAGTAACAGAAGAGGCAGCAACTTATTTCGATAAGCTATTTGAACATTTTTACATTGGTATTCGCGGCCGTACATCAGAACAAAGAGTGAGAGAGATCGCGGACGCTTATGACCTCCCGCTTGTAGCAATCGGAGATGTTCAATATGAAGAAAAAACAGGTGCATTTGCATCGCGTTGTCTCCAGGCTATTCGCGATAATAGACTTCTTGAAATTGAAGATGAAATCACAGAACCAGTCCATGCGTTTGCATCATTTGATGAAATAAAAAAGAAGTTCCAGGATGATCCTGAAGCAATTAAAAACACAGAGGAAATTGCACAGTTATGCGAAGTTAAGCTTTCTTTTGATGAGCGGCTTATTCCATCATTTCCACTCCAAAATGGAGAAACTGCAGATGCTGCACTGAAAAAATTATGTATTGAAGGGTTAAAGCAACGAAATGATGTGTACATGGATCGGATTAACTATGAATTGTCAGTCATTAGTAAGATGAAGTTCAGCGACTACTTTTTAATTGTTCATGATTTTATGTCATACGCAAAAAGACAAGGCATTTTAACGGGACCGGGCCGTGGTTCCGCTGCTGGTTCACTTGTCGCTTATACACTCGGGATTACGGCGGTCGACCCGATTGAATTCGGGCTTTTGTTTGAACGATTTTTAAATCCAGAGCGTGTGACAATGCCTGATATTGATATTGATTTTCCTGATAATCGGCGGGATGACGTAATTCAATACATTGTCGGCAAGTACGGTGCGCTTCACGCCGCACAAATTGTCACGTTTGGTACATTATCCGCAAAAGCAGTCATGCGGGATGTAGCACGTGTATTTGGATTTGAAACGGCAGAACTCTCCCGGCTTTCGAAGCTCATCTCTTCTGCTCCGGGAACGAAGCTTTCGGAAACGGACTTATCAGAGTGGGTAAAGGAGTCGCCTGTTCATGAACGTATTTATAGGACCTCTCTGATGCTTGAAGGAATCCCGCGCCATACGTCAACACATGCAGCGGGTATGATTATATCGGAAGAACCGCTGACAAACCATGTGCCAATTATGGATGGGCATGATGGTGTATATTTAACACAGTATGCGATGGGAGCGCTTGAATCAATTGGGCTGTTGAAAATTGATTTGCTTGGGCTGCGTAATTTAACCACAATCGAACGTATTCAAGCGTCTATTAAACGCGGAACGGGGAAATTAATTGATTTCAATTCGCTGCCGCTGGATGATGAATTAGTGTTTGAATTGCTTAGCAAGGGGAAAACGGCAGGTATTTTTCAGTTCGAGTCAGATGGGATGAAAAATGTACTGATGCAACTAAAACCAGACCGCTTTGAAGATATGGTGGCTGTTAATGCTTTGTACCGGCCAGGTCCAATGAGTCAAATCCCGGTTTATATAAAGCGGCGCCATGGCGTGGAACAAGTCACCTATATGCATCTAGTATTAGAAGCTATTTTAAAGCCGACATACGGCATTATTGTCTATCAAGAGCAAATTATTCAAATTGCGGTCGAACTGGCTGGTTTCACGCCTGGAGAAGCAGATAATCTTCGCCGGGCTGTCAGTAAAAAGAAAAAAGGAACGCTGGAAGAAGAGCGGCGCCATTTTATTAATGGTGCACATAAAAGAGGAATTGAAGAAAAAATTGCATCTACTGTGTATGATTTCATTGTCCATTTTGCTGATTATGGATTTAATAGAAGCCATGCAGTCGCTTATAGTATGATTGCTTACTGGCTTGCCTGGCTGAAAGCAAACTATCCTGCCTATTTTTTGGCTGAACTTTTACAATCTTCTATTGGGAATGAAGATAAGTTTAGACAATATATAGCAGAAGCAGCTGAATATTCGATTCCGTTTCTGGCACCTTCTGTGAATAAAAGCGGCTATTCATTTCAAACGACGAAAGAAGGAATCCGGTTTGGGCTTGTCGCGGTGAAAGGTATCGGTCAGCCGGCTGCCAAAGCCATTATTGAAGCAAGACAAAACGAGCTGTTTAAAGATTTATTTGACTTTTGTCTTCGTGTACCGCTCCACATAGTCAACAGGAATGTCATCAAATCGCTTGTCTTCTCTGGCGCAATGGATGAATTCGGAAAAGACCGGGCTGTCTTATTGGCGAGCATTGAGGCAGCATTCGAACATGCATCGCTTTTAAATCCGGATGAGGGCAGCCTGTTTGAAGGATTAGACATCTCGTTTAAACCAAAATATACGGAGACAGACCATATGGCTGGGGATGTAAAACTAGAAAAAGAGAAAGAAGTGCTCGGCGTCTATATTTCTGATCATCCGCTTGCAAGGCGCCGGTCATCGCTAAGTGCAGCAGGGGCACTGCCGCTTCTATCTATTCCAATAAGCCGGCGTGTTCAAGCGGGCGGCTTGATCAGTGTTATTCGTGAAATTCGGACGAAAAAGGGCGATAAAATGGCCTTTATAAACGTAACAGATGAAACAGGAGAGCGGGATGCAGTTCTATTTCCAGAAGTATATCGGAAGTATGCAACGATTATCGAAAAAGGGGCTGCTGTATTTATTACTGGTTCAGCAGAAGAACGCAATCATACGGTGCAGCTTGTTGTCCAAAGCATTCAGCCGCTGGACGAAGGTTTGAAGCAAGTACTTGAAGAAAGACAGACATTGTATATTAAATTGCCGGAAGGACCTGGAACGGACCAATTGGCAGAACGCGTGTATGAATTATTGCTTGATTCTCCAGGACGTGCATCTGTAGTGATTCATTATGAACGAACGAAAGAAACAGTGCGGCTTGGCCAAAAATATTTTGTCTCACCAGGGGAAAATCTCCTTCACGAATTAAGGAAAGAGTGTGGGACGGAAAATGTCGTACTGAAGTAGCTGCAGCCACTTTACAATTACACGATAATCGTATAAAGTGTTATAGTAAATCATGTGGTCAGACCACTTGAATGAATATACGGGAGAGATGAAAAAATGTCCAATCGTGAAGATGCTCTGCACATGCACAGAGAGAACCAGGGGAAACTGTCCACAGGCATTAAAACACCGGTGAAAAACGCACAAGATTTAAGTTTAGCATATTCACCAGGTGTGGCAGAGCCATGTAAAGAAATTTATGAAAAACCAGAAACTGTGTATGATTATACGATGAAAGGGAACATGGTAGCGGTTGTTTCCAATGGGACTGCTGTACTAGGACTAGGCAATATCGGTCCCGCAGCATCTTTGCCGGTTATGGAAGGAAAAGCTGTTTTGTTTAAAAGTTTCGCAGGGGTAGATGCATTTCCAATCTGTCTAGATACGACAGATCCTGAAAAAATTATTGAAACAGTCAAATTGATGGAGCCGACATTTGGCGGTATCAATTTAGAAGATATTGCAGCACCGCACTGCTTCCTTATTGAAGAACGGTTAAAAAAAGAAACGAATATTCCTATTTTCCATGATGATCAGCATGGGACAGCGATTGTTACAATGGCAGGGCTTATTAATGCGCTTAAAATAACGGGACGTAAAATAGCGGACATTAAAGTTGTTGCAAATGGCGCAGGAGCTGCAGGTATCGCAATCATTAAACTATTGACAGGATATGGCGTGCAAAATATCATTATGTGTGATTCACGTGGAGCAATTTATGAAGGCCGCCCAGAAGGAATGAATCCTGTTAAAGAAGAAGTGGCAAGGTATACAAATCGCGAGAAGCAAGCAGGAAGCCTTGCAGACGTTATTCAAGATGCAGATGTTTTTATCGGGGTATCGGTTGCCGGTGCGCTTACGAAGGAAATGATCGAGACGATGAACAAAGAACCCATTATTTTTGCTATGGCAAACCCAACGCCGGAAATTATGCCGGAAGAAGCAAAACAGGCGGGTGCAAAAGTAATCGGAACAGGCCGTTCAGATTATCCAAACCAAGTCAATAACGTACTTGCATTCCCAGGTATTTTCCGGGGTGCATTAGATGCACGCGCAACGCATATTAATGAAAAAATGAAGCAGGCAGCTGTCGAAGCAATCGCTGAACTCATCGAAGAACATGAAATGAATGAGGATTATGTTATCCCCAGTCCATTCGATTTGCGTGTGGCACCGGCTGTTGCAGCGGCAGTAGCAAAAGCTGCGATGGAGACGGGCGTCGCACGTTTAAAAGTGGACCCGGAAGAAGTGCGTAAAAAAACGCTTCAATTATCGTTAATTGGCAAAGATGAATAATGACGGATCCAAAGCAACCACCATCAAAGTTTGTGGCAGCTATTTCACAAATTCAAGAGGTGATTAAAGCGGATCGGATCAATCAGGGGGACAAACTTCCATCCGAGCGTGAACTGTCAGAGCGGCTATCTATGGGCCGCTCTTCTGTTCGCGAAGCATTGCGCGCTCTTGAACTTCTCGGCTTGATTGAAACGAGACGCGGAGAAGGAACATATCTACGTGACTTTAAAGACCATCAACTCGTTTCGTTAATCGGTACGTTTATTTTTAACGATGATCAAAAAAAAGAACACGTTCACGATGTGAAAGTTATTTTAGAAATAGGCTGTCTCGCTTTATTGGCCGTGCAGCATGATTTTAATAAGCGTTCTTATAACGGTACAGAGACAGCATTTCATGAGCTGATGGATGCTTCGGGCAACAGCCTGCTGAAAAAGATGTGGCTAATCATCTCAGATTATGCCGGAGATAGCGATGGACAAGCCAGTGAACGCTTAACCGAGCTTTTATCAGGAATTAGGCACATGAATCACTCATAAGGATTAGTAAAGGGGTGGGACAGTGGCAATAAAAGATATGTTTACAAAACAAAAACCGAAAAAGATAAAATATGCAACCATTCCGTCAGAAGCAGCCAAACAGGATGTTCCTGAAGGTATTATGCAAAAATGCCCGAAGTGTAAAAAAATCATGTATAAAAAAGAATTAAAGAAAAATGATCAAGTTTGTCTGGGCTGCGGTTATCATTATCAAATGACCGCTTATGAGCGTATTGAATCACTTCTTGATCAGGGATCATTTCGTGAACTAGATTCAGAACTTTCAACAATTAATCCGCTTCAGTTTCCAGAATATGAGGAAAAAATAGCATCTGACCAGAAAAAAACAGGCTTAAATGAAGCGATTGTAACGGGTATCGGTTCAATTGACGGAAACGAAGCAGCATTTGCAATTATGGATGCGTCTTTCCGAATGGGCAGTATGGGTTCAGTCGTCGGTGAGAAAATTGCCCGTGCCGTTGAAGAAGCCCTGCGTCTTCATATCCCGTTTATTATTTTCACAGCTTCAGGTGGTGCGCGTATGCAGGAAGGCGTTTTGTCATTGATGCAAATGGCCAAGACTGGTGCAGCATTAAAGCGGTTTAGTGACCGCGGAGGACTTATTATTTCCGTTATGACTCATCCAACAACAGGTGGTGTGTCTGCCAGCTTCGCATCACTAGGTGATTATAATTTTGCAGAACCGGGTGCATTAATTGGTTTTGCCGGCCGCCGCATCATTGAACAGACGATTCGAGAAAAACTGCCGGAAGACTTCCAAACGGCTGAATTTTTGCTCAACTGCGGACAACTGGATGCGGTTCTTCACCGCAGTGATATGAAAGAAAAGTTATCCTTTTTACTCGATATTCATCAATCAGGCGGTGATAAAAAATGACGGGACTTGAATTTGAAAAACCGGTCCGTGATCTGCAGGAAAGAATTGCAGAACTTAAAAACTTTACTTCCACGACTGACATTGATTTGTCAGATGAAATTGCCAAGCTTGAACTTCGGTTGAAAAAACTGGAAGATGATATTTATAATAGTATGACGCCATGGGACCGTGTTCAAATGGCACGTCATCCAAATCGTCCGACGACACTTGATTATATCTCTCATTTATTTGAAGATTTTTTTGAACTGCATGGTGATCGTGCGTACGGCGATGATGCAGCAATTGTCGCTGGTGTTGCCAAATACCACGGCATCCCTGTGACAGTGATTGGTCATCAGCGTGGGCGTGACACGAAGGAAAATATTAAACGTACATTTGGCATGCCGCACCCGGAAGGATACCGAAAAGCTCTGCGCTTAATGAAGCAGGCGGAGAAGTTTAAACGTCCGATTATTTGTTTAATCGATACGAAAGGGGCGTATCCTGGTAAAGCAGCAGAAGAACGTGGACAGAGTGAAGCCATTGCCCGCAATATTTTTGAAATGGCTGGTCTCCGTGTTCCGATTATTTGTATTGTTATTGGCGAAGGCGGAAGCGGCGGAGCACTTGCACTTGGTGTTGGCGATCGTTTGTTTATGCTTGAAAACTCCACGTATTCCGTCATTTCACCAGAAGGTGCAGCAGCTTTACTGTGGAAAGATGCATCACTTGCAAAACGAGCCGCGGAAACGATGAAAATTACCGCACTAGATTTACGCTCACTTGGGATTATTGATAAAATTATTCCTGAAGTGCGTGGTGGTGCACATCGAGATGCAGCAGGCCAGGCTTTATTGATTGATGACGTGCTAAAGCCGGCACTTCATTCGTTGCAGATAATAGATTCAGATGTGCTTATCGAACAACGATATGAAAAGTATAAGCAGATCGGCGGTTATGCTGAAGAAAGAACCGGCCCAAAAGGATAACCTTTTCGGGTCGTTTTTTTGGGTCTCAAGTTGTCCCGAAAATTGATTTTTTTTAATTGTTACCGCTTACTTTATGACTAAAGATTGTGAAGCAGAAAACGTTCTGTTATCTTAAAAGAAGATGTGCATAAGAGAATTGTGACTGACAATAATGAACTAGAGGTGAAAGAAGAATGAAAAGAATTGGTGTATTGACAAGTGGCGGGGATGCCCCCGGAATGAACGCAGCAGTGCGGGCTGTTGTTCGTAAAGCAATTTATCATGAAATGGAGGTTTTTGGTATATACCAAGGATATCTCGGTTTGATGAACGGGCATATTCAACAATTGGATCGGGGTTCTGTTGGAGACATCATTCATCATGGCGGTACCATTCTCCGTTCTGCGCGCTGTCTTGAATTTAAGACGCTCGAAGGACAAAAACAGGGAATTAAGCAACTTGAAAAGTATGGAATTGAGGGGCTTGTTGTGGTCGGTGGTGATGGATCATACCGAGGTGCAAAGGCATTAACAGAGCACGGCTTTCCATGCGTAGGTGTTCCGGGCACGATTGATAATGATATTCCAGGAACGGAACTTACCATTGGATTTGATACAGCACTGAATACTGTAATTGATGCGATTGATAAGATTCGTGATACTGCAAGTTCTCATGAACGCACGTTTGTTGTCGAAGTAATGGGTCGCCATGCTGGTGACCTTGCTCTTTGGAGCGGGCTTGCTGGAGGTGCGGAAACGATTTTAATTCCAGAGGCATCATACGACATCAATAATATTGTCGAAAAGCTGAAGCGAGGACAGGAACGCGGCAAGAAACATAGTATCATTGTTGTGGCGGAAGGAGTCACGGATGGTAGAGAACTAGGTAAAATTATCGAAAAAATGACAAATTTCGACACTCGTGTCTCCGTGCTTGGTCATATGCAGCGTGGCGGTGCGCCATCAGCAGCAGATCGTGTTCTTGCCAGCCGTCTGGGTGCTTATGCAGTAGAACTGCTTATGGAACATAAAGGCGGACGTGCTGTTGGCATAGAAAGAAATGAAATTGTTGATTATGATATTATAGAAGCGCTGGCAAAACCGCATAAAATTGATCAACGTATGTATGAATTGTCACAAGAACTGTCGATTTAATGAAAAAACAGGAGGAACTATTAATGCAAAAAACAAAAATTGTCTGTACGATTGGACCGGCAAGTGAAAGTCTTGAAATGTTGCAATCATTAATGGAGGCCGGTATGAATGTTGCCCGTTTGAATTTTTCACACGGCAGCCATGAAGAGCATGGAGCACGCATTAAAAATATTCGTCAGGCAGCTAAAAACACAGGGAAATCAATTGGAATATTGTTAGACACTAAGGGGCCGGAAATTCGTACACATGATATGGAAAACGGTTCAATTGAAATGGTTAGCGGCACAGACGCCATTATTTCAATGACAGAAGTGACAGGTACACCAGAACGATTTTCAATAACCTACCCGGGGCTCATTGATGATGTGGAGCCGGGTTCAAGCATATTGCTCGATGATGGACTAATTGGTCTTTCGGTAACAGGGATTAACCGTGAAAAAGGGGAAATTGCGGTCCGGGTGTTAAACAGCGGCACATTGAAAAATAAAAAAGGCGTAAATGTACCAGGTGTATCTGTTAAACTGCCGGGTATTACGGAAAAAGATGCATCAGACATTCTTTTCGGCGTTGAACAAGACGTTGACTTTATTGCCGCATCGTTCGTACGACGTGCATCCGATGTTCTTGATATTCGCCAACTGCTTGAAAAACATAATGCGACGCATATTCAAATTATTCCGAAGATTGAAAACCAAGAAGGCGTCGATAATATTGATAGTATTTTAGAAATATCAGAAGGATTGATGGTTGCTCGCGGAGATCTCGGCGTGGAAATTCCAGCTGAAGAAGTGCCGATTGTTCAAAAAAAGCTCATTAAAAAATGTAATATGCTTGGGAAACCAGTTATTACAGCGACTCAAATGCTTGATTCAATGCAGCGAAATCCACGTCCTACACGTGCGGAAGCAAGTGATGTTGCCAATGCAATTTTCGATGGAACAGATGCGATTATGCTTTCCGGTGAAACAGCAGCGGGGAACTATCCGCTTGAAGCCGTTCAAACGATGCAGAACATTGCGATACGGGCAGAAGAAGAACTTCCAATGAAAAAAGATATACCGGCGCGCCGTCGCAACAATACAGGCCGCTTAACAGTAACAGATGCAATTGGCCAATCTGTAGCGAAAATAGCAGAAGCACTTGAAGTTCGCGCCATTATTGCGCCGACGGAAAGCGGTCATACAGCGCGAATGATTTCACGCTACCGTGTAAAAGCATCGGTTATTGCTGTTACAGAAAGCGAGCGCATATCCAGACGCTTAGCACTCGCTTGGGGGGTATTCCCTGTGCTTAGTCCTAATAAAGTAAAGTCAACCGATGAAATGCTTGAAATGGCTGTTGCACGCTGTCTAGAAGAGAACTTGATCAGCCGCAGCGACCTTGTGGTCATTACAGCAGGGGTACCTGTAGGTGAATCGGGCACAACGAACTTAATGAAAATCCATATTGTCGGTGATATTTTAGTGAAAGCACAAGGAATTGGCCGTCATTCTGCATATGGTAAGGTCGTAACAGCAAAAACAGCAACAGAAGCACTGCAAAAAGTAGAGCAGGGTGACATTCTTGTCACGTATGGAACGGACCGTGAGATGATGCCTGCTATTGAAAAATGTGCAGCGATTATTACGGAAGAAGGCGGTTTGACAAGTCATGCAGCAGTTGTCGGCATTAGCCTTGGTATTCCAGTCATCATTGAAATGAAAGATGCATTTACGAAGCTTAAGGACGGCCAGGAAATTACGGTGGACGCAGCACGAGGTATTATTTATAATGGCCATGCTAACGTTTTGTAAAAAGCATTTGTAATAAGCCGGAGCGGTGAATGGAACGGACAGCCAAAAGCAAAAAAGGTCCAGTTGCCATGCCCGCTGCTCCAAAAAAGGTGAGCCCTGCAAAAATAGAAAACAAAACGGCGAGTGGATGCAGACCGACAGCACCTGATACGAGCTTTGGCTCTAGCAGCTGACGCATAATCATCAGTACGGTATAAAGAACAGCTAATAAAGCGGCGGAAGCAGGTTGTCCAATTAAAAGAAAAAACACGATCCATGGCAAAAAAATAAGACTGGATCCAACAATTGGAATGAATTCGGCGACTGCAGCTAAAAAAGCAACTTCGACTACATGCGGTGTTCTCAGAAGAAGCAACCCGAGAGCTGCTGTTACAAACGTTGCTGAAAACAGTATACATTGTGCCTTTATAAATGAACGAAAAGAGGATGAAAAGTCTGTAAGCGCAAATAAAATACGCTGATGCACGGAAGCTGGCAGCATTTTTATGAGATGCTCTCCGTCTTTTGCCATGAAAAAAGCAGAAAGAGAGGCGACAAGGATCTCGGTGGCAGCACCAGGAATGCTCAGCATAAAAGAAGTGCCAGAGAGAATCCAAGATTCTGCATAATCACCGGTTATTTTCGATACAGACCCATTTAATGTTTGAATAAGTTGAATGATGGCTTCTTCTTGTGTATTTGACAGGCGCGCGGAAATGAAATCCATTCCGTGTTCAATATGAAAAGTGGCGATGTGTACATAGCTTGGAATAACAGTGACGAGATGAGAGACTGTTCGTGCGGCGATAAATAGGATGATTGAGCATCCGGCGCTAAAAAGCAACGCGACAAAAATTAATGCTAAAACAATGGATAATGAAGTCGGAAATCTGACTTTTTTCTGAAGAAAGTGGGCCGGTTTTTGAGCGAAAGCGGCAAAAAATGCCCCTATAATAAAAGGTTTTAAAACAGGCATGAACCAATACAAGGCTAGTCCAATAACTACTAACACGATGAAATAATGAATAAATCGCATGGCGTCCCTCCCTCTTTACTCGTATGAGGAAAAGGGAATAGCCATGCGTCTTTTTTTTAGGAGGATAACATGCAGGCTTATTTGTTTCTATTTTTATTGCTGGCAATCAGTTTAATCGCAAAAAATCAATCGCTCCTCATCGCATCGGGATTGCTTATTGCATTAAAAATAATCGGGCTTGATGCGAAGTGGTTTGATTTTATGCAAAGAAATGGGATTAACTGGGGAGTGACCGTCATCACAATTGCCGTACTTGTACCGATTGCATCTGGTACGATCGGATTTAAGGAGCTTGGTGCTGCGCTTAAGTCCCCTTATGCATGGATTGCTCTTGCCGCGGGTGTTCTTGTTGCACTCATCGCCAAAAATGGAGTGATGCTGCTTGCGGAAGATCCGCACATTACAACTGCACTTGTTTTCGGAACAATTCTGGCGGTGGCTCTATTCAACGGTGTCGCGGTTGGACCGCTTATCGGTGCCGGTATGGCATACTATGCGATGAAATTATTTTCTTTCTTTTAATGAAAATAGAGTTTCCTTAAATTTAATGAAACCATTCCAATGAGTTTGCCGTATAAAGATAGTAAGAAATAAGGGAAAGGAGTTAGGGAAATATGATGAAAAATCCTGGTATTGCTGCCGTGTTAAGCTTTTTCTGGGCAGGTGTTGGACAAATTTATAATGGGCAGATTATGAAAGGGCTTATTTTAATTGTGGTACAGGTGGTAAATGCGGCGCTTATGTTTGTGCTAATTGGCTTTATTACGTATCCTCTCGTCTGGATATGGGGTATTTATGACGCATATAAAACAGCCGAACGAAATAATAATAGTTCGAATTTTTAGATAAAACTTCTTATGATAACATAAATAAAGCCGTGTCGCGTTCGAAATTTTGAGGATTCCTAAAAAATTTCGAACTTTTTGGCACGTTTTGATTCACAAACAGGTACTCATTGTTTATAATAAGCAATGTAAGCGTACACTTTTTGAGTGATTCCTCTCTTTTTTATGTTCAAAAAGTGTAAATAAAGATGCAAGCTTTTTTATTTTTCAAAATGGTACTGAGCAGTTGCTCGGTTACGTATAGACATAAATAAAAAAGTAGATAATGGGGAAATTAAAACGCGAAGGAGAGATAATCTTATGACAACTGCACGCGGACTCGAAGGAGTAGTTGCTACAACGTCATCTGTCAGCTCCATCATTGATGACACACTTACATACGCAGGCTATGATATTGACGATCTGGCCAAAAATGCGAGTTTTGAAGAAGTAATTTACTTACTGTGGCATCGAAGCCTTCCAACAAAGGCACAGCTGGACGAGTTGAAACAACAACTTCAAGAAAGCTATAACATACCTCAAGAAATTATTGAACATTTCAAAATGTACCCTATTGATAAAGTACATCCAATGGCTGCTCTTCGTACCACTGTTTCATTGCTTGGCCTTTACGATGAGGAAGCAGATGTGATGACAGACGAAGCGAATTATCGAAAAGCAATTCGTATTCAAGCTAAAATACCGGCACTTGTTACAGCTTTTGCGCGCATCCGTAAAGGCCAACAGCCCGTGGCACCTAAAAAGGAATATGGCATTGCAGCAAACTTTTTATACATGTTGTCAGGTAAAGAACCGACAGCCGTTGAAATCGAAGCGTTTGATAAAGCGCTTGTTCTTCATGCAGATCATGAATTAAATGCCTCTACATTTACAGCACGTGTCTGCGTTGCAACTCTTTCAGATATGTATTCAGGTGTGACCGCAGCTCTTGGCGCATTGAAAGGCCCTTTGCATGGAGGCGCAAACGAGCAGGTTATGAAAATGTTAACGGAAATTGGTTCTCCGGATAATGTAGAACCGTATATTCTTGAAAAGTTAAACAAAAAAGAAAAAATTATGGGATTTGGCCACCGCGTATATCGCCAGGGAGATCCACGTGCGAAGCATCTTCGTGAGATGTCAAAGCGTTTAACAGAACAGACAGGTGAACCACAATTGTATGACATGTCTGTAGAAATAGAACGGCTTGTGACAGGACAAAAAGATCTTCCGCCAAACGTTGATTTTTATTCTGCTTCTGTGTACCACAGTCTTGGAATTGAACATGATTTATTCACACCAATTTTCGCGGTAAGCCGTGTATCTGGCTGGCTCGCACACATTATGGAGCAGTATGCAAATAACAGACTGATCCGTCCGCGTGCCGAATACACAGGTCCGGATATGCAAAAATACGTGCCGATCAACGAACGAGTGTAACAATAAAGCAGGAATTTGCAACTAGGCTTAAAATTAGTGTACTATGAGTATGGCAAATGAAGGTTAGAAATTGCAATTTCTAACCTTTGATTATGGAATTTTGGAGGGAATAGTAAGATGACTCAAGGCGCAAAAATTACGATGCAAAATGGGCAACTAAACGTACCAAGCAATCCGGTTATTCCTTTTATCGAGGGCGATGGAATTGGTCCAGACATTTGGGCTGCAGCATCCCGGGTATTAGACGCAGCAGTTGAAAAAGCATACAGCGGTGAGAAGAAAATCGTATGGAAAGAAGTTTTTGCGGGCGAAAAAGCATTTAATCAAACAGGCGAGTGGCTTCCAAAAGAAACACTCGAGGAGATTGATCAATATTTAATCGCAATTAAAGGTCCTTTAACAACTCCAGTGGGCGGCGGGATTCGTTCATTGAACGTAGCACTTCGTCAAGAATTGGATCTTTTCGTATGTCTTCGTCCAGTTCGCTACTTTGACGGTGTTCCTTCACCTGTTAAGCGTCCTGAAGATACAGACATGGTTATTTTCCGTGAAAATACAGAAGATATTTATGCAGGTATCGAGTATGCAGAAGGTTCTGATGAAGTGAAAAAATTGATTGGCTTCCTTCAAAATGAAATGGGTGTAAGCAAAATTCGTTTTCCAGAAACATCTGGTATCGGCATTAAGCCTGTATCCAAAGAAGGAACAGAACGACTTGTACGCGCAGCATTGAACTATGCGATTAAAGAAGGACGTAAATCGCTTACGCTTGTCCATAAAGGCAACATTATGAAATTTACAGAAGGTGCGTTCAAAACATGGGGCTATGAGCTTGCTGAAAAAGAATTTGGCGATCAAGTCTTCACATGGGCGCAATACGATAAAATTAAAGATGAGCAAGGCACAGATGCGGCAAACAAAGCGCAATCTGAAGCTGAAGCAGCTGGCAAATTGATTGTCAAAGATTCGATTGCAGACATCTTCCTGCAACAAATTTTAACTCGTCCAAAAGAGTTTGATGTTGTCGCAACAATGAACTTGAATGGTGACTACATTTCTGATGCTCTTGCAGCGCAAGTAGGAGGCATTGGTATTGCCCCTGGTGCGAATATTAACTATGAAACGGGTCATGCCATTTTCGAAGCTACTCATGGTACAGCTCCTAAATACGCAGGTCTTGATAAAGTAAATCCGTCTTCTGTTCTTTTGTCAGGTGTACTTCTTCTTGAGCATCTTGGATGGAACGAAGCAGCAAATATGATCACGAAATCAGTTGAAAACACGATTTCTTCTAAAGTTGTAACATACGACTTTGCCCGCCTAATGGACGGAGCAACAGAAGTAAAATGCTCTGAGTTTGCTGATGAATTGATTAAAAATCTTTAATATAAAAGCTCCCTTTTTAGGGAGTCTTTGTATATATGAAAGCTAATTGCTAAGGAGGGTTTTTATTATGACGACATATAAGCGTAAAAAGGTATCTGTAATCGGCGGTGGCTTTACTGGTGCGACAACGGCATTCCTTCTTGCTCAAAAAGAACTTAGTGATGTTGTTCTTGTTGACATCCCGCAAGCTGATGGCCCAACAAAAGGCAAAGCGCTTGATATGCTAGAAGCAAGCCCTGTTCAAGGCTTTGATGCAAATATTACGGGTACATCTGATTATGCAGACACAGCTGATTCTGATCTTGTCATCATTACAGCGGGGATTGCACGCAAACCAGGCATGAGCCGTGATGATCTTGTTCAAACGAACCAAAAAGTAATGAAAGCCGTTACAGCCGAAATCGTTAAATATTCTCCTGATTGTACAATTATCGTATTAACAAATCCAGTTGATGCTATGACGTACACGGTATTGAAAGAATCAGGATTCCCGAAAAACCGTGTAATCGGACAATCAGGTGTTCTAGATACTGCTCGCTTCCGTACATTCGTAGCGCAAGAATTGAAAATATCTGTAAAGGACATAACTGGATTTGTTCTTGGCGGACATGGTGACGACATGGTGCCACTTGTACGCTACTCTTATGCAGGCGGTATTCCGCTTGAAACATTAATTTCGAAAGATCGTCTTGATGCAATTGTTGAACGCACACGTAAAGGCGGCGGTGAAATTGTTCAGCTTCTAGGGAACGGCTCTGCCTATTACGCGCCAGCTGCTTCACTTGTTGAAATGACAGAGGCGATTTTGAAAGATCAACGCCGTATTTTGCCAGCAATTGCTTACCTTGAAGGCGAGTATGGCTATAATGAATTGTACCTTGGCGTGCCAACCATTCTTGGCGCAGGCGGTATCGAAAAAATTATTGAGCTTGATTTGACTGCAGAAGAAAAAGCAGGTCTTGATAAATCGGCTGAAGCTGTCCGTAATGTCATGTCTGTTCTTGCATAATTGTAATAAGAAAAGGACCTGCCAATTATTGGCGGGTCTTTTTTGTGATACAATTTCGGTATTGACAAGAAGAACAGCTCTTTCTCAAGGGAAACAAATTCGCTATAATAGATAATAGACATGGACGAGGGAGGACGAAATGAAGAAAATTTTAGTCGTAGATGACGAGTCATCTATCGTTACGTTAATTAAATACAATTTAGAGCAATCCGGGTTTGTGGTGGAAACAGCATTTGATGGGGAAGAAGCACTTCGTCGTGTAGAAGAAACATTGCCAGACTTGATTATTCTTGACTGGATGCTTCCAAAGATTGAAGGAATGGACGTGTGTAAAGATTTACGCCAACGCCGTGTAACAACACCTATATTGATGTTAACAGCAAAAGATGAAGAGTTTGATAAAGTGCTTGGCCTTGAACTTGGGGCAGATGATTATATGACGAAGCCATTTAGTCCGAGAGAATTAATTGCTCGTGTAAAAGCAATCTTACGGCGTATACAACAGCCAGCATCTGAACCAGTTGAAGTAGAAAGTGAAACAGATCAATATATTGAAGTAGCAGATTTAACGTTATTCCCTGAAAAATATGAAGCGTATTATAAAAACAATTTGCTGGATTTGACGCCGAAAGAATTTGAACTTCTTTTATTTTTAGCTGAAAACAAAACCCGCGTACTGACAAGAGATCAGTTGCTTAGTGCGGTTTGGAAATACGACTTTGTCGGAGATACACGGATTGTTGACGTTCACATTAGTCATTTGCGTGAAAAAATAGAAGAAAATACGAAAAAACCACAATATATTAAAACCATTCGGGGTTTAGGATATAAGCTGGAAGAACCGAAGGACGTATGACCAATTCCCGCATGCGGCTCTATTTATCACTCGTTGCACTTATTGTGATCGTGCTTTTGATACTTGGCATATCGCTCGGTCAGTTATATAAAACGTATTATATAGAGACCATTAATGAACGGCTTGAAAAAGAAACGGCGTTGTTTGCGGAGATAATTGGAAATTCGGGAGGCGTTACTTTTATGGACCCCATTATACTTAGTAAATGGGGAGAGCAGATGGATACCCGATTAAGTGTAGCGGACAGCGAGGGAACGGTATTATACGACAGTGGCGGCAGTAGTGCACGTAACACGGAAATACATTTGGATGTCGTTAAGCGCATTGCGAGCACGAGTAATCAGGAAACGTATCAAAATTCATTGCGCCGCAAAATGGATGTTCAGTACCATTGGCAAGAAATTGTCAACGCAAATGGGGAGAAAGAAGGATACATCGTCACGAGTGTGCGTGTTGATGCTTTAGAAGGTGTATACAAAAAAATGTGGCTTATATTATTTGCTGCTCTTGTTTTATCTATTATATTAATAGCATTGATTGGAATGAAGATTACACGCAATTATATTAGACCCGTTGAGTCTGCAACAGCTGTGGCTATCGAGCTGGCTAAAGGGAATTATCGGGCGCGTACATATGAAATGCCACCGGATGAGATTGGGATGTTGAATACGTCTGTTAATATCCTTGCACGAAACTTGCAGGAAATGATGCAAGCCCAGGAAGTTCATCAAAATCGATTGACAACATTAATCGAAAACATTGAAAGTGGGCTTCTGCTTATTGATGATCGGGGCTATGTTGTTATGGCCAATCGCGCATTTAAAAAAATGTTTGACAATGGACGGATTATTAAAAAGCGTTATCATGAAGCGATCGCGCAAAAAGAAGTGACAGGGATTGTAGAAGAAGTATTTATGACAGAAAAAAATGTTCGCCGGCAAATGAGGATTCCGCTTCAGTTGGTGCAAAAAGAATTTGAAGTATCCGGGGCGCCAATCATTGGAACGAACGATGAGTGGAAAGGTATTTTAGTTGTTTTTCATGATATTACCGAATTAAAGCATTTGGAACAAATGAGAAAAGATTTTGTTGCGAATGTATCACATGAACTGAAAACACCGATTACATCCATTAAAGGATTTTCAGAAACATTGCTTGATGGTGCCTTAAATGATCCAGATGCAGCAAGCTTGTTTCTTGATATTATTTGGAAGGAAAGCGTACGGATGGAAACACTTGTCGCCGACTTATTAGACTTGTCAAAAATTGAGCAAAAAGGACTCATCCTTAATGTCTCTTCTATTTCACTAAATAAATTGCTTGAAGAAGTTATTGTGACACTTGAAAACAGAATGGAAACGAAGCAAATTGACTTGCATGTTGAGCTGATAGAAGAATTGTGGATTCCTGGAGATGAATATCGTTTAAAACAAGTGTTTTTAAATTTAATTACGAATGCGATTTTATATACACCGCAGGGTGGTAAGATTACGATTAAAGGCTACGATGCTGGGGAGACCGTCAATATGACTATTTCTGATACAGGGATCGGCATTGAGCAAAAAGAATTGCCCCGTATTTTTGAACGTTTTTATCGTGTGGATAAAGCTCGAAGCCGTGATTCAGGCGGAACAGGACTAGGCCTTGCAATTGTAAGACATATTTTGGAGGCTCACCACGGAAAAATTAGTGTGGAAAGTGAAGTAAATAAAGGAACATCCTTTACTATTTATTTTCGAAAGAAATTATAGAATGATTTTACAAAACATTAATAAAACGTTTACAGTCCTTTTATAATCACATGTTATAGTATATCTATCAACCCCCTTTATCCAGCTTTTTGTTGGAGGAGTCCCTTATTACAAACTTTTGTTTATAGGGATTCCTCACTTTTTTAAATTAAGGTTGATGAAAGAAGCCGTTGTTTTCTTTTTTTGTTCTGCACATGGTAGAATGAAAAAGAAACTAACGGCTTTTTTGTTCTGCACTTTATTTTAGGTTCTGTTATAGAACGCTGCTGAACTCAGTTCACCTAGGAAGAAATGAGTCCGAAAAATCGTATAATCAAACAAATCGTTCAATATAGCCTTATTTAAAAAGTGCAAAGGAGGACCTATGGAAAAGAAACTTGTACTGATTGATGGGAACAGCATTGCGTACCGGGCATTTTTTGCACTGCCGCTTTTGAGCAATTCGAAAGGTGTGCATACGAATGCCATATACGGATTTGCGATGATGTTAAATAAAATCGTAAAAGACGAACAGCCGACACACATACTGGTCGCTTTTGATGCAGGCAAAACAACATTTCGTCACGAATCATATAAAGAATATAAAGGAACGCGACAGAAAACACCGCCGGAATTATCCGAGCAATTTTCATATGTACGTGAACTACTAAAAGCATATGGTATTCCATATTATGAACTTGAAAATTATGAAGCGGATGACATTATTGGGACGCTGTCATGTGAAGCAGAAAAAGAAGAGTTTATTATAAAAGTTTATTCTGGTGATAAAGATTTAACGCAGCTGGCAACGGATAAGACGACAGTGTGCATAACGCGAAAAGGCATTACCGATATTGAAGAATATACACCGGAACATATACAGGAGAAATACGGACTAACGCCTCATCAAATTGTTGATATGAAAGGGCTGATGGGTGATACATCTGACAACATTCCAGGTGTGCCCGGCATCGGCGAAAAAACAGCCATTAAACTGTTAAAGCAATTTCACACAGTAGAAGCATTACTTGAATCTATCAATGATGTGAGCGGTGCAAAATTAAAGGAAAAACTGCAGGAACATAAAGAGCTGGCACGCTTAAGTAAAGAATTAGCGACGATTATGCGTACTGTACCGCTTGATGTAACAATAGACCGGCTCGTTTATAATGGGGCAGATGAAGATCAACTATATAACTTGTTCCGGGATCTTGAATTTAAAACGCTTCTGGACGGATTAAATCGATCGGAAGAAATCGTAATAGAAGATGTATTATTTGAAACTATCCAATTACCGGAACCGGCTCATTTTGAACAGGTGGACTCCCTATATGTTGAAATGATCGATGCAAACTACCATAAATCACCTGTCGCGGCAGTCGCTGTTTCCGGTAAGAATGGCACGTATTTTATGTCAGCTAAGACGGCTATTGAATCCGATGTATTTAAACAATGGGCAGAGAATAAGTCTATCCGCAAAACGGTTTTCGATGTAAAGAGAACCATCATTGCTTTGCGCCGGCACGGAATTGAGCTCGCAGGTATTGATTTTGATGTGTTTCTTGCTTCATATTTAATTAACCCATCGGAGTCCCCAGAAGATTTTGCGGCCGTTGCTAAACTACATGGTGAAACAGGGATCTTATCAGATGAAGCTGTTTACGGAAAAGGTGTGAAGCGGGCACTGCCTGAGGAAGAAGTGTACGCCAAACATGTCAGTGCAAAAGCGGAAGTGCTCAGCCGGCTGGATGATACGTGTCGGAGAGAGCTTTCTGAAAACAGTCAGAATAAATTGTTTGATGAGCTGGAACTGCCCCTTGCCCTTATTCTGGCGGATATGGAATCAGAGGGCGTCCGTATTGATATGAATCGTTTAGAGGAAATGGGCGTTGAACTTAAAAAACGTCTCACTCAAATGGAGCAGACGATTCATCGTCTAGCAGGCACTGGCTTTAATATTAATTCACCAAAACAACTCGGGGTCGTTTTATTTGAAAAGCTTGGTCTGCCGCCATTGAAAAAAACGAAAACCGGTTATTCTACATCAGCCGATGTGCTAGAAAAACTGGCACCGTCTCATGAAATTGTTCAGCATATTCTGGACTACCGTCAAATTGGCAAATTGCAGTCGACATATATTGAAGGGCTTTTAAAAGTAGCGGATCCAGACACACATAAAGTTCATACACGTTTTAATCAGGCATTGACACAAACAGGCCGTTTAAGCTCGACAGAACCAAACTTGCAAAATATTCCTATCCGTTTGGAAGAGGGACGGAAAATTAGACAGGCATTCGTTCCTGAAAAGAAAGATTCTGTTATATTTGCTGCCGATTACTCGCAAATTGAGCTGCGCGTTCTCGCCCACATTTCCGGTGATGAAAAATTAATCGAAGCATTCCGTCAAGATATGGATATTCATACAGCAACAGCAATGGAAGTATTTCATGTTGACAGTGATGCTGTAACCTCGAATATGCGCCGTCAAGCAAAAGCAGTCAATTTTGGCATCGTATATGGGATTAGTGACTACGGGTTATCCCAAAACCTTGGCATTACGAGAAAAGAGGCAGCCGAATTTATTGATCGCTATTTGAAAACATATCCGGGTGTAAAAGAATATATGAGTAATGTTATTCGTGAAGCGAAAGAAAACGGGTATGTGAAGACGCTGTTAAATAGACGGCGCTATATACCAGAAATAACGAGCCGCAATTTCAATTTGCGTTCATTTGGTGAACGGACGGCAATGAACACACCTATTCAAGGAAGTGCGGCAGATATTATAAAAAAAGCGATGATTGATGTTGCCGCACGTCTTGAAAAAGAAACCTTAATATCAAAACTTCTATTACAGGTACACGATGAACTAATTTTTGATGTACCTAAAGAAGAAATTGATAAAATGAAAAGCATTGTTCCAGACGTCATGGAGCATGCGTTTGAACTGGATGTACCGCTCAAAGTTGATTATTCATTTGGGCCGACATGGTACGATGCAAAGTAAGGAGTGAACAAACATGCCGGAATTACCAGAAGTAGAAACGGTTCGGCGTACATTAATTGATTTGGCTGCTGGTAAAACGGTTGCCAAAACAGATGTCCGCTGGCCTAAAATTATTAAACGACCTGAAGAACCGGCGCAGTTTCAGGATGCGCTTGCCGGTGAGACCATTCAAAATATCACACGCCGTGGAAAGTTTTTAATTTTTCAACTGGACCATTATACACTTGTATCTCATTTGCGAATGGAAGGGAAATTCAGTGTAAACGAACAGTCCGAACCGGAAGCGGCGCATACACATGTTGTCTTTACATTTACAGACGGAACACAGCTGCGCTACCGGGATGTACGTAAATTCGGCACGATGCATCTATTTGAAAAAGGAACGGAAAATGACTTAGCACCACTGATTGGTCTAGGCCCCGAACCGTTTGATCTAACATTCACACCGGACTATTTATATGAACGGCTGCGGCGCACGTCGAGACAGGTGAAAACAGCTTTGCTCGATCAAATCATTGTCACGGGGCTTGGCAATATTTATGTTGATGAAGTATTATTTCGTTCACACATCCATCCGCACCGTATATCTTCTACGATTACAGAAGAAGAAGCAGAACGTATCCATCGTTACACAAAAAGCGTGCTTACTGAAGCGATTGAACGTGGCGGAAGCACCATTCGAACATATGTGAACAGCCAGGGACAAAAAGGAACATTTCAGGAAGTATTAAACGTATATGGACGCAAAGGTGAAGCATGCGTCGAATGCGGAACGGAAATTGTCAAAATAAAAACAGGTGGACGCGGCACACATCTTTGTCTCCAGTGTCAGCCGTTGCCGGAAGATTTGTCATGATTATCGGACTGACTGGCGGCATTGCAAGCGGGAAGAGCACCGTGAGTAATCTATTAAAAGAAAAAGGATTCACCGTGATTGATGCAGATGTAGCGGCACGCGTCGTTGTCGAGCCTGGACAACCAGTGTTAGAAAAGATTGTTGAGGTGTTTGGCCCGGGCATACGAACAGCGGAAGGTACCCTTGATCGACCGGCATTAGGTAAAATTGTTTTCAATGATGAAAAAAAACGAAAACAGTTAAATAATATCATTCATCCGGCAGTACGCGAATGGATGATTGATCAAAAAGAGAAAGCGATCATAGACGGTAAAAAAACCATTTTTTTAGATATCCCGCTTTTATTTGAGAGCAACCTTACTTGGATGGTTGAAAAAATATTGCTTGTTTATGTAGATCCACAAACACAGTTAAAGCGGTTAATGAAGCGGAACAATTACTTGGAAGAGGAAGCAAAAGCGAGAATTACATCGCAAATGCCAATAGATGAAAAAAGAGCACGGGCAGATGACGTTATTAATAATAATGGAACAATAGAGGAAACGGAAAATCAAGTAACTGAATGGATCACCCAATTAAGACTGGAGCCTTAATTGGGTCTTTTTTTGTCCTGATTTATTAAAAATGAAAGAAAGTGCAAATTGGGCGTTTTTTTTGTTCCATTTTACGTTTAATATGTTATACTAATCTTAAATAATACAAATATAGAGTGTAACATTAAAGCATAGGGGGACCTTGAATTATGACAAAGACAAAAGTAGCGATTAATGGATTTGGCCGTATTGGCCGTATGGTGTTCCGTAAAGCGATTTTAGATAATGACCTTGATATTATAGCGATAAACGCCAGCTATCCAGCGGAAACGCTTTCACACTTAATCAAATACGATACAAATCATGGGAAGTTTGAGGGAGACGTGCAAATAGAGGAGGATGCGCTCATCGTGAATGGCAAACGCGTGCAGCTGCTTTCAAGCCGCGATCCTCTTGAACTTCCATGGAAGCAGCTAGATATCGATATTGTGATTGAAGCGACAGGTAAATTTAATGCACGAGAAAAAGCAGCACTGCACCTAGAAGCAGGCGCAAAAAAAGTAGTGCTGACAGCTCCAGGTAAAAATGAAGATGTCACAATTGTCATGGGGGTAAATGAAGATAAACTAGATGTAGAAAAGCATGATATTATTTCTAACGCCTCGTGCACCACAAATTGTTTAGCACCGGTTGTAAAAGTACTTGATGATCAGTTCGGCATCGAAAATGGGTTAATGACAACCGTTCATGCTTACACAAATGATCAAAAAAATATTGATAACCCACATAAAGATTTGCGCCGTGCACGTGCATGTGCACAGTCTATTATCCCAACATCAACAGGAGCGGCAAAAGCATTATCGCTTGTTATTCCACATATGGAAGGCAAACTTCATGGGATGGCTCTTCGCGTACCAACGTCTAACGTTTCGCTTGTCGATCTCGTTGTTGATGTGAAACGCCCGGTAACCGTTGAAGAAGTAAATGCGGCATTTATTAAGGCCGCACAAAATGAATTAAACGGCATTCTTGATTTCACTCTAGAACCGCTTGTATCAATTGATTATAATACAAATCCATATTCAGCTACAATCGACGGATTAACAACGATGGTAATGGGTGAAACGAAAGTAAAAGTGTTGGCTTGGTATGATAATGAATGGGGCTATTCATGCCGCGTTGTGGATCTTATCCATTTTGTGGCGGCTGAAATGAGAAAAAAAGTAAAAAGCCACGTATAATAGCAGCGTTAACGGACCCCCGGGCAAATGCCCGGGGTCTTTTTACGTTATAAAAAGTAAAAAGAAACCTGTTGCAAAATAGGATGGCAGATCGTATACTCAAACTTGTGAAATAAGGGCTGCTTAAAGGGTTAGGACCTCTTCGGACTAACTTCCCCCCGTGGCAGTGATCGCTTTTACAATTTTTTAAAAATTCACTTTGTAAAAGGGGGAAACGATCATGGAAACAATGGGTCGTCATGTTATATCAGAATTATGGGGTTGCAATTTTGACAAATTAAACAATATGGAAGTAATCGAGAGAACATTTGTTGACGCCGCTCTTAAATCAGGTGCGGAAATCCGCGAAGTCGCGTTCCACAAATTTGCTCCGCAGGGAGTAAGTGGAGTGGTCATCATCTCCGAGTCACATTTAACGATTCACAGTTTTCCTGAACATGGATATGCAAGCATTGACGTATATACATGCGGTAATCTTGATCCGAATATCGCTGCAAATTATATTGCAGAAGCACTCGAAGCTGATACGCGTGAAACAATTGAATTGCCGCGTGGTATGGGATCAGTGCATTCACAACTTAAACAAACAGTAAATGCTATGTAAAACAAAACGGGATGTATGATCTTCATACATCCCTTTTCTATTTTCAGGGCGCCATTTTTTTAGTATGATAGAGAGTAAAGACAGAAAAATCGGAGTTGATTTGACATGATTTGCCCTGATTGCCGCTATAACGGGACGAGAGTAGTTGATTCACGTCCTGCAGATGAGGGGCATTCCATCCGCCGCCGCCGAGAGTGTGAAGCATGCGGTTACCGGTTTACGACTTTTGAACGAGTGGAGCATATGCCGCTTATCGTCGTCAAAAAAGAAGGAATGCGTGAAGAGTTCAATCGTGAAAAAATGCTGCACGGGTTAATTAAAGCATGTGAAAAGAGGCCGGTTCCGCTTGGCACGCTTGAAAAAATGACAGCTGATATTGAACGAGATATACGAGCGAAAGGCATTTCGGAAATTGAGTCAAATCGTGTTGGCGAAATGGTAATGGACCGGCTGGCAGACATTGACGAAGTGGCATATGTCCGGTTTGCGTCCGTATACCGCCAATTTAAAGATATTAATGTCTTTTTAGATGAGCTAAAAGATATCATCAACAAAGAAAAATAAGAACCCGGGAGAAATGGCTCCGGGCTTTTTTTCTTATAGCAGGGAGTGAACAGCATAAATAGACATTGGAATGAAATACAGCCGTCAGACGCTTATACGATTTCGATCTCAGGATGTATTGACAGTTTGGAACAAAAAGTAATCACTCTTTTGTATCAACCGCTTGTTGGTGCGCAAGCGCTTAGCCTGTACATGACGATGTGTGCAGAGCTAGAAGACGGTAAACTTTCGTCGGGTGGGGCACCGCATTATCATTTAATGAATACGCTTTGCTGCAACTTACAGCAAATTTATGAAGACAGATTGAAGCTTGAAGGAATCGGTCTTTTAAAAACGTATGTGAAAAAGATAGATGAAAGCCGGGAATTTTTATATGAAATTCAGCAGCCGCTTGCACCGGATCAATTTTTTTCGGATGGATTGCTTAATGTGTTTTTATATCGGAAAATTGGCAAACCGCATTTTCTTCGTTTAAAGCATATGTTTTGCGACAAAAAGGTGAAATTAGCGGAATTCCGTGACGTGACCCATGATTTTACGGATGTTTTTTCAACGGGCTATATGGACATGGACAGTCAAGAAGCAGAGAAAGACAGCACTCCGCAGCAGGACAGCCGGTTTGCGGGAAGAGGAGAAAGCAAAAGTCCGGTAATAGCGGATTTATTTGATTTTTCAGGGTTGGAATTAACATTAAAAGATGCACTAATTCCAAAGACAGCTTTAACACCATTTGTAAAAGAAACGATTGAAAAGCTATCCTTCCTATATGGCATCGAGCCGCCTCAAATGAAAAATTTTGTATTGTCAGCAATTAATGAACAGGATGAAATAGATGTCGAAGAATTACGAAAATCTGCACGTGATGCTTATCAATTTGAATCAGGCGGACGTTTACCGGATATGAAACCGCGTATTCAAACGGCTTCATCTAACAATGCGGCACCGGAGCTAAAAACGCAGGAAGAAAAACTTATTCATTATTTGGAAACAGTATCGCCACGCCAATTGTTGATCGACATTTCTGGCAGCGTACCGTCAAAAGCGGATATGCAGGTCGTTGAGCAAGTAATGTTACAGCATAAATTAGCGCCAGGTGTTGCCAATGTCCTCATCCAATATGTTATGCTGAAAACAGATATGAAGCTTTCGAAAAGTTATGTTGATAAAATCGCCTCTCACTGGGCACGTAAAAAAGTAGCAACAGTAGTGGAAGCAATGAATTTGGCAAAAAGCGAACATCGTCAATATGATGATTGGGCGAAAAATAAAGATAAACCGACAACAGCAAAACGGAAGACGACGCGCCAGGAAAAATTGCCAGCGTGGTTTACGAATACGACTAAAAAAGACGAAAAACAAACCGTTGATCAAAACTTTGAAGAAGAAAAACGAAAACTTGAAGAAGCGTTGAAAAAACGTACAGAAAGGGCGTCCGCCGGTGAAAAAGATTAACGACGCACTCAGGAATATATCAACGTCACCTGGGTTCAATGAACGATATGAACAAGTGAAGCGGGAATTGTTGGATGACACGTTAATTCGTTCGTTTATAAAAGAAAACGAATTAAGCAAAACGGACATTGAAAAAGCACTTGTGAAGCTGTACGAATATAAATCGCAAAGCCATAAATGCGATAAATGCCCATCGCTTAAAGAATGCATAAATGATGTGATGAAAGGCTATGAACCAGAGCTGGTCTTTCGTCATGGAGCCGTAGAGCTTGACTACAAGCGCTGTCCTCGAAAAGTGCGAGATGATGAGATGAAACAATTACACCGGCATGTAAAAAGTTTATATGTGCCAAAAGATGTACTGCAGGCAACCTTCACCGAAGTGGACCTCGACAATCGAAGCCGTCTTGAAGCCGTAAAGGTGGCAAAAGATTTTGTTGATCAATATGACCTGGAAAAAAAGCCGAAAGGACTGTACATATATGGACCATTTGGTGTTGGGAAATCATTTTTATTCGGTGCGATTGCAAATGAACTGGCTGAAAAAAATATCGCCTCATTGATCGTCTATTTTCCGGAGTTTGTCCGAGAGATGAAGCAGTCACTTAATGATCAATCGACCAGTTCGAAAGTGGAGGCGGTAAAGTCTGCACCTGTACTAATGATTGATGATATAGGTGCCGAAACGATGTCGAGTTGGATCCGCGATGATATACTCGGAACCATTTTGCAATACCGTATGCTTGAAGGCCTGCCGGTTTTGTTTACATCGAATTTTGATCATGCCGGGCTTGAACATCATTTAACATATTCGCAGCGGGGCGAAACGGAAGCGTTAAAAGCGGCACGCATTATGGAGCGTATTAAATATTTGACAGTGCCTGTTGAAATGACCGGCATAAACCGCCGCAAGTAAATCACGCTTGATTTTAAAGCAATGAGAGACTATAATTACGTCATATGAAAAGTGATGACAGGGACACGTTTGATTCGGAACGTCTTCAGAGAGGGAAAGCATCTGGGCTGTAACTTTCCCGGCGTGAACAATCTATTCACCACCCTCGAGCTCTGTTTGTGAACGCAAATTTTTTTTGCCAGTAATAAATGGCGGCACCAGACCGTTATCTGACTGTAATGAGCCTGGGGGGAAATCCCCTCCCGGAAAGTTGGGTGGAACCGCGATTTAAACCTCGCCCCTTCGTAATAGAAGGAGTGGGGTTTTTTTGACGTTTTTTAACAAAAAGGAGGAAACAAACATGTCGATTCAATTAACATTTCCAGATGGAGCCATAAAGGAATTTCCATCGGGAACAACAATGGAAGATGTTGCGCAGTCGATCAGTCCGGGACTTCGCAAAAAAGCGCTTGCTGGTAAACTATCGGGTGCACCGATTGATTTGAAAACACCGATCGAACAGGATGGAGCCATTGAAATTATTACGCCTGACCATGTGGATGCATTGGAAATTCTGCGTCACAGCACCGCACATTTAATGGCCCAGGCGATTAAGCGTGTATACGGTGCGGACAAAGTAAAGCTTGGTGTAGGTCCGGTTATTGAAGGCGGTTTTTATTATGACATCGACTTAGACGAGTCGATCACGCCGGAAGACTTGCCAGTGATTGAAAAAGAAATGAAAAAAATCATCAATGAAAATGTGCCAATCATCCGTAAGGCAGTTACACGTGATGAAGCGAAGAAATTTTATGAAGAAATTGGCGATGAGTACAAAATTGAGCTTCTTGAGGCGATTCCGGCTGATGAAACGGTGACGCTTTATGAGCAAGGTGATTTTACTGACCTTTGCCGCGGTGTGCACGTACCGTCAACAGGCAAGCTGAAAGAATTTAAATTGTTGAACATTGCTGGTGCGTACTGGCGCGGCGATTCCGATAATAAAATGCTTCAGCGCATTTATGGAACAGCCTTTTTCAAAAAAGAAGAGCTTGAGCATCACCTGAAAATGCTGGAAGAAGCAAAAGAGCGTGACCACCGCAAAATTGGGAAAGAACTCGATTTGTTTACAAACTCGCAAAAAGTGGGCCAGGGACTTCCGCTTTGGCTGCCAAAAGGCGCGACAATCCGCCGCATTATTGAACGCTATATTGTCGATAAGGAAGTGAGCCTCGGCTATGATCATGTGTATACACCGGTACTTGGCAGCGTGGAGCTTTACAAAACAAGCGGCCACTGGGGGCATTACCAGGATGGCATGTTCCCGGTGATGGAAATGGACAATGAAGACCTTGTTCTTCGTCCGATGAACTGCCCGCATCATATGATGATCTACAAAAACGGCATTCACAGCTACCGTGAGCTGCCGATCCGGATTGCGGAGCTTGGCACGATGCACCGCTATGAAATGTCAGGAGCGCTTGCCGGCCTGCAGCGTGTTCGCGGCATGACACTTAATGATGCCCACATTTTCGTTCGCCCAGATCAGATTAAAGAGGAATTAAAGCGAGTTGTTGAATTGATTCTCGCTGTGTACAAGGATTTTGGTTTAAACGATTACTCATTCCGTCTGTCTTATCGTGATCCGGAAAACACAGAAAAATATTACGATGACGATGAAATGTGGGAAAAAGCACAGGCGATGCTGAAAGAAGCGATGGATGACTTTGGACTGGACTATGTGGAGGCGGAAGACGAAGCGGCATTTTACGGACCGAAGCTTGATGTGCAGGTGAAAACAGCGCTTGGCAAAGAAGAAACATTGTCTACTGTTCAGCTAGATTTTTTATTGCCCGAGCGTTTTGACTTAACGTATGTCGGAGAAGACGGCAAACAGCACCGTCCGGTCGTTATCCACCGCGGCGTTGTTTCCACAATGGAGCGTTTTGTTGCGTTCTTAATTGAAGAATACAAAGGGGCATTTCCAACGTGGCTGGCACCTGTGCAGGTTCAAATTATTCCGGTATCAAATGAAGTTCATTATGATTATGCGAGACAATTAAAAGATCAATTGAAGGCAGCCGGTATTCGCGTTGAAATGGACAGCCGTGAAGAAAAGCTCGGCTATAAAATTCGCGAAGCACAAATGAAAAAAATACCATATATGCTTGTGGTGGGCGATAAGGAGTTGGAATCCGGTTCTGTCAACGTTCGTAAATATGGCGAACAAAAGTCAGATATACTGTCATTTGATGACTTCCGTGATCATGTACAAAAAGAAGGCAAAAGATAAAAAATAAAAGTTGTTTTTTTTAGCGGACAATGGTATTATTTAAAACGTTGGTTCTTTCAATTGCTCCTCTAGACATTTGAGAGAATATATGATACAGTTACTTAGGTGAATAGAACACTTGATAAAAGAAAGCAGAAGCGCCCGCTTCTCACCTCGTCTGACAAATTTGTTGGCAGGTTGACATGGTAAATGATAAAGCTATCGAAAAAGCTTTTTTACTGGCGGGGCATCTACTTTAGATGCCTCGTCTTTTTCATGCAGGCAGCGCTCTGTTTTCCCGAGGGAACCCCGTTCTTTTAAAGATACGTGTTTTTCTAAAATTACCTGGAGGTGGCTTATTATTAGCAAAGATATGAACTTAAACGAAGGCATCCGTGCCCGTGAAGTACGCCTGATTGATCAAAATGGCGACCAACTTGGCATTAAACAAAAACATGACGCGCTTGATATTGCAGCACGTGTTAATCTTGATCTTGTGCTTGTTGCACCAAATGCGAAACCGCCTGTAGCCCGCATCATGGATTACGGAAAGTTCAAATTTGAACAGCAGAAGAAAGAGAGGGAAGCCCGCAAAAACCAAAAAATCATCCTATTGAAAGAAGTGCGTCTCAGTCCGACGATTGATGAGCATGATTTCAATACAAAACTTCGCAATGCGATTAAGTTTTTAGAAAAGGGTGACAAAGTAAAAGCTTCGATCCGATTTAAAGGACGTGCGATTACACATAAAGAAATTGGTCAACGTGTACTTGACCGCTTTGCAGAAGCGTGCAAGGAAGTTGCAACAGTTGAGTCTAAGCCGAAAATGGATGGCCGTAGTATGTTTCTAATTATGGCGCCGAAAAACGAAAAGTAAACCAGTTTGAGGAGGAAGTCGAAATGCCAAAAATGAAAACTCACCGTGGTTCTGCCAAACGTTTCAAGAAAACGGGTTCGGGTAACCTGAAACGTTCAAAAGCGTATACAAGCCACTTGTTCGCGAATAAATCGACGAAACAAAAACGTAAATTGCGTAAAAGCACAATGGTTTCTAAAGGCGATTTCAAACGTATTCGTCACATGCTCGACAACCTGTAAGAAAATTATGTAACATCAATAGGAGGGAATAGTATGCCACGCGTAAAAGGCGGTACTGTAACACGCAAACGTCGTAAAAAGGTTCTTAAGTTAGCAAAAGGTTATTTCGGTTCGAAACATCGTTTATATAAAGTTGCCAATCAACAAGTCATGAAATCCCTGCAATATGCATACCGGGATCGTCGTAACAAAAAACGTGAGTTCCGCAAACTGTGGATTACACGTATTAACGCAGCTGCTCGCATGAACGGTCTTTCTTATAGCCGTTTAATGCACGGTTTGAAACTTGCTGGTATTGAAGTAAACCGCAAAATGCTTGCTGAACTCGCTATTAGCGATGAAAAAGCATTCACACAGCTTGCTGATGCAGCTAAAAAACAACTTGGTTAATCTTAACTGACAAACTGTCCTGAATCTATTTCAGGACAGTTTTTTATTTTATGCAAGGACTCTAATTTTTACCTTTTCCGTTTAGTTTTGATAAAATAAGGATGGAGGTGCATCGGTGTCGATTTTATTTATATATTTTATAATGATCAATTTTTGTGCCTATACCGTGATGGCAGGAGACAAGCGGAAAGCGCGGCAGAAAAAGTATCGGACGAGTGAAAAGACACTCTGGCTGCTGGCCCTGCTAGGCGGTGCACCAGGCAGTCTTGTCGCGATGCAGACGCATCGTCATAAAACGAAACATACGTCGTTTAAATATGGAATACCGGTGCTTACGGTCATTGATCTCGTCATATTGGGCATAATGGGGGGAGTAGGGTGAATATTGAAAAGTTGTTTAATATGCAGCGAGGACTCGATCGTTACATAGAAGAGGGACATAACCTAGCAGGAAAAGATTTATTTGATCAAAAAACGTTAGCGTTACTCGTTGAAATTGGTGAGCTGGCGAATGAAACACGCTGCTTTAAATTTTGGAGTACGAAAGGACCGTCTGAACGAAACGTTATTTTAGAAGAGTTCGTTGATGGGGTCCACTTTATTCTATCGCTTGGGATTATAGCAGGCCTCGATCAACATAAGCCAGCATTTGAAGCGGGCGCTGTGGATCAGACAAACCAATTCATCCTTGTGATGGAATCGGTTCATGCATTCCGTAAAGAGAAAACAAAATCAAATTATGAGCAGTTGATGAACCGGTATTTTGCACTTGGAAGCTTGCTTGGGTTTTCGCCGGATGAAGTGGAAGCAGCATATATCGCAAAAAACGAAGTGAATTATGAACGGCAAAAATCAGGTTATTAAAAAGGAGGCATATTAAATGAAGAAACTGGATGAAACGTTAACGATGTTGAAAGAATTGACAGATGCAAAAGGAATTGCAGGTAATGAACGTGAAGTGCGTCAAGTCATGCAAAAATACATTGAACCGCATGCTGATGTTGTAACAACAGATGGACTAGGCAGTTTAATTGCGAAAAAAACGGGCAACGGCGATGGACCCAAAATTATGGTCGCTGGTCACCTTGATGAAGTTGGATTTATGGTGACGCGTGTTGATGAGAAAGGATTTATCCGCTTTCAAACAGTAGGCGGCTGGTGGAGTCAGGTAATGCTGGCACAGCGCGTGACAATCGTGACGAAAAAAGGGGATGTAACAGGTGTCATTGGCTCAAAACCGCCGCATATTTTGTCTCCGGAAGCGCGTAAAAAGCCGGTTGATATAAAAGATATGTTCATTGATATTGGGGCATCAAGCCGTGATGAAGTAACCGAATGGGGTGTACGTCCGGGCGATATGATCGTTCCCTATTTTGAATTTACGGTTATGAACAATGAGAAAATGCTTCTCGCTAAAGCATGGGACAATCGAATTGGCTGCGCGATTGCCATTGATGTGATGAAGTATGTGAAAGAGAAACAACATGAGAATATTTTATACGGTGTCGCTACGGTACAAGAAGAAGTCGGACTGCGCGGTGCGAGAACGTCTGCTCACATGATTGAGCCGGATATCGCATTCGGTGTTGATGTCGGCATTGCGGGTGATACACCAGGCGTGACAGAAAAAGAAGCCATGGGGAAAATGGGCAAAGGCCCGCAAATTATTTTGTATGATGCATCAATGGTATCCCATAAAGGATTGCGTGACTTTGTAACAGATACAGCGGATGAACTCGATATCCCGTATCAATTTGATGCGATGGCAGGCGGTGGAACAGACTCCGGGGAGATCCATAAATCAGCAAATGGTGTACCCACACTGTCCGTGACGATTGCAACGCGCTATATTCATAGTCATGCGGCAATGCTTCATCGTGATGATTACGAAAATACAGTAAAATTGCTTGGTGAAGTGATTCTTCGCCTCGATCGCAATACGGTGAACAAGATCACATATGACGCATAAAAGAACCGCTCACACTGTGAGCGGTTCTTTCTTGTTTTCTACTGCTGAATCTTCAATAAATAGCTTGTGCCATTGCATAAAAATAAGCAGTGTCCACAATTTGCGGCTGTTATCTTCTTTTCCTTCAACATGATGGTCAAGTAACTGATGAACGTATGATTTGTTCATTAAATGATCGACTGCACTTTCTTGAATCATTGTGCGAGCCCAGTCATACAGTTCATTTTTTAACCAGACGCGAATCGGTACAGGAAAACCAAGCTTTTTCCGCTTAAGTACGTGATTTGGGACGATCCCTCCAGCAGCCTGCCTGAGTAGGTATTTTGTTGTTTTATGTGATGTTTTATCTTTTGTATTTAAGCGGCGGGCCACATCAAATACTTCTTTATCAAGAAAGGGCACACGCAATTCAAGCGAATGCGCCATCGTCATTTTATCTGCTTTTAATAAAATATCTCCACGCAGCCATGTTTGCATATCGATATATTGCATTTTTTCTACATCATCTAAAGAAGCACACTCTTTATAATAAGGGGATGTAATATCCGTATAAGGAACATTCACGTTGTAATGCTGCATAAATTGATTTTTCTCACGTTCTAAAAACACTTTCGCGTTGCCGACATACCGCTCGTCAATCGATGTACAGCCGCGCATTAAATAGTTGCGGCCTTTAAAACCGGCAGGCAGCTTTCGGAATGCTTCTTTCATGCCAGGTTTTAACCAATCCGGAAAGTATTGAAAAATAGAGAGTGCCTGTGGTTCACGGTAAATATTGTAGCCGCCAAACAGCTCGTCTGCTCCTTCTCCTGATAGAACGACCGTTACGTGCTTTTTCGCTTCTCTTGCGACGAAATAAAGAGGAATGGCTGCAGCATCTGCAAGCGGATCATCCATATGCCAGACAATCTTCGGAAGCTCCCGTAAAAATTCTTCTGGTGTAATATTGTACGTGTGGTGGTGAACACCAATTTTATCTGCTGTCTCAGCTGCTACATCTATTTCACTGTAGCCATCAATCTCAAATCCAACAGAAAACGCATGAAGGTCTGGGTTTAGTTCTTTTGCGATCGCCGTTGTGATGGATGAATCAATCCCGCCTGATAAAAAGCAGCCGACCGGGACATCACTGCGCATATGATATTTTACAGAATCATATAAAACGTCTTGAATCGCTTTGATCTTTTCTGACTCTGCTTGTATAACAGGCTGGAAAGACGGTTTCCAATAGCGCTCAATGTACATAGACTTATTTTTTCGTAACGTAAAACAGGTGCCTGGCTCCAGTTTTTGAATACCTGGGATCATCGTAGCCGACTCCGGTACATATTGAAATGTTAAATAATGCTGAAATGAACAATCATTGATCTCTTTTTGAGACGAAAATGCCACGAAGCTCTTGCTTTCCGATCCGAACAAATAATAGCCATCCTGCTCACTATAATAAAAAGGCTTAATACCAAATCGGTCTCGCGCCCCAAATAACACTTCTTCTTGCTTGTCCCAAATTAAGAAAGAAAACATACCGCGCAGTTTTTCCACAGCGGCGCTGCCCCAGTGACAGTAAGCAGCAAGAAGCGCTTCTGTATCCGAGTGTGTATGAAACGTATAACCGAAATCTATTAACTCGTTGCGAAGTTCAATATAGTTATAAATTTCACCATTAAAAATAATCCAATAACGTTCATTTTCATATGGAAGCGGCTGATGACCGTTTTCCGTATCAATAATGCTAAGGCGTCTAAAGGCGAATTGTACGGTATTATCACTAAAATATCCTTCATCATCCGGACCTCGGTGGAAGATGGATTGGTTTGCTTTTTGAATTGTTTCATCATTGAAGATTGTATGTTGATCATGGTGAAATACGCCGACAAAACCACACATTAATCTCACCCCATTGTATACTCATTTGTAATGGACAAGTATACGTCATATGGAATGATTTTGCAAAAAAGTCCTCTTTTCTTTAATAGAAAAGAGGACTAAGTATTACGATTGAAGGGCGGCAGCCATTTTTTGAAGAACGGCTTGCTTTTCATCATTCTGGCTATTTTTCCAGAATAGTTCAAACATTACACCGAGACCAGGCAGTGTTTTTTCTTCACCTTGGGCCACTGCATCTTGAATCGTGGCAGACAGCTGATTTTCATTTTGACCGTGTAAATTTTGAATAATCGCATTTCGTAAATTCATGTTTTCCCCTCCTTGTTAGTCTTATTTTGACCGGAGTCGCTTATGTTATGCAGAAAAAATGCTATAATAAATCGATGAAAGGGGATTTGAACGTGAATTATATCCAATCAGCGAAAAATCCGCACATAAAACAGCTTAAAAAGTTACTGACAAAAAAAGAGCGTGACATAACGGGGCGGTATCTTTTGGAAGGGTTTCATCTCGTCGAAGAAGCGCTTAATCATAAAGAAATAATTGATGAATTGATTTTTTCAGAAGAGGCGGTTATTCCATCTGGATGGAATACAGATGATTTAGAACTGACGATTGCATCGCCGGAAGTGGCAGCAAAGTTGTCTGATACAGAAAACGGGCAAGGTGTCTTTGCCGTGTGCCGGAAATCAGAACAAATTGGATTGCCAGAAGGGAACATGTTCTTATTAATTGATGCGGTACAAGATCCAGGTAATGTGGGCACAATGATCCGTACAGCCGATGCGGCAGGAATGGATGCAGTTATTCTTGGTATGGGTTCCGCTGATGTGTACAATCCAAAGGTTCTTCGTTCGGCACAGGGAAGCCATTTTCATTTGCCGGTTGTCAGCGTCGATTTAGGCGAAGCGATACAGCAGCTAAAAGAACGGAACATCCCGGTTTATGGAACAGCGCTTGAAGGAGCAACTGATTACCGCAGCGAATCATCTGGCCCATTTGCGCTGTTAGTCGGCAATGAAGGAAGCGGTGTTCGTTCTGAATTGCTGCAGGAAACGACGAAAAACGTGTATATCCCGATTTTTGGCCGAAGTGAATCGCTTAATGTAGCCGTTGCTGCGGGCATTCTTCTCTATCATTTTCGGGAAAACAATTGAATTTCAAAAACGGGTTGTCTATAATGATGAGTGTAAATTAGATAATAAAAGGCGATGATGGAGAAAAGTATGCCGCGCCTCTTTTTTTAGGAAGAAAATGCCTTGACTGAAAGCATTTTTAAAAAGAAACGGCAGAAGTTCACCTCCTGAGCCGGTGCCGGGACCGTTAGACGTAAAGGCACACCGGTTTTAAAAAGCCGTTATCCGAATGAAGAGAATGCGTGTATATATGCGTATTAAAAAGGGTGGTACCGCGATTAAAGCCTCGTCCCTTTCCGGGAAGGGGCTTTTTTTATTTGTCAAAAAAAAAAGGAGGAGTCAGCGTGGAACAACAGTTAAAAGAATTGCAAAGTCAGGCACTTGAAAAAATCACAGCTGCAGCAAACTTAAAAGAATTAAACGATGTACGCGTCGCTTATCTCGGCAAAAAGGGGCCGGTGACAGAAGTATTAAAAGGAATGGGCAAGCTTTCGGCAGAAGAACGCCCGAAAATGGGGGCGCTTGTAAATGTATTACGTGAAACCATTTCGACACGAATTGAAGAAAAACAAGAACGGCTTGAAGTTGCAGCGATTGAGCAGCAACTGGCACAGGAATCAATCGATGTGACCCTGCCAGGTCGTCCTGTAAAGCTAGGCAGTCATCACCCATTGACACGTGTTGCAGAAGAAATTGAAGACTTATTTATTGGTATGGGGTACACCGTGGCAGAAGGACCAGAAGTCGAACAGGATTTCTACAATTTTGAAGCGCTTAATTTGCCAAAAGACCATCCGGCACGCGATATGCAAGACACGTTTTATATTACACCGGAACTGTTAATGCGGACGCATACGTCACCGGTGCAAGTGAGAACGATGCAGAAGCACAAAGGCCAGGGACCGGTCAAGATCATTTGTCCTGGTAAAGTGTATCGCCGTGACAGTGATGATGCAACACACTCCCACCAGTTCGCCCAAATTGAAGGGCTTGTCGTCGGTGAAGGCATCCGCATGAGCGACTTGAAGGGGACACTTGATTTATTTGCGAAAAAAATGTTCGGCGAAGATCGTGAAATTCGTCTCCGTCCAAGCTTTTTCCCATTTACAGAGCCCTCTGTTGAAGTTGATGTAAGTTGCATGTGCGGCGGCAAAGGCTGCTCCATTTGTAAAGGTACGGGCTGGATTGAAGTGCTTGGCGCAGGTATGGTGCACCCAAATGTGCTTGAAATGGCTGGCTTTGATTCAAATAAATACACAGGATTTGCATTTGGTATGGGGCAAGAGCGCATTGCGATGCTGAAATACGGCATTGATGATATCCGCCATTTTTATACGAATGATCTTCGGTTCTTAAAGCAATTTACAGTACATGAATAAATAAGGAGGAGTATATACATGTTTGTTTCATATAAATGGCTCACGCAATATGTTGATTTGACAGACCAAACTCCGCAGGAACTGGCGGAAAAAATTACACGTGCCGGTATTGAAGTAGAAGGAGTGGAAATCCCTGCTTCTGAAATGAAAAATATTGTAGTTGGTTATGTGAAGACACGCGAACAGCATCCAAATGCTGATAAATTAAGCAAATGCCTCGTTGATGTTGGAGAAGAAGAACCGGTACAAATTGTCTGCGGTGCAAAAAATGTCGATGCAGGGCAATATGTGGCGGTAGCAAAAACAGGAGCAATCCTTCCTGGAAACTTTAAAATTAAACGAGCAAAACTGCGTGGTGAAGAATCAAATGGCATGATCTGTTCGCTATCTGAATTAGGCATTGAAAGCCGTCTCACGCCGAAAGAATACGCAGAAGGTATTTTTAACTTCCCGAACGATGTTACACCTGGGGAAGATGCACTCGCTGCATTAAACCGTGACGATGCGATACTCGAATTGTCATTGACACCAAACCGTTCTGATGCATTAAGTATGATAGGTGTGGCTTATGAAGTAGCGGCCATTTTAGGCCGTGATGTGAGTCTTCCTGCACCAAACCTGTCAGAATCCGAGGAACAAGCTTCTGATACGATAAATATTCGTATCGATGCACCAGAAGACAATCCGATTTATATCGCGCGGGTTGTCAAAAATATTAAAATTGGTCCATCACCGCTTTGGATGCAAACCTATTTGATGAATGCTGGCGTCCGCCCGCATAATAACGTCGTTGATATTACGAACTATGTTTTGATGGAATATGGCCAGCCTCTTCATGCATTTGACCTGGACCGTCTCGGCTCAAATGAAATCGTTGTTCGCCGCGCGGTTGAAGGCGAAACATTGATCACCCTCGATGATACAGAACGCACATTGTCTGCGGATCAACTTGTCATCACAAACGGCAAAGAGCCAGTTGCCCTTGCAGGCGTAATGGGCGGAGCTAATTCAGAAGTACATGACGGCACTGTTAACGTATTAATTGAATCGGCTTATTTTGACGGCCAGATCATCCGTGCCGCGTCGAAAGCACACGGACTTCGTTCTGAGGCAAGCGCCCGCTTTGAAAAAGGTGTTGATCCAGCCCGTATCCAAGCTGCATGTGACCGTGCTGCTGAATTAATGGCAGAACTAGCAAGTGGAACCGTCCTTTCAGGAAGTGTCGTAGCCGGTGAATTAGCGATTGAACCAAAACAAGTATCTATTACACTTGAAAAATTAAATATGAGACTCGGCACAGATCTTCAAATGGGAGATGTGGAAGAGATATTCCGCCGTTTGCAATTTGAAACAGAAACAAATAGCAATGAGATTACCGTAACGGTGCCAACACGCCGTTTAGATATTACGATTCCTGAAGATTTGACAGAAGAAGTTGCGCGCCTCTATGGATATGACCAGATTCCGCTCACGTTGCCGGAAGGAGCTGTGCAGCCAGGGTCGCTTACATCTTATCAATTAGGCCGCCGCGTTGTGCGCCGTTATTTAGAAGGAGCCGGATTCAACCAGGCGATTACGTATTCTCTTACATCGGAAAAACGAGCATCTGAATTTGCACTTGAGCACCGCCCTCCAGTGGCGCTTTCCATGCCGATGAGTGAAGAACGTGCGTATTTGCGCCAAAGCTTGATTCCTCATTTAATTGAAGCTGCGGCATACAATAATGCCCGTCAAATGCCATCGGCCGCTTTTTATGAAACAGGCTCGATTTATTTAAATGAAGGCGAAAATGTTCAGCCGAAAGAAGAAGAGAGACTTGCTGGTATCGTAACGGGCATGTGGCATGAACATTTGTGGCAAGGTGAAAAAAAAGCCGTTGATTTCTTTACGGTAAAAGGAATTGTTGAAGGACTTGCAGAACGGATAGGTCTTGCGGAGCGAATTACATTCCAAAAAGCAACACCTGCTGGGTTCCATCCAGGCCGTACAGCTGAAGTATTGCTTGACTCGGAATCGATCGGATTTGTCGGGCAGCTTCACCCGACAAATGCTAAAGAAGTGGATGTGAAAGAAGCGTATTTGTTTGAATTGAAGCTTGATGTTTTATTAAATGCATCCCGTAAAGATCTGGCCTATACGGCTATCCCGCGTTATCCATTCATTAGTCGCGACATCGCGCTCGTTGTCGACCGTACAGTTGAAGCTGCTGCTCTTGAGGTCATTATTAAACAGGCAGGCGGTGCACTTTTAACAGGTGTTCGGGTATTTGATGTATACGAAGGTGAACGAATGGAAGAAGGCAAAAAATCGGTCGCCTTTGCCCTGACGTACGCGGATCCGGAGAAAACGTTAACGGATGAAGAAGTAACCGCTGTACATGAAAAAGTACTTGCTGCACTAAAAGAGAAGGCCGGAGCTGACTTGCGTGCCTAATAAGAAGTCTCTGTTATAGGATGTTGTTTCAAATAGCCAATTAGAAAAAGGACTCGGTCGTCATAACCGAGTCCTTTTTTGATGCGTTGTTAATCGAGTCCGCGCAGTATATTTTTTGCTTTGCTTGTATTGGCAAAATGAAGTTTTGTAAAATGGCGCAGGACACTTTCATCATACATTTTCATCAAACGGGCGGCTGCATTATCAACAAGAGGCCCAGCGCCTTTTGGAATAGTGAAGCCCGCTTCTTCAGACAGCTTATCCATTTCTTTTAAAAAGGCATAGCGGGCTAAAATCGACGCAGCTGCAACGGCCAGGTGGATGCTTTCGCCTTTCGTACTAAAGAAAACATTTTCACGCACAATTTTTTTTTGCTCGTTTAAATACCGATAATACACTGTTTTTTCAGCGAATTGATCGATAAGTATTGCTTCTGGTCGGATCGGCGCTATTTTTTCATGCAGTTTGCCGAGTGCCTGGTTGTGTAAAAGGGCTTTTATTTTCCCTTGGGACATTCCGCTCTCCTGTAAATCGTTGTATTTTTCATTGCGTAAAATAAGCAAGCTATACGGAATGTCTTTCAGCAATTTTTTCGCTACTGACACAATTTCAGGGTCTTTCATATCTTTGGAATCGCGTACACCGAGTGCTTTTAATTCCATAATCCGGTTTTTATCAACATAAGCCGCAACGACTGTGATGGGGCCGAAATAATCACCTGTTCCGACTTCATCGCTGCCCATGACAGACATCGATGCAAATCCATCTGGCAGAAGAGCACTTGACTTGGGCTTCTTTTTTGGCTCCGCTGTTTTACCGGCCCATTTTGATGATTCTTGAGCTGCGTTTTTCCCTTGAAATAGCACTTTTCCAGAATGATAGCCAGTCACCGAACAGCCGTCTACTTTTGCTGAAAAGATGGCACCAGCTGGTAATTTAGCCGGGGAACCATAATGTTTTTTCATTTTTTGCAATATTTCCTTTGTAACAATTAATACAGTATGACTCAATTCAACAACCTCCAGACTTTCTTCCTTTTCACACTAAAACAGTCGTGGTATGATTAGTAACAGGATTTCATGAGAAATGGGGGCCGTACAATTGTCGGACGGACAAAAAACTCGCCTAACAGTTGACATCTACGGATATCAGTACACCATTGTGGGAACTGAATCAGAATACCATATTCGCCGTGTAACGGAAATGGTCGATGATAAAATGCGTGAAATCGGCAACCGTAACGCTACACTGGATACGCAAAAAATTGCGGTGCTGACCGCTGTCAATATGGTGAATGACTATTTGAAGATGGAAGAAGAGCTGCAGGAAATGAAGATGGAATTAACCCGTTTGAAAAACAGAACAGCCGTCAACGGCTGAAAAACTTCTCTCGATTTGGTAGAGAAGTTTTTTTCTGCTACTATATTATATAAAGAAAAGCAGGTGACATAGATGGTCAATAAAAAAGATATTATTCGGTTACTTGAAAAAATTGCAGTCTATATGGAATTAAAGGGAGATAACCCGTTTAAAATATCGGCATTTCGCAAAGCAGCGGCAGCACTAGAAACGGATGATCGAAGTTTGTCTGAAATTGATGATGTGACAAAATTATCAGGTATTGGCAAAGGCACAGCCAGCGTCATTACAGAATACATCGAAACCGGTGAATCAACTGTATTGACAGAACTTTCAGGCGAAGTACCAGAAGGGCTTGTTGCACTGTTAGGGCTGCCGGGACTCGGTGGAAAAAAGATTGCCAAACTATATAAAGAGCTCGGCATTACCAATATGGAAGAATTGAAAGAAGCATGTGAGCAGCATCGTGTACAGGAGCTCGCCGGATTTGGTGCGAAAACGGAAGAAAAAATTCTCGCAGCCGTTGAAAAAGCAGGTACGCAGCCGGATCGTCTGCCGATTATGTACATGCTGCCGATTGCAGAAAAAGTGGAAACGTATTTAGCTGATCTGCCGGAAGTGACTGCATTCTCGCGTGCAGGCAGTTTGCGCCGCTTGCGTGAAACAGTGAAAGATGTTGATTTTATTATTGCGACAAAAGAGCCAGAAAAAGTAAAAGAGAAACTGCTCTCGATTCCAAATAGGAAAGAAATCATCGCGGCCGGCCCGACGAAAGTCTCGATTATTATTGATGGCGAGTTTGACGTGTCGATTGATTTTCGTATTGTGGCACCGGCTCAGTATGCGAGTGCACTGCATCATTTTACAGGCTCAAAAGATCATAATGTGAAAATTCGTCAAATCGCCAAAGAGCGAAATGAAAAAGTGAGTGAATACGGTGTTGAACAGCCGGACGGTTCGGTGAAAACATTTGAATCAGAAGAAGCGCTTTACCATCACTTCGATCTGCCGTGGTTTCCGCCTGAAATCCGTGAAGATGGAACAGAAACGGATAAGTATAAAGAAGGCACATTGATTCATTTTTCTGATATTAAAGGCGATTTGCATATGCATACGGCCTGGTCAGATGGTGCCTTTTCAATTGAAGAAATGATTGAAGCATGCCGTGCACGAGGATATGAGTACATGGCTATAACAGATCATTCGCAGTATTTAAAAGTGGCGAATGGGTTGACTGTTGACCGCCTCCTGCGTCAAAATGCGGAAATAAAAGAGTGGAATGAAAAATACAGTGACATTGAAGTATTATCGGGCATTGAAATGGACATTTTACCGGACGGAACGCTTGATTATGAGGACGATGTGCTAAAAGAGCTCGACTTTGTGATCGCGTCGATTCATTCAAGTTTTTCACAGCCGCAGAAAAAGATTATGGACCGGTTAAAAACGGCGATGAATAACCCATATGTAAAATTAATTGCTCATCCGACTGGCCGGATTATCGGCCGCCGTGATGGTTATTCTGTTGATATGGAAGAACTTGTGAAGATAGCAGCTGTAACAAATACGGCCCTTGAGTTAAATGCAAATCCACACCGGCTTGATTTATCTGCTGATCATTTAAAATGGGCACAAGATGCGGGTGTGAAGATATTTATTAATACAGATGCTCATGCGATTGAACACCTTAATTTTATGGAAACGGGTGCGAGTGCAGGGCGAAAAGGATGGCTGCGGCCAGAAACAGTGGTAAATACGTGGCCGAAAGAGCAGTTTCTTTCTTTTGTACGCGGCAAATGATGTTAATAGAGGAGTGAACCGGATTTGAATAAAAAAGTGCTGGCAACCCTTGAATTTGATAAAATTATCCAACAGTTGGCACGCCATGCTTCATCGGAGATCGGGCGCAGCTTTGCAGAAGATTTAAAGCCATCTCTTCATGCAGAAGAAGTACAAGCTTGGCTTGATGAAACGGAAGAAGCAGCTGCAGTCCTCCGCATAAAAGGCAATGTGCCGCTAGATGGCATTTATGACATCCGTCCTCACGCGAAGCGGGCTCAAATTGGCGGCGTATTAAGCGGTGTCGAGCTTGTTCGAATTGCAAGTACGATTTTTGCGAGCCGGGTGATACGTCAATTTATAGAAGATGTTCGTTTGGAAGGTCAGGTGACAATGCGTATTTTGCCGGAGAAAACAGCAGTCATTCCGGTGGTGACAGATCTTGAACATAAAATTAAGCGGACGGTTGATGAAAATGGGCGGGTTCTTGATTCAGCGAGCGATGAATTAAGGCACATTCGTCATGGCATACGGTCAGCAGAATCGCGAATTCGCTCCAAACTAGAAAGCTTGACACGCGGTCAAAGCGCACAAAAAATGCTCTCAGACGCGATCGTGACGATACGAAATGACCGTTATGTCATACCGGTTAAGCAGGAATACCGTTCTCATTATGGAGGTATTGTTCATGATCAGTCTTCCACGGGACAGACGTTATTCGTTGAACCGGCCTCAGTTGTAAACTTAAATAATGAACTGCGTGAATTGATAGTTAAAGAACAATATGAAGTAGAGAAAATTTTAGGTGAATTAACGATGGAAACAGCTGAACATGCTCCCTCGTTATTCACAATGACAAAAATGCTGTCTGAAATTGATTTTATTTTTACAAAGGGGAAGTTCGCTCATTCAATGAAAGCGACAAAACCTCTCATTAATGAGAATGGTTACATACGGTATATAAAGGCGCGCCATCCGCTTTTACCGGCAGATGAGGCAGTACCAAGCGATATTGAAATTGGTCAAGATTACACGGCGATCGTCATTACGGGACCGAATACAGGCGGTAAAACAGTCACGCTAAAAACGACAGGGTTATCCGTCTTAATGGCGCAGTCAGGTTTATTTATTCCGGCAGAATACGGCTCAGAGACGGCCATTTTCCAATCTGTTTTTGCCGACATTGGTGACGAGCAGTCGATTGAGCAAAATTTAAGTACGTTCTCATCTCACATGGTGAACATTTCAGGTATTTTAAAAGAGGTCGACAATAAAAGCCTTGTACTATTCGATGAACTCGGTTCTGGAACGGATCCGCAGGAAGGTTCAGCACTTGCCATTTCAATTTTGGATGAGGTGATTGCTAGAGGGGCACGGATTATTGCAACAACACATTATCCAGAATTGAAAGCATATGGATACAACCGTGAACACGTTATTAATGCAAGTGTAGAGTTTGATGTTGAAACGCTCAGCCCGACATACCGATTATTAATCGGAATTCCAGGACGAAGCAATGCATTTGAAATTTCAAAGCGAATTGGTCTTGACCCAATGATTATTGAACGGGCACGCAGTTTAATCGGTGTGGATTCGCAGGAAGTTGATAATATGATTGCGGCCCTTGATACAAGCCGCCGCCAGGCAGAAAAAGATGCTAAGGACGCACGGGATTATTTACGCGAGACGGAGAAGCTGCATCGTGATCTGCAAAAAGAAGTGATTGCTTATCATGAACAGAAAGAAAAAATGGAAGAAGCAGCGCGGGCTGAAGCGAACGCTATTATTGAAAAGGCAAAAGCAGAAGCAGAAGAAGTAATGCGTGACCTCCGTGCGATCCGCTTGGCAGGCGGATCAAACGTAAAAGAACATGAATTGATTGAAGCGAGAAAACGGCTTGAAGGAGCGGTACCAGAACAAAAACAGAAAAAAACGGTTATTGAACCCGCAAAGCGTTCATGGAAACCAGGCGATGAAGTGAAAGTAATCAGCTTCGGTCAAAAAGGCAGCATTATTGAAAAAGCAACGGGCGATGAATGGATTGTTCAAATGGGGATCATTAAGATGAAAGTCGCGGAAAGCGATATGCAATTTATTAAATCAGAAAAAAAGAAAGAGCCAAAACCAATTGCGACCATTCGGGGCAAGGGCCATCATGTATCGTCGGAACTTGACTTGCGGGGTGAGCGATATGAAGATGCACTCAACCGTGTGGAGAAGTATTTAGATGACGCATTGCTGGCGGGTTACCATCAAGTATCGATTATTCATGGAAAAGGCACGGGAGCGCTTATGAAAGGGGTACGCAGCTATTTAACAAAGCACCGTATGGTCTCAAGCATCCGGTTTGGCGGGTCTGGAGAAGGTGGACTCGGCGTTACAATTGCTGAATTGAAATAATGAGGAGGCCCCCACTACATGACTGGTTTTTGGGAAAATCAATTTGTACAGCTCGCTGGCTATTACAGCATCGCGACCATTTGTATCATATTATGTCTGGCTGTTTTTGAACTGGTTACATCCTATCGAAACTGGGAAGAGATAAAAAAGGGCAATATGGCCGTTGCACTTGCAACAGGCGGGAAAATATTCGGAATCGCCAACGTATTTCGACACTCGATCTTAAATAATGATACGGTGTTGGCGATGGCGGGCTGGGGCATTTTTGGTTTTATTTTACTTCTCATCGGTTATTTTATGTTTGAATTTTTGACGCCTGGATTTAATGTTGATAAAGAAATTGAACGTGACAACCGGGCAGTTGGTTTTATTTCGTTCATTATTTCAGCCGGGCTCTCGTATATGATTGGTGCGGCCCTTCTGTAGAGAAAAGGGGAGTTTTTAAATGGAAACATTGGCAAAAGTACTGCTCGGTTTTTGCGCTGCTTTTTTAATAGTCGGAATTGTATACATGTATTTAAATTAAAGCTGTCGTCATGACAGTTTTAATTTTCTTGTATAATGAATCGGTATTCATTATACTGTAATGAGAGTACGAATTCTTCTGACAAGGGGTGGATGAAGATGACTGAAAAACCATGGCTTACGCATTATCCGCCGGAAATTCCTGCCACAATCCAATATGCAGAACAGCCGCTGCCGCTCTTCTTAACGAAAGCTTCTACACAATACAGGGACCAAACAGCGATTGAATTCCTCGGGAAAGAACTGACCTATAAAGAATTGTACGATTCCGCATTAAAAATGGCCGCCTATTTAAAAAAGATAGGCATTAAAAAAGGAGATCGTGTAGCGATTATGCTGCCAAACAGTCCCCAGGCTGTCATTAGTTTTTACGGTGTCCTGTACACCGGTGCTATTGTCGTACAATTTAATCCACTATACAAAGAACGGGAAATCGAATACCAGTTGAAAGACTGCGGCGCGAAAGTAATAATCGCACTCGACCTGTTGTATCCACGCATCCAAAACATCATCAACAATACTCAACTTGAACACACCATTGTAACCGCTATCAAAGATTACTTGCCATTTCCCAAAAATATGATTTATCCATTTATTCAAAAGAAACAAACCGGTATGGTTGTGCATATTGAAAACCGGAACAATAATCATCATTTCACAAAAATTATGGCGGGACCAGCCATAAAAGAAGAGCCGCTAAATATAAATATTGAAAATGATCCTGCCGTTATACAGTATACAGGAGGAACAACAGGCTTTCCAAAAGGGGTTATACTCACGCATAAAAACCTTGTGGCGAATACATCGATGTGTGTTGCATGGATGTATAAGTATCGTCCGGGTGCCGAAATTATTCTTGGCATTATTCCTTTTTTCCATGTATACGGGATGACAACAGTGATGATTTTATCCGTTATGCAAGGCTATAAAATGGTGTTGCTGCCGAAGTTTGACGCCAAAAAAACATTGAAAACGATTCAAAAACAAAAGCCGACCATATTTCCGGGTGCACCGACGATTTATATCGCTCTTTTAAATGATCCCAACATGAAAAAATATGATTTATCCTCCATTGATGCGTGTATTAGCGGATCTGCTCCGCTTCCTGTAGACGTACAGAAAAAGTTTGAGGACGTGACAGGCGGTAAGCTCGTTGAAGGCTATGGATTAACGGAAACGTCACCGGTCACTCACGCGAATTTCATCTGGGGAGACCGGATAAAAGGAAGCGTTGGCGTACCGTGGCCGGATACAGATGCCGCTATTTATTCAATGCAAACGAATGAACTGGTGAAAAAGCCAGGTGAATTAGGTGAAATTGTCGTGAAAGGTCCGCAAGTAATGAAAGGATATTGGAATCGTCAGGAAGAAACAGAACAGTCATTTAAAGACGGCTGGTTTTTAACGGGAGATATTGGATATATGGATGAAAATGGATTTTTTTACATCGTTGACCGAAAGAAAGATATGATTATAGCCGGCGGATTTAATATTTATCCCCGTGATGTAGAAGAAGTGCTTTATGAGCATCCATCGATTCAAGAAGCAATCGTTGCAGGGATACCGGACACCTATCGCGGAGAAACAGTGAAGGCCTATATTGTATTAAAAAAGGGCCGCCAAGTGACAGAAAAAGAACTTGATGAGCATTGCCGCAAAAACTTAGCTGTGTACAAAGTGCCGCACGTTTATGAGATCCGCGATGAACTGCCTAAAACAGCTGTTGGAAAAATCTTAAGGCGTGTGCTGGTAGATGAAGAAAAGAAAAAACGGGAAGAGAAGAATACCCTTGCTTGATTGTCTGTCTGCTTGACGAAGTGAAATATTGGTTGTAAGATAAGAACATGAATGAATAACCATTCATTTTATTTCGGTCAGGAAGGCGATTTTTTTATTATGAAAAAAAACAAACCAAAATACCATCAAATCATCGATGCCGCTGTGATTACAATTGCTGAAAACGGGTATCATCAAGCGCAAGTGTCCAAAATTGCCAGGCAAGCGGGCGTGGCTGATGGAACAATTTATTTATATTTTAAAAATAAAGAAGACATCCTTATCTCGGTTTTTCAAGAAAAAGTGGGGACGTTTGTTGCAAAAATGAGGGAAACCATTCAAATAAAAGCGAAAGCAGCTGAACAATTGAGGCTGCTTGTTGAAAATCATTTTACAATGCTGACAGAAGACCCGCATTTGGCCGTTGTCACACAGCTTGAACTGCGGCAGTCTAATAAAGAGCTGCGATTGAAAATTAATGAAGTGTTAAAAGAATATTTGCTGTTAATCGATCAGATTTTACAAGACGGGATCGACAACGGGGAATTTAGAAGCGGTTTAAATATTCGTCTTGCCCGGCAAATGATCTTTGGAACGCTTGATGAGATGATTACAACGTGGGTTATGAATGATCAAAAATATAATTTAATTGTGTCTGCACAGGACGTTGCCGAAATGCTCTTGAATGGATTTTCAGCAGAAAAGAGGAACTAATCATGCTCTGTATATCTGTCAGGAAAGAACAAGGGGTAGCAGAGGTTGTCATAAACCATGCGCCGGCTAATGCCCTTTCAAGTGTCGTCATAGCTGATATGGAACAGGCTTTGGATACAATTGAACATGATAAAGATGTACGGGCTGTTATTGTATATGGAGAAGGCCGCTTTTTCTCAGCGGGGGCCGATATAAAAGAATTTACTGCTGTTTCACAGAAAGAAGAATTTGTGAAAATTTCTACAAGAGGACAGCGTTTAATGGAGCGGATTGAAACCTTTCCAAAGCCGGTAATTGCCGCGATTCATGGTGCTGCACTTGGCGGGGGACTTGAACTTGCGATGAGCTGTCACATTCGTTACGTCACAAAAGAGGCGAAACTCGGTTTGCCGGAACTGCAGCTTGGTCTTGTTCCTGGTTTTGGTGGATCACAACGGCTTACCCGCTATGTGGGGATGGCAAAAGCGGCAGAAATGATGTTAACGAGTGAACCAATATCAGGTCATGAGGCTGTTCAGTGGGGCCTTGCGAATGCCGTATTTACAGAAGAAGAATTGCTTCACGAAGCGAGAATATTAGCACAAAAAATAGCGGCGAAAAGCCCAGTTAGTGTAAAAGCGGCTATGAGCTTACTTTATTATGCCAAACACGCCGAATACTATAAAGGGATTGAAAAAGAAGCAGATGTTTTTGGAACCGTTTTTTTATCAAATGATGCGAAAGAAGGCATTAACGCATTTATTGAAAAACGAACACCTCACTTTAAAGGCTATTAACGGGGAGGGCTGGCAATGAACATTTATGTTTTAATGAAAAGAACATTTGACACCGAAGAAAAAATTTCAATTACCCGCGGTCAAATTGACGAGGATGGCATTGAATTTATTATTAATCCATACGATGAATATGCCGTAGAAGAAGCAATTCGAATTCGTGATAAGCATCAAGGTGAAGTAACTGTCGTCTCAGTCGGCAGCGGGGAAGCGGGCAAGCAGCTGCGCATAGCACTTGCGATGGGGGCCGATAAAGCTGTTTTAATTAATACAGAAGATGATCTCACAGAAGGCGATCCATTTACAACTGCTAAAATTTTAACGGAATTTTTTAAGAATAAAGAAGTGGACCTCATTTTAGCTGGAAACGTCGCGATTGACGGCGGGAGCGGGCAAGTCGGACCGCGTGTGGCTGCTATGCTCGACATTCCCTATGTAACGACGATTACGAACATCGATATCGATGGATCGAATGTCTCTGTTACGCGGGATGTTGAAGGAGATTCAGAAACGATTAGGACGACACTGCCATTACTCGTTACATGCCAGCAAGGATTAAATGATCCGCGTTATCCGTCCCTCCCTGGTATTATGAAAGCGAAGAAAAAGCCCCTTGAAGAATTGGAACTCGATGACCTTGGTCTCGAAGAAGAAGACGTTGAGCCGAAAACGAAGATACTGGATACTTTCCTACCTCTGGATAAAGCAGATGGACGCGTTCTCGAAGGAGACTTGACCAATCAAGTACAAGAGCTTGTCAGCTTACTCAGATCAGAAGCAAAAGTCATTTAATCTTCTTACATGAAGGAGGGGTTTTTCATGGGAAAGAAAGTACTCGTATTAGGTGAAATCCGGGATGATCATCTGCGCAATGTGTCATTTGAAGCGATTGCCGCCGGTAAAAAAGTGGCTCAAGGCGGCGAAGTGGTTGGTGTGTTAATAGGTGAATCAGTCCGTATGCTTGCAAACGAACTCATCCAATACGGAGCAGATCGTGTGATAACGATTGAAGATGCGAAACTGGCTCAATATACACCTGACGGCTATTCGCAGGCATTTATGGCGGCAGTAGAGCAGGAACAGCCTGAAGGGATTGTGTTTGGCCATACGGCGCTTGGAAAAGATTTATCACCAAAAATAGCGGCGAAGCTCAATGCCGGTTTAATATCCGATGCCACATCTGTAGAAGAAGAGGGTGCGGAAGTCGTGTTTACGCGCCCCATTTATTCGGGAAAAGCTTTTGAGAAAATCAAGGTAAAAGACGGAATCATATTTGTCACTATACGGCCAAATAATATGGAACCGCTTGAAAAAGATAATCAACGTTTAGGAGACGTTACAAGCCTATCTGTATCGATTGCCGATTTACGCACGGTTGTACAAAATGTTGTCCGCAAAGCAGCGAGTGGTGTAGATTTGTCGGAAGCGAAAGTCGTTGTTGCCGGCGGACGAGGTGTGAAAAGTGATGAAGGATTTGAACCGCTCAAAGAACTGGCTGCTGTTCTTAGAGGAGCAATCGGCGCCTCCCGGGGGGCATGTGATGCGGGTTACTGCGATTATTCTTTGCAAATTGGACAGACAGGGAAAGTGGTGACTCCCGATTTATATATTGCGTGCGGGATTTCTGGTGCGATTCAGCACCTTGCGGGTATGTCTAATTCCAAAGTGATCGTAGCCATTAACAAAGACCCGGAAGCCAACATATTTAATGTAGCGGATTACGGCATCGTCGGTGATTTGTTTGAAGTGGTGCCCATGCTGACAGAAGAAATTAAAAAATGGAAAGTGGCTCAGCCTTAACCAAAGGTCATTGTCTTTTAGAGGCAAATTAATAGCATCCGTTAAAGAACGGTGATATACTTTCCTTATTATTTAGAAATATAGGAGGTATGTATACATGACAATCGTAAAAACAACGGATCAAAACTTTGCAACTGAAACAGGCAGTGGCCTCGTACTCGCTGATTTTTGGGCACCTTGGTGTGGGCCTTGTAAAATGATCGCTCCCGTTCTTGAAGAATTAGACTCGGAACTTGGTGAAAAAGTAAAAATCGTTAAGCTTGATGTAGATGAAAATCAACAAACAGCAGGCGAGTATGGTGTTATGAGTATCCCAACATTGATTCTTTTTAAAGATGGACAGCCGGTGGACAAAGTCATCGGTTACCAGCCAAAAGAAGCGCTTGAAGAACTTATAAACCGCAATGCATAATTGGCATGAGGCGTCCCGCTTTGACGGGGGCGCTTTTTTTGTACGAAAGAGGTGACAGGAGTGAATGAACGAATCCGGCATAAACTGTCTCTTTTGCCAGATGAACCGGGCTGCTATTTAATGAAAGATCGTCATGGTACCATTATTTATGTAGGTAAGGCAAAAATATTGAAAAATCGGGTGCGATCTTATTTTACGGGCTCAAATGACGTGAAAACGACTCGTCTGGTCAGTGAAATTGTTGATTTCGAATATATTATAACGTCATCGGATTTAGAAGCGCTTATTTTAGAACTGAATTTAATTAAAAAACATGATCCGAAATACAACATCATGCTGAAAGATGATAAAAGCTATCCGTTTATTAAGCTGACAGCTGAACGCCATCCGCGCTTATTGATTACACGAAAAGTGAAAAAAGATAAAGCAAAATATTTTGGCCCTTATCCGAATGCATATGCGGCAAATGAAACGAAAAAGCTGCTCGATCGGCTTTACCCGCTTAGAAAATGTTCGGTGTTGCCAGACCGCGTTTGTCTTTATTATCATATGGGGCAGTGTCTCGCGCCGTGTATAAAAGAAGTGCCCGCTGCGACTTATAAAGAAATAGCAGCAGAAATTACTCGGTTTTTAAACGGCGGCCATCATGATGTGAAAAAAACACTTACCGATAAAATGAATGAAGCAGCTGAAAAGCTGGAATTTGAGCGCGCAAAAGAATATCGGGACCAGATTTCCCACATTGATACGCTTATGGAAAAACAAAAAATTAATATGATCGATTTTACCGACCGTGACGTCTTTGGTTACATCGTAGATAAAGGCTGGATGTGCGTACAAGTGTTTTTTGTCAGACAGGGAAGATTGATTGAACGCGACGTTTCCACATTTCCTATTTACAGTGAACCAGAGGAAGAATTTTTAACATACCTTGGCCGTTTTTATGAAGCTCCCGAACATTTTAAACCGAAAGAAATTTTATTGCCTGATACAGTAGACGAACACCTAGCGGAACAACTTATTGGAGTGCCAATGATCAAGCCGCAAAGAGGAAAGAAAAAAGAGCTTGTGAAGCTTGCTGAAAGCAATGCAAGAGCATCGCTGGGTGAAAAATTCGCATTGATTGACCGGGACGAAGAGCGTACCATTAAAGCGGCGGAACAGCTTGGGGAAGCAATGAATATTCATGTACCTTTACGTATTGAAGCGTTTGATAACTCCAATATTCAAGGAACGTCACCTGTTTCCGCAATGGTCGTATTTATCGACGGGAAAGCGGAGAAAAAAGAGTACCGGAAATATAAAGTTAAAACAGTGACAGGAGCGGATGATTACGGATCGATGCGTGAAGTCATCCGCCGTCGTTACGCACGCGTTTTGCAGGAGCATTTGCCGCTCCCTGATTTAATTATTATAGATGGCGGAAAAGGGCAAATTGAAGCGGCCCGCGATGTGTTGCTGAATGAATTTGGACTCGATATTCCAATTGCTGGCCTTGCAAAGGATGACCGGCACCGTACATCACAGCTTCTATATGGAAATCCGTTACAAGTTGTACCGCTTAAACATAATAGCCAGGCATTTTATTTGCTTCAGCGTATTCAAGACGAAGTGCATCGATTCGCGATTACGTTTCACCGGCAAATCCGCGGGAAAGGAGCCCTTCAATCTATACTTGATGAGATTGAAGGGGTTGGTCCGCAACGGAAAAAGCAGCTATTAAAAACATTCGGTTCATTAAAAAAATTAAAAGAAGCAACGAAAGAAGAAATTGTGGCAGCAGGCATTCCGGATAAAGTAGCGGATGCTGTGTTAAATGCATTAAAAGAAGAGTGATAACCAGATCTTTTTTATGAGGAAAAGCAGGCTGTCCATTATGGACAGCCTGCTTTAATTATTACCATTTTATCGTAATATCAACATATTTACTGCGTTTATTTAAACTGCAGATCGCTTCGGCTGCAGCATCAAATCGTGCCGCCATCTGTTCAGCCAAGAATCCGCCTTCAAGCGTAAAGGCAGGATCGGTTTGAACATCAAATCGGCGCTTTGTTAATCCGCCAGATAAGCGATAAATCATCTCTTTTTTATGTTCTTTTATAAGTTCAATCTGTCCCCAGCCCGCTTCTTTAAAAAAAGAGGATAACTCTTTCACATCTGTACAAGGAAAACGGCGGGCTAGTAATTTGCCGCCCCAGTATAGAATATCAGCGGAATCACTTCCTAAAATATCTGTAAGAAGCACGTCGCGAATTAGTTCATACCCAAAAACGGAGACGGACGCATCCGGCTGTACCATCTGTTCTTGCTGTTCCTGCTCTTCCTTTTCTTTCGTCAAAATAAACTCCCCACTTTCTTTCTAATATTATATACAAATACAACATTTGAAAAAAGAATATTCTGTTCTAAGATCTGGACAAAAATGTGCCCACCTTTCCTTGACGCTCGTACTTTATGAGAGTAAAATGAACCTTGTCACATCGTAAATTAAACATATGAAGCAGTATACGAATATAAGAATATTTGTGTTGTGCTTCAAGGATAAGGAGGGAAAATGGTGGCTGACAATCGAGAATTTTTTTACCGTAGGCTGCACTCATTGCTCGGTGTCATTCCAATCGGGTTGTTTATGACGCAGCATTTGGTCGTCAATCATTTTGCGACAAAAGGAGAAGATGAATTTAATCAAGCGGCCGGCTTTATGGCAAATTTGCCATTCGTTCTGGTGCTAGAAGTATTGGTCATCTACTTGCCGCTGTTGTTCCATGCTATTTATGGTTTGTATATTGCATTTACAGCGAAAAATAACATTGGCGCACATAGTTATTTCCGGAACTGGATGTTCATGCTTCAACGTGTGTCAGGCGTTATAACACTAGTATTCATTGCATGGCACGTTTGGGAAACAAGAGTCCAGGCAGCATTAGGTGCAGAAGTTGATTTTCAAATGATGGAGAATATTTTAAATAACCCATTTATGCTCGTATTTTACATAGTCGGCGTACTATCAGCTATTTTTCATTTTGCCAATGGTCTGTGGTCATTTTGTGTTAGCTGGGGAATTGCCGTATCACCACGTTCGCAGCAAATCGTTACATATGCAACACTATTCGTATTTGTCGCTCTATCAATCATCGGTTTGCGTGCAATCTTCGCATTTGTTTAATTATATCGGCAATGAATCGGTTTCTGTAAATAGAAAAATATAGTACAGAACTGGAAAAAAGGGAGAGAATCTCACAATGAGTAAAGGTAAAGTTATTATAGTCGGTGGAGGTCTCGCTGGGTTAATGGCTACGATTAAGGTGGCAGAAACGGGAACACCCGTTGAGCTGTTCTCGATTGTTCCGGTAAAACGATCTCACTCTGTTTGTGCACAAGGTGGTATTAATGGTGCAGTTAATACAAAAGGGGAAGGAGATTCTCCTTGGGAGCACTTTGATGATACAGTATATGGCGGTGATTTTCTTGCTAATCAGCCACCTGTAAAAGCAATGGCGGAAGCAGCGCCAGGAATTATTCATCTTCTTGATCGGATGGGCGTTATGTTCAACCGGACACCGGAAGGACTTCTTGACTTCCGCCGTTTCGGAGGAACACAGTATCACCGTACAGCATTTGCTGGTGCAACAACAGGACAGCAGCTTTTATATGCACTTGACGAACAAGTACGCCGTTATGAAGTAGAAGGACTTGTGACGAAATATGAAGGCTGGGAATTTCTCGGTTCGGTTATTGATGATGAAGGCATTTGCCGCGGAATCGTTGGACAAGATCTTTCAACGATGGAGATTCGTTCATTCCCTGGTGACGCGGTTATTATGGCAACGGGTGGACCTGGTATCATTTTTGGTAAATCAACGAATTCAATGATCAATACAGGTTCTGCGGCATCCATTGTGTATCAACAAGGCGCTAACTATGCAAATGGCGAGTTTATCCAGATTCATCCAACAGCGATTCCAGGGGATGATAAGCTCCGACTAATGAGTGAATCCGCGCGTGGTGAAGGCGGCCGCATTTGGACGTATAAAGACGGGAAGCCGTGGTATTTCCTTGAAGAAAAATATCCGGCATACGGAAACCTTGTGCCGCGTGATATCGCAACACGTGAAATCTTTGATGTTTGTATAAATCAAAAACTTGGTATTAACGGTGAAAACATGGTTTATCTGGATCTTTCACATAAAGACCCGCATGAACTTGATATTAAATTGGGCGGTATTATCGAAATCTATGAAAAATTCATGGGGGACGATCCGCGTAAAGTTCCAATGAAAATCTTCCCTGCGGTTCATTATTCAATGGGCGGACTATGGGTTGATTATGAACAGCAGACAAGCATACCTGGTCTATTTGCAGCCGGTGAGTGTGATTATTCACAGCATGGGGCAAACCGTCTCGGTGCTAACTCACTTCTTTCTGCTATCTATGGCGGTATGGTTGCAGGTCCAAATGCAGTCCGTTATATTAGCGGCTTAGAGAAAAGTGCAGATTCCATCTCATCTTCTATTTTCGATAACCATACGAAACAGCAAGAAGAAAAATGGAACGGCATTATGTCACTAAACAAAGGTTCAGAAAATGCATACGTTCTTCACAAGGAATTAGGAGAATGGATGACAAATAACGTAACGGTTGTCCGCTATAATGATAAATTGCAGCAAACAGATGATAAAATCGTCGAATTGCTTGAACGCTACCAAAATATCGATATTAATGACACAGCAAAATGGAGCAATCAAGGTGCGATGTTTACACGTCAGCTCAAAAATATGCTTCATCTAGCACGGGTTATTACGATCGGTGCGTTGAACCGGAACGAAAGCCGGGGAGCCCATTACAAACCAGATTTCCCAGACCGCAATGATGATCAGTTTATGAAAACAACAATGGCAACATTTACAGGTGAAAACACTGCGCCAGCTTTTCATTATGAGGACATAGATGTGTCACTAATTCCGCCTCGTAAGCGTGATTATACGAAGACTAAGGAGGAGAAAAAATAATGAATGAGCAAAAAACAGTCCGCTTCATCGTTACACGTCAGGACACGGCTGATTCTGCTCCGTACGATGAAGAGTTTGAAGTACCTTATCGCCCGAATATGAATGTTATTTCCGCACTGATGGAAATTCGTCGTAATCCGGTCAATAAAAAAGGTGAAAAAACGACACCAATTACATGGGATATGAACTGTCTAGAAGAAGTATGTGGCGCTTGCTCAATGAATATTAACGGGAAGCCACGCCAGTCGTGTACAGCGCTTATCGATCAGCTTGAACAGCCGATTCGCCTTGCACCGATGAACACATTCCCGGTTATGCGTGACTTGCAGGTCGACCGCAGCCGCATGTTTGACACCTTGAAACGTGTAAAAGCATGGGTGCCGATTGATGGGACGTATGACCTCGGTCCCGGACCGCGTATGCCAGAGCGTAAACGCCAGTGGGCTTATGAATTGTCTAAATGTATGACATGCGGAGTATGCCTTGAAGCGTGCCCGAACGTAAATAGTAAATCGAATTTTATCGGTGCTCAACCGCTTTCACAAGTAAGATTATTCAATGCGCATCCAACAGGCGCTATGAATCGTGATGAACGTCTGGAAACCATTATGGGCGACGGCGGCCTTGAGAGCTGCGGTAATTCGCAAAACTGTGTGCAGTCTTGTCCAAAAGGTATTCCATTAACAACATCCATTGCTGCCCTGAATCGTGAAGCAACTGTCCATTCATTCCGCAGATTTTTCGGAAGCGACCATGCCGTTGATTAATGATTAAAAACCTTCAGCGTTTGCTGAAGGTTTTTTTGTGCGTACAGCGGTGAATTCTGCTTTAATAAGCAGTAAAAAAACGCTTATTTAAGAAATTAAGGGAACCTAACAAAGATAAGTGAAAATTGGCCGCGACCAATTGTAGACTGCAAGCATATGATATGGGTAGCGACGGCTAACCAATAAAGGCCGACTTGTGAAAGGGTGACATTGTGTGTGGCTGCATCCATCTTAACGAAACGTGAAAAAGAGGTCTTTGACTGGCTTATTGTCGGAAAATCGACATATGATATTGCACAGCTCCTCGGAATTAGTGAAAAAACGGTGCGAAACCATATCTCGAATGGAATTCAAAAATTAGGTGTAAAAGGGCGTGCACAGGCGATTGTAGAGCTATTGCGGCTTGGTGAAATTAATTTATGAGCAGTGCTGATTGACAGCGCTGCTCTTCCCTATTTCCGTTCACTTGCATTTTAGACGAAAAACAGGGAAAATATACGTGAAAAGCTAAAATTTTTTTTATTATTAATGAGGAGTCAGATTAAATGGGCTTCTTCGCAAAAGGATAGGTTGAAATGAAAGTGGAACGAGGCGGAATTGTTGAACAAACCAATTGGCGTGATTGATTCGGGTGTCGGGGGGCTGACAGTAGCGAAAGAAATGATGCGCCAGCTCCCGAAAGAAAAGATTTATTATGTAGGAGATACAGCACGTTGTCCATATGGGCCGCGGCTGCCAGGCGAAGTACGGAAATTTACGTGGGAAATGACGCGCTTTTTGGAACGTTACGATATAAAAATGCTCGTCATTGCCTGCAATACAGCAACAGCTGTTGTACTAGAAGAGATTAGAAGAGAAATGCCGATTCCAGTTGTTGGTGTTATTCAGCCGGGAGCGCGTGCGGCAATTAAAGAAACGAAAAATCGCCATATAGCAGTCCTTGGAACGGTAGGAACAATTAAAAGCAAGGCGTATGAAAAAGCGATTAACGCGACCGATTCCGATGCGGAAATTTATCCGCTGGCCTGTCCGGATTTTGTGCCGCTTGTTGAAAGCGGCGAATACAAAAGTGAACGGGCAAAAAAAATTGTGGCCGAAACGCTGCAGCCTTTGAAAGAAACGCCTGCTGATACGGTTATTTTAGGATGTACTCACTATCCACTATTACAACCGATTATTGCTGAATTTATGGGACCAGGTGTATCGGTTATTAGTTCCGGTGATGAAACAGCATACGGTGTTAGTTCAATACTAGAATTTAATAATATGATGGCTGAAGACGAAATGCCTGAACACCGTTTTTTTACAACGGGTCATACAAAATCATTTTATAAAATTGCTTCTGATTGGCTAGGGGACACACCTATTCAAATTAAGAACATTCAGCTGGCGTAATGTCAGCTTTTTTTGTTCTGCAAAAAAAAGCGGTTCATATACATGTACCATTGCATATTCAGGAGGGCGATCTGTGTGCGTTTATTTCGGAAAGCGTCGTTTGTTGCCGCGGTTATGGTTATCTCAGGCTGCAGTTATCCATTTGGACAGGACAGCGAAACAGATGAGCTGCCGAAACGCGTTGTCTATTCAGAATCAGAAGTGGACAGTCCGGTATCGGCAAACGAGACGATCATGGCCGAACTGTATGTAATTGACGAGAACAATCTTGTTGTCCCGCAGGCTGTTCCTATTGCAAGGACGGATAATGAAGAAAAAGCAGCCTTACAGTATTTGGCTACAGGAGAAATTGGTAATGGATTCCGTACACCACTGCCTGAAGGAACAGTCATTGAAAATGTGGAGATAAAAGGACGGGAAGCAGTTGTAAGCGTGTCAGGAACATTTGCGGATTATGCCCCGGAAGATGAAGCAAATATTGCAGCAGCCATCACATGGACAGTGACAGGATTTGGGAAAGCAGACCGTGTTCAAATTGAATTGGACGGAAAAAGGCTGCAAACGATGCCGATCGGCGGAATGCCGATTGCAGCAGCCGGTATGCGGCGTGAAGATGGTATTAATATGGAGGCAAGCTATACAAAAACAGGGGCAACGAAACCACTAACCATCTATTTTTCTGCACAAAATGAGCAGGGGCCTTACTATGTACCGGTGACACGCCGGATTTCGGCTGATACAAATGATACAAAGGATCTCATCTCAGCAGCCGTAACGGAACTGTCAAAAGGACCTGATGCCGGAAGCGGCCTGGCTTCTGAACTTATGCCGGAAACAAAACTCGTCGAGCCGCCTACTGTACAAAAAGGACGGGCTGTGCTGCATTTTAATGATGCTATTCTAGAAAATAACGGAGAAGCGCTTCTTTCCAGCCGGGTACTCAAGCCGCTTTCGTTAACACTGGCTGAGTCCGCTGGCATTGAAAGCATGGCCATTCAAGTAGATGGGCAATCAAATGTAAAGCTTGAAACAGGTGAACAAGTCCCAGCTTCTATTACGGCTCCATTGTTTATTAATCAACAAAGTATTGTTTCAGCAGAATGAAGATTTGACAGATGCGCACAAATTCCGGAAAATGAACAACGGACGAAGTAAAAACGGAGGTTATGAATGATGCGCATAGATGGACGAAAAGAGTATGAACTGAGGCCAGTAGAAATTGAACCTCATTTTCTCACCCATCCGGAAGGATCAGTGTTAATTTCAGTCGGTCAAACGAAAGTGATCTGCACAGCGAGTATTGAAGATCGTGTGCCTCCTTTTATGCGAGGGAGTGGCAAAGGATGGGTAACAGCGGAATATGCCATGATTCCTCGTGCGACAGGACAGCGTAACATGCGGGAATCAACAAAAGGAAAAGTGACTGGACGGACGATGGAAATTCAGCGGCTAATCGGCAGGGCGCTACGTGCTGTCGTTGACCTTGATATCATTGGTGAACGGACTGTGTGGATCGATTGTGATGTTATTCAAGCAGACGGCGGGACGCGAACAGCGGCTATTACCGGCGCATTTATAGCGATGACCATGGCGCTTCATCATCTAGCTATTGAAAAAGATTTTCAAGTGTACCCCATTACTGATTTTTTGGCAGCGACGAGTGTAGGGATCGTCAAAGATCATGGTGTCGTGGTAGACTTGAATTATGAGGAAGACAGTACAGCTGTCGTCGATATGAATGTTGTCATGACGGGGTCAGGCCAATTTGTCGAAGTACAGGGAACCGGGGAAGAAGCGACATTTTCGATGGACGAACTACAGCAGCTGCTTGAAGCTGCACAATCGGGAATAAAAGAACTTTTCGAGATTCAGACAGACATTCTTGGTATTGCGGCAAACCTTATTAATGAAAGGAAGGCCGAGCAGTGAACGAAGTGATAATTGCTACGAAAAACAGAGGAAAAGCAAAAGAATTTGTAAAAATGTTCGAAACATACGGAATCGTTGTCAAAACATTAATTGATTACCCGGAGCTGCCGGACGTAGAAGAAACAGGCAAAACGTTTGCGGAAAATGCGCTTTTAAAAGCTGAATCTGCTGCTTGTTTAACCGGACAGCCGGCCATTGCAGATGACTCTGGACTTGTCATAGATGCGTTAGACGGCAGACCAGGCGTCTATTCTGCTCGATATGCAGGGATTGATAAAGATGACAAAGCAAACAACAGAAAAGTGCTTGAGGAAATGGCTGAAATAGCAGATGATCACCGAAGCGCCCGCTTCAAATGTGTTCTTGCGGTTTCATTTCCAGACGGTCGGGAACCTATACTAGTAGAGGGTAACTGCGAGGGCCGCATTGCTCGTGGGGAAAGTGGCACAAATGGATTCGGCTATGATCCGTTATTTATTCCGGATGGATTTGATCAAACGATGGCGCAACTCGAGCCAAACGTGAAAAATGAGATCAGCCATCGGGCAAAGGCCCTTCAGAAATTACAGATTGCACTAACCGAATTGGAAGGTGAAAGGAAATGAAACTGCTTGTTGTCAGTGACAGCCACGGGTGGGATAAAGTACTAACAGATTTGAAACGCCGTTATGCAAATAAAGTCGACGTGATGATTCATTGCGGCGACTCAGAACTTAGCGCAGATGATCCGGCTATAGAAGGATTTACAATTGTACGGGGTAACTGCGATATAGAAGATCAGTTTCCAAATGATGTGTTAGAGAGCGTTGGAGAATTCCGTATTTTTGTTACGCATGGTCATCGATATGATGTGAAAATGACCCTCTTGAATCTAGCGTACAAAGCGAAAGAAAACAGCGCTGATTTTGTATTTTTCGGCCACACACACACAGCGGGGGCTGAACAGCAGGATGGCGTTATATATTTAAATCCGGGGAGTATTTCGCTCCCTAAAGGCCGCCGAGAAAAAACATATGCGATCGCGGAAGTGGACAAGAAAAAAACGATCGTGCGCTTTTATGATGAAAAGCATCACGAAATTGAAGAAATACGTACAATATTTAAACACTGATTGATAGGAACGGGTGCCCCGCACGTTTCATGCGGGGCTTTTTAAGAGTCAGCGATCCTTATTACTTTTATAATTAAAAACCTATTGACATCACTTCCACTCATTGCTATTATAAGTATTGTCTTTAAGGATGTCCCAGTAGCTCAGCTGGATAGAGCAACGGCCTTCTAAGCCGTCGGTCGGGGGTTCGAATCCCTCCTGGGACGCCATACATAAGAAATCAAGAAGGCGGTCTGACACGTAATGGTGCGGATCGTCTTTTTTCTTAAACACTTTTATTCATGTAAGTGAAACGGTCATGTGCGAAATTTGCCCGTTATTGACCTTACCAATGGTGGAGGTGTTTTTTTGTTATGATAAAAAGAAGCGGGATACCTGATGTAAAGGTCGATGTGAGAAAAATGTTAACTGAAACCGTCCACACCACATCTGAAATTTATTTTAAACAAGTGTGGGTAATATACAAATTCAATGACAGTTAAAGCGGCTCTTGAGGTTATTACGCGTCATGTGAAAGAATATATTTCTTAGTTAGCTGCCTTTGAGTTTTGAATAAAGTAATGAACAAAGCCGGGGTTGGTAAAACTACACTTGAACAGAAGCCAGCATTATTTACAGATAAGAACGAGATTATACGCAATTATTTCGAAATAGGGAAGGAGTTATCAAAAAATGGTACGTGAAGATAAACAACCGCGTAATCCACAAGCAGACCCACAGGAAAACGTCTTACATCCCCCCGAGAGCGGTCAGGATGACGAGAGAATGTCAGAGGAAGTAAGGGAGTTAGATCCGGTTAAAGGGTACAATAGAGTTCATGTAGATCACCAAAATAATAAGTGAATAATAAAAATCCCAAATAACTATTATGTATACCAAAAAAGGGCGTCTTTTGATGTCCTTTTTCTTTATGCTCTCATCTCTGTGTAAAAGCATATAAAAGAAAGTTAACAACAGTCTAAGTACGGAAATTGTCCGTTTATCTAAATGGTGAAATGAACAGTGCAGTATTGAGTTGCCATTGATTAATCAAAATGGCGTATTTTTTGGTGCAAAATATGCGATTCGCGAGATGCTGAAAACAGGTGGCGGTTCGATTGTAAATACAGCATCTATTTTAGGTCATGTCGGGCAAGCCGGAGCTTTTGCTTATAATGCAAGTAAAGGCGCCGTCAATATTTTAACGAAATCACTGGCTCTTGAATATGCAGACAAAAACATTCGGGTAAACGCTGTTTGCCCAGGCTATGTAGAATCAGGCATGGTGAACAAAGAAGCGCTCGGTGACTATTATGATGGACTCGTTGCGCAGCATCCGGTCGGCCGACTCGGTAGACCCGATGAAATTGCACACGCCATTGTCTTCTTATGTGAAAATGACTTTGTTACAGGCAGTTCTTTACTCATTGATGGCGGCTACACAGCACAATAACGAAAAGAAAAAAACCTTCTTCCCTGAAACGAGTGGAGAAGGTTTTTTTGTCCATTTTCTTAGTAAATAAAAACGATGAAACATATAGAGATAGAATGAATGTCAGTTAGTCGTATTAAAAAGCCGTCTGTCGCGTAATGGTGTGGATCATCTTTTTCTTTTCCTCTTGATAGTTTTGTCCTCGACTGGTCGCCAAGTTAATCTTCCTTCTCGTTCAATTTGCTTACTGTTTCCTGAATAAGATTATATAGATATCAAAAAGACATTGTTTATGTACATATTGATGATTAATATAGATATATCGAAAGAAATTCAACAAAGTGGATGTGATTATTTTGAAAAAAGTAGAAGCAATTATTCGTCCTCAACTGTTATCAAACACGATTAATGGACTCAACGACATCGGTGTAACGGCTTTTACAGTCACCCAAGTCGTGGGACGAGGTCAACAGGTGGATGGCAACGGAGTATACAGGGGACGAAATTACAAAGTTAATTTGCATCCAAAAGTAAAGATGGAAATTATCGTATCCGATTTTATGGTGGAAGGCGTTATCAAAACGGTGATGAACGCAGCGTACACTGGTGAAGCCGGCGATGGGAAAATTTTTGTGTATCCTGTCATGGAAGCATACAATATTCGGACAAAACAAATTGATACAACGATTACGGAACTAGCAGAAGATGGGGTGGAGTAAGATGGAACTTATTTATTTGAATACCGTCTGGGTTATCATTGCAGCAGCGATGGTGTTATTAATGGAAGGCGGATTTAGTTTGCTTGAAGCAGGTCTTGTACGGACGAAGAATGCAGTAAACGTAACGATGAAAATTTTCGTCGACTTGACGATTGCAGTACTTACATTCTGGGTAGTTGGATTTGGCATTATGTTTGGAGAGGACGCCGGCGGATTCATTGGCACAAGTTTATTTGGAGCACCAGAACGAATTGAATTAGGAATGGAACTTCCAGGTGCAGCATTCGTATTATTCCAAATCGGCTTTGCGATTGCTTGTGTATCCATTGTTTCCGGGGCACTTGCAGAACGAATGAATTTTAAAGCCTATATAGTAACAGCCATCCTCCTTACGTCGATTGTCTATCCTCTTTCCGGTCATTGGGTATGGAATGCAGACGGCTGGCTCGCCCAGCTCGGCATGAAAGATTTTGCGGGTTCAGCGGTTATTCACGGCATGGGTGGCTTTTTAGCACTCGCCATGGCGATTGTACTTGGGCCACGTCAAGGCCGATTTAACGGCGACGGCAGTGTCAATGTCTTTGTACCAAGTAATATTCCACTTGCATCAGCGGGTGCATTCCTATTATGGTTCGGCTGGTTTGGTTTCAATGCCGGCAGCACACTTGATGCCTCCAACGCGTCACTTGCCGTCATCGCACTCAACACCATGCTCGCTGGAGCATCTGGTGGTACGACGGCTCTTTTATTGACAATGTTCCGTTATGGAAAAACAGATCCAAGTATGACAATTAACGGGATTTTATCTGGGCTAGTTGCGGTAACAGCAGGCTGCGCGTTCGTTGCGCCAATGAGCACCATCTTAATCGGCGCAATTGGTGGTGTAATCGTTGTCTTCGGCACATTATTAATTGATCGAATGAAAGTAGATGACCCGGTTGGTGCAGTTGCGGTACATGGCTTTAACGGATTATTCGGTACAATCGCAGTTGGTTTGTTCGATATAACAGATGGTCTGTTCACAACAGGTCAAACTGAGCTTTTGCAAGTTCAACTAATCGGTGCACTTGCTGTATGTGCGTGGGGTTTTGCAAGTGGACTATTCATTGCGTATCTTGCTAAAGCAACAGTAGGTCTTCGTGCGACGAAAAAAGAAGAAATCGAAGGACTCGATATGTCGTACCACGGTATCCCGGCTTACAACGAACTTGAACGCTTTATAGACGTTCCAGTCAATATGTATAATTTTGAAGAGACAACAGGTGTTACTGTCATCGCACCAAAAGCAAAAACGATTAATCATTAATGAAAGTATGCCGATGGGGTTCAAATCCTTCTAAGGGACGTCATATATAAAAAATCAAGAAGGCGATCTGTCACGTAATGGTGCGGATCGCCTTTTTTCTGTTCTTTCGATTTATCACATGCTACACTTTGTTTATTAAAAATCGGAGCGGGTGATACATAAAATGAAAAAGAAAAAGAGGATCAAAGACGGCAATGTTATTCAATTTCCGGGCACGCTAGGTCATCTGGAGAGAGAGGGGCAGACGGCACTGGAAGAAAAGCGGTTTGATGATGCGATTCGTTTCTACACAGAAGCACTCCGTTTTGAGACAGACCGTGCTGAAGAGCTTAAAATGGCTTTGCTTATTGCTTATCATGAAAGCGGAAGTTATGATAAAGGAATTCAGTTGTCACGAAGTATGCTTCATGCAGGTGAAGGGCACTACTTTGATGTGCTTGATTTACATGTACTAATGCTTATTCAAAAAAAATGTTATCAAGAAGTAGCGGATACGTTAGGAGCACTACTTGAAGAGGGGCTTCCTCCAGATCGATATGAGCATTTCGCCCATTTGAAAGCGCTCGCTGATCGAATGAGTATAAAGCCGAATATCCCGGCAGAGGCACTGTTTAAACAAGAAGATACGCTGCAGGATAAAATGATAAAACTTGCGGAACTTGGGCCGAACGGTGCAGCGCCTTACGAAAAAGAATTGATCAAGATGCTTGCAAATAAGAAAGAGCATCCGTTTATTCAAACGATATCACTCGGGCTGCTCCGGGAAATGGGGATTGCTCAAAATGTAAACGTTCGGAAATTTCATTTTGAAAAAGAGGTTATTCCCGTGCTGACGGACGAAGTGTTCAGTCGGCCATTTTATAAGGAAACATGCGCCCGCCTTGATCAAACGATTAGCCAGGAAAACCCAGTTTTATTTGAGCAAGCAGTAGAATTGATTAAGCAACAGTTATTTTTAATGCATCCGTTTGATCCGGAAGTAGAACCATCTGTCTGGGCGAATGCAGCGGTTCTCTACATTGAATCGCTTTATCGGTCTGGAGAGACGCTTTCTAATATAGATAATGAGATAGAAAAGGCACTTTTATTTATGAAAGAACTCGATGAAATTTCATCCTTTTAGTTGAAAGAAAGTGGCTATATGGTATAATGTAAAAGTCGTATTGTGTCCTTTTTGTATCAGAAAGAATATACATAAGGCGAACGTTCATCTTTATTAATAGATTGTTGGAGGGAATTTTTTATGTCTGCAAAGTGGGAAAAATTAGAAGGGAACCAGGGAGTGCTCACTGTTGAAGTTGATGCTGAAACAGTTAAAAAAGGACTTGACGCTGCGTTCCAAAAAGTCGTAAAAACAATTAATGTACCGGGATTCCGTAAAGGAAAAATGCCTCGTCCATTGTTCGAACAACGTTTCGGCGTTGAATCACTTTATCAGGATGCGATCGATGCGATTCTTCCGGAAGCGTATGGAAATGCGATTGATGAAGCAGGTATTGAGCCTGTAGACCGCCCTGAAATCGATGTAGAGCAGTTCGAAAAAGGCAAAACATTCATCTTCAAAGCGACAGTTACAGTGAAGCCTGAAGTGACACTTGGGGAATACAAAGGCCTTGAAGTAGAAAAGGCAAGCACAGAGGTAACAGAGGAAGACGTTCAGAACGAACTTCAAGCTCTTCAAAAACGTCATGCTGAGCTGGTTGTAAAAGAAGGCGGCGCTGTTGAAAATGAGGATACCGTTGTAATCGATTTCGAAGGATTCGTTAACGGTGAAGCATTTGAGGGCGGACAAGCTGAAAACTATTCAATCGTTATCGGTTCTGGTACATTCATTCCTGGATTTGAAGAGCAGCTTATCGGCATGAAAACAGGGGAAGAAAAAGAAGTAGAAGTGACATTCCCTGAAGAATATCATGCAGAAGAGCTTGCGGGCCAACCTGCTGTATTCAAAGTGAAACTTCATGAAGTAAAAGCACAAGAACTTCCAGAGCTAAATGATGATTTCGCGAAGGAAACAGACGAAGAAGTGGAAACACTTGATGCGTTGACAGCAAAAATTAAAGAACGGTTAGCTGAGCAAAAGCAAAGCGCTTCTGAACAAAAATTGCGTGATGATCTTGTGGAACAAGCGGTAGCAAATGCAGAATCTGATATTCCAGATGTCATGATTGACAGTGAAATCGACCGTATGCTTCAAGAGTTTACACAAAACCTTTCGATGCAAGGAATGAACCTTGACCTTTATTACCAGTTTTCAGGACAATCAGAAGCAGATTTACGCGCACAAATGAAAGAAAATGCGGCAACCCGTGTGCGTACGAGCTTAACGCTTGAAGCCATTGCTGTTGCTGAAAACCTTGAGCCAACAGATGAAGATGTAGAAGCCGAAGTAAATAAAATGGCTGAGCAATTTGGCCTTTCAAAAGAAGATATTCAAAAAGCACTTGGCAGTCTTGATGGCATGAAAGCAGACTTGAAAATTCGCAAAGCAGTTGAATTTCTTGTAGAGAACAGCAAAACTAGTGCATAATAAAAGGATGAACTGACAAGGCACGACTTAATCGTGCCTTGTTTTCTACCATAAAACATGAGGAAAATGCTTTTTCGTTTTTGTTTTATGGCAAATATGCTACAATGCGATACATAACTTAACTAAGGGGTAGTCAAAAAGTCGGTCTACTGAATTTTTCCGGCTGCACCAACATAGCATAAGGGGTGAACTAAATGTTTAAATTTAATGAAGAAAAAGGACAGTTAAAATGCTCGTTTTGCGGCAAATCGCAGGACCAGGTGCGTAAACTCGTAGCCGGACCGGGCGTATATATTTGTGACGAGTGTATTGAGCTTTGCACAGAAATCGTAGAGGAAGAACTGGGCACAGAAGAAGAAGTAGAGTTTAAAGACGTGCCAAAACCGACACAAATTCGTGAAATTTTAGGTGAATATGTTATCGGTCAGGAGCGGGCGAAAAAATCACTTGCTGTTGCGGTTTATAATCACTATAAACGTATCAATTCTAACAGCAAGGTAGACGATGTAGAATTAGCTAAATCAAACATTTGCTTAATCGGGCCGACAGGAAGCGGTAAAACACTTTTGGCGCAGACACTTGCCCGTATTTTGAATGTGCCATTTGCTATTGCAGATGCAACGTCATTAACAGAGGCAGGGTACGTTGGGGAAGATGTTGAAAATATTTTGCTAAAGTTAATTCAAGCGGCTGATTATGATGTAGAAAAAGCAGAAAAAGGCATTATTTACATCGATGAAATTGATAAAGTAGCCCGTAAATCGGAAAACCCGTCGATTACACGTGATGTTTCCGGAGAAGGGGTACAGCAGGCATTACTGAAAATTCTAGAAGGTACGGTTGCAAGCGTGCCGCCTCAAGGCGGACGTAAACATCCGCATCAGGAATTTATCCAAATTGATACAACAAACATTCTCTTTATTTGTGGAGGAGCATTTGATGGTGTTGAGCAGATTATCAAACGCCGTCTCGGTCAAAAAGTGATCGGTTTTGGCTCTGATACTAAAAAAGAGGAAGTAGAAGATAAATCACTTTTATCTCATCTTCTTCCAGAAGATTTGCTTCGTTTTGGCTTAATCCCAGAATTTATCGGTCGTCTTCCGGTTATTTCAAGTCTTGAGCAACTTGATGAAAGTGCTCTTATTGAAATTTTGACGAAACCGAAAAATGCACTTGTGAAGCAATATGAGAAAATGCTTGAGCTTGATGATGTTGAGCTTGAGTTTGAAGAGGATGCACTGCGTGAAATTGCCAAAAAAGCAATTGAGCGTAAAACAGGTGCACGTGGACTTCGATCTATTATTGAAAGCATCATGCTTGAAGTAATGTATGAACTCCCTTCACGTGATGATATTAAAACATGTATCATTACAAAGGAAGCAGTGACTGATCATACAGCACCGCGTCTTTTGGACGAAAATGGTAATGAAGTCGGTTCAGCTGATAAAACATCTGCGTAATCAGGTGTTTTAAAAGGGACAGTGCCTATTCAGGGCACTGTCCCTTCTTTTTCATCGACATTGTTAGTCATTTTACGATAAGATAAGATAAAAGAAAGAGAAGCACCCCGGTTGTAAACACTGGGATGTTTTTTTTGCAAGGAGGGATATGTTATGAAGGCAGAAACAATCTACACAATACCGCTTTTGCCGTTGCGCGGGATGCACGTATACCCGACGATGGTACTTCATCTTGATGTTGGGCGCGATCGTTCCATTGAAGCGTTGGAGGCCGCTATGATGAATGATCAGCTTGTTTTCTTATCCGCACAAAAAGATCCGGAACAAGATGACCCGTCTGGAGATGATGTATATGAAGTGGGGACACTTACAAAGGTAAAACAAATGTTAAAACTTCCAAATGGGACGATGAGGGTTCTTGTGGAAGGGCTTAACCGTGCAAAATTGATTTCCGTCGTTGATCAGACTTCTTTTTATGAAGCAGTCGTTGAAGTGCATGAAGAAGAAGCCGAAAAAGATGCCGAAATGGAAGCGCTTATGAGAATGCTTTTGAAGCAGTTTGAACAGTACGTAAAACTGTCAAAAAAAGGTTCTTCGGATACACTAAGCTCTGTTTCGGATATTGAAGAGCCAGGCAGGCTTGCTGATATTGTTACATCACATATGTCACTTAAAGTGAAAGAAAAACAGGAAATTTTAGCAATATTTTCAGTAAAGGCGCGTCTAGAGCGTCTTATCTCACTTTTACAAAATGAACGCGAAGTGCTGAATTTAGAGAAAAAAATCGGCCAGCGTGTGAAAACATCGATGGAAAAAACGCAAAAAGAATATTATTTACGCGAACAAATGAAAGCAATCCAGCAAGAGCTCGGCGATAAAGAAGGTAAAACGTCTGAAGTGCAAGAGCTCACAGTACGAATTTTAGCAGCGACTATGCCAGAGCAGATTGAAAAAACCGCAATGAAAGAACTAGATCGCTATGAAAAAATCCCGCAAAGTGCAGCGGAAAGTGCTGTCATTCGTAATTATTTGGAATGGCTTATCGTGCTTCCATGGTCAAATGCGACGGAAGATGATCTAGATGTAATGAAAGCAGAAGATGTCTTAAACCGTGATCATTATGGTCTTGAAAAAGTAAAAGAGCGTGTGCTTGAGTTTTTGGCCGTTCGTCAATTAACTCAATCGCTTCGAGGTCCAATTCTTTGTCTTGGCGGGCCTCCAGGTGTCGGAAAAACCAGTTTGGTCCGTTCCATTGCTGAATCACTTGGACGTAATTTTGTACGTATTTCACTTGGCGGTGTTCGTGATGAGTCTGAAATTCGGGGTCACAGACGCACATACGTCGGTGCAATGCCCGGTCGGATTATTCAAGGAATGAAAAAAGCAGGTACGATTAATCCCGTTTTTTTGCTGGATGAAATTGATAAAATGTCGAACGATTTTCGCGGTGATCCATCATCTGCCCTTCTTGAAGTACTCGATCCGGAACAAAATGCGAACTTCAGCGATCATTACATTGAAGAAACATATGATTTGTCGAATGTGATGTTTATTGCGACAGCAAACGATTTAAGCGCCATTCCGGGGCCTTTGCGTGACAGGATGGAAATTATTTCAATTGCTGGTTATACGGAAATAGAAAAAGTTCGTATTGCAAAAGATCATTTATTTCCGAAGCAGGTAAAAGAAAACGGATTGACAGGTAATCAAATTCGATTAAAAGAAGAAGCTGTTGTTGATATCGTTCGCTACTATACGCGTGAAGCGGGTGTTCGTAGTCTCGAGCGTCAGCTGGCAGCTATTTGCCGGAAAGCAGCAAAGAAAATTGTGTCTGGCGAGAAAAAGCGAATCTCGGTTACCGACAAAAATTTGGATGATTATCTAGGCAAACGTATTTTCCGCTATGGCCAGGCGGATACAGAAGATCAAGTTGGTGTGGCGAATGGTCTGGCGTATACAACAGTAGGCGGCGATACATTGCAAATTGAAGTATCGCTTTCACCCGGAAAAGGCAAATTGATTTTAACGGGTAAGCTTGGTGATGTGATGAAAGAGTCGGCGCAGACCGCATTCAGCTATGTCCGTTCTAAAGCAACTGAGCTTGGCATTGAAGGAAATTTCCATGAACATCATGATATTCATATTCATGTTCCAGAGGGTGCCGTCCCAAAAGACGGTCCATCGGCCGGTATTACGATGGCTATCGCACTCATTTCTGCTTTAACAGGCCGTCCTGTACACCGTGAAGTGGGAATGACCGGTGAAATTACATTGCGTGGACGTGTTCTGCCAATCGGCGGTGTGAAAGAAAAATCACTCGGTGCGCATCGGGCAGGATTAAAAACAATTATTTTGCCAAAAGAAAATGAAAAAGATATCGATGATGTGCCAAAAAGTATCCGTGAGGGGCTGACATTTTTAACAGTTTCGACGATGGATGAAGTGATGGACATCGCGATCGGAGGAAGTAATAAATGAAAGTAAATAATGTAGAATTGGTTATCAGTGCTGCGAAACCGCATCAATATCCAGATATCGGATTGCCGGAGTTTGCACTGGCTGGCCGTTCAAATGTTGGAAAGTCATCATTTATTAACCGAATGATCGGCCGTAAAAGTATGGCACGCATTTCATCAAAACCGGGGAAAACGCAGACACTTAACTTTTACAAAATTGAAGATACTTTGTTTTTCGTGGACGTTCCGGGTTATGGTTATGCGAAAGTGGCGAAGACAGAACGAGCTGCATGGGGACCGATGATTGAAACATACATGACAGATCGGCCACAGCTTGCGGCATGTATACACATTGTCGATTTACGGCATGCGCCATCAGCAGATGATGTGGCGATGTACGACTTTTTAAAACATAACGAAATCCCCGCGATTGTCATTGCAACGAAAGCGGACAAAATTCCAAAAGGTAAATGGCAAAAGCATGTAAAAATCGTAAAAGAAACACTCGACTTTGATCCACTTGATGAAATGATCGTCTTTTCATCAGAAACCGGTCTTGGAAAAGAGGAAGTGTGGAAAGCGGTCAAGAGAAGAATGTATCAGGATAAAGAATATGAAAAAGAAAATCGTCAAGAAAATGAATAAAAAAAGCTGTTCCCAGTCGTTAATGGATGGGAGCAGCTTTTTCTTGCTGATTAAAAAAAATAAACTTAATCAAGGCAAGTGATCAATATTTTGATGGTTTCTTGGCACTTTTTTTCACAAACAATAAATATCCACCGGCAGCAATTAAAATAAAAGGCCAAAATTGCCAAATAGAAAACGCTTTTTCTTCAAGAAGTCCAAACCAGCCCGTGATGGTACCGTAAAACAGTGTTAAAGCGGCAAGTATTAAAAAAAGAATGCCGTGAAACAAGCCACTGCCTGTTTTTTGATACTGCAATAAAAAGCCGAGTGCAATAATTAAAATAAAAACACCGGTATCATTGGCCCACCAGCCGAGGTAGTCGATTACATAAAAATGAATGCCGAAGCCGGTTAATACTGTACCTGGCAAAATGCCGTATCCATCACTTTTATAACCCTCTGCTAAAAATGCGATACCTGTAATGAGTAAAAGTGCCGGCCAGCCAAGATAAGGTTTTACCCATAAAATGGCGGATTGCTGAAAAAAAAAGTATAATCCAAACCCGATTAAAATAAACCCTGGAAAAATACGTTGTCCATTCATCATCAAAGTCCCCGCTTTCCAAATGATTCTATTGCAAAAATCGTTTCTTTTTGATAATGTTTACAATGTAGAGGCCCACAGGATGTGGGTCACAAAGATATTACGATCTTAGTCTTTAATCTTTTTAAAAAAAGTGCTGCTTTTAATGTTAGCATATGTTCACAATTCATGAATGAGAAAAATGATTTAAGTGTGATATAATACAAACAACAATGATTCGTTTTCGGGGGTGCAGTAACATGCATATCATTACGGTGGGATTAAACTATAAAACAGCCCCGGTAGAAATTCGCGAGCGTCTTTCTTTTCAAGAAGACGTAATTGCAACAGCAATGACAGAGCTCCAAAAACAGAAAAGCGTGCTCGAAAATGTCATTATCTCGACGTGCAACCGTACAGAAATTTACGCGGTCGTTGATCAGCTGCATACCGGTCGTTATTACATTAAAGAATTTTTATCCAAATGGTTTAACATTGCACAAGAAGAATTTACGCCTTACTTGTTTATTTATGAGCAGGAAGCAGCGATTGAGCACCTTTTCCGTGTCTCAGCAGGCTTAAATTCAATGGTGCTTGGTGAAACACAAATTCTTGGGCAAGTTCGGCAAAGCTTTTTGCAATCGCAGGAAATAGACGCAACTGGCACCGTCTTCAATCAGTTGTTTAAACAAGCGATTACGCTTGCTAAGCGTGCACATGCAGAAACGGAAATCGGTGCGAATGCCGTATCGGTAAGTTATGCAGCAGTTGAACTCGCAAAGAAAATTTTCGGGAAACTTGATGGGCGTCATATACTCGTTATCGGTGCCGGAAAGATGGGCGAACTTGCGATTAAAAACTTGCACGGAAGCGGTGCAACAAAAGTAACAGTTATGAACCGGACTTTTGAAAAAGCAGAAGTGCTTGCTAGTCGTTTTGACGGACAGGCTAAAATGATGAATGAACTGCAGTGTGCGCTCATGGAAGCGGATATTTTAATTAGTTCAACAGGATCAAAGGAATATATTATTACGAAAGAATTAATGACAAGCGTGCAAAAAATGCGGAAAGGGCGCCCGCTTTTTATGGTAGATATTGCGGTTCCACGAGATATTTCACCAGAAATTGCCGATCTTGACAGCGTCTTTTTATATGATATTGATGATCTAGAAGGCATTGTGCAGGCGAACCTGGCTGAACGCGAAAAAGCGGCAGCAAATATCGGTCTTATGATTGAAAAAGAAATTGTCGCGTTTAACGAATGGGTTAATCTGCTTGGTGTTGTGCCTGTTATTTCCGCTCTCCGTCAAAAGGCTTTAGCAATTCAGGCAGAGACGATGGAAAGCCTTGATCGCAAACTGCCGCATTTGAGTGAGCGTGATCGGAAAGTGTTAAGCAAGCATACGAAAAGCATCGTTAATCAAATGTTGAAAGATCCTGTATTGCAGGCGAAGGAACTTGCAGGCGATAAGCGTGCAGCAGAGAAGCTTGATCTATTCATGCAAATCTTCAATATCGAAGAAGAGGTGAAAGGATTAAAGCAGTCGCAGGCAAAAGAAAAGGAACGCGTTCAGACAGTTCATGCAAAGCCTTTACTCCAGTTTTAAGTGAGGTTACGCAATGTTTGAACAGGGAATGACTCGGCTCCATGAATTAATGATTATTTTATATGCAGTAAGTGTACTTCTCTATTTTCTGGATTTTGTACAGCGAAATCAGAAGGCGAATAAAATCGCCTTCTGGATTTTATCGATTGTTTGGAGCCTTCAAACAATTTTTTTATGTCTTTACATGTATAATACAGGCAGATTTCCGGTCCTCACATTATTTGAGGGACTTTATTTTTATGCATGGGTATTGCTCACAATGTCGCTTATTTTAAATAAGTTACTTCGAATGGACTTTACTGTTCTTTTTACAAATGTGATTGGCTTTTTAATAATGACGATCCATACATTTGCGCCCGTACAAGTCGAATCGCAGGCAGCAGCAGAAAAGCTTGTTTCAGAGCTTTTACTTATTCATATTACGATGGCGATTTTGTCATATGGCGCTTTTTCCTTTTCATTTATTTTTTCAGTACTTTATTTACTTCAATATCGTCTGCTGAAAACGAAAAAATGGAATGAGCGTCTCTGGCGTCTTGGTGATCTCGGCAAGCTTGAAAAGTTGTCGGTCATTCTAAATGCAGTGGGCGTACCGCTTCTCTTGCTTAGCCTTATTCTTGGGCTTGTCTGGAAAACACTTAAATTGCCGGATATTAGCTGGTTTGATTTGAAAATTGTCGCGTCATTTGTTTTACTATTGGTATACAGCATTTTTTTATATGTAAAAGTACGAAAAGAATGCTCAGGAAGAACGCTTGCAATTATGAATACGGCAGCGTTTCTCATTATTTTAATTAACTTTTTCCTCGGAAGCCGGCTGTCCACATTCCATTTCTGGTATTCGTGACATCCGGCTTTCGGTCTAGATGGAGGGTACTATGCGAAAAATTATTGTCGGATCAAGAAGAAGCCGTCTCGCGTTAACGCAGACGAATCAAGTTATCGATCAATTGAAGAAACTGTCACCTGAGACTGAATTTGAAGTGAAAGAAATTGTCACAAAAGGGGACCGGATTTTAGATGTCACCTTATCTAAAGTCGGTGGCAAAGGCCTTTTTGTGAAAGAAATTGAGCAAGCGATGTTTGATCACGAAATCGATTTGGCGGTTCACAGCATGAAAGATATGCCGGCTGAACTTCCTGAGGGACTTGTCATTGGAGCGGTACCAGAACGTGAGGACCACCGAGATGCCTTTATTTCAAAAGGACATGTAAAGTTTCACGATTTACCAGCGGGTTCAATAGTTGGCACAAGCAGCCTTCGCCGCAGTGCTCAGCTGCTTGCCGTGCGTTCTGATATTGAAATTAAATGGATTCGCGGCAACATTGATACACGTCTTCAAAAGTTGGAAAGTGAAGAATACGATGCGATTATTTTAGCAGCAGCTGGTCTCGCACGTATGGGATGGTCATCTGACGTTATCACAGAATTTTTAGATGAAGACTTATCCGTTCCTGCGGTTGGACAGGGAGCGCTTGCAATTGAATGCCGTGAAAACGATGCGGAACTTTTGGAGTTGCTTGCGAAATTCACATGTGAAAACACGAAGAAAACGACGACAGCAGAGCGTGCTTTTTTAACGGCTGTTAATGGCGGGTGTCAGGTGCCTGTTGCGGGCTTTGCGAAAGCAGATGGTGAAACACTCTCTTTAACAGCACTTGTTGCGTCACCGGACGGCAAAACGGTGCTAAAAGAAACAGTCGTAGGCCGTCATGCAGAGCAAGTCGGTTTAGAGGCGGCTCGTCTATTAAAAGAACGTGGTGCTGTGGATTTAATTGAAGCAGCGAGAGCGGAATCAGAGTGAATATCGATCATCCTTTATCAGGAAAACGAATTGTTGTAACGCGTCCTAGGGGACAGGCAGCACCGTTTATTGGTAAAATAGAAAAAGCGGGCGGCACAGCATACGCAGTGCCGCTTATTGCGTTTAAAATGAATGAAGGCATTCAGGACGAAGCGGTATTGAATCAGCTGTTTACATATGACTGGATCATCATCACGAGTAAAAATGGTGTTGATTTTTTTATGAAGAAAGTGAAAAAAATGGGTGTGGATATAAAAACGGTTCCGGCTAAATTTGCGGCGATCGGGACGAAAACAGCTGAAGCACTTAAACGGTATGGAATCACCGTTTCCTATATACCAAAACGCTTCTCCGCAGATGATTTGGCGGAAGACATCGAAACAGGCCGATTTACGCCAAAAAATGCGCTTATTCCTAAAGGAAATCTTGCCCGTGACTTAATAGGCGAGACGATTCGCAACACGGGAGCGGCAGCGGATGACTGGGTTGTGTACGAAACGTATTTTCCTGAAAAAGAAAAAGAAGCATTGCTTCATCTTATCCGGCATGAACAAATTGATATGTATACATTTACAAGCCCGTCGGCTGTCCGCCATTTTATCCATACGTTAAACGAAGCAGAAGAGCCACTTCCAGAGGCTGACTTTGCTTGCATTGGACCAGTAACGAAAATAGAAGCAGAGAAATATGGAATAAAGGTTTCGATCTGTCCGGATGAGTACACGATTGATTCGCTTGTTTCTGATATGATTTATTACTACAAGGAGTGAAGAACATGACAAATGAATTTGCGAGACACCGCCGCTTACGCCAAAGCACCAATATGCGCGCATTAGTACGGGAAACAGTGTTAAGTGTGAATGATTTTATTTATCCGTTATTTGTGGCAGAAGGAAAAGGAATTCGAAATGAAGTGTCTTCAATGCCCGGTGTATTTCAGCTTTCCATTGATAATTTGAAGGAAGAGTTCGATGAAATCGTCAGCCTGGGCATTAAATCGGTTATTTTATTTGGTTTGCCGATTGACAAAGACGATGTTGGAACAGGCGCCTATCACAATCACGGGATTGTTCAGGAGGCAACGCGCTACATTAAAGAACAGTATCCTGATTTAGTGGTTATTGCAGATACGTGTCTATGTGAATACACAGATCATGGCCATTGTGGCGTTGTAGAAGGCGGTAACGTGTTAAATGATCCGTCGCTTGAGCTGCTCGTAAAAACGGCGGTAAGCCAGGCAGAAGCAGGGGCAGATATCATTGCGCCATCCAACATGATGGATGGCTTTGTGACGGCGATCCGCCAGGGGCTTGATGCAGCGGGTTATACGGAGATTCCGATCATGTCCTATGCGGTTAAGTACTCATCCGCGTTTTACGGACCGTTTCGTGAAGCAGCGGATTCTACGCCGCAGTTTGGCGACCGGAAAACGTATCAAATGGATCCGGGAAACCGACGTGAAGCGATGCGTGAAGCGGCAGCTGATATAGAGCAAGGCGCGGACTTTTTAATCGTTAAGCCGGCTCTCTCTTATCTTGATATTATTCGCGACGTACGCACTGAATTTGACGCACCTGTTGTGGCGTATAACGTAAGCGGCGAATATTCCATGGTAAAAGCTGCGGCATTGAACGGATGGGTGGATGAAAAAGCGATCGTTCTGGAAAAATTAACGAGTATGAAACGGGCAGGCGCCGACTTGATCATGACGTATCACGCAAAAGATGCAGCGCGCTGGATAAACGAACAATAACAGGAAGGGGAGACATATATGCGTTCATTTGAAAAATCGAAAGCAGCCTTTAAGGAAGCCGTTAAAATAATGCCGGGCGGTGTAAACAGTCCCGTTCGGGCGTTTAAATCCGTTAACATAGATCCGATCTTTATGGAGCGTGGAAAAGGGTCTCATATTTATGACATTGATGGAAATGAGTATATTGACTATGTTTTGTCATGGGGGCCCCTTATTTTAGGCCATACGAATGAAAACGTAGTGGAAGCATTGAAAAAAACAGCAGAAACCGGTACAAGTTTCGGTGCTTCCACATTACTTGAAAATGAAATGGCTGAACTTGTCATTGAACGCGTTCCATCGATTGAAGTGGTCCGCATGGTCTCAAGCGGTACAGAAGCAACGATGAGTGCGCTTCGCCTTGCACGCGGCTACACAGGCCGAAATAAAATTTTGAAATTTGAAGGATGTTATCATGGACACGGTGATTCATTGTTAATTAAAGCCGGTTCTGGTGTGGCAACACTCGGTTTGCCTGACAGTCCGGGAGTCCCGGAAAGTGTGGCGAAAAATACGATTACAGTGCCTTATAACGATTTAGAAAGTGTTCGTTACGCGTTTGAACAATTTGGAGAGGATATCGCCTGTATAATCGTTGAACCGGTCGCCGGCAATATGGGTGTGGTTCCGCCCCAGCCTGGATTCCTTGAAGGGCTGCGTGACATTACAGAACAATATGGCGCACTGCTTATTTTTGATGAAGTGATGACCGGTTTCCGCGTAGGCTACAATTGTGCACAAGGTCATTTTGGTGTGACACCGGATATTACCTGTCTCGGCAAAGTGATCGGAGGCGGTCTGCCCGTTGGAGCATACGGCGGAAAAGCAGAAATTATGAATCAAATTGCCCCGGCTGGTCCGATTTATCAAGCCGGTACATTATCCGGCAATCCGATGGCGATGACAGCAGGGATCGAAACGCTTCGCCAGCTCACGCCGGAAACGTACGACGAATTTGCGCGCAAAGCAGACTTACTTGAAAAAGGATTGACGGAAGCAGCTCGAAAACACGGCATTCCCATTACATTCAACCGGGCAGGCTCAATGATCGGCTTTTTCTTCCATGAAGGGCCTGTTCATAACTATGATGATGCGAAGAACTCTGACCTTGCTTTATTTGCGGAGTATTACCGTGAAATGGCACTGGAAGGTGTTTTCCTGCCACCATCTCAATTTGAAGGACTATTTTTATCAACAACTCATTCAGATGAAGACATTGAGAAAACAATTGCAGCCACTGAAAAAGCATTCAGCCGGCTGAAAAAATAATTTTTCTATTGGAAGGGTGGTTTCTACAGCCAGCCAATTGAAAGAAATGACCTCGGTATGTTGTGCCCGGGTCATTTCTTTTTGTTTACAATCTATTTTACGCACAATATAAGAAAAAAAGGAACAATAAATAAAAGAAAAAATCCAGTCATAAGCAAGATGGAGAGGATGAATGAAAGTGAATGAGCGAGTCATCCGAAAAGCCAGTCTATCTGGACTGCTCGCAGGTATGGTTTTAGCTGTATTCTTAAAAGGGATCGAGCAAACAACTAATCATAAAGTATACACTCTTTTATTAAACATCGATTATATCCCGATTCTTAACCGCTACACTTTGCCTGAATGGGTTGAAGTTGCGTTTCATCTTATCATTTCTATTGTAGTAAGTCTTCTCCTGTATTTTGCTATAGGCTACAGGAGAATAAGCTCCCATAAAAGAATCATTTTATTATGTATGGCTAGCTGTTTCATTATTGGGTTCATACTTTTTCCAACCACGGCTCTGTCTCATAGGACACCTTCTGTTACTAGCGTACCTGCTTTGTCTTATTGGCTAACGGGTCATATTGTGTACGGATATGCGCTAGGCTTTTTACTATCCAGAATGAAAGAAACGTTTTGAACAATCGTGCGGGGCTCTATTTGGACAAACCCGATTTAATCGGAATGATACCGCAGCTCCATTCATAAAATAAGCAGCAGGATAAAAAAGGAGCTGATTTTGGTGGATGAATTATTTTTCATATCCATTGAAGAAGGTGTCGTGTTCCCTGATGGAGAAAATGTGGAAGAATTACTGTCGATCTCGCTTGACCCGCAAGTGACAATGGACTCCAAAGATGAAGGCACAGCCCTTAACGGTACAATTGAAGTGACGGGTGAGTATTGTGTTTTAACGGAAGAAGAAGAGAACATCCGGCAATTTTTCCGGCACATCCCTATTCATGCATTTATCCCGCCTGACCGCCGGATCGCAGATGATACAGATATTCAAATACACTCATTTGATTACGACGTACAAAAGCCCGACCGTTTAGTTCTCACAGCCGAGCTCGCCGTTGCAGTTTCTCTTAAGGAAGATGAAACAGTGTTTGAATTTGACTCGAATTCAAATGAAGAGCACGCAGAAAGTGTAGAGGCAGAGGTAGAGGTAGAGGAAGCATCTGTCGAAGAGCATGAAGAGAGTGTAGATGAATCAGCGTCCGTACAAGTTCAAAAGGGACATACAGAAGAGCCATCTATATTTAGCTGGCTCGAAGAACGGTCTGAACATCAGGCCGAATGGCGATTTGCAATTGAGCCGTCCGGTGAGGTTGCGCTTATATCCACTCAAGATGAAGCGCCGCCGCAAGAAGAATGAGAAGGGCTAGCAAAATAACATCCATCGTTGTTGGAAAAAATAACGTGCGGAGTCCTTGAAAACAGCAAAACGGAACAATGATCCCGCATGCTACACGACGGCAGCGTCGGAGCCAGGGCGGCCACCGATCATAATGGCGCATCATATTTATACACCTGCCTTTTTTCATATTGTATGTAAAAAAGGCGGAAAACGTGTGTGCAAGCATTGACGGGCTTTATCTATTTCGGATAAGATAATGGTATTAAAAAAGAAAAGTGTGGACCTGGAAAAGGTAGTACCGTGAACAATCCTCTTCGTCCTTTTCAAGACGGGAGGCTTTTTTTTGTTAAGGAGGAAAAACGGAATGTTACAACAAAATGAAACAACGATGCCGACAAAATATGATCCAAAGACCATCGAAAAAGGACGTTATGACTGGTGGACAGCCGGCCAATTTTTCGAAGCAAAAAACGATGAAACAAAAGAGCCCTATACAATCGTTATTCCGCCGCCAAACGTAACAGGGAAATTGCATCTTGGACATGCATGGGATACGACGCTGCAAGACATTTTAACACGTATGAAACGCATGCAAGGCTATGACGTACTCTGGCTGCCAGGCATGGATCACGCAGGCATTGCGACGCAGGCGAAAGTAGAACAAAAGTTGAAAGAAGAAGGAACGACACGCTATGATCTCGGCCGCGAGAAATTTTTAGAAGAATCGTGGAAATGGAAAGAAGAATATGCAACCCATATTCGCGAGCAGTGGGCGAAACTAGGTCTCGGTCTTGATTATAGCCGCGAGCGCTTTACACTCGATGAAGGCTTGTCAAAAGCGGTTCGTGAAGTATTTGTAAAGCTCTATGAAAAAGGATTAATTTATAGAGGCGAATACATTATTAACTGGGACCCGTCGACGAAAACGGCGCTGTCTGATATTGAAGTTATTTATAAAGACGTACAAGGTGCGTTTTATCATATGAAATATCCGCTTGAAGACGGTTCCGGCTATATTGAAGTTGCGACGACACGTCCGGAAACGATGCTTGGCGATACGGCAGTTGCCGTTCATCCAGAAGATGAACGTTACAAGCATTTAATCGGCAAACATGTCGTGCTGCCAATTACAGGGCGTATTATTCCGATTGTTGGGGATGATTACGTTGATATGGCATTTGGAAGCGGCGCGGTAAAAATTACGCCAGCGCATGACCCGAATGACTTTGAAATCGGTAACCGTCACAATTTGCCGCGTATTCTTGTCATGAATGAAGATGGCACAATGAATGCGGAAGCGGGCAAATATAATGGCCTTGATCGTTTTGACTGCCGGAAACAAATTGTGAGCGATTTGCAGGAGGAAGGCATTCTATTCAAAATTGAAGATCATCTTCATTCAGTCGGTCATTCCGAGCGAAGCGGCGCGGTCGTTGAACCGTATTTATCGACACAATGGTTTGTGAAAATGGCGCCGCTTGCTGGTGCTGCTGTTGATTTGCAAAAAACAGAGGAAAAAGTGAATTTCGTGCCGGATCGTTTCGAGAAAACGTACTTGCACTGGATGGACAATATTCGTGATTGGTGTATTTCTCGTCAATTATGGTGGGGCCACCGTATTCCAGCCTGGTATCATAAAGAAACAGGCGAAGTGTATGTCGGGCATGAGGAGCCGGCGGATGCAGAAAACTGGGAACAAGACAACGATGTGCTGGATACGTGGTTCTCATCTGCTCTATGGCCGTTTTCAACGATGGGCTGGCCTGATACAGAAGCTGTTGATTTTAAACGCCATTACCCAACTGCTGCACTCGTCACAGGCTATGACATCATTTTCTTCTGGGTATCGCGTATGATTTTCCAAGGACTTGAGTTTACAGGCAAACGTCCGTTTAATGATGTATTAATTCATGGACTAGTCCGAGATGCGGAAGGCCGCAAAATGTCAAAATCACTTGGCAATGGTGTGGATCCGATGGAAGTTATCGATCAATACGGTGCCGATTCACTTCGATATTTCCTTGCGACAGGAAGCTCGCCAGGACAGGATTTGCGTTACACAACGGAAAAGGTAGAAGCGACATGGAACTTTGCCAATAAAATTTGGAATGCTTCCCGCTTTGCTTTAATGAATATGAACGGTATGACGTATGACCAGATTGATTTATCTGGTAAAAAATCCGTAGCAGACGAGTGGATTTTGACGCGTTTAAACGAAACGATCGACAATGTGACGCAGTTATCGGAGAAATATGAATTTGGTGAAGTGGGCCGTACACTTTATAACTTCATCTGGGATGATTTCTGTGACTGGTATATTGAAATGGCGAAATTGCCGTTGTACGGAGAAGATGAGCAAGCAAAACAAATGACGCGTTCTGTTCTTGCGTACGTGCTCGATCATACAATGCGTCTATTGCATCCGTTTATGCCATTTATTACAGAAGAAATTTGGCAAAACTTGCCTCATGAAGGGGAAACGATCGTTGAAGCAAAATGGCCAGTAGCCGATCACTCTTTAACAAATAAAGAAGCGGCTATGGACATGAAACTGCTTGTTGATATCATTCGTTCCGTGCGTAACATTCGCGCAGAAGTAAACACACCGATGAGCAAAAAAGTGCCGCTCATCATTAAAGCGACAGACGAATCTGTATTGTCTACATTAACAGAAAATCGCTATTATATTGAGCGTTTTTGTAATCCGGAAGAGCTTGTCATTGAACTTAATCCAGAAACACCGGAGAAGGCCATGACTGCTGTGGTCACAGGGGCTGAATTGTTTATGCCGCTTGCAGGACTTCTTAATTTAGACGAAGAAATTGCCCGTCTTGAAAAAGAAAAAGCAAAATGGCAGTCAGAAGTAGACCGCGTGCTGAAGAAACTTTCGAATGAGCGTTTTATGTCAAAAGCGCCGCAAAAAGTGGTGGATGAAGAACGGGCGAAAGAAGAAGATTACCGAACGAAACTTGCCGCTGTAGAAGCACGGATTGAAGATTTAAAAAATTAAGAAGCAGAAAAAGACGGATCGCTCGCTCTGCGGGGCGGATTCGTCTTTTTCGTACATAGAGGGAGAAAAAAATAAATGGAGACATATGAAGAAGCATTATCATGGATACATGGACGGCTCCGCACGGGAATCAAACCGGGGCTTGCGCGGATGGAATGGATGATGGAGCGTCTTGGCCATCCCGAACGGAGGCTGAAAGCTGTTCATATCGGCGGGACGAACGGAAAAGGCTCGACAACGGCTATGCTGCGCTCTATTTTGAGTGAAGCGGGCTATGAAGTCGGAACGTTCACCTCTCCTTACATCGAGCAGTTTAATGAACGGATCAGCGTAAATGGCAGGCCAATTTCTGATGATAAGATTACAGAATTGGCTCAAAAAATTCGGGTATTAGCTGATGAAATGGAAGACATGCCATTCGGCGGTCCAAGTGAATTTGAAATTATTACAGCAATGGCACTTTACTATTTTGCCCGCGTTCGGCCGGTTGATATTGTATTATTTGAAGTTGGTCTCGGCGGCCGTTTAGATTCAACGAATATCATTCATCCGGTTCTTTCTATTATTACAACAATTGGAATGGATCATGTTCAATTTCTTGGTCATACACTGTCCGAAATTGCCTTTGAAAAAGCGGGTATTATTAAAAATGGCATACCTGTCATGACGGCGGTTGAGCAGCCAGAAGCGCTTAGCGTCATTGAAGAGGCGGCAAAAGAGAAAAAAGCGGCTCTTTACTTGAATGGTCGTGAATTTAGCGGAACCTGGCTTTCATCCACGGAACAGGGCGAGCAATTTGAATTCAAGTCCCCATTTAGCAAACGAGGACCAATAGAAACGGGATTAGCCGGGCTGCATCAAGTGAACAACGCCGCACTAGCCATTATGGCTGCCGACTATTTGTGTGCCTTTTATTCATTTTACATTAAAGAGGAACATGTTGAAAAAGGCCTGAAAAAGATAAACTGGCCAGGCCGTTTTGAAACACTTTATAAGCGTCCGCTCATTATTGCAGACGGTGCGCATAACGAAGAAGGCATCAAGGCACTCGTTCAAACGATCCATCAGCGATTTCCAAATGAAAAAATCACCATTTTATTTGCGGCGATGAAAGATAAGCCGCTTGACGGGATGATTCAGCAATTAAAAAGTGTAGCTGATCTATTGTATTTCGCACCGTTTGATTTTCCGCGTGCGGCGCAAAAAGAAGATTATGAATCGTATACAGATGAAAAATCTGACATTGTACAAGACTATCAAAAAATGATTCAACTGTTCCAAAAAAGTGCAAAAGAAACAGACGTTTTAATGATAACAGGTTCCCTTTATTTCATTTCCGCTGTGAAAAACACAGCGTTGTTTTCTAGAGAGTAAATGGTGCGTATTAAAAGTGAAATTTGTTATAAAAAGGAATAAAGTCCTTATTTAAAGATTGTCTTTAAATAAGGACTTTCTTTGATATGGTCTGTATTCGTCTTATATATTCATCTTTTCTTTAATATGCTAAAATTAAATAAATAATGACTATTAACCTAGTAAATTATCGGGAATAGAGAAGTATAGATGAAGGCGGGAAAGACAGACGAGGTGGGAAATGTGTGAATAAAAGAATAAAAAAAATGATGTCGAACGATGGAATAACATTAATTGAAATACTGCTTTCAATCGTTATTTTAACCATTGTGGTTCTTTCTTTCTCAACGATGTTCATTCAATCTGCTCGCACAAATCAACAAACAGAATCAAGGATGGATGCTACCTATGTTGCTCAGCAATATATGGAGGAAGTCATTACTCATTGCTCAAGTGATAGTAAAAGCAGTTGCATTGTGTCCAATGGAAGATGGGAGGGGGAGAAGGACAACTACAGTGTGATTATAACGATAGAAGGCCGTGTCGAAGGGGGCAGTAAGGCAGTTGTTGAAGTATTCAGTGCAGATAATGAGAAACGAGAAGCGCGCATGGAAACGATTATAAGATAAAAGGAGGATATGAAACATGCAACAATGGCTGAAAAATGAGCGCGGCGTGACATTAATCGAAGTCATTGTTGCTTTTGCACTCCTGACGATGATTCTTTTGTTAATTAGTAATGTTCATTTGTCTGGACAGCGGCAGTTTACAGATCAGACGAAACAAATCGATGGACAAGCTAACGTCCGGCTGGCATTTAAATGGATGACGACCGATGTTCGAAAGTACGGAAATGTTCATGATGTAAATGAAGTTCAATCATCGATGAAGGTTGGCGCCATTTCCTATACGTACAGCAAAGCAGATCAGACGATCTTACGGGACGGTGCAGTGATAGCCGAAAACATAGACTCGTTTAGACTGGAATATGAGGCCCAAGAGAAATTGACGTTGACGATTAAAAGTGCGGAAACGCCTCATCAAAAAGACTTGTCAAAAGAATTTAAAACGGTCATTTACATAAGAAAGTAGGTAGTACCGATGAAGGGTCCTCTATGTATTCGAAAAGCGATTCATAATGAGCGCGGCATGGCATTAATTATAGTGTTGCTCGTGCTGACCGTTTTATCTGTGCTCGGTATGGCGCTTTTAGGATTGTCATTGAATAACACAAAAATGAGCAATTATGAACAGAAGTATGAAGCTGTCTATTATATTGCCGAAGCGGGTGCTGCTGATGCGTTAATTAAAGTAAGAAAAAAAGAAGAAGATTTAAAAGGAACAGCTTTACAGTGTGATGAGGAGGATGAAACCAGACGAGCCTGTTTTATTAGACATCTTAAGAACAGGATTGATGCAATAAACCGATACGAACTTGGTTTTGAAGGCACGTATGGCAAAACGATAGCTGAAATTGAGATTGAGAGGAATCCAAATGAGGCTGATGGATATATCGTGACATCCACAGGCACAATTAGCAGTAATTCAGAGGAAAATGATCCGGGGAAAGTGGAGAGAACAGTGATACAGACATTTACTGTAGGAAAGGATGAAGATGATGGATCGTTTTCAACAGCAACAACAGCTTTAATTGTTAAGTCGATGCTCGATATAGGCGGGAGTGTGACAATTAATGGAAACGTATGGATGGAGGATAAGTCTAAGCTTAGTATAAAGGGGAATGCAAAAATTACTGGAAACGTTTATAGTTTGTCAGAAACAAATCAATTGATACCGAAATTCCCTAAGTTTCCGGAGAATTCTTCTTTAGAAGAGGCAGAAGATTACATCGTCAATCAAGATAAAGAACTGCTGCTTTCAGAAAACATATCATTTTTTAACGATTTTCAGATTAACGATAGTATATTAACAATTAATACAGGGGAATCAGATAAAAAAATTGTTATAAACAATTTAAAACTTGGTCAAAAAGGACAGATTCGTATTAAGGGTAACGGGAAATTAACCATATATATCAGTGGTGAATTCACGATGGCTAACAAAAGTATAATAAACGACAATATAAATCAGGAGAAGCTCAATATCTATTGGAAAGGAGCCGGTACACTAAGTTTAAAAAATGACCACCAAGAAATTTACGGGCTGCTTTATGCGGAAAATGGGACTATCGATGTTAATGGAGGTTTGATTAAAGGAACAGTCGTGGCTGATAAATTCATTGCAAGCGGGAATGCAACAGTTGAGCATGGAACTGAGGATAACACCCTTCCGAAAAACGGAATCATTAACGCTGAACCGATCCGCGAGGCTACAGAAGAACAGGTACCCAACTAAAAAAGGTGCCTGTTTTTCTATGGGAATGCTCTGCCATCTAATAAAAGTAAATCATTCAAGTGATGTGTCTTTTTGGCAAAATGTAATAAAATTCGACATTTTTAATCACTCATTTCTTTCAAATTAGACAATTGTCCTATACAATATTTTAAAACTACCATTATCTTTAAATGATAAATCAAGCAAGCAGATGGACTACCATTAGATCGAGGAGGTTGTGAATGATACATATAATCATGGCTTTTATTGCGTTTCTTCTCGCGCTGCCTCTCTTAATCTATTTGCCGCTCGGATTGTCGCTGAAAGGAAAGCTGCTCATTGCGCTTCAATGTTTAGCGGCCGCTATAGGAGGGATCATGCTTTCCCCCTATTTGCTGCTTTGGCAAACAGGTCTTCTTGTTTTTCTCATCGTGCTCACGGCAGGATATTTAACGGTGAAATACGGCGTCGCAAACTGGGCGATAGATAATGATAATGATTGGGAAGAAGGCGATGGGGTATTTGCTTTCCTAGATCTGCCTGATGAAGAGACGAACCAGCCGCATAAATTACCGATAAGGGAAGAGACAGAAGAAATGGAAGAGGAAGAAGAAATTAGTGAATCAGATGAGTTGCCAGCCATGCCTGTCGGGGAAGAAGATGACTATATTGAGGCGTTGTTTTATGGGGAGCAGGACGATGAAATCGAAATGGATGATCCGTCTATCCCAAATGAAGGAACACACTATTTAGAAGAACTATTTGACGAAGCGGATGACAGCAATGAAGACATGGACATTCCGCTGCTTCACTTTGAAGATAAGAAAGAATGATAGAGCATCATGGCAGATTGGAGCGCCCGTATATGAAGAAAAAAGAGACAGTAAAAATCGCCGCTATGTTTATGATGCTGACGTTGTACTTCATTGGCTTTTCGTATTACGGAACGGCTGCGTATGAGAAATTTTTTCAATCAAACGAGCGTTTTGACGAAGGAACGGTAATAGGATCTGAATCACTTGACCATGCGACAAAAGCGGAAGCGATGCGCACATTAATAGAAAAAGTAACAGCCTGGCAGATTAATGCGGCGTTAACGTTTCAATACGTTGAAAAATCAGCAAGTATAAGCACAAACTTAGTTGAATTTCAAATCGAAAAATCGATTGAAAAAGCGGTTCCGGGACAAAAAAATGAATTATATACGAGCGTTTCGGCAGAACGTCTTCAAGAACAGCTCGATGAACAGTTTCCAGCGCTTCGTGACACACCGCTTAATGTTGAAATGCTTGCATCAGACATAGCGGATATCGGCGATTATTTAAAACCGAACGAAACAGTCATTGATCTTACTTTATATATGAATCAAGAAGCGAGGCAGTCGATTGCAGCTGAATCTTTAGCAGGAGCCACTGTGGAGCCGCTTGTGGCCTTTCTTAAAACAAATCCGTCCATCCCTGTTAAAAGTGGAGACGTCATATCGTTCAATCAATGGTTGTCAACTGCCCAATCAGGGAATTTGTTAGATAAAGAAAGCATCAATCTTCTTTCCTCTGCTTTATATCGGCTCGTCATGCAGACGAATTTTGTGATCTTGGAAAAAAATCAAAGTATGGCGTTGCCAGACAAGATCGATCTCGGATATGAAGCGAAAGTAGACGAGGCGAACGGTCAAGATTTTCTCTTTTTAAATGAAAACAATACGAGTTATACAGTCGAATGGCAAGTGATAGATGGAAAAGTATACGTTGTGTTAAAAGGAATCCCTTTTTATTATACGTATACGCCAGTGCTTAAAAATAAAGCTGAGTTAGAGCCGAAAACGATTTTGCAATTTGATCCTCGTATGCCATACGGTACGACGCGCGTGGAGCGGTTCGGTGAAAGCGGGATGATGATTGACGTGTATCGGCAGGTAAGAGAAGGGACATTTGAGCTGAAAGAAGATAAAATAGCGGAAGATTTTTACTTGCCTGTCCATCAAATAGAATGGCATAGTTCACAGGATCCCCCGCCAGAAACAACTCTTGAACCGGAATTGGATACGGATCAAGACGTAGACAATGAAAATGGGGCAGAAACAGAATCAAATCCAAATACCGGAACAGGATCAGACGCAGGAACAGAATCAAATCCAAATACCGAAACAGGGTCAGGTACAGAGTCAAATTCAAATACCAGAACAGAATCAGACGCCGATGCAAAATCGAATCCAAATACAGGCACAGGATCAAACGCAGGAACAGTTCCGAAAGAAAATTCAACAGAAGTAAAACAGTGTGAAGAAAAAGACTGTTATGAAGAAGAAGAATAACAAACTAAGGGTGATAGGCGATGAGAACGCAGCGAAAACGACTCGGAGACATACTTGTTGAAACAGGGCTCATAACAGAAGCACAGCTCGAATCGGCGCTGTCGGAAAAAACGTCCGATCAAAAATTGGGGGATGCGTTGCTGCAGCGCGGTTATATTACCGAGCAACAGCTCATTGAAGTGCTTGAATTCCAGCTGGGAATCCCTCATGTCAGTCTGTACCGGTATCCGATAGATGCAAATATTTTAACGCTCATTCCGAAAGAAATGGCAAAGACAAACTTAATTATGCCGCTTAAAAAAGAGGAAAACCGTTTGTATGTGGCGATGGCAGATCCGATGGATTACTACACGATAGAAGATTTGCGTCTTTCAACCGGTTTTCAAATTGTCGCGGCCATTGCATCGAAAGACGATATTATTCGGACGATTAACAAGTATTATGATATCGATGATTCGTTTGAAGAAATGATACAGGCAAATACCGAAGAAGCGGCCAATGAACAAGAAAATACAGATGATGATTCACCGATCGTCCGTCTCGTCAATCAGATTTTTTCTCATGCAATGGCGGAAAAGGCGAGTGATATTCATATTGACCCGCATGAAACAAAAGTGATGGTTCGTCTTCGCGTGGATGGGATGCTCCAAGTGGAACGGCAGCTGCCAAAGCATATGCAAAGCATGCTTACTGCCCGCATTAAAATTTTAGCAAATCTTGATATTACCGAGCATCGCATTCCGCAAGATGGACGGATTAAAATAAACATTGATTTCCGGCCGATTGATTTGCGTGTATCAACATTGCCGACAGTGTACGGAGAAAAAATCGTTATGCGGATTTTGGATTTAAGCAGTTCACTAAACGATTTAAATCACCTTGGGTTTAATAAAGTCAATTTGCAGCGTGTGGAAAAAATGCTTGAACGGCCAAATGGGATTGTGCTTATTACAGGCCCAACAGGTTCTGGTAAATCATCGACTCTTTATGCTGCACTAAACAGGTTAAACAAAGAAGAAGTCAATATTATTACGGTTGAAGACCCCGTTGAATATCAATTAGAAGGTGTCAATCAAATTCAAGTCAATCCAAATGTCGGCTTAACATTCGCAGCAGGTCTCCGGTCCATCTTACGGCAAGATCCAAACATCATTATGGTCGGAGAAATACGCGATAAAGAAACGGCTGAAGTCGCGATTCGGGCTTCATTAACGGGGCATCTTGTGTTAAGTACTCTTCATACGAACGACTCGATCTCAAGCATTACCCGCCTCATTGATATGGGTGTCGACTCGTTTTTAGTGGCGTCATCGGTAAGTGGCATTGTCGCCCAGCGGCTTGTGAGGAAAGTATGCCGTGACTGCGGCCGTGAAGAAGAAGCGACAAAACGGGAGATTGATATTTTCGGCAAGCGCGGATTAAAGATCGAAAAAATCAAAAGAGGCGGCGGCTGTGCTTCTTGCAATATGACCGGCTACAAAGGCCGGATCGCGATTCATGAAGTGCTCACGGTTACAGAAGAAATGAAGCGATTGATTTTAAATGAAGAACCGCTTTCAAAATTAAAGGAAGCAGCGCAAAAGCAAAAAACGATTTTTCTGCTCGACGATGGCTTGCTGAAAGTGCGGCAGGGCATTACGACGACAGAAGAAATATTACGCGCTGTTTTAATGGAGTAGACGGAATGAAAGAAAAACTCGAATTTTTATTACGTTCAGCATACGAATTGCAGGCATCGGACATTCATTTGACTGTCGGAACAGCACCGGTTTTCCGTATTCATGGTGATTTGAAACGATATGGGAAAGAAGTGCTGACACCAGAGGACACAGAACAGATGGCTAAATCGATTATATCGGAATCATTGTGGGCGTCGTTTCAAGAGCAAGGAGAAATTGATCTTTCATTTGGGATACCGAAAGTGTCGCGCTTTCGGGTAAACGCGTTTCATCAGCGAAATTGTGTATCGATTGCAATTCGGGTGATTCCAACGAAGATTCCTTCACTTGAAGATTTGTCTATGCCGCCTGTATTGAAAAAAGTCGTCAGTCGGCCGAATGGGCTTGTCCTCGTCACTGGTCCGACCGGGAGCGGCAAATCAACGACTCTTGCAAGCATGATTGATTATGTCAATAAAGAAACGAGAAAGCACATTATTACACTGGAAGATCCGATTGAGTATTTGCATAAGCATGGGAAAAGCATTATTGATCAACGAGAAGTCGGATACGATACGAAAAGTTTCGCTAATGGGCTGCGTGCATCGCTGCGGCAAGACCCGGATATTATTCTTGTCGGGGAAATGCGCGATTTAGAAACGATTCAAACAGCGATCACAGCGGCTGAAACAGGCCATCTTGTATTGGCGACGCTGCATACATCGAGCGCACCGGCAACGATTGAGCGGATTATTGATGTGTTTCCAGCTGAACAGCAGCCGCAAATTCGGACGCAGCTGGCTACGGTATTAGCTGCAATCGTCTCACAACGTCTTTTCCCAACGCCTGATCTGCGAGGCAGGCGGGCGGCTGTTGAAGTGCTTCTAAATAACCCGGCCGTTTCCAACTTAATCCGTTCGGAAAAAGTGCATCAAATTGTAAATATTATGCAGACGTCAAAAGCATCCGGTATGCAGCTGATGGCTGACCATGTGCAAGATTTAGTTGAGCAGGAGGCACTTTCCCATGATGCTGCTCTCCCTTATTTAAGAGAAAGAGAAAAAGAGAATGGCTAAATTTCATTACAAAGGACGGGACCGGAGAGGACTAAGGAAAGGGACGATTACAGCCGAAACGAAAAAAGAAGCACTGGCTAAACTACAGCAAAACGGGATTCGCGTAACTGACATTCAGCAGCAGGCGGAAACGTTTTTAAATCGCGATATTATGATCGGAAGACAAGTGAAACTTGAACATATGGTCATTTTCCTTCGCCAGTTTTCGGCACTGTTAGCAGCGGGGATAACGGTCATTGATGCGACAGCCATTTTGTCACAGCAAACAGAAAGCAAAGCGCTGAAAAAAACACTTAATCAGATGGAAATCGAAATACGCGAAGGCAGGCCGCTTTCAGATGCTGCTGCCCACCAGCGAAAAATATTCGAACCGCTGTTTATTAACATGCTCAGGGCCGGCGAAGCGACAGGGAATCTCGACGAAACGTTTCATGACATGGCAGAATATTACGAGCGCCAGCACCGAACACGTCAGAAAGTCGTCTCGGCACTTGCTTATCCTGCTGCTGTCGGCGTTATTGCCCTTGTGGTCGTCATCTTTTTGCTCGTGTCGGTTGTCCCGACATTTGTCGGGATGTTTGCTGATTTTGGCGGCGAACTGCCGGCGATTACGCAGTTCGTTATTTCATCGAGTGAATGGATGCAAGCCTATTGGTATATGATGATCGGTTTGATTGCACTGATCGGCTTTTTCTTTTGGAGTGTTCAGCAGCGGAAAGAAACAAAATATTATTACGATTATGCGATGTTAAAAATGCCGATTATCGGAAATCTTATGCAGAAAGCCGTATTGGCCCGAATGACACGAACACTCAGTTCGTTATTTTCAAATTCAGTACCGATTATCCGGGCGATGGAAATTGTCGGCGAAGTCGTCGAAAATGAAGTGATCGAGCGTGTGATCAAAGAATCCCGCAATGCGCTCGAACGGGGAGAATCGTTAACCGGGCCGATGAAAAAACATTGGGCTTTTCCGCCGCTCGTTCATCATATGATTTCAATCGGTGAAGAAACAGGCTCACTCGATTCCATGCTGTCAAAAGTAGCGGACTTTTACGAACGGGAAGTGGAGGCAACGACCGACCGGCTGAAATCATTAATTGAACCGCTTATGATCGTTCTGCTCGCCGCCATTGTCGGTACGATCGTCACATCTATCCTTGTGCCTATGTTTGAAATTTTTAATAACGTACAAGCATAAAAAAATGTGATAAAATCACTAAACTTTCATTGATAATAGACGATAACCGGAGTAAGATGAAAAGAGACAGCAAGATATTCATAGGTTGGTAGAAATGAACAAAATAATAGAGGTTCAGGAGGAAAAAACATGTTTGCAGCGATGAAACGAAACATGAAAAATGAAAAAGGCTTAACGTTAATTGAATTGCTCGCCGTCGTCGTCATTCTCGGAATTATTGCAGCCATTGCCATCCCGTCTATTGGTGGACTTATTGATAACTCGAAAAAAGATGCGCATGTCGCGAATGCGCAGCAAATGATTAGTGCAGCCAAAACGTATGTTGCAAGCAATCCAACTGTTGGTACTGGCAATGTAACTTTACAACAACTGATTGATCAAGGCCTCATTGATGAAATGGAAGATCCAGATACTGGTGCGCTTAATTATGATAAAGCGAATTCTTTAGTTGTTATCACAAAAGTACCTGCTACAGCAGCAGCTACTGGAGTCACAGCAAAAGCTGCCACATATACTTATACAGTTACACTAATTGGTAATGAAAGAAAGATTGCAACACAAACGCAGACTGATCTTGACAGAGCAGATGTAGTAATTAAATAAATGATCTATCTATTAATCTTCCTCTACGGCCTCGTCTTCGGCTCATTTTATAACGTCGTTGGTCTCCGGGTTCCGATCGGGAAGTCGATTGTGAAACCGCGCAGCGCTTGTTCGCTGTGCGGTCATCAGTTGACTGCATTAGATCTTATCCCGGTTGTTTCCTACATATTCCTTAAGGGGCAGTGCCGCAAATGCGGGTCACGTATATCCCCCAATTATCCTTTAACAGAGCTGCTGACGGCGCTGTTATTTTTGTATGCGTATCTTTATTTCGGGTTAACGATCGACTTTCTACTCGCTCTTCTCTTCATTTCGATGCTGATCATCATCGTCGTCTCCGATCTTGCTTATATGCGGATTCCAGATAAAATCATACTGTTCTTTTTCAGTTTGTTCCTTGTCATTCGACTGATTTACCCTCTTACACCGTGGTGGGATTCGCTCCTCGGTGCTCTGGCAGGCTTTTCTCTTTTATTGTTGATCGCCATCGTCTCAAAAGGCGGAATGGGCGGCGGCGATATTAAATTATTCGGTGTTCTCGGGTTTATAATGGGGACGAAATGGATGCTTTTGACTTTTTTTTTATCGTGTCTATTTGGCGCTGTCATTGGGCTTGTCCTTCTGATTTTTGGTATAGTGAAAAGAGGGAAACCGATGCCGTTTGGGCCATATATTGCGATGGCAGCGATCACCGTCTATTTTCATGGCGATGGGCTAATCTACTGGTATCTCCAGTTTTTTTCATGAAGGAGAAATGTAAATGGCGTTTCGATTATTTTCAAAAAAAGATAAAACGATTAATCTTGTGTTTACTGATTATGCGATTCGTTACGTGGAAATTAAGCAGATGTATCCGCTCATTATTGAACGGTGCGGGGAGCGATTCATTCCGGACGGACTTATTCGAAGAGGCGAGATTATCGATTTCGATGCGTTGCTGAAGGTATTGGAAAACTGTGTGGATGAATGGAAAATAAAACACCGTACGGCCCGATTTATCGTACCAGATCAATTCGTCGCGATGCGAGAAGAAAAAATCGATGCTGATTTGCAAGAGGATGAAATGAAAAATTACATTTTCATGCAAATCGGGTCGACCATTCATTTGCCGTTTGAAGAGCCGGTATTTGACGTGGCGGTGATTGGAGAACATGACGGAAAAAAAGACGTGTTATTAATTGCGGCACCGGAAGAAAAAGTGCGTGACTATATGAATGTAATGGAAGAAGCGAAATTAAAGCCTGTTGCGGCGGATATCGGTCCGCTCAGTTTGTACCGTCTTTATCACCAAGAAGATACGACAAATTCAAAGGCGCACGAGCTGATGATTCATTTAACGGAAAACGTCATGATGCTGTCGATCTTTCATGGAAATCGGCCGAAGTTTATGAAACCGGTGTTTATCGAAAAAAATGAAGACAGGGTAGAAGTGTTAGGAATCGAAAGAGAAGAATCAGGCGAATTGACAGATGTACTGAATGAACTCGAAAAAGTCATTAACTTTTATGAAAATTCGCTTCATAAAGGCCAAATTCGTATTGAGAAAGTCTTTTTTAATGGCGATCATCCGCAGTCTGATTTCGTTCATCGTCATTTAGAGACGAGACTTGGACTTCGTGTGTATGGCAATGATGCGATTGAAGCGGTAACGAAAGAGGGACTTGTACTCTCTCCTTCTTTTTACGAAGCAGCTGGACTTGGATTGAAAGAGGGGTAATGGACAATGTTAATTGAAATTAATTTACTGCCTCAAAAAGAGAAAAGAAGAGTGCCATTGTTCGTAATTCTCCTTTTCATCGTGCTGCTTCTAACGGCGTCAGCCAGCGCATTTATTGTCTTTTATATGAAAAATAAAGAGCTCGACAATGTAGAGCAGCAGCTGTCCAACGCTGTCCAACTGCGGGAAACGCTTGAAATGAATGTAGTGAATAACAGCGGGGCAACCGTGAGCAGCGCTGAAAGGCTAAATGAAGCGATCATATGGGCAGACCGTATGAAAGTGCCTGTCTCGCCAATCATCACGCATTTAGTTGAGCGGCTGCCCGAACGCGGCTTTTTCCAAGCTCTTTCTTATACGAGTGAGGAGTCGCTGATCGTCACGATTCAATTTGATACGAGCCGGGAAGCAGCCTATTATTTAAGTGAGCTGAAATCATCCAAATGGGTCGATTCGGCGAAGATTTTAACATTGAATACGTCTGTTGAAGAAAGCGAAGAAGAGGCGCAAGCGATTTTGGATGCAGGGAATGCATTGCCTCGTTATGCAGTGGAATATGAAATCGTGTTTAATACGAAAGTGGTCAATGAAGCACTCTTGCAGGAGGCGAATCGATAAATGAGCAGAACGCGCTTTTATGTTATTCTCCTTTCGCTTGTTGTCATTGCCCTTTTTGCTTATATGTATTTTGCTATGTATCGACCGATCGTCCTAAATATGAAGACGATGAATGAGCAGCTGCAGTCAGAAGAAGAATTAATTGCTGCACTTGAGCAGCAGGCCGAACGGACGGCAGTGAGCGGTCCATCTGTTGCGACAGGCTCGCTGCAGCAGAAAGTACCAGTCAAACCGATGAGTGATAGACTCATACTTGATTTTGAAAAAGCAGAATTGCTGTCAAAAAGCTTGATTACAACGATTGTGTTTACAGAAGGGGAAGAAGAAACACTCCCTGCCACGCCGGAAGAAGATATTGCTCAAGTAGAAAACGGAGAGACAGCGGCTGACCCGGAAAATGCGGATGAAACCGATCAAGCGGAAGAATCAACAGGTGAAAACGTGACAGATGCATCAGAAGAAGAGATAGCCCCTGCTGAACAGCCGCTTCCTGAAGAAGTACTTCCGGCAGGAATCCGTAAAATTCGTGCGCAAATGACCGTTGAATCACCGGGCTATGCAGAGATGGACATGTTCATTCACACGCTTGAAAACCAAATGCGTATGTTAAAAGTGGAGCAGCTTGAATTTACGGGGCCGGAAGAAGCGCAAAAATTAACAGGGGAAGAAGAACCGATTACGTACAACATAACCGTTGCGGCGTATTACATGCCGGAATTGCTGGACTTGCTCCAAGATTCTCCGGAAATCGATACACCGGACCCCGCTCATAAAAAAGACCCGTTCGTCACGATTGAAGAGTGAAAGCAAGTGTGAATGAAATAGGGAATGTGTAAGAATAAAAAGAACAGAACGCCTGCCGTTCTGTTCTTTTTATAGCGAAAAATCGTATATATAATAAAGTGAAACTTCATATACCTTAAACGAAGTCTTCTTTTCAATGTCTTAAAGCGGGATCTTACGGAAGGATAAATAGGGGAGGAATGAAGATGGACGAGCTGGACTGGACACGGCCAAATAGTGATGTTCTCGTCTGGCAATTGCCAGGGGAAGAAGGGCCCGCTGTCCCGAAAAAAAAGAAATCCATCATTCGGCCGGCTGCTGGAGCGGCAATCGTCTTATCTGCGCTTATTACCGGGACACTGTTTGGTGTGACGATGATTCGCGCTGTGAATGTGGAAGAGGCAAAACCGCCAGCCGCTTCTGTAAGCGAGATGCCTGTGCAAGAGGCGCCTGTACAGGGAACGAAACAAGTGGATGTAACGGTTTCGGTCATTCAAGGAGGTCTTTATTCAACGGAGGAAGCAGCTAAAAAAAGTGTTGAAAAGGCAAAAGTAAAAAAAATTACCGCAGACTATGTTTCATCGGCAGGGCAATATATGGTCCTTTACGGTGTGTTTTCATCACCGGATGAAGCAAAAAGTGCTGCTAGGCTACTAGAAGAAAAAGGGACGGCTGTTTATGTGAAAGACGTGACCGCTTCGATGACAGAAGCGGCTGAAACAAGGATGAAAGGAGAAACCGATCCGCAAAAAAAACTAGATCAATTAAAAGAAGCAATGTCTCGATAGCCTGCCTTTTTCGGCAGGTTTTTATTGTTTGATGAGAGAAGCATTCTTATCTTAGAAAACGTAATGCAGCCTAATGAGCAGATGATCGTTTAATGTTGGATTTACATATAGTTATTTGGTATGATGAGTGCGTATTCTCCCAATTCTTCAACAGAAAGGTGATCCACTTTGACTAACATCGTTCTTGCTTCATCATCACCCCGCAGGAAAGAATTACTTTCTCAGGTTCTCATTCCATATACTGTCCATGCTGCTAATGCAGATGAAACGATTTTAGAAGGAACTGCGCCGTCGGATGCGGTTGAGCAGCTTGCTCTTCGCAAAGCGGAAGCTGTTTTTATGCTCTATCCGGATGCGGCTGTGATCGGTGCGGATACAGTTGTTGTTCATAATGGGCATATTCTTGGCAAACCAGCAGACGAAGCGGAAGCCTATGCAATGATCGCCAGCCTGTCTGGTACGATACATTCTGTTTATACAGGCGTTGCCATCATGACGCAAAATGAAAAAATCATTTTTCATGAAAAAACGGATGTTGAATTTTGGAAACTATCGGAGGAAGAAATAGCTGGCTACATCCAGACGGGCGAACCGTTTGATAAAGCGGGTGGCTACGGCATTCAATCAGCTGGTGCGCTGTTCGTTAAAGCGATTCAAGGCGATTATTTTACCGTTGTCGGCCTCCCGTTATCCTCTTTGTATCGCCATCTAAAACGTCTTGGAATCGTAACAGGCACCTTTTCTTCTTAAATGAAAAAGGAGAACGAACGAATGACAAATGATCAACAGTTGCCAGTGAAGCCCATCATGATTAGAGACGTACCACCCCATGACCGGCCGCGCGAGCGGCTGATCGCAAACGGACCGCGAAGTCTATCCACCCATGAACTCCTAGCCATTCTACTCAGGACAGGAACGAAAGAAGAGTCAGTCCTGCAGTTATCCAACCGCATATTAAATGAATTTGAAGGGCTGCGCCTGTTAAAAGATGCTTCTCTTGAAGAAATAACGGCTATCCATGGAATCGGCAGTGCGAAAGCGATTCAATTAATGGCTGCTGTTGAAATCGGCCGCCGAATCGGGCGATTAAAATATGAAAACCGGTTTATGATTCGTTCTCCCGAAGATGCCGCGAATTATATGATGGAGGAAATGCGTTTTCTTAGTCAAGAACATTTCGTCTGTCTATACTTAAATACGAAAAACCAAGTCATGCATAAACAAACATTGTTTATTGGCAGCTTAAATGCCAGTATCGTGCATCCGCGCGAAGTGTTCAAGGAAGCATTTAGACGTTCCGCTGCATCAATCGTCTGTTTGCATAATCATCCATCCGGTGACCCAGCACCGAGCCGGGAGGATATCGAAGTTACGAAGCGTCTTGTTGAATGCGGCAAAATTTTAGGGATTGATGTGCTTGACCATCTCATTATAGGAGAGAAAAAATATGTCAGTTTGAAAGAAAAAGGTTATTTATAACGCTATGCTTTTTTTTTTCGTTCCGCTATAATATAAGTTATGGTTTTTGAGACGCTTTTCACACAATTTAACGACCATCAATAGTGAAACAATTACGATAAAAAGGATCCGCTGAAGAAAGGGAGATACATTACATGTTTGGAATTGGGAGCCGTGATTTAGGCATTGACCTAGGGACTGCAAATACACTTGTTTATGCGAAAGGAAAAGGAGTCCTTGTTCGTGAACCGTCCGTTGTCGCATTGCAGACAGATACGAAGCAAATTGTCGCCGTCGGGAACGACGCGCGAAATATGATTGGAAGAACACCAGGAAATATTATTGCCACGCGTCCGATGAAAGACGGTGTAATTGCAGATTACGAAACGACTGCTACGATGATTAAGTACTATATTAAACAGGCAACAAAAGGCACCTCAAGTTTTCTTTCAAGCAAGCCGTATGTGATGGTGTGCGTACCCTCAGGGATTACAGCGGTTGAACGCCGTGCAGTGATCGATGCGACACGTCAAGCCGGTGCCCGTGATGCGTATCCGATTGAAGAACCATTTGCTGCAGCAATCGGTGCGAATTTACCTGTATGGGAACCGACAGGCAGTATGGTGGTTGACATTGGCGGCGGGACAACCGAAGTGGCGATTATTTCACTTGGCGGCATTGTTACAAGTGAATCACTTCGCATTGCCGGTGATGAGATGGATGATGCGATTGTTGCCTATATCCGCAAGCAATACAATCTGTTAATCGGTGATCGTACATCAGAAATGATTAAGATGGAAATCGGCTCGGCTGGTGATACAGATGATATTCCGAATTTAGAAATTCGAGGCCGTGACTTATTGACAGGATTGCCGAAAACAATTGAAATTACAGCGAAAGAGATTGCCGATGCATTGAAAGATACTGTATATGCGATTGTCGATACGGTAAAAAGTACGCTTGAAAAAACACCGCCTGAACTGGCAGCAGATATTATGGACCGGGGTATTGTATTAACAGGCGGCGGCGCCCTTCTTCGCAATTTGGATAAAGTAATCAGTAAAGAAACGAACATGCCGGTAATTATCGCGGAAAATCCGCTTGACTGTGTAGCTATCGGGACAGGTCTTGCGCTCGATCATATCCATTTATTTAAAAACAAATAATTTATGACGATGAGGCTGGTTCTCCGCGCGTTCTAACCGGTTTTTTCTGGTGCGCGGAACCTGCCTCACCGTTTTGAATGCTTAGAAAACTGAGGTGGAATTCATGCCGCAATTTTTAACAAACAAGCGATTGATCATTTTGCTGGGCAGCATTATTATTCTTGTGGCATTGATTGGCTTTTCCATTCGTGATCGCGGGAATATTACATGGTCTGAAAAGTTTGTAAAAGATGTGACCGGCTTTGGACAGAACATTATATCAAAACCAGCTGGTGCAGTAGAAGAGTTTTTTGGCAATGTCGGGCGTTTGCGGAATACATACGAAGAAAATGAAAAACTGCGAACTCATTTAGATAAGTTAGCTCAGTTGGAAAGTGATGTTACCAGGTTAGAAAAAGACAACAAGGAATTGCGGAAGTTACTTGAAAAAGAAGAGAGTTTAGCAGATTACGAGCCGGTGCAGGCAACCGTTATTGCCCGCAATCCGGACCGTTGGTATGATCTAATTACAATCGATCAAGGTGAATCCAATGGCATTCAGCCGGATATGGCTGTTATGACAGCAAGTGGGCTTGTTGGAAAAGTAAAAAGTACGTCTAAATTCACATCAACCGTGCAGCTGCTGTCAGCAAATGACGCGCAAAACCGTGTTTCTGCTTTGGTTCAATCGGATAAATCGAATTACGGATTGATTGAAGGATATGACGAAGAAAAAAGAATGCTTAAAATGACAAAAATTCCATCTGATGCGAAGGTGGAAAAAGGACAGTCTGTGACAACGTCAGGTCTTGGCGGTGTGTTCCCGAAAGGACTTGTCATCGGAAAAGTAATGGAACTTGTCCCCGATGAATTTGGTTTAACGCAGACAGCACTTGTAGAGCCTGCCGCAAGTTTTTACGATCTTGAGCATGTAATGGTGTCTAAACGTGCTATGCCGCAAGTGCTTCCGGAAGAAGAGAACCGTCAACAAGTATTAATTGAGGAGGAAGAGCTGTGAAAAAAGGACTTCTTCCTCTTTTGATGATTGCCCTTTTTTATAGTGATAGCGTATTTATGCTCTTTTTCCCGGAAAATGCATTTGATGGAGCATACGTACCGGCACCGCATTTCTTTATTATCAGTCTTTTATTTATGTCGATCTTCTTTGATCGGAATACGGCGATTAAATACGGCTTTTTATTTGGCTTTTTATTCGATCTATTTTATACAGAGCTGCTCGGTTCCTATTTGTTTTTCTTGCCGTTAATTGTCTATATTACGTCAAAACTAACGAAATGGCTGCAAAGTACACTTTTCACTTTTTTTATTATTATTATATTCGACATTGCATTGTTTGAAATGATTGTGTATGGATTGAATTTGCTTGTTCAGCGGACAGATATGTCATTTGAACAATTTGTTTCTGTGCGGCTCTACCCAACACTCGCATTAAACACACTCTATTATATTCTGTTCGCCATTCCGCTCCGAAATGCCTTTCAAAAATTAAAAAACATATTCGGCTAACACCTTAAAAAAAGGAACTTGGCATCATGTTGTCGAATAATGAGACGTACAGAGGTGGAAACTAGCTATGAAAATGGGACAAAATGTGGTCATTAAAGGCACGAAAGACGGCCTGACTCTGCAATTAAATGATAAATGTGCGTATAATGAATTAATAGAAGAATTAGTAGAAAAACTTGACACCGTTACGAATGAAGGGCGGGATACTCTTATTACTGTAACGGTGCAGACTGGTAATCGTTATGTGACGGAAGAAGACAAAGAAACATTAAAAAGTGTGATTCGAAAGCGTCAGCACCTCATCGTTGAGGATATTAAATCAAATGTAATCACAGTTGAGGAAGCGATGCGCTGGAAAGAAGAAGAAGAAATTGTCTCTTATGCGGGCCGGATTCGTTCGGGACAAGTTCTTGAAGTACCAGGTAATTTATTATTAGTCGGGGATGTAAACCCAGGCGGTACAATCATGGCCGGGGGCAGTATTTATGTGGTAGGCGCATTAAAAGGTGTCGCGCATGCTGGATGCTATGGAAACGATAGAGCTGTTATCGCAGCGGCAAAAATGATGCCAACACAGCTACGCATCAGTAATCATTTGACAAGATCTCCTGACCGTTATGACGAAGAAGAAATAACAGAATCTGAATGCGCTTTTATTAATGAAGCGGATCAACTTGTCATTGACCGGCTGCAGGTGTTAAAGTATTTGCGGCCTGATATATCGACGTTTAAAGGGGGCTTTTGAAGTGGGTGAAGCAATCGTCATTACTTCTGGAAAAGGTGGTGTCGGAAAAACGACAACGACAGCCAATCTAGGAACAGCGCTCGCGCTGCAAGAAAAGAAAGTGTGTCTCATAGATACAGATATTGGTCTTCGGAATCTTGATGTGGTTATGGGGCTTGAAAATCGAATTATATATGATCTTGTCGATGTTGTCGAAGGACGCTGCAAAACACATCAGGCGCTTGTCAAAGATAAGCGTTTTAACGATCTTCTTTACTTGCTTCCGGCCGCTCAGACAACGGACAAGTCAGCCGTAACACCGGAGCAAATGAAAAAATTAATAAAAGAATTAAAGCAAGATTACGATTACATACTAATTGACTGTCCAGCGGGTATTGAACAAGGCTATAAAAACGCCGTCGCTGGTGCAGATCGTGCGATCGTTGTAACGACGCCTGAAAAGTCCGCTGTACGCGATGCAGATCGTGTCATCGGTCTTCTCGAAAAAGAAGAAGGTATGGCACCGCCGAAACTCGTCGTTAATCGGATTCGCAGCCATATGGTAAGAGAGGGCGATATGCTTGATGTCGACGAGGTAGCATCACATTTGTCAATTGAATTGATCGGTATAGTGGCAGATGACGATGAAGTGATTAAATCCTCTCATAATGGAGAGCCAGTGGCGCATAATCCGAACAATCAAGCTTCCATAGCATACCGCAATATTGCACGTCGTATTTTAGGAGAGTCTGTGCCGCTTCAGCAGCCAGATCAGCAGCAAGAAACTATTTTCACGAAATTTAAACGATTTATTGGCATAAGCCGATAATAGGGGAAACCGCTCAATAAAGCGGTTTTTTTTCGTATTATCTCCTCTTTTTGCATACACTTAAGAAAAGGCAGGAGGCGTCAAAGTGAAGAAAAAAATAGCCGGTTCATTGCTTCTATTTTTATTCGTATACGCAAACCGAGATCACGCGGCTGTCATTTGGCTATTTACGGATGATTTCACATTCGCCCGTAATGCTTCTATGTATGAACAGCATCTCGGTATGCTGCTGCCCTCTTTAGAGAAGGGAACGGATCGAGCCATTATGGCTGTTAATGTTTCACACGGGCTAAAAGCAGATAAAGAAGGCATGGTCGTACGAATTAATCGAAAAGATCATTTTATTGTCCTGCAGCATAAAGATAACAGTGAAACAGAAGTGAAGGGATTGTTTGTACAGGATTTTCGCCTATTTGAAAAAATCAATAAAGGAGAATTAATCGGGGAAGCGGCTATGGAGTCGGTTCATGTTATCGTGCGCAAAAACGGACAAGTAATATCAGAAAAAATAATGGAGCCTAAAGAAATTGATTAGTGTTCATCCGCTTACATGGCTGTTAGCTGCGGTTGCTGCTGCGATTGGAATGTTTGCAGAAGCTCTTTGTTTATTGCTCATTGTTTTTATACATGAACTGGGTCATGCGGCGGCAGCAAAATATTGCGGCTGGCGCATTGTTAAAATTGAATTGCTTCCGTTTGGAGGAAAGCTGGAAACGAATGAACATGCCGGTCGGCCGCTTACAGAAGAATGGTTTGTCGTCTTGGCTGGTCCATTGATGCATATTCCGATGATCGGTATAGCTATGTTACTTTTGAAAGCAGGTGTAATGGAGCCGGCGGTCTATGAACTGTTTTTTCAATTGAATCTTCTTATTCTTTTCTTCAATTTATTGCCAGTGCTGCCGCTTGACGGCGGAAAAATGGCGCTGCTTTTATTATCTGCTGTCCGGCCTTATTACGCTGCGTACAGGCTAGCCATTCATTCTTCTTTTTTTATGCTTGTTTGTCTGTTTGGTGCGGCCGTCTATTTTCTTCCATTTTATGTACAAATAATTTTCACCGTTTCTTATGTTACCGTGCAGCTTCTTGTTATGTGGAAGGAAAAAGAGTATATGTTCATCCGATTTTTAACGGCGCGTTTTTATGAACCTGTGCCGCTGCGATTAATCCGAATTCAGACAGCGAGTCACCAGTCATTAATGGAAATGGTTCGCCTCTTTCGGCGAAATAGAACACATCTTTTTATCGTCGACCGAAAAGAGACCCTTGCAGAATCTTATTTATTGAGAAATTATTTTAAAGGAAAGAAAATGGTCGATGAGATCATGAAAAATAACGATTGACATAGAATTTTGAAAGTGATAAAATTCATATGTTATTGTTTGTAGCACCTGTGCTACAACCGCACACAGCAGGTTCAAGAATCGAAAGATCACCTGTCACGTGGCGAGTCTGAGTAACTAGGGAGGTGCAGGAATGTACGCAATTATTGAAACAGGCGGCAAGCAGATCAAAGTTGAAGAAGGCCAAGAAATCTACATCGAAAAATTGAACACAGCAGATGGTGACTCTGTCACTTTTGATAAAGTTCTTTTCGTTGGCGGCGACGACGTAAAAGTTGGAAGCCCGATCGTAGAAGGCGCAACTGTAACGGCGAAGGTTGAAAAGCATGGACGCGCGAAAAAAATCATCGTTTTTAAATTCAAAGCGAAGAAAAATTACCGCAGAAAGCAAGGACACCGTCAGCCTTACACAAAAGTAGTCATTGAAAAAATCAACGCATAAGGCGATGATCCGATGATTTATGTAAATATCAAAAAAGATCCGTCCGGCTTTATTTCATCGTTCACAATGGAAGGACATGCTGGTTACGCTAAAAAAGGTGAAGACCTTGTCTGCGCTGGTGCGTCGGCTGTTTCATTTGGTTCATTAAATGCAGTCATAGCACTGACAAACGTAACGCCTGATATCGATCAAGGCGAAGATGGCGGACTGCTCTCATGCGTTATTCCGGAAGGTTTGCCGGTTGAAGTTAGAGAACAGGTGCAGCTTCTTTTAGAAGGTATGATTGTCTCATTGCAGACGATTGAACGCGAGTACGGACAGTATATTCAAATAAACTTCCAATAGGAGGTGAAAACACATGTTGAAACTAAATCTTCAATTTTTCGCATCCAAAAAAGGGGTAGGTTCTACTCGAAACGGACGTGACTCTCAGTCGAAGCGTCTTGGCGCTAAGCGTGCAGACGGTCAATTCGTAACAGGCGGATCCATCCTTTATCGTCAACGCGGTACGAAAATTCACCCGGGTGAAAACGTAGGACGCGGCGGAGATGATACATTGTTTGCAAAAACAGACGGTATCGTTCGTTTCGAGCGCGTTGGACGCGATCGGAAAAAAGTAAGTGTTTATCCAGCTGCTCAATAAGCAGACGGTCAAATGGAGGTGTTCTGAAAGTCATACTTTCGGAACACCTCTATTTTTTATGCATTGTAATCGATCTTTCCCGTTCAAACTGTAAATTTTTCTGCTATACTAACAGAAAGGAATGTGTTGTTTTGGAACGGACACGGGAGGTGCAGACGCGTACATGAAAGAAAAAGAATGGACTCTTATAGAAGGACTTCGTCATGCGCGGCATGACTGGATGAATGATATACAGCTAATTAAAGGTTTTTTAGCTTTAAATAAATTAGATGATGCAGTCCGGGCAGCGGATCATATTATTGTCAAAGCTGTACAGGAATCGAAACTGTGCAATCTTGGCATGCCCGGGATGGCAGAAATGTTTATTACGTTTAACTGGGAGAAACATAAATTTTTGCTTGAATTTGACATAAATGATGAACTCGTTATAGAAAAAGTGGATGATCAACTTGTAACCCGTTTTTTTCAATCTGTCTTTTCATTGTTAGACCGGCATATTTCACAATATAGCGGTCAGCATGTATATGCTGAGTTTTTTGAAAAAGAAGGACGTCTAGCTGTAAGGATTGAATGGACTGGTGAGCTTGTCGACCGATTTTATTTAATCGAACAGATTATGCAGTTATTTCAGTCTGGGGCAGTGTACGGCGAAATCATGAAATCAGATGATCAGGATATACTAATAGAAGTGAACTTTTAGGAGGAAAAAAACAATATGTTTGTAGATCAAGTTAAGGTATATGTAAAAGGCGGCGATGGCGGGAATGGCATGGTTGCATTCCGACGTGAAAAATATGTGCCAAATGGAGGGCCCGCTGGGGGGGACGGCGGAAACGGAGCAAATGTTGTATTTGAAGTGGAAGAAGGTTTACGCACACTGATGGATTTCCGTTATCAGCGTCATTTTAAAGCGCCACGAGGCGAACATGGCATGAGTAAAGGAATGCATGGCAAAAATTCAAAAGATATGATCGTTAAAGTCCCACCCGGAACGGTCGTAACAGATGATGAAACAGGTGAAGTTATTGCAGATTTAGTTGAACATGGACAGCAGGCAGTGATCGCTCGTGGTGGACGCGGTGGACGCGGGAACAGCCGCTTTGCAACACCGGCAAATCCGGCTCCAGAAATTTCAGAGAATGGTGAGCCCGGTATTGAACGCAACATCACGCTAGAATTAAAATTGCTGGCAGATGCCGGTCTTGTTGGCTTTCCAAGCGTCGGTAAATCAACACTTTTATCAGTTGTGACAGCAGCGAAACCGAAAATTGCAGCGTATCATTTTACAACGCTCGTACCAAATCTTGGCATGGTAGAGACGGAAGATGGCCGTAGCTTTGTTCTCGCTGATTTACCTGGATTGATTGAAGGAGCGCATGAAGGAACAGGCCTTGGACACCAGTTTTTACGCCATATTGAACGGACGCGTGTCATCGTTCATGTACTGGATATGTCTAGTATGGAAGGCCGTGATCCATATGAAGATTACCTCACAATTAATAATGAATTAAAAGAATATAATCTCCGTTTGACGGAGCGTCCAGAAATTATTGTGGCTAATAAAATGGACATGCCGGATGCGGAGGAAAATTTAGCGGCATTCAAGACAAAAGTTGATCCAGAAGCTGTTATTTTTCCGATTTCAGCGTTAACACAAAGCGGTTTGCGGGATCTATTATTTGCTATTGCTGATAAAGTGGATGAAACACCGGAATTCCCGCTTGATCACGAAGAAGAAGATTTGTCTGTAAACCGTGTTGTATACCGCCATGAAAAGCAGGAAGCGGAATTTATTATTTCTCGTGGTGTAGATGGGGCATTCGAATTGACGGGCAGCAAGATTGAAAAGCTGTTTAAAATGACCGATTTTTCGCGCGAAGAATCGATCCGCCGCTTTGCAAGGCAGCTTCGTTCAATGGGAGTGGATGATGCCTTACGCGAACGAGGGGCAAAACATGGTGAGATCGTGCGTCTTATGGACTATGAGTTTGAATTTATTGACTAACAGCTGACAGCGGTTTGGAAAATGGGGGATGGACTTGGGAAAGAAAGAGCAAAATGAAAAATTTTATCTTGTGCGTGAAGATGTACTTCCAGAAGCAATGAAAAAAACGCTCGATGCAAAAGAGCTGATTGAGCGAAAAAAAGCGGATTCAGTATGGGATGCTGTTCAGAAAGTGGACTTAAGCCGGAGCGCTTTTTATAAATACCGAGATACGGTGTTTCCTTTTCATACAATTGTTAAAGAGCGGATTATTACGCTGTTTTTTTATCTGGAAGATCGGTCCGGTACCCTGTCTGAACTGCTGGCGGTTGTAGCTAGCTGCGGTGGAAACATTTTGACGATACATCAGACTATTCCACTGCAGGGGCGCGCAAACGTGACGATTTCTTTAAATGTGACTGGTATGAAAGTAGGTCTTGATGAACTGTTAGCCCGTTTAAAAAAGCTTGAGTTTGTCGATACAGTGGAAGTGCTCGGTTCGGGTGCTTGACGTGTTTTAACAGAGATTAGGAGTGAATGATTTGAGGAAGATTGCTTTTTTAGGACCCGCAGCGACGTTTACGAATATCGCTGTGTCGGATGCATTTCCGGATGATGAACGGATTCCATGTGTAACGATTCCAGAATGTATGGATTTTGTGTTAGAAGGAAAAGCGGATTTAGCTGTTGTACCCATTGAAAATGCACTTGAAGGCACTGTTAATATGACGATCGATCATCTTTTTCATGAGGCAGATTTGACGATTGTGGGGGAGTTGACAGCGCCGATCCAGCAGCACTTACTCGTACATCCTGATCATGTAAAAGAGTGGAAAAAATCAGAGCGTGTCCTGTCGCATCCGCATGCGATTGCGCAGTGCCATAAATTTTTGACCCGTGAATTGTCTGGAATTCCAACAGAGCAAACGACATCAACAGCAGCTGCCGCAAAATACGTAAGCGAACATCCAGAACAGCGTATTGCCGCTATTGCGAATTCAATGTCGGCAGAAGAGTACGGCCTTGTTATCGTACAGACGGATATTCACGATTATCATTTTAACCATACACGTTTTCTCGTGCTGTCAAAAACACATGAAGAATTAACATTCCCTTTGCCGCAAACAGGGGGGAAAACGACGATTGTTGTGACGCTGCCAACAGACCGGCCGGGATCTCTTCATCAAGTACTGGCGACGTTTGCCTGGCGTAACTTGAACTTAGAAAAAATCGAATCGCGCCCGCTTAAAACAGGGCTCGGTAACTATTTTTTTATTATTGATGTTGCACAGCGAATTGATGATGTACTCGTTCCAGGCGCATTTGCTGAAATGGAAGCGCTCGGCTGCAAAGTGCAAGTACTTGGCAGCTACTATGGATATGAAGTAGGGAAAACGGCAAGTAAACTATAAGCCATATATTTTGGATCTCACATTTCTGGTTCAAATCATCCAAAATCATAGTTTCTGGACGCCTTTTAAATAGACTGAAAGGTTACTCTAGCCTCGTGAAACAAAGGAGAAACCGGGCTTTCTCAAAATGAACCAAAAATCAACTGACTTCCCTAACAGAGCCGAAAAAGCAAAATAAGACTGCCCTGAAAAGGGCAGTCTTATTTTGCTTTTTAATTATTCCAGTAAAAGCCCCGCGTTTTGTAAGACCTGCTCTGCTTCATTAAGTGTCGCTTCATCTTTCGCAGAAATGGTGTGTAAGTGAATGCCGCTCGTTAATTCAGACAAATAAGCGGCATTCGTTTCATTAATTTTTTCTAAAAAGCGGGTAACTTCTTTTCGATTTGAGACCATAATGGAAGCTGTTAAATCTCCGTAAACAGGATGTTCAATTTTTACATCTTTTACAAGAACGCCAAGATCGACAAGCAGCAGCAGTTCTTCCTCTGTTCTGTCCGGTGGATGAACACAGGCGACAGTTCTTTCATGCCCGGTTTCTTCCTGATTTGTCAAATACACATATCCTTGGCTCGTTGCCATAATAGGGACACCGCGTGCTTTTAATAATGTGATATCGCCAACGATTACTTGACGGCTTACGTTAGCTTTTTTAGCGAGCTCACTGCCCGTCAAAGGTTTTTTTTCATGTTGAAGCCAGTCTAAGAGCAACGAACGCCGCTCTTCACCAGCGAGTTTCTTTTTATCTAACATCCGTTATCCCCCCCATCCATATCATATCATAGCTGCATCTGCGGCAACATGAGCGAGTGAACGGGCGAGTGCCAGTACTTCTTCTTCTGTCGTTCCGGGGCCAAGTGAAATACGGAAAAACTGCCGTGCTTCATTGATTGACAGGCCCATTGCAATGGCTGCTTTCGTCCCTGCAGCAGCAGATGTATCACACGCGCTTCCAGTCGAAATATATATGTTTTTTGCATTTAATGCGAGCATAACGAGCTGACCTTCCATGCCAGGAATACACATCCCAATTACACCAGGAAACTGTTCTGCTTTATCAGCTTCAATCCATTTACAAACCGTACCATTCAGTTCTTTTTTTAACAAGTTTCTTAAATGAGCGAGATGTTTCAGGTCAATCGAAAATTGGGAAGCTTCGGCAAAGGCAGCGATCGCAGGGGTATCTACTGTACCGCCTCTTACTCCTTTTTCATGTGTTAGTCCAGGAAAGACCGGTGTGATTAAACAATGCGGTGACAAATAAATGGCACCGCATCCTTTAGGGCCGCCAATTTTATGAGCTGAAAATGTCATTGCATCGGCTTCAATTCCGGTTACATCTATTTTCCCGAAAGATTGTACACAATCCGTATGAAATAAAACCCCGTGTTTTTTTGCCAGCCTGGCAATTTGTTTAACAGGCTGAATGGTGCCGATTTCAGGATTAATGTGTTGAATGGAAATGAGTACTGTATCAGGACGAATAGCCGCAAAAACATCTTCTGCGGAAATAACACCTTTTTCATTCATCGGCAATTTTGTTACTTCGAATCCTTCAGCTTCAAGCAACGTCATGGCAGAATGAACAGAAGTATGCTCTGCCATTGATGTGATGACATGCCGTCCTTTTCGATTTTTAGCCATTGATAAAATAGCCAGTATGTTTCCTTCTGTACCGCTTCCCGTAAAGTAGATCCCATCTGCCGGTACACCTGCTATTTTGGCTATTTGTTCACGGCATCGCTGCAACAATAAATGAGCTTTCGTCCCTTCATCATGAGGACTGGATGTGTTTCCAGGAAAATGCATTGCCGCTTCTATATAAACATCAATGGCTTCTTTTCGCATTGGTGAAGTAGCCGCGTAGTCGAAATACATTATTTACACTTCTCTCTATTGTAAATTTAATCTTGTCATATTGTTTATTTTATGTGAAGATAGGTGTCAAGACAACTGTAAAGTGAGGGTAAGCGATGAAATTTACGTCACAGGTCGTCATTATTGGGTCAGGCATTGCCGCTTTGCAGGCAGCCAAATATTTAGCAACGCAATTAAATGTGATTATTATCACAAAGTCAACGATCAAGGACAGTAATTCGTATTATGCACAGGGAGGCATCGCTGCTGTGATGTCCACAAATGATACGTACCGTTCTCATATAGAAGATACATTAAAGGCAGGGGAACATCATCATAACTTGTCTGCTGTCGAGCAGCTTGTAGAAGAAGGGGCACATAGTGTACAACAGCTTTTAAAGGAGGGATTTCCAGCGGACCGCCATTCAACGGGCATGCTATCTCTCGGTTTAGAAGGGGCACATAGCGAACATCGGATTGTTCATTCTGGCGGTGATGCGACGGGAAAAATGACAATCGAGCATTTATTAAAGTCTATGCCGGATAATGTACGCATTGTGGAACAGGAAATGGCATTTGAACTTATCGTGTCAAATGAAAGATGCACAGGTGTGAAAACGAAAACGGTTGATGGGACGGTACACACATATGAAGCAGGTCATACGGTGCTGGCAACAGGCGGAGCAGGGGCACTCTATCCGTTTACGTCAAATAGGAAAACACTGACGGGTGACGGGATTGCGCTTGCTTATCGTGCAGGTGCTGTTGTGACAGATATGGAGTTCGTCCAGTTTCATCCGACTCTTTTATATGTAAATGACGAAGCGAAAGGGCTTGTATCAGAAGCGGTCCGCGGAGCAGGAGCAGTGCTTGTGGACGAAAGCGGACGTCGTATTATGGCTGGCGTTCATCCGATGAAAGATCTTGCTCCACGGCATATTACCGCGTTTGAGCTGTACAAAGCACGTAAAAATGGCCATGATGTTTTTCTTGATATATCCATGATTGATCATTTTGAACAATTCTTCCCGACAATTACTGCGCTGTGTATCAAAAATGGAATCAATATAAAAGACGGATTCATCCCCGTTGCACCTGGCAGCCATTTTTTAATGGGAGGAGTAAAGGCGGATTCGCAAGGGAAAACGTCGATTAAAGGCTTATACGCAGTCGGGGAAACAGCCTGTACAGGTGTGCATGGGTCCAATAGGCTCGCAAGCAATTCCCTTTTAGAAGGCATCGCTTTTGGAAAACGGATGGCCGAGTATATCTTGTCTTGTGATCAAAACGTACAGAATAAAAAAAGAGCAGCCATTGCTTTTCCGCTTACAGTACCTCCTCTTTTTGAAATAAATGAATTACAGGCGCTGATGATGGAAAACGCAGGTATTACGCGAACGAAAGAAGGGCTCAATCGCCTGGTAGATTGTTTAAAGGTTGTTGAAAACACGAGCGGAGATATCAGTCATTTGTCTGTTTCAGCAATAGAACGGTTGTTTATGCATACAACAGCGTACTTAATTGCAAGATCAGCACTTGAGCGTAACGAAACACGGGGCGCTCATATTCGAGAGGATTTTCCAGAAGCGAAAGAGCAGTGGGGACAAAGCTGGGTAATGCTTGAAAAAGGAAAACTATCGGTAAGGAGCGGAGAACATGAATGGAATCAAACTCGATCAACTGCTTACAGCATTTTTTATTGAAGATATTGGCGACCGGGATGTGTCAGGGGAAAGCATTTTTTCTGAAGAGGAAATAGGATCTTTTACATTTACGGCGAAAGAAACCGGTATTTTTTGCGGACGAGCTATTATCGAAAGAGGATATCGGTTAGTCGATGAACATATCAAGGTTTCCGTTTTGAAAAAAGACGGGGACGTTGTGAAGCAAGGTGAAGTGATTGCTCGTATTCAAGGTTCAATGCGCTCGCTGCTAGCTGGGGAGCGGGTCATATTAAATCTTGTGCAGCGGATGTCGGGTATCGCAACAGCGGCAGCGCAGGCTGTAAAAGAAACAGAAGGAACGAATGCACGTGTCTGTGATACAAGAAAAACGGTGCCGGGCTTGCGGATGATAGAAAAATATGCGGTGAGAACAGGTGGAGCCTTTAATCATCGCACTGGTTTATATGATGCTGTTATGCTAAAAGACAATCATATTGCTTTTGCTGGAAGTATTACCCGTGCTGTAGAAAAAGCACGTGCTGCTTGTGGGCATACGATGAAAATTGAAGTGGAAATTGAAACGAAAGAGCAGCTGATAGAAGCAGTGGAAGCAGGGGCAGATATTATCATGTTTGATAACTGCACACCTAAACAGATTAAATTATGGATACCGATTGTACCGGCGCATATTGCAACAGAAGCGTCCGGAGGAATTACGATTGAAAATATACGTGACTATGCGTTAACGGGTGTTGGCTGGATCTCTCTCGGTGCGTTAACGCATTCAGTGAAAGCACTAGATATAAGCGCAAGAGTGGACATGAAAGGAGCTGTTTTAAATGGCATTAAATGAACTGTTAAAGACGAGTGAGGGAATGCTTCCGGAAATATACCGGCATATGGAACGGGGAGCAATGGAGCAGCGAGTGCATGAGATTAAACAAGAACTGGGCTCTGCCTTGTTCATTCCAGGTCACCATTATCAAAAGGATGAAGTGATTCAATTTGCTGATGCTATTGGGGATTCATTGCAGTTAGCACAAGTATCCGCTGCGAACCAGGCAGCAGAGCACATTGTCTTTTGCGGTGTACATTTTATGGCGGAAACAGCTGATATTTTAACAAATGACAACCAAACGGTTTATTTGCCTGATATGCGTGCGGGGTGCTCAATGGCGGATATGGCGGATATTTATCAAACTGAACGGGCTTGGACGATTCTTCAGCAAACATTTGGTGATACAATCATTCCGCTCACGTACGTGAATTCAACCGCTGCTATTAAAGCATTTACTGGAAGAAATGGCGGTTCATGCGTCACATCATCAAATGCACGCTCGATGGTAGAATGGGCATTTACGCAAAAACAACGTATTTTATTTTTACCGGATCAGCATCTTGGTCGGAATACGGCATTTGACATTGGTGTGCCACTTGACCATATGGCGGTTTGGAATCCGATCACAGACACGCTTGAATATGAAGGAGATATCGCAGACGTTCAAGTTATTTTATGGAAAGGGCACTGCTCTGTTCATGAAAACTTTACTGTTTCGAATATTGAAGAACTACGCCGGACGAGACCGGACATGAACATCATTGTTCATCCAGAATGCCGGCGGGAAGTAGTGGCACTGTCTGATGATAATGGATCCACAAAATACATTATTGATGTAATCGAAAAGGCAGAACCTGGAACAGCCTGGGCAATTGGAACAGAAATGAATCTAGTGAAACGGATTATTGCGAATCATCCGGATAAAGACATTATCTCACTGAATCCAAATATGTGTCCATGTTTGACGATGAATCGAATTGATTTGCCACATTTGCTCTGGTCGCTCGAAACGATTATGGCAGGCGAAAAAGGCAATATTATTAAAGTAGATGAGAAAACAGCTTTACAGGCAAAGATGTCGCTTGACCGGATGCTAGCACGGGCAAACTGACAATTTTTCGGCACAGTGGGCTACCGGGCGCATACAATATGTTGAATGCTCATTGAGGAGGGAAACAATGAAAATCCATATTGTTCAGCGCGGTGATACACTCTGGTCAATTTCTGAAAAGTACGGCGTTTCATATGAAGAAGTAAAAAAGCTAAACGCTCATCTAGCGAATCCGGATATGATTGTACCGGGTATGAAAATTAAATTGCCTGATACGGCCAGTGCCGGTCATAATAAGGGTAGTGAGCGTCCATTTAAGGGCAGTGAGCCTCCATTTAAGGGCAGTGAGCATCCATATGCGAATGAAAAACCGAATGGCCGTCCGCCGGAACTAGAGCCGGAAATGGATGAGATGAAGGAACCATCGATGCCGCTCCCGCCGATGTCAGAAGCGCCAATGCCGTCGATGCCGCTCCCGCCGATGTCAGAATCACAGATGCCATCGATGCCGCTCCCGCCGATGTCAGAGTCACAGATGCCACCGATGCCATGTCCACCGATGCCATGTCCACCGATGTCATCAATGCCATGTCCACCAATGCCGGGATTCACAATGCCAGAACAGTGGATGACACAGCCTGTTCCAGAAGCTTCTCCTGCTGAAGAGGGATATGAGCACGAAATGATGATGATGCCATGTCCACCGATGCCATGCTATTTTTACCCGATGCCTTTTCCGATGCCGTACCCAATGCCTCATGTAATGCCTTATATGCATGAGATGGAAACAGAGCATGAGGAGGAACAGGCAGAAGAAAAGAAGGAACATGGATTTCCGCACATGATGGAGGAACAGGCAGAAGAAAAGAAGGCACATGGATTTCCGCACATGATGCCGCATTGTCCATACTGCAATCGATAAAGTGAAACTTAAGACGCGCGGTATGTGCGTCTTTTCTCTTGTTTAAATGCACATTTAAAGGGAATACTGCTTTTAAATGAGCATTAGAGGAGGCCGTAAAATGAAAACTGTATATGCCGAATTAACATTTGATGAAACGAAAATTTCAGGTGATATTCAATCTAAGTTAAAAGATGCTCTTTCGAAACATGGGATAAACGTTATCGCTGTGACAGATAAACAGCCAGGGGAAACGATCAGAGAAAGTGGAACCGATAAAAAAGACGGCATTCAAGTACAGCCAGATTTGAACTCAGCAGGTGCAGGCGGCATGGTTTCACCTTAATATTAATATAGAAAAGAAGCCGATGAGCATATGCTCATCGGTTTTTTTATGGTTAACAATCAATATGCAAGAATGATATGTTCGTTTTGATTGTTTTTGAACTAAATTGATTGTTTTTGATTTTATTTGATTGAAAATGATTGATTTTTTATGAAAGCGATTTTATAATAGAAGAAAATAAAAAGAAAAGGGGGAGGCAAGCAGTGTTGACGGAAGAGCGTCGTTTGGCCATATTAAACTCTTTAAAAGAAAAAGAAGTAGTTAAAATTCATGAATTGACTGAATCGACAGGGGCCTCGGAATCGACGATACGCCGAGATTTGACCGATTTAGAAGATGCAGGCCTGCTCAGACGTGTTCATGGCGGTGCAGCAAAAGTATCGAGGAAACGAATAGAACCGACAATGGATGAAAAAAAGACTCGTTTTACTGAAGAAAAAAGTGCAGCTGGCCGTCTTGCTGCATCCCTCATCGAAGACAATGACTGTATTTTCATAGATGCAGGTACAACCACATTAGCCCTTATTCCTTACATTCAAGCAAAAAATATTGTGGCGGTAACGAACGGATTTGATCATTTAAAACAGCTTGCTGAACGGGGAATTGAAGCATATGGGACAGGAGGCAGACTGAAAGAATCGACAAAAGCCTTAACCGGTACCGGTGCTGTTCATAGTTTACAGCAATATTGGTTTGATAAAGCGTTTGTTGGCGTAAACGGTATTCACCTGACGGCAGGCTATACAACACCGGATCCAGAAGAAGCGGCAGTGAAAAAAGAAGCACTTAAACGTGCACAACAGCCGTTTGTTGTAACAGATGCATCGAAGTTTCAGGAAAGTGCATTTGCACATATTGCTGAATTGGATGAAGCGGTCATTTTGACAGATAAATTAACGGATAAAACAAGACGGCTTTTCATAGAAAAAACGGATATTAAGGAGGCGTTAACATGATTTATACGTGTACGTTAAATCCAGCTGTCGACTATGTTGTGCGGGTGGAGAACTTTCAGACAGGTGACTTAAATCGATCGGAAAGCGCCGATTTATATGCCGGCGGGAAAGGGATCAATGTGTCACGCCTGTTGAAGCGGCTTGGAAGCGAGACGTGCGCCGTCGGGTTTGCGGGCGGATTTACAGGTGATTTTATTAAAAATGAACTAGACGGTGAAGGTGTTTTTCATCGATTTATATCCGTTAGTGGTATCACACGCATTAACGTAAAATTAAAATCAGACATCGAAACAGAAGTTAATGGGCCGGCTCCAGTTATTTCGGAAGAAGAGTCCGATCGACTTGTGCAGCTGACGGAAGAATTGACAGAGCATGATTGGTTTCATATTGGCGGCAGCGTTCCATCGTCCCTTCCAGCCGATTATGCAGGAATATTAATGGACACTGCACATAAAAAAGGGGCACGTGTCGTCGTGGATACGAGCGGTGCAGCATTGAAAGCATTACTCCCCTACAACCCATTTTTTATTAAACCAAATCATTACGAATTGAGCGAACTATTTAATACAGAAGTCCATACGAAAGAAGAAGCAGCATTTATGGCGAAAAAGCTGGTCGTTGGCGGCATTAAAAATGTCATCGTCTCCATGGGCGGTGCTGGAGCGGTTTTTGTTAATAATGAATCGGTTTATTTTGCGGCATCACCGAAAGGGAAGGTGAAAAACACAGTCGGGGCCGGCGATTCAATGGTTGCCGCGTTTATGGCGAAAACGGATGCCGGTCTCCCGCCGCATGAAGCATTTCACTGGGCCGTTGCAGCCGGCAGTGCAACGGCATTCTCTGACGATTTATGTACGAAACAAGAAGTAGAAGATATCTATAGCCGTGTGAAGATAGTAAAAGCAGGGTAGGAGGGACGATCAAAATGAGAATTACTGATTTATTGAAAAAGGATACGATGATCCTGGACCTTTCAGCAACAGATAAAGCTTCTGTTATCGATGAACTCGCAGCGAAATTAGATCAAGCCGGCCGCTTGAACGACTGTGCCGTCTTTAAAGCAGCAATTTTAGCACGGGAGGCACAAAGTACCACTGGTGTCGGTGATAGTATTGCGATTCCACATGCAAAGACAGCTGCTGTTAAAGAAGCAGCGGTCGCATTCGGCCGTTCAAAAGTAGGCATTGACTATGAATCACTTGATGGACAGCCTGCCCATCTATTCTTTATGATTGCAGCTCCAGATGGCGCAAATGAAGCCCATCTCGAAACATTATCGAGCCTGTCTTCTTTCTTAATGGATCCCGAATTTCGCCAACTACTGATGAACGCGCGCACAGAAGAAGACATCATCGATGCCTTTGAATCGAGTGAAGAGGCGCCTGTTGAAGAAGAAACAGCTGTACCTGTTCAAGCGGATGCACCGTCTGTTCTAGCTGTGACAGCCTGTCCGACCGGCATCGCGCATACGTATATGGCGGCGGATGCGTTAAAAGCAAAAGCGAAAGAAAAAAATATTCAATTAAAGGTAGAAACAAATGGGTCCAGCGGTGTGAAAAATGCGCTGACAGATGATGAAATTGCGAACGCAACAGCAATCATCGTAGCGGCCGACAAGCAAGTGGAGATGGGCCGTTTTAAAGGTAAACATGTCATTCAAGTGCCAGTTGCTCAAGGGATCCGTAATCCAGACGAGCTGCTTGAACGTGCAGTGAAGCAAGATGCGCCAGTGTATCAAGGGAGCGGTTCATCATCTCCTGCATCAAATGATAGATCAGCAGGAAATGCTTTTTATAAACATTTGATGAGCGGTGTATCTGCCATGCTTCCGTTCGTTGTCGGCGGCGGTATTTTAATAGCCCTTTCTTTTGCATTTGGTATCGATGCAGTGAATCCAGATGATCCATCTTATAATGCGTTTGCAAAAGCCCTTTCTGATATTGGCGGCGGCAGTGCCTTTGCGCTTATGATTCCTGTATTAGCGGGTTTCATTGCGATGAGTATAGCGGATCGTCCAGGCCTTGCACCTGGGATGATCGGCGGTATTTTAGCGGCGAGTGGCGGATCGGGATTCCTCGGCGGTTTAATTGCTGGTTTCCTTGCTGGTTATGCCGTTGTCGGTTTAAAGAAATTGTTTAGCGGTCTTCCGCAGTCACTTGACGGAATTAAGCCGGTTCTTTTATATCCGCTTTTCGGTATTTTTATTACTGGAATTATCATGATCTATGTTATTAACGGTCCAGTTGGTGCATTGAATACGTGGCTGGTTGAAGTACTTGGCAATATGGGGACAAGCAACCTTGTTCTTCTTGGCGCCATTCTTGGCGGTATGATGGCTGTTGATATGGGCGGACCAGTGAACAAAGCGGCGTTCACATTTGGTATTGCGATGATCGATGCAGGAAACTACGCCCCGCATGCAGCGATTATGGCTGGTGGTATGGTTCCGCCGTTAGGGATTGCTCTTGCAACCACATTTTTTAAATCAAGATTTACAACACAAGAAAAAGAAGCGGGTAAAACAAACTATATTATGGGACTCTCATTTATTACAGAAGGAGCGATTCCATTTGCGGCCAAAGATCCGGCACGTGTTCTTCCATCAGCAATTGTCGGTTCGGCTGTAGCTGGATCGCTGACGATGATGTTTGGCATCGGGCTTCAGGCACCGCATGGGGGAGTTTTCGTCTTCCCAATTGTACAAGGCAATCCATTTCTTTATCTCGCAGCTGTCATAATCGGATCTTTCGTGACAGCTGTCCTGCTAGGTATTTTGAAAAAACCGAATAAGGAATGACCGAACAGGCGGTTCAACAATAGGTTGAGCCGTCTTTTTGTGGAAAAAAGAAAGTGAAAAAGATAGTATTAGAAGAAAAGAGAAGCGAGGAGAAAAGATGGGGAACTTACATGGGAAGCGACTGGCTATTACAGGTTCAAGGAAAATGAATGAAATGAGTACGATGGTTGAAAAAAAAGGGGGCATTCCGCTTGAACGTCCGCTGCAAGAAACGGTCAAATGTACACCGGAAGAAATGAAAGCAGCTATTGAGTCAGTTAGACAAAATGGAACGGACTGGAGCATCTTTACAACAGGTGTTGGTACTCATACATTATTTGAAGCGGCTGAATCACTTGGAATGCTTGATGAATTCATACAGGTTATTGGGACATCACGGATTGCTAGCCGTGGATATAAAACAGTACAGGCGTTGAAGAAGTACGGATTTACACCTGAAATTGTTGATGGGGATGGAACGAATGCGGGTTTGCTTAACGCACTTCGAGATATTTCATTTAGCGGCCGCAGCATTTTTATGCAGCTGCATGGAGAACCAGTCCCTGCCCTTGAAAATACATTGGCTGAAAAAGGAGCAAATATAATTCGGGTATTGCCCTATAAAACGACCGTTCCGAATCCAGCAATCGTCACTCAGCTTGTTGATGAGGTGATCACAGGTAAAGTCGAAGCCGTACTATTTACTGCTACTCCGCAAGTACGTGTACTGTTTCAAGAAGCAGAAAAACGCCATTTATCAGCTGATTTGGCAAAAGCATTTAATGAAATAACCGTCGCTGGATCTGTTGGTAAAGTGACGACAGGAACGTTAAATGAGCATGGAGTCACCCGTATCGTCGCACCAGAGCATGAACGGATGGGAGCATTAGTGGTGGCTGTCGATGAGTATTACAAAGCGAACTGAATATTGATGGAACAAACGTTTCCTTTTTAGCTTGTGTATGGTATGATAGAATGAACGAATCGTGTTTAAAGGAGACAAAAAATTGTACGAGTACATAAAAGGTTCTATTTCATTTATCGGACCAGAATACATTGTGATTGAAAACAATGGAATGGGATACAGGCTGTTAACGCCAAATCCATTTGCGTTTTCCAAATATGAACAAACCACTATGACGGTTTATGTGTACCATCATGTGCGGGAAGATGCGCAGCTTTTGTTTGGGTTTATGACATCAGAGGAAAAGCGGCTGTTTGAAAAGCTGATCAGCGTTTCGGGCATCGGACCGAAAGGAGCGCTTGCGGTACTTGCATCAGGTGAGCCATCACATGTAGTGAGCGCTATTGAACGGGAAGACGAACCGTATTTAATGAAGTTTCCAGGAGTCGGCAAAAAAACAGCGCGCCAGATGATTCTTGATTTAAAAGGGAAACTGGATGGTGTGACAATGGATGGGCTTTCAGGTTTATTTCAGCCTGAAAAAGAAACGGCTGCCGCAGTGCCGGGGAATACAGAGTTGGAAGAAGCTCTTCTCGCCCTTGAAGCACTTGGCTATTCTGCACGGGAAATTAAACGGATTTCCCCACGTCTTGGAAAGGAAAGCAGGATGTCAACGGATGAATACATCCGAAAAGGACTACAGCTGCTACTTGGATAAAATGAATTTTCTAACTGTGAGGTTTGGACCGGTAGAACGGGGGTCATCGGCTATGTTTGGCTAGCCGTGACTGAGTAAAGAGGCCCGTGATAAAGAACACCGCATCCTTTCTTTGCAATAATGGAGTGAACAAGCTCAGTCTTGGCCTAAACCAATCGGGTCTTTGCAGGCAGTTGTCTCCTCTTACCAAATTTCAATTTTTTTACGTGTTAAAGTAGGTCTTACTGTCCATTAATCTGCGACAAAAGGAGGCAATCCATATGCCGGAAGAGGATCGTGTACTCTCAGGCGGCGCCGGAGCCGATGAGCGGTTTGAAGAGCAGTCACTCCGTCCGCAAACACTAAATCAATATATTGGGCAGGATCAAGTAAAACAAAATTTGTCTATTTTTATTGAAGCAGCTTTAAAAAGAGAAGAAACACTGGATCACGTGTTATTATATGGACCGCCGGGACTCGGGAAAACGACGATGGCAGCCGTCATTGCAAACGAAATGGGTGCCGGATTTCGGACAACATCGGGACCGGCTATTGAACGACCGGGTGATCTAGCGGCTGTATTAACGGCTCTTGCACCGGGTGATGTGCTGTTTATTGATGAAATTCATCGTCTGCCGCGTTCAATAGAAGAAGTGTTGTACCCGGCGATGGAAGACTTTTGTCTTGATATTGTGATTGGCAAAGGACCGGAAGCGCGTTCTGTCCGACTTGATTTGCCCCCATTTACACTTATCGGTGCAACGACGCGTGCAGGAGCTCTGTCTGCACCATTGCGTGATCGGTTTGGTGTTCATTCCCGTCTCGAATATTATACAACGGAGCAGCTTACAGCTGTCGTGCTGCGGACTGCTGATATTTTTGGTACAACGATCAAAGCAGAAGGGGCGGAAGAACTGGCACGCCGCTCACGTGGCACGCCTCGAATAGCCAACCGTTTGTTAAAGCGTGTACGTGACTATGCACAAGTGCGCGGTGATGGGAATATTACGCTTGAAAAAGCAAAGGAAGCCCTTGAACTTTTGCAGGTCGACCGGCTTGGGCTTGATCATATTGATCATAAGCTGCTCACGACCATTCTCAGCCGTTTTAAAGGCGGACCGGTTGGACTTGATACGCTAGCAGCCAGTATCGGGGAAGAATCAACAACGATTGAAGATGTGTACGAACCATATTTATTACAAATCGGCTTTTTACAACGAACACCGCGTGGACGTGCAGCACTGCCTGCTGCCTATGAACATTTTCATATGGAGATACCGGCACAATGACGGGAATGGGCAAACTATTCATGATCATTGGAGCTGTTCTGCTTGTCCTCGGTATGTTGATGCAATTTACAAAGCTTGGCCGGCTGCCCGGCGATATTATCATTAAGAAAGAAAATGCGACTATTTACTTTCCAATTGTCACATCAATTGTTGCAAGCATTGTACTGTCACTTATTTTTTATTTAGTTGGAAAATGGAAATAATTAGAGGTGTGAACATGAAAGTAGAAGATTTTGATTTTGATTTACCGGAAGAACTCATTGCGCAGACACCGCTTTTAGAACGGGCAACAAGCAGAATGATGGTACTGGACAAACAAACGGGCAACATACATCATGACATATTTAAACATATTGTTGAATATGTGAAACCAGGCGATTTGCTTATTTTAAATGATACGAAAGTGCTTCCCGCCCGTCTTCATGGTGTAAAAGAAGGAACGGGTGCAAATATTGAAGTCCTTCTTTTAAAACAGGAAGAAAAAGATGGATGGGAAACGCTTGTAAAACCAGCGAAGCGAATTAAAGAAGGAAGCGTCATTTCATTCGGTAATGGAAAACTTCGCGCTGTATGCACAGCTGAAAAAGAACACGGCGGCCGTATACTTCGCTTTGAATATGAGGGTATTTTTTATGAAGTGCTTGAGGAACTTGGCGAAATGCCGCTTCCCCCTTATATAAAAGAAAAGCTAGAGGAAAAAGATCGGTATCAGACTGTCTATGCAAAAGAGCGCGGATCGGCTGCTGCCCCGACGGCAGGACTGCATTTTACAGAACAGCTATTACATGATTTAAAAATAAGAGGCGTGCGTGTTGAGTTTATTACATTGCATGTTGGTCTTGGTACATTTCGTCCGGTATCAGTGGATACGATTGAAGAACATGATATGCATGCGGAGTATTATATGATTTCAAAACAGACGGAAGACGCGGTTCGTGAAACGAAAGAGAAGGGCGGACGTGTGATTGCTGTCGGGACTACTTCTGTCCGAACGCTGGAAACAGCAGCACGCGATCATGGTGCTGTAAAAGAATCAAGCGGCTGGACAAATATTTTTATTTATCCGGGATTTGAATTTCGTGCCATTGATGGGATGATTACGAACTTTCATTTACCAAAATCAACGCTTATTATGTTGGTCAGTGCGCTTGCAGGACAAAAAGAAGTACTAAATGCATATACGGAAGCCGTACAAGAACAGTATCGTTTTTTTAGTTTTGGTGATGCGATGCTCATTATTGATTTGAAAGGTGGGATAGAGGATGTCAGCTATTAAATATGAATTTATTAAAGCGTGCAAGCAGACAGGTGCACGCTTAGGCCGTGTCCATACACCGCATGGAAGCTTTGAAACGCCCGTGTTTATGCCGGTAGGTACGCTTGCAACAGTCAAAACAATGTCACCGGAAGACATTAAACAAATGGGTGCGAACATTTTATTGAGCAACACATACCATCTGTGGCTTCGACCAGGTCATGATATTGTGCAAGAAGCAGGCGGACTTCATAAGTTTATGAATTGGGATGGTGCCATTTTAACGGATTCTGGCGGCTTCCAGGTGTTTTCATTAAGTGAATTTCGGAAAATTGAAGAAGAGGGTGTTCATTTCCGTAATCATATAAACGGAGACAAGTTGTTCTTATCTCCGGAAAAAGCAATGGCTATCCAAAATGCGCTCGGTTCTGATATTATGATGGCATTTGATGAATGCCCCCCGTATCCAGCTGAATATGAATACATGAAAAAATCAGTTGAACGCACGTCTCGCTGGGCGGAACGCTGTTTAACTGCGCATAAGCGTCCCGGGGATCAAGGGCTATTTGGTATTGTGCAAGGTGGAGAATACGAGGAACTTCGTCGTCAAAGTGCGCGCGATCTCGTATCGCTTGATTTCCCCGGCTATGCGATCGGTGGATTATCCGTTGGCGAACCGAAAGATATCATGAACCGCGTGCTTGAGTTCACAACGCCGCACTTGCCGGCAGACAAACCGCGTTATTTAATGGGTGTTGGCTCACCTGATTCATTAATTGATGGGGCGATACGTGGTATTGACATGTTTGACTGCGTGCTGCCAACACGCATTGCCCGTAATGGTACATTGATGACAAGCGAAGGCCGTCTTGTCGTTAAAAATGCAAAATACGCGCGCGATTTCGGTCCGCTTGATCCGAATTGTGACTGTTATACATGTAAAAACTATTCACGCGCGTACATTCGTCACCTCCTTCATTGCAATGAAACGTTTGGAATTCGACTTACCACTTATCATAATCTTCATTTTCTGGTAAACTTAATGGAAAACGTACGTCAAGCGATCCGAGAGGACCGGCTTGGTGATTTCCGTGAAGAGTTCTTTGAACAATACGGTTTTAACCGTCCGGATGCAAAAAACTTTTGACGTCTACATGTTTTTGGAAAGGAGTGAAAAAAGAATTTGAACCAACTATCGCAATTTTTACCATTAATTGTTATGTTTGCGCTGTTTTATTTCCTGTTGATCCGTCCACAGCGAAAACGTCAGCGTCATGTGGCAGAAATGCAAAACAACCTGCAAAAAGGGGACAAAATCGTCACGATTGGTGGACTTCACGGCAGAATCGAAACCTCTGATGAAAAAACGATCGTGATCGTATGCGGGGATGGCACCCGTTTAACGTATGATCGTGCATCTATACGTGAAGTTGTAGATAAAGGGACTATTTAATTGAAAAACAGCCTCCAAGAGCTATTGCTTCTGGAGGCTGTTTTTATTAAGAACGCCAAAATAGCAGTGTGGATATATCTTTCTTCTTGAAAATACCGAGAGCCGCTGCACCAAATACATACATAATGAAACAAGCAAGGATGCCGCTTAAAAGGTGGAGGATAGGTGTTGTATATAAAAATGGCGTCACTGCGTCCATCGCAAGATATGTAAAGAGCATGAGGAGCGCCATTTTTATATAAAGGCCATAATCTAATTTTATCGGAACCACTTTTAGCATAGATGCTGTATGAAGAAGTGTAACGAGCACAATGCTTGATGCAACGCCGATAGCTGCCCCGGTAATGCCAAACTGAGGCTGCTTAGCAAATAAAAATATGACACATAATTTTACCGCATTACCAAAAAAGCTGTTGAGCATTGCAGCACGGGACAAATTTAAGGCTTGCAGGACAGCTTGAAGAGGTCCTTGACAGTAATATAAAAGGAAAAACGGGGCCATAAGCTGAATTAAATCAACGCCTTTTTCAGTATGATACATGATGGACATGAGCGGTTTTGAAAATAAAAACAAAACAATTACCGCAAAGCCGCCTGAAAAAAGACAAAATCGCAAAGATTCATTAATGCGCCATGCAATTGCACTGTATTTTTTTTTACTGAATGATTCACTAATGTCTGGTACGAGTGAAGAAGACAGTGCAAGTGTTAAAAAAGAGGGCAAAAACATAAGCGGGAGGGCATAGCCCGTTAACACTCCATATTCCTTCATTGCAGCCCCTGCTGTCAGTCCGGCAATGGCTAAACTTTTGACAACGACGATCGGTTCTAAAAACCAGGCGCCAGATCCGATTAGCCGGCTTCCAACTGCTGGAAGAGCGGTTTCAGCCAGTTCATTAGTCAAACGACGATTTGTTCTTTTGCCAGGCCATTTGCGTAGCTTTCGCCAATCTGAACGAAAAGCCCCAAGCAAATAAAAAAGAGAAGCCAGTTCACCGGCAGAAGCAGCGGCCATTGCGCCGGCAGCTGCATATTCAATTCCATATGGCAGAAGGATGCGCCCAGAAACGATAATAAGGGCAATTCGTACGACCTGCTCTAGCAATTGTGACAGTGCAGCAGGCTTCATATTCATCATTCCGTGAAAATAACCGCGCAAGATTGATGAAATGGCAATAATCGGAATAGATGGCGCAATCGCATAAAGAGGATAAACAGCCCGTTTGTCTTGAAAAAGCGTTTCAGCAAGATAGGGTGCAAGCAAGCAAAGAAGCGGTGTGAAAATGAATGCAAGCGATAAGGTGAAAAAAAGAGAACTCATTAAAATGTGTTTTCGCTGCTGATCATTTTCAGCAGCTGCCACACTTCTTGTGACAGCAATAGGCAATCCAAACTGAACAGCTGTGACGGTTAAAATAAATGCAGGGAATACGGCCATATACAGACCGATCCCTTCCTCGCCAATTAAACGGGCGATGATCATTCTGTTCACGAAACCAAGTATTTTGACGAAAAAAATGGCCCCTGCCAGCCACATCGTTCCTTTTATAAATGATGACAATGTGCCACCGCCTTTTCTGGAAAAGTAATTATGAAGAAAATATTGTATAATGAGATATATGTACAAAGAGGGACGAGCATGACAGGGGGGCATAAGTGATGGACAAACATCCGTATGATATATATTACCGAAAGCTTTTACCGGCATTGGTTAGTAAAGTAGAAGAATTTAAGTTATTTGATTATGAGACAGTGAGTTTACAAACGCTCTGGCATTATTTAACGAAAAAGAAATGGAAAGCTGTGCAGGAAGAGCCGGCGGTCTCAAAATTGGTTTCAGATATACTAGCCGTGAAGCCAGGTGATTATATGAATTTCACACAAGTAAGTGCTTACAAATCACTCGAATGGGATACACCACTTTCAGAGGAAGAAATGACAAAATTATTTGAACCGCGCAAAAAAAGTGAGTAAATTGACAGTCTCTTTTTTCTCATTCATAATGAACTGTGCTGATGAATTCTGGTGTTCGTTACCGGAATTTTTTTAATCAATTATTTTTTTACATAAATTAAGGAGTGGGAATTGATATGGTAAAGCGGAGCCGGATCGTTGCGTTTCTCCTCGTCGTGCTTGTCTTGTTTGGCACGATGGGCGGTACAGCAAATGATATCGTCAAGAATATTAAACTCGGTCTGGATTTGCAGGGCGGGTTTGAAGTATTGTATGAAGTACAGCCTGCAAAAGAAGGGCAAAAGATTACGGAAAGCGTTGTAGCGGATACAGCAGAAGCACTTGATAAACGAATTAACGGCCTCGGGGTGAGTGAACCGAGCATTCAAGTGGAGGATGGGAACCGAATTCGGGTTCAACTGGCTGGTGTAGAAGACCAGAATCAGGCACGAAGCATGCTGTCTACCCAGGCAAATCTATCGTTTCGTGATATAAATGATACATTAATGATGGATGGATCCGACCTTGCCGAAGGCGGCGCTGTACAGTCTTTTACAGAAACAGGTCAGCCCAATGTAGCTATTAAGCTAAAAGACAGCGGGAAATTTAAAGAGGTTACGGAAAAAATCGTCGCCATGGCACCCAATAATCAGCTTGTCATCTGGCTTGATTTTGAAGAAGGAACCGATTCTTTCGCAGCTGAAATTCAAAAAGAAGACCCGAAATTTTTATCTGCACCAAATGTAAAAGAAGTATTTAACACAACGGATGTCACCGTCGAAGGTGATTTTACGGTGGAAGAAGCACAGGATTTAGCGGCAATGCTGAATGCTGGTGCATTACCGGTTAAGCTGAATGAAATTTATTCAACATCTGTTGGAGCCCAATTCGGTGAACAAGCATTAGATCAAACGATTTTTGCTGGTATTATTGGGATTGCGTTCGTTTTTCTATTTATGATTTTCTATTATCGGCTTCCTGGTGTTATTGCGGCTATCACATTGTCTGTTTTTCTTTATCTGACACTGTTATTCTTTGAATTGATAAACGCCGTTCTAACACTGCCTGGGATCGCAGCGATTATTCTTGGAGTCGGAATGGCTGTAGATGCGAACATTATTACATTTGAACGAATTCGTGAAGAAATAAAAATTGGCCGGTCGATTCGCTCAGCCTTTCAGACAGGCAGCAAGAATGCGTTCTTAACCGTTGTGGATGCAAACCTTACAACACTTTTGGCTGGCGGTGTCCTGTTTTATTTTGGGACAAGTTCGGTAAAAGGATTTGCGACAACACTTATTATTAGTATTTTAGTCAGCTTTATTACAGCAATCTGGGGTGCGCGTGTTCTGCTTGGTTTGCTTGTAAACAGCAATTGGCTGAAAGACAAACCTGGATTATTCGGAGTGAAAAAATCAGATATTCATCCGATTAGTGAAGGGTATGACGCACTTGATTTGCCAACGCGCTTCGATAAAATTGATTTTGTTAAACCTCATAAAAAATTGTTTGCTGCGTCTGCCATAGCTATCATTGCCGGGATGGTCGTGCTCGGTATTTTCCGTTTGAATCTAGGGATTGATTTCTCAAGTGGATCACGAATGGAACTGCTTGCCGATAAACCGATAACAGAACAAGTTATTCAGACTGAGCTTGAAGATCTTGGACATGATGCGAATGTGACGATTGGCGGAGAAGAAAATAATATTGCTTCTGCCCGGTTTAAAGAAGCACTCACTCAAACCGAAATTGCGGAAGTGAAAGCACAGTTTAAGGAAGCCTTCGGTACAGAACCAAATATTAGCACGGTCTCACCGGTAGTCGGAAAGGAACTCGCTAAAAATGCCGTTTTCGCGCTTCTTATTGCAGCGTTAGGCATCATTTTATATGTTGCTTTTCGGTTTGAACTTTATATGGGATTGGCTGCGATTTTGGCGCTCTTACACGATGTATTTTTCATCATTGCCTTCTTTAGCTTAACACGCCTGGAAGTCGATATTACATTTATTGCGGCTGTCTTAACGATTGTTGGTTACTCGATCAATGATACGATCGTGACCTTTGACCGAATGCGCGAAAATATGACGAAAAAACGAGTCATTAAAAAACCAGAAGAACTAGATGAGATTGTAAACAAAAGTTTACGCCAAACGTTGACCCGTTCAATCAATACAGTTTTAACGGTTGTCGTTGCAGTTATCGCGCTTATTATCTTTGGCAGTTCGGCTATTTTGAACTTCTCGATTGCTTTGTTTGTTGGCTTAATAGGCGGGGTGTATACATCCATCTTTATCGCTGCTCAATTGTGGCTCATTTGGAAAAAGAAAGAATTGAAGAAAAAAGGAAAGCTTATTACGTATAAAGAAAAAAATACGAATAAAGATGAGCTTCAAGTATAAGCAAAAAAGCGAGGGGAATGAACTGCCCTCGCTTTTTTTATTTTAAAAAAGCGGCTTTTATGTTTTAAATACATACAAAATTGGGAAAAGAAAGGAGTACGGGGAGGGGAGAAGATGAAAACGCAAACAACATTTATTCTAGGATTAATTTTTGCACTCATTATTGCTATTTTTGCTGTTATGAATGTTGATCCTGTCACAGTGAACTATTTTTTTGGACAAGCACAGTGGCCGCTTATTCTTGTTATTATATTTGCTGTTTTAATGGGAGGGCTTGCGATATTTATGTTCAGTATGTTCCGGATGATGGCGTTAAAACATCAAAATAAAGAGATCATCCGTCAAAATGAACAGTTGAAAAAAGAAATGCATGAATTAAAGCTTGAACAGCGTAAAATGGATTTTTCTAAAGTGAATTCAACTTCGGTTTAATCCGGGAGTGTTGAATAAAAAACCGTTGTCAAACGACTGAAAAGCCGTTATGTCAACGGTTTTTTCTCATTGTTGTCAATTGGGAAAGTGCGCCGTATAATGAGAGAGTTATGAGGTGAAATTTATGTTGAAATCGAAAATGCGCTGGATCGTTCAGGATATCGATCGGCAAAAAAGTGAAACATTTGCCGCAGAAATCAAGGTAAGTCCACTTGCGGCTTCATTGCTTTTAAGCCGGGGGATTGATAACGTTTCAGCAGCACGAACATTTTTATTTGAAGAAGGTGTTTCCTTTCACGATCCATATTTATTAAAAGATATGGAAAAAGCAATGAACCGAATAAAGCAGGCGAAGGAACAAAATGAGCCTGTTCTCGTTTTTGGTGACTATGATGCCGACGGTGTAAGCAGTACTGCTGTCTTATTGACAGCTCTTCGCGATTATGGCATTCAGGCAGAGTATTACATACCGAACCGATTTACAGAAGGATATGGACCGAATGAACAGGCTTTCCGCAATGCAAAAGAAAGTGGGTTCGGTTTAATTATAACAGTTGATACGGGTATTTCAGCTGTTCATGAGGCGCAAGTAGCAAAAGAAATTGACATTGATTTAATCATTACCGATCACCATGAACCGGGTCCCAAGTTGCCCGAAGCACTTGCCATTATCCACCCAAAACATCCCGATGGATCTTATCCATTCGGTTACTTAGCGGGAGTTGGTGTTGCATTTAAAGTCGCACATGCACTGTATGGATATGTCCCGGAGCAATTATTGGATCTTGCAGCGATCGGCACGATTGCCGATCTTGTGCCTTTAAATGGGGAAAACAGATTACTAGCGAAAAAAGGACTGGCAGTACTTCGCCAATCTGAACGTCCGGGAATCGTTGCCATGTGTCAACAAATGGGGACAGAACAGTCTACAATTAGTGAAGAAACAGTCGGCTTTATGATCGGACCACGGATTAATGCAGTGGGACGCTTAGATGATGCTGGACCCGCCGTTGATTTAATGATGACCGAGGATATGGATGAAGCGCTCATGCTCGCAGAAGAAATTGATGCAGTGAACAAAGAACGGCAGTCCATTGTGAACGAAATGGCGAAAGAAGCGATTGACATTGTGAACCGTGATTTTCCGGCTGATCAATTTCCAGTCATTATTGTAGGCAAAGAAGGCTGGAATCCAGGTGTTGTCGGTATTGTCGCATCACGATTGACGGAAACGTTTTATCGCCCGGCGATCGTGCTAGGCTTTGATCGTGAAAAAGGTATTGCGAAAGGCTCAGCCCGCAGTATTAAAGGATTTGATTTGTTCCAAAGCTTATCAGCTTGTCGTGATATTCTGCCTCACTTTGGCGGCCATCCTATGGCAGCCGGGATGACCTTATCAATTGAGAATGTAGATGAACTGCGCAGAAGAATGGTGAGAATTGCAAAGGACACATTAACCGAAGAAGACTTTACACCTATTGTGAATGTTGATGCGGAAGCAAATATAGGCGATATATCTGTACAGGGCATTGAAGAGCTGCAAAAATTAGCACCGTTTGGTGTGAATAATCCAAAGCCGATTTTCTTTATTAAAGATGCGAAATTAGCAACAATGAAAAAAATTGGAGCAAGTCAAACCCATTTAAAAGTAGCACTGGAACGAGAGGGACAGACGATTGACGGTGTTGGATTCGGCATGGGCGAGTATGCGGATCAAATTGCTAAAACGTCCAACGTCTCAGTGATCGGTGAGCTATCAATCAACGAATGGAATCATATGCGCCGTCCACAGCTGATGCTTCGTGATATGCGCGTGGATGACTGTCAATTGTTTGATATGCGCGGTGGCCAGCCGATTTCAAATTGGTATGCCGATGTACCGGAAAAACGAATCGGCATAGCCTTTTCAACGAAAACAAAAACAGCAGATCCATCGATTTACACGTTGACGACGATTGCCGAAGCGGCTGCCTTGTCAATTGATGAAAAGAATGTTGTATTCATCGATTTACCGGAAGATGAAACGATCATTCAAGCTCTTCTCAGTGGGAAAAATCCGGCTCGTATTTATGCTCATTTCAATAGCCGTGAAGGGCACTTTTTTAGTACAATGCCCACACGTGATCATTTTAAACGATATTATGCCTTTTTATTTCAAAGAGAAGCATTTGATGTGAAAAATCAAGGTGATGTATTCGCTAAAAGGCAAGGCTGGTCCTATGATGCGGTTCGTTTCATGTCAAAAGTGTTTCTGGAACTTGGATTTGTTAAAATAAACGAAGGAAAGATTGAGCTGCAAAAAGGGGCAGAAAAGCGTGATTTAACTGAATCACCATCATACAACCGTAAGCAGACACAATATAAGCTAGAACAGAAGCTTCTATATTCATCTTATCGTGAACTGAAAGATGTGATTGATGAATGGATCAAGCAGCCTGCTTCATATTAAGGGGGGAACAAGAAAGATGAATTTAAAAGACTATATTAAAATAGTGCCAGATTGGCCAAAGCCGGGCGTGCAATTTAAAGATATTACACCATTAATGGAAAATGGTGACGCATTTCGTTATGCGACAAATCAAATTGTTGAGTATGCACGTGAAAAAGAAATTGATCTTGTGATTGGTCCGGAAGCACGTGGCTTTATCGTTGGCTGCCCGGTAGCGTACTCTCTTGGTATTGGTTTCGCTCCCGTTCGGAAAGAGGGAAAATTGCCGCGTGAAACGATCAAAGTAGAATACGGCCTTGAGTATGGAAAAGATGTATTGACTATTCATAAAGATGCAGTGAAACCCGGCCAGCGCGTGCTGATTACGGATGATTTACTTGCGACAGGCGGTACGATTGAGGCAACGATTAAACTTGTTGAACAGCTCGGCGGTATTGTAGCTGGTATTGCATTTTTAATTGAATTAGAGTATTTGAATGGCCGAGTGAATTTGGATGGATATGATATTTTAACGCTCCTTGCTTACAATTGATTCGATAAAATAGCCCGATTTATAAAAAAAGTGCAGGATAGCTTTACATCCTGTGCTTTTTTTTCGATAATAAGAACAATTAGTTTTTTCGGAAAGGGCGAAGGTGAACAAAGCATATGGCGAAAGACCAGATATTAACCGCCGATCAGGTCATTGACTTGACTCGTACCTATTTGAACGTGGAACACGTCGAATTTGTCCGTAAAGCATATGAATATGCGAAAGAGGCTCATAAGCATCAGTTCCGCAAATCAGGTGAGCCCTATATTATTCATCCGATTCAAGTAGCGGGGATTCTTGCTGATTTAGAAATGGACCCAGCAACGGTGGCTTCAGGTTTTCTGCATGATGTAGTAGAAGATACAGAGGTTACATTACAAGATTTGACTGATGTGTTCAATGCGGAAGTAGCGATGCTTGTCGACGGTGTAACAAAGCTAGGGAAAATTAAATACAAATCCAAAGAGGAGCAGCAGGCGGAAAATCATCGAAAAATGTTTATCGCCATGGCACAAGATATCCGGGTTATTTTAATTAAGCTCGCTGATCGCCTTCATAACATGCGGACATTGAAGCATTTGCCGCAGGAAAAACAGCGCCGCATTTCCAATGAAACATTGGAAATCTTTGCGCCGCTCGCTCATCGTCTCGGAATGTCAAAAATTAAATGGGAGCTTGAAGATATAGCACTCCGATACTTAAACCCGCAGCAATATTATCGGATTGTAAATTTAATGAAGCGAAAGCGCGATGAACGAGAGCAATATTTAGACGATGTAATTGACGAAATGCGGACGGGTCTTAAGAATATGGAAATTACAGCCGAAATCTCTGGCCGTCCTAAACATATTTATAGTATTTACCGGAAGATGGCGATGCAGCATAAGCAGTTTAATGAAATTTACGATTTGCTTGCCGTCCGGATTGTTGTGGACAGCATTAAAGACTGCTATGCAGCATTAGGAATTATTCATACGTGCTGGAAACCAATGCCCGGAAGGTTTAAAGATTACATTGCGATGCCGAAAACGAACATGTACCAATCGCTTCATACGACGATTATCGGCCCGAAAGGTGACCCGCTCGAAGTGCAAATTCGCACAAAAGAGATGCATCGTATCGCTGAATTCGGGGTGGCGGCACACTGGGCATACAAAGAAGGACGCACGGTAGATGAACATTCATCGTTTGAAAAGAAAATGACATGGTTCCGGGAAATTCTTGACTTTCAAAATGAGTCACAGGATGCTGAAGAATTTATGGAGTCATTGAAAATTGATTTATTTTCCGATATGGTGTTTGTTTTTACACCGAAAGGCGATGTATTGGAATTGCCTGCCGGTTCAGTGCCAATTGACTTTGCGTATCGAATTCACTCAGAAATAGGCAATAAAATGATCGGTGCAAAAGCAAATGGTAAAATGGTTACCCTTGATTATAAATTAAAAACAGGCGATATTATGGAAGTGCTCACATCAAAGCATTCGTATGGTCCAAGTAAAGATTGGATTAAAATGGCTCAAACGTCGCAAGCGAAAAATAAAATTCGTCAGTTTTTCAAAAAGCAAAACCGCGAAGAGAATGTTGAAAAAGGCCGCGACATGGTAGAACGTGAAATTAAAGCCATGGAATTTGATGTGAAAGATGTACTGACCCAGCAAAATTTAAAACGCATCGCAGAAAAATTCAATTTTTTAAACGAAGAAGATATGTATGCAGCAGTCGGTTATAATGGGGTTACAGCCTTGCAAGTCGCGAACCGTCTAACAGAAAAATTGCGGAAGCAACGCGATCAAGGAGTGGTTAATCAAGAAGTTGTCAAAGAAATTAAAGTGCCGCCGAGTCCGTCCGCTCAAAAGAAAAATGCCGGTGTGACAGTGAAAGGGATCGACAATTTACTTATCCGTCTATCACGCTGCTGTAATCCGGTACCGGGTGATGATATTGTCGGGTATATTACGAAAGGGCGGGGTGTTTCTGTTCACCGTACAGATTGTCCAAACGTCAAGGTAGAGGATGATACGGAGAATCGGCTTATTTCAGTTGAATGGGAATCGGATGCGGCAAACAAGAAAGAGTATTTGGTGGAAATCGAAATTTCCGGCTACGACCGCCAAGGACTTCTTAACGAAGTACTACAAGCAGTCAGTGAGTCGAAAACGAATATTTCCGCCGTATCCGGGCGGTCTGATCGCAATAAAATGGCAAAAATTGATATGTCTATCTTCATACGCAATGTGAATCATTTGCAAAAAGTAGTTGAACGTGTGAAGCAAATCCCAGAGATTTATGCGGTTCGTCGAATTATGAATTGATCGAAGGTGTTATGCAAATGAAAATTGTCTTGCAACGCAGTAAACGAGCGTCTGTAGCAGTAGATGGGGAAGTAATCGGCCGTATTGAATCGGGTCTTGTTCTGCTTGTTGGTGTCACACATGACGATACAGATAAAGATGTGGCTTGGCTTGCTGAAAAAATTATCAACTTGCGTATTTTTGAAGATGAAAATGGCAAAATGAATGAATCGCTGCTTGACCGCGGGGGTTCGATTTTATCCATTTCGCAGTTTACGCTTTATGGAGACTGTAAAAAAGGCCGCCGTCCAAACTTTATGGCAGCAGCTGGCGGTGAACAGGCTAACGTTTTATATGAACAGTTTAATGACCTGCTACGGGGAAAAGGGGTACACGTGGAAACAGGTATATTTGGTGCTATGATGGATGTATCGCTTGTGAATGATGGTCCTGTCACGCTTATTCTCGACAGCAAAGCATAAAACGTGCTTGAAAAATAAGCGAAAGTTTTTTATAATTCTTTCATCGGGGGCCTGCAGGAAGCAGGTCACAAAGGCGTTGTGACAGGAAGTCACGAATTTAGCCTTTGATCCTTATATAATTATAAAAGCCATTGATGAAGAAAAGTAATGAAAGCCTGACCGGACAGAGAAAAATGCCGAGACTGAGAGCATTTACGGTACATCTTCATGAAAAGACACTTCTGAGGCGTTTTTCTGAACAAGAGTAGGAAAAACCGCGTATTGCGTTATCAAAAAAGTGAAAGCTTCGGCTTTAACGAGGGTGGCACCGCGGAAACTTCCGTCCCTGCAAATAGTTGTAGGGATGGAAGTTTTTTTATGTGCTTATACATACACGAGGGGGAAATGAGCATGTCAGTGAAAGTTCCACGCGGCACGCAAGATATTTTACCAGGACAATCGGAAAAATGGCAGTACATTGAGTCGATCGCAAAAAATGTATGCCGCCGTTATCACTATAAAGAAATTCGCACGCCGATTTTTGAACATACAGAACTATTTACGCGAAGTGTTGGGGATACAACCGACATCGTTCAAAAAGAAATGTACACGTTTGAAGATCGAGGGGAAAGAAGCTTAACCCTTCGTCCAGAAGGTACGGCAGCTGTTGTCCGTTCATTTGTTGAAAATAAAATGTTTGGTATACCGGATCAGCCGACTAAATTATTTTATACAGGACCAATGTTCCGCTACGAACGTCCGCAGTCTGGACGTTATCGTCAATTCGTCCAGTTTGGTGTTGAAGCAATTGGCAGTGAAGATCCGGCGATTGACGCTGAAGTAATGGCGCTCATTATGGATATTTATACGTCAGCAGGATTAAAAAAAATTAACCTCGTCATCAATTCACTGGGCGATGCTGAAAGCCGGAATGCACATCGTAAAGCCCTTATTTCACACTTTGAGCCACGTATCGATGAATTTTGTGTAGACTGCCAGACGCGTCTTCGGAAAAACCCGCTTCGCATTCTTGATTGCAAAAAAGATCGTGATCATGACTTGATGGCCACGGCACCGTCGATTCTTGATTATTTGAATGATGAATCAAAAACATATTTTGAAAAAGTGACGGGTTATTTGGATGCAATCGGTATAGCGTATACAATTGATCCGAAGCTCGTTCGCGGCCTTGATTATTACAATCACACTGCATTTGAAGTGATGAGTGAAGCGGAAGGATTCGGTGCGATTACAACGTTATGCGGCGGCGGCCGTTACAATGGCCTTGTGCAGGATCTTGGTGGACCCGAGTCACCGGGGATTGGGTTTGCATTCAGCATTGAGCGGTTTATTGCGGCTATGGAAGCAGAAAAGGTCGAGTGGCCGGTTGACAGCGGACTAGACTGTTTTATCGTCGCACTCGGTATGGAGGCAAAAGACCGTTCTGTTGCTCTGGTACATGAGCTTCGAACAGCTGGATTTTCAGCAGACCGTGACTATCAGGACAGAAAAATGAAAGCACAGCTGAAAGCGTCTGACCGTCAAAAAGCAAGATTCACGGCTATTCTTGGTGAAGATGAGCTGGCCGAGAATCGAATTACGGTAAAAGATATGGCAGAGGGATCGCAGGACAATGTTCTACTTTCGGAGCTTGCAGATTATCTAAAAACAAAAATGGAGGCGAAATAAATGTTTGGAAGATCATATTATTGTGGTGAAATGACCGAGCAGCATATTGGAGAAGAAGTAACCTTAAAAGGATGGGTGCAGCGCCGCCGTGACTTAGGAAGCGTCATCTTTATTGATTTACGCGACCGTACAGGCATTATGCAAATTGTATTTAATCCGGAAATTTCCCGAGAAGCACTTGCTATCGCTGAAAAAGTACGGAATGAATATGTTCTAGATATTAAAGGGAAAATCGTAAAGCGTGATGCGGAAACGATTAACGAAAACATTGCAACAGGTACGATTGAAGTACATGTAACAGAAATCAATGTATTAAGCGAAGCGAAAACACCGCCATTTATGATTGAAGATGGTATGGAAGTATCAGAGGATATCCGTTTGAAATATCGTTACATGGATCTTCGCCGTCCGGTTATGTTTGATACATTGAAAATGCGCAGTGACGTGACAAAAACAATCCGTGATTATTTAGATGACAGCGGCTTTCTTGACGTTGAAACACCAATTTTAACAAAATCAACGCCAGAAGGTGCGCGGGATTACCTAGTACCTAGCCGTGTTCATCCAGGTGAATTTTATGCATTGCCACAGTCACCACAAATTTTCAAACAGTTATTAATGGTATCTGGTGTTGACCGTTATTATCAAATTGCCCGCTGTTTTCGCGATGAAGATTTGCGTGCAGACCGTCAACCTGAATTTACACAAGTCGATATTGAAGCGAGTTTTATGAGTCAGGAAGATATTATGCAAATGACAGAAGAAATGCTAAAACGTGTTGTAAAGCGTGTGAAGAATGTTGATATTACGGATTCGTTCCAGCGCATGACATACGATGAAGCAATGAACCGTTTCGGATCTGACAAGCCTGATACACGTTTCGGCCTTGAACTTATTGACATGGCGGACGTTGTTCGAGGCTCTGGTTTTAAAGTATTTGCACAAGTTGTTGAATCTGGCGGTCAAGTAAAAGCACTGAACGTACCAGGTGGCGGCATAAAATACTCACGTAAAGACATCGATCATTTGACTGAATTTGCCGCGATATATGGTGCAAAAGGTCTTGCCTGGCTTAAAGTCGAAGAAGATGGATTAAAAGGACCTATTATTAAATTCTTTACAGAAGAAGAACAAGCAAAAATGCTTGAAACAGCCGGCGCTAAAACAGGCGATTTAATTATGTTCGTAGCGGATAAAAAGCAAATCGTTGCGGATGCCCTAGGTGCTCTTCGCCTCAAGCTTGGCAAAGAACTTGGCTTGATTGACGAATCAAAATACAACTTCCTTTGGGTGACAGACTGGCCGCTTCTTGAGTATGATGAAGAAGAAGGGCGCTACTATGCGGCTCACCACCCGTTCACGATGCCTGCCCGTGAAGATTTGGACAAACTTGACTCAGATCCAGGTGCTGTTCATGCGCAAGCGTATGATATCGTCTTGAACGGTTATGAACTTGGCGGCGGTTCAATCCGTATTTTTGAAAGCGATATTCAAGAGAAAATGTTTAAATTGCTTGGTTTCACAGAAGAACAAGCGAGAGAACAATTTGGTTTCTTGCTTGAAGCATTTGAATATGGCGCGCCTCCACATGGCGGTATTGCTTTAGGACTTGATCGAATGGTCATGCTTCTTGCAGGCCGTACAAACTTGCGTGACACGATTGCATTCCCGAAAACAGCGAGTGCGTCATGTGTATTAACAAATGCACCGGGCGAAGTGTCTGAAGCGCAGCTGGAAGAATTGCATTTGCGTGTCCGTCAAACAGCTAAATAAATAAGAAAGAATAATAATTTAAATTTTCTGATTAATACAGATGTCTAGAGTTGACGGCTTAAAAAGCATATGATAATATGTAATCAGAAAGGCGAATCCTGATGTGTACGTTAGTTTTTCTATCTGTTTTGACCGAACGCCATATGTTTAGGGAGTCCGGGTTTTTGGACAGCGCACATGCCCTTTGCGGGGACTTGCAACGCCTGAAGCAGGGCACCCACCTGCGAGTGAGCGGGTTCAAAACATATAATCTTACACGACGGCACAATTGGGGTTCGCCGTCTTTTTTTTATGTCCAAAACAGGAGTGAGTGTATATGCTTCATCAATTTTCACGAAATGAACTAGCCTTTGGAAAAGAAGGACTTGATTTATTAAAGCAAACAACAGTGGCCGTACTCGGAATTGGCGGTGTTGGCTCGTTTTCAGCAGAAGCCCTTGCCCGTTCTGGTGTCGGTCGTTTAATTCTTGTTGACAAAGACGTCATTGATATTACAAATATAAATCGCCAGCTGCCTGCTTTATTATCAACAGTGGGTCAGCCAAAAGCGGATTTAATGAAAGAGCGTATTGCTGATATTAATCCGGAATGTGAGGTTATTGCGCTAAAAATGTTCTATACGGAGGAAACGTATGAACAATTTTTTAACTATAGCCTTGATTTTGTTGTGGATGCTTCTGATACAATTTCATATAAAATTCATTTGATGAAAGAATGTTTAAAACGGGATATACCCATTATTTCTAGTATGGGTGCGGCCAATAAAATGGATCCGACCCGTTTTACCATTGCTGATATTTCCAAAACACACACGGACCCCCTTGCGAAAGTCATTCGGACACGTCTCCGAAAAGAAGGCATTAAAAAAGGTATACCTGTCGTCTTCTCTGATGAAAGTCCAATTGTTATTCGCGAAGATGTGCGTAAGGTGGTCGGCAACGATGATGCGGAAATCCGCAAAGCAAAAATGCCGCCGGCGTCCAATGCGTTTGTACCGTCTGTAGCCGGATTAATTATGGCCAGCTACGTTGTGCGAGAAGTATTAAAAGACATTAAAATAGCCCGTGTAAATGATTAATAGGGGAGTTGTCTCGAATTGATGTATTTTGAGACAGCTCTTTTCTGCTTTTACATGAACGTCTCGGGTTTTTGGTAAATGGAACATCTGTATGCATATGTTCCACTACATAAAAACAGTAGTGCCGACCAATGATTTCGTCAGCACTGCTGTTTTTAGTATACAATTGATTATTTCGTTATAAGAATAGACGAAAAAATGAAAAAGCTAAAAATTATCGTTTTCCTTTTTCAATTTTCTCGTATACACTGGCTAATGCCTGTTCAAATTTACCAGTCATTTTTGGCTCATAGTAGCGTTTGTTTTTTAGCGTATTCGGCAAATATTGCTGAGGGACCCAGCCGTTTTCGAAATCATGCGGATACTTGTAGTCTACGCCACGACCAAGTTTTCCAGCACTTTTATAACTTGCGTCTTTTACGTGAGCAGGTATTTCGCCTGCGCGTCCAGCACGGATATCGGCAAGGGCTGCATCAATCGCTTTATAAGCTGTATTTGATTTTGGAGATAAACAAAGTTCAATAACAGCATTGGCAAGTGGAATACGTGCTTCTGGAAAGCCAGTCCGTTCCGCTGCTTCAATGGCCGCAAGTGTACGGGGACCTGCCTGAGGACTTGCAAGCCCGATATCTTCGTAAGCGATGATGAGTAGACGGCGGGCAATACTAACGAGATCGCCCGCTTCAATCAGCCGTGCTAAATAATGAAGCGCCGCATTGACATCGCTGCCTCTAATCGATTTTTGAAAGCCGCTTAACACATCATAGTGTGCATCCCCATCTTTATCGTGCGCAAAGCTTTTTTGCTGCAAACATTCTTCGGCTGTTTCAAGTGTAACGGAAATGACACCATCTGAGTTTGGCGGTGTTGATGTAACGGCAAGCTCGAGCGCATTTAATGAACTTCGCACATCCCCTCCAGATGCTTCCGCAAAATGATTAAGCGCTTCGTCTGTCACATCGGTTTTGTAGGAACCAAGTCCTCGTTCTGAATCATCAAGCGCACGCAAAAGCAGTTTTTTCACTGCATCCGGTGTGAGTGGCTTCACCTCGAAAATTTGACATCGGCTGCGAATCGCGGGATTGATCGCATGATAAGGATTGCTCGTTGTCGCACCGATCAGTGTAATCATCCCGTTTTCTAAAAACGGCAATAAATAATCTTGTTTTGCTTTATCCAGCCTATGAACCTCATCTAGCAGCAAGATAACTTTGCCTGACATTTTTGCTTCAGTTGCCACAATTTCCATGTCTTTTTTGTTGCTTGTGACCGCATTCAGCATCCGGAACGCATATTTTGTGCTACCGGCAATCGCGCCGGCAATAGACGTTTTCCCGGTGCCAGGCGGTCCGTATAAAATCATCGATGACAATTGCTTTGCATCTGTCATACGGCGAATAATTTTTCCTTTTCCAGTTAAATGATCTTGGCCGGTGACTTCATCGATCGTACGCGGCCGCATCCGGTAGGCAAGCGGCTTCATAAAAACCCCCCAATCATTGTATATTGTCTCACTGTATCATAATCCATAGTATTCCGGCATGTTTTTTGTTCCTATGAAATGGTATACTATGATGAGCAGGTGATGGAACTTATTATGTAATGAATAAAAATGGTGTATAAATGAAGGATATAACAATAGCAAAATACTTGTATGGAAGAAAAAAGAGGTGTAAAAATTGAGGATATCTACTAAAGGGCGATACGGATTAACGATTATGATTGAACTGGCAAAACGACATGGTGACGGACCGACATCACTGCGAGTAATTGCCGGAGCACACAATTTATCAGAACATTATTTAGAGCAGCTGATTGCACCGCTGCGCAATGCAGGGTTTGTCCGCAGCATTCGCGGTGCATACGGTGGATACGTGCTCGGTCATGAGCCAGAAACAATTACAGCAGGTGACATTATTCGTGTGCTTGAAGGACCGATTACGCTTGTTGAAGGCATTGAAGAGGAAGAGCCTGCGAAACGCGAACTATGGATCCGGATCAGTGATGCCATTAAAAATGTGCTTGAAAATACAACGCTTGATGACCTGGCAAACCATACGGCAACCGGCGAATCTGATGCGTACATGTTTTATATTTAACGGGGTGTGAAAATGGACCGAATTTATTTAGATCACGCTGCCACGTCTCCTGTTCATCCGGATGCTGCAAAGGTGATACTTGATGTGTTATCCGACACGCATGGAAATCCATCAAGTATTCATTCTTTTGGGCGTGATGCCCGCCGTGTAGTGGATGAAGCACGAACGACAATTGCAGGCACGCTGCATGCTGGATACAATGATATTATCTTCACCGGGAGCGGTACAGAAGCAGACAACTTAGCTATTTTTGGCACGGCCCGTTTGAAAAAAACAGGTCATATTATTACAACAGCAATAGAACATCATGCTGTCCTGCACGCGTGCAAAGCACTTGAAAAAGAAGGATTTGACATTACATATTTGCCAGTAGATGAATCAGGTGTCGTCAGCGTTCAAGATGTAGAGAAAGCGCTCCGCGAGGATACCATTCTTGTGTCAATTATGTATGGGAACAATGAAACAGGGGCTATTCAGCCTGTGAAAGAAATTGGAGATCTTCTCCGTGAACATTCGGCACTATTCCATGTCGATGCCGTTCAAGCGTATGGTATTTTACCCATTAACGTTCAGGAATTAAATGTTGATTTTCTAGCCATCTCGGGCCACAAAATTAATGGGCCTAAAGGAATTGGTGCCTTGTATGCAAAGGCAGGCTCGCCGCTATCCCCGCTCTTATATGGCGGTGAACAAGAGCGAAAACGTCGGGCTGGAACGGAAAATGTTGCCTCCATTGCTGGAATGGCTGCGGCAGCCTCCATTGCGGTCGAATCGATGGAAAAACGAACCAGTCAATACAAAGAATTAAAATCGATGTTCATTGAAACATTAGAGAAACAGAACATCGATTTTTCGGTAAACAGTAAAGTTGAACAGTCACTTGTACATGTGCTAAACTTATTTTTTCCGGGAGTCGATATTGAAGCTTTTCTTGTCAATCTTGACATGGAAGGAATTGCAGCATCGAGCGGTTCGGCATGTACAGCAGGATCCATCGAGCCATCTCACGTATTAACAGCGATGTTCGGTACAGATTCTGATAAATTACGTTCATCCATCCGATTCAGCTTCGGATTAAACAATACAAAAGAACAAATTGAGCGAGCTGCGGTAAAAACGGCTGAAATCGTCAAGCGGCTCTCATAGAAAGAGAGTGAAGAAATGAAAGCACCGAAAGATACACGAGTTGTAGTCGGCATGTCCGGTGGTGTCGATTCTTCGGTTGCGGCTCTGCTGCTTAAAGAGCAGGGATACGACGTCATCGGCATCTTCATGAAAAACTGGGATGATACAGATGAATTTGGCGTCTGCACGGCGACGGAAGATTATGAGGATGTCATCCGCGTCTGCAATCAAATTGACATTCCATATTATGCCGTCAATTTTGAAAAGCAGTACTGGGATAAAGTATTTACGTACTTTTTAGATGAATATAAAGCGGGACGTACGCCAAATCCGGATGTCATGTGTAATAAGGAAATTAAGTTTAAAGCCTTTTTAGACCACGCTATGAAGCTAGGTGCCGATTATCTAGCGACAGGTCATTACGCAAGAATTGACCGGAGCGGCGGCGAAGTCAAAATGCTGCGCGGTGTTGATAACAATAAAGACCAAACGTATTTTTTAAATCAGCTATCGCAAAGTCAGCTTGATAAAGTGATGTTCCCGATTGGTGAGCTCGAGAAAAAACGCGTCCGTGAAATCGCGGCTGAAGCAGGACTTGCAACTGCTGCGAAAAAAGATTCAACAGGTATTTGTTTTATTGGTGAACGCAATTTCAAAGAGTTTTTAGGCCAGTATTTACCCGCACAGCCGGGGAATATGGTGACCTTTGCCGGTGCGAAAATGGGCCGTCATGACGGGTTAATGTACTATACAATAGGTCAGCGCCACGGTCTTGGCATCGGCGGCTCCGGCGACCCGTGGTTTGTCGGTGGGAAAGATCTTAAGAAAAATGAATTGTACGTGGTGCAAGGATTTGATCACGAAAAGCTATATTCGGATTCATTGACTGCTGTAAATGTTGGTTTTACATCAGATAGGGACATGCCGGATACATTTCGTTGTACGGCAAAATTTCGTTACCGCCAGGCAGATACAGGCGTAACGGTTAAGATGATCGCTGGCGGCCAGGCAAGTGTTACATTTGACGAACCAGTACGCGCCATTACACCGGGTCAGGCTGTCGTCTTTTATGACGGGGACATTTGTCTTGGCGGGGGCACGATCGATGAAGTATTTAAAGAAGGAAAACAGCTTGACTATGTAGGATGATAAAACAATCCCGCCGCTTATGCCCGGCGGGATTGTTTTATTTGAAGGCGATTTATAAAAATAATAGATCGGTTGGCTTAAAGTATTTTTTGGGACATTTACTTGTCTTTGTTATAATGAAAGAAACAACTTTTTCGGAGGATACGATGGACAAAAACGAGCAAGGTATTGAATTTTTAAAAGAAGGAAAATGGGAAGAGGCACTAAAGTTATTTACAGAGCAAATTGAGGAAAAGCCCAATGATTCAGCCGCGTACATTAATTTCGGCCATGTATTAGCTGAAATGGGAAACGACGAACGGGCATTGAAATTTTATAAAAAAGCGGTAGAAGTGGACTCCGCTGCAGGCGCCGCTCATTATGCACTAGGTTCCTTTTATTTCAGTCAAGAGCAATTTGAAGAAGCAGCCAAGTCATTTGAAAAAGCAACCCGAAATGGTATGGATGAAGCCGATGCCTTTTTCATGCTGGGACTGTCGTTTGTACAGCTTGAACAGACCGTTATGGCGCTTCCTTTTTTAATGCGGGCGGTTGAATTGAATGAACAAGATACAGAAGCACGATTTCAATTTGCATTGGCACTCGCTAAAACGGAGCAATACGCGGATGCGACAAGTCAGCTAGAGACCGTGATTGAACAGGATCCAAATCATGCAGATGCCTATTATAATCTTGGCGTCTTATATGCGGGACACCTTGAAAATACAGAAAAAGCGCACGAGTGTTTCGACCATGCACTGGATATTCAGCCGGATCATATGCTCGCTGGATATGGCAAAAAACTGCTTGAAAAAGCAGAATAACGGAGTGGAGGCACGGTGGCACAAGAGAAAAGAGATTTATTTACAGAAGGTGAACAGTTTCTAAAAGGACGGCATATTGTGACGGTTTTTCGGAATACCGAAAACTTTTACACTGTTCTTCGTGTCCGCGTCACGGAAACGGATGGAAATTATGAAGAAAAAGAAGCGGTCGTGACGGGTTATTTCCCCGCTGTTCATGAGCAAGAGATGTATATATTTCATGGTCAATTTAAAGATCATCCACGATTTGGACGCCAGTTTATTGCTAGGACAGCACAAAAAGAAATGCCAAAGACGAAGCAGGGCGTCATCACCTATCTATCCGGCGATCTATTTAAAGGAATCGGTAAAAAAACAGCAGAAATGATTGTTGAAACACTTGGTGAACAGGCGATTTCGAAAATTATTGCAGACCGGACCTGTTTAAAAGAAGTGCCGCGGCTTCCTGTAGAAAAAGCCAACATGTTATACGAAACGTTAATGCAACACCAGGGTCTTGAACAAATTATGATTGCATTAAATGATTTCGGCTTTGGGCCCCAGCTATCGATGAAAATTTATCAAATGTATTTCAATGAGTCATTAAATATTATTCAAGAAAATCCGTATAAACTTGTGGAAGACATTGATGGGATTGGTTTTATCCGTGCAGATGAAATTGGGGCGAAAATCGGGATCAGCGGGGCACATCCGGACCGGCTGAAAGCGGCGATTTTATTTACGCTTGAACAGCAATGCTTACAAGACGGGCATTGCTATGTAGAAGCGGACACGCTTTTAACCCATATAAAGGAACTGCTGGACAAAAGTGCGAATGGCACGGCTGAATTTGACGTTATTGCATCTCGTCTTATCGAACTTGAAGAAGAAGGAAAGGTGTCAGGTGAAGATAAGCGCGTCTATATGCCGTCTCTTTATTTTTCGGAAAAAGGGCTTGTGACGAATATACAGAGAGTGCTCGATCAAGAGTCAAATTCGTTTCCTGAATCTGAATTTTTATTGGCGCTTGGTGAACTCGAAGATCGTACGGGTATATCATACGCACCATCCCAAAAGCGTGCAATTCAAACGGCGCTGTCATCTCCGTTAATGATTTTAACAGGTGGACCCGGTACCGGAAAAACGACTGTTATTAAAGGGATTGTTGAACTATACGGTGAACTGCACGGACTGTCCCTTGATTCGAAGCGGTACGATAAAGAAGAGCCGTTTCCAATTAAATTGTGCGCGCCGACTGGACGTGCAGCTAAGCGAATGATGGAATCGACCGGTCTGCCTGCGGTTACGATTCACCGGCTGCTCGGTTTTAACGGACAGGAAGAGCCAGAAGAAGAAGGAAAAGAAATCGCCGGACGGCTGTTAATTGTGGATGAAATGTCGATGGTGGACATTTGGCTTGCGCACCAACTGTTTAAAGCGGTACCGGATGATATGCAAATTGTGCTCGTTGGTGATGAGGATCAGCTGCCGTCGGTCGGTCCCGGACAAGTATTAAGAGATATGCTGGCATCCCAAGTGATTCCGTCTGTCCGTTTAACGGATATTTATCGACAGGAAGAAGGCTCGTCTATTATTAGCCTGGCGCACAGCATAAAAGACGGCCATGTGCCTGATACGCTTACACAGCCACAAAAAGACCGCTCTTTTCTTCGCTGCCGGACTGAACAAATTCCAGAAGTCATTGAAAAGGTCGTTAAAAATGCAGCAGGAAAAGGATACGAACCCCGTGATATTCAAGTGCTCGCACCGATGTACAAAGGACCTGCAGGCATTGATAAATTGAATGAAGTGCTGCAAAATGTACTCAATCCAAACACAGATGGCCGGCGAAAAGAACTGCCATACGGTTCCATTAAATATCGAATTGGCGATAAAGTGCTGCAGCTTATCAATCAGCCGGAACAAAATGTTTTTAATGGTGACATCGGCGAAATTGTTGCCATCTTTTTCGCAAAAGAAAATACGGAAAAAGAAGATATGATCATCGTCTCATATGAAGGAAATGAAGTAACATATACACGCAATGACTTAAATCAAATAACACACGCATTTTGCTGCTCGATCCATAAATCGCAAGGAAGCGAGTTTCCAATCGTCATTTTACCAGTTGTTAAAAGTTATTACCGGATGCTGCGGCGCAATTTGCTTTATACCGCAATTACGCGAAGCAAACAATTTCTTATTTTGTGTGGTGAAGAAGAGGCTTTTAACATAGGGATAGCCAGAAACGATGACCTTATTCGAAAAACGGCGCTGGCAGAGCGGCTTACAGAAGAGGAAACGTCCTCTTTGCCGCCCGCTGCCGGGAAGTTAACGGAAGAGACATGGATGAATGTGGATCCAATGATCGGAATGGATCGTGTCACACCATACGATTTTTTACAGGTTGAAGCATAAAAGCGCGCCGTATGGACAATACTGCTTTTAAAAGAAGTAGGAGTGAACAGTATGACATATTGTCCGAACTGCGGCAGCCGAGAAGTTGGAAGAATTGGGGCTGGCCAGTTTTATTGCCACGACTGTTGTGTAGAAATGTCTGAACTAGAAGGCGGTCTCGTGATTCATCAAGTGGAAGAAGACGGCTCGCTTAGTCCAATTGATGAATGGTCGTGAGTTTCATTGACAAACGGCCTAATCCTTTTTATAATTCGATTATCAATCTATTTTGACAAATCGGAGAAGGACAAAAGTACATCATAGCCCATTCGATTAGAGAAGAGTTCCCTAGGCTGGAAGGAATTCTGAATGAAGAATGATGGAAAGCTAGGTCCCGAGTGCAGGAAATATTGCCGTATGCCGCGTTAAGGTGTTTGAGAGGCGAGTCATCATAAAGTTGATTCGCAATCAGGGTGGTACCGCGAAGAGGCCTTCGTCCCTGTTAGGGGATAGGGCTTTTTTTGTTGTCTTTTCGTTCTTTTCTCCGATTTATCACAAATTAAATGATACATATTTTGAGGAGGAATTTTTAATGAAAACATTAACCGGCGCTGATATTCGCCGCCTATATTTAGAATTTTTTCAGGAGAAAGGCCATCGTGTGGAACCGAGCGCACCGCTTGTTCCGATTGACGATGCGAGCCTCCTCTGGATTAACAGCGGTGTAGCCACATTGAAGAAATATTTTGATGGACGCATTATTCCAGACAATCCACGCATTACAAATGCACAAAAATCGATTCGTACGAATGATATTGAAAACGTTGGTAAAACAGCACGTCATCATACATTTTTTGAAATGCTGGGGAACTTTTCAATCGGAGAATATTTCAAAAAAGAAGCGATACACTGGGCATGGGAGTTCTTAACAGACGAAAAGTGGATCGGCTTTGAAGCAGATAAATTATCTGTGACGATTCACCCAGAAGATGAAGAAGCGTATTTGATCTGGAAAAATGAAATTGGTGTGCCAGATGATCGAATCATTCGTCTTGAAGGGAATTTCTGGGATATAGGAGAAGGTCCAAGCGGCCCGAATACAGAAATTTTCTACGATCGGGGCGAAGAATATGGCGCTGATGAAAATGATCCTGAATTGTACCCGGGAGGGGAAAATGATCGTTATCTTGAAGTATGGAATCTCGTCTTTTCCGAGTTTAACCATAATCCAGACGGCACATATACGCCGCTTCCGAAGAAGAACATTGATACAGGAATGGGCCTTGAGCGGATGGCATCGGTCGTTCAAAATGTACCAACAAACTTTGATACGGATTTATTTATGCCGATTATCCGTGAAACAGAGCGGATTTCTGGCGAAAAATACAGAGTGAATGCAGAAAAAGACACTGCGTTTAAAGTGATTGCGGACCATATTCGTACGGTTGCCTTTGCTATTGGCGATGGCGCGCTTCCGTCAAATGAAGGGCGTGGCTATGTCCTTCGCCGCTTACTACGCCGTGCAGTGCGTTATGCAAAACAAATTGGCATTAATCGCCCGTTCATGTATGAGCTTGTGCCGGTTGTTGGTAGTGTAATGAACGATTTTTATCCAGAGGTGATGGAAAAATCAGCCTTTATTCAAAAAGTGATTAAAAATGAAGAAGTAAGATTCCATGAAACATTAAATGAAGGGCTGGCGATTTTGTCTTCTGTTATTGAAAAAGCGAGAGCAGCCGGCTCTGATACTATTGCCGGTGCAGATATTTTCCGCTTATACGATACGTACGGTTTCCCCGTTGAGCTGACAGAAGAATATGCAGAAGAAGAAGGAATGAAAGCTGATCACGCAGGATTTGAGCAAGAAATGAAGCAGCAGCGTGAACGCGCCCGTGCAGCTCGTCAAGATACGGATTCGATGCAAGTTCAAGGCGGTATACTATCAACGATTAAGACGGAAAGCACATTCACATACGATTGTCTCACTGTTGACACGAAAGTCGCGGTCATTATAAAAGACGGAGTGATAGTTGATGAGGCCCATGAAGGCGATGAAATTCAATTTATTTTGAAAGAAACACCATTTTATGCTGAAAGCGGCGGACAGATTGCTGATAAAGGCGTACTAGAATCTGATGCAGTGCGCGTTGCGGTGAAAGATGTGCAAAAAGCACCGAATGGTCAAAATGTGCATCACGCAGTTGTAGAAACCGGTACATTAATAGCAGACAGCAGTGTTAAAGTGAAAGTGGATGTACTGTCACGAGGAAAAATTATTAAAAACCATACAGCGACACATTTGATGCATCAAGCGCTAAAAGATGTGCTAGGCACACATGTAAATCAAGCAGGTTCACTCGTTGATCCAGACCGTCTTCGTTTTGACTTTTCGCATTTTGGACAAGTAACAGCAGAAGAACTTGCGCAGGTCGAAACAATCGTCAACGAAAAAATTTGGCAAGGGATGGCAGTGGAAATAGCCTTTAAACCAATTGCAGAAGCGAAAGCGATGGGTGCAATGGCATTGTTCGGTGAAAAATATGGAGATATCGTCCGTGTTGTATCGATAGGAGATTATAGCTTAGAGTTATGTGGCGGGTGTCATGTGATCAATACAGCAGAGATCGGTCTCTTTAAAATCCTGTCTGAAAGTGGTATTGGTGCGGGTACACGCCGTATTGAAGCCGTTACAGGTAAAGGCGCCTTCCTTTATTTGAACAATCAGGCACAACTGTTGAAAGAAACCGCAACGAAACTAAAATCAAATCCGAAAGATATTTTAGTGAAAGTGGAGAGTATTCAGACAGAGTTAAAAGAATTACAACGTGAAAATGAATCACTTTCAAAGAAATTGTCTAACATAGAAGCAGGGAGTTTAACAGACCAAATTCAAATGATTAATGGTGTCCAGCTTCTTGCCGTAAGCGTACAGGCTTCAGATATGAATACACTGCGTACAATGGCAGATGAATTGAAACAAAAAGTGACACCTGGAATCATCGTGCTTGTTGCTGCAGCAGAGGGCAAAGTAAATGTGGTCACTGCTGTGACAGGTGATTTAACAGAAAAAGGATACCATGCGGGTAAACTTGTAAAAGAAGTAGCAGGACGTCTCGGCGGTGGCGGTGGCGGACGCGCAGATATGGCACAGGCTGGCGGGAAAGATCCGTCAAAAATGGAAGAAGCATTAAAATGTGCCGAGGAATGGGTGAAATCCATTTGAATATATCGTTAATTGTTGTACAATGAACATAACGTACAAGAGCGGGCTAAATTTGCCCCCGCATGAAGTGAGGTGCTGACAGTGAGTTCTTTTGACAAGACAATGCGGTTTAACTTTCCTGAAGAACCGTATGACGAGAATGTAAAAGAAGTATTGTTTAAAGTGCATAGTGCACTTGAAGAAAAAGGCTACAATCCGATCAATCAAATTGTCGGATATTTGCTTTCGGGTGATCCGGCTTATATTCCGCGGCATAATGATGCACGTAACTTAATTCGGCGTCTAGAACGGGATGAAATCATTGAAGAACTTGTCAAAACGTACTTGAAAGAACAGCAGGAGGATACGACATCATGAGAACGATGGGTCTTGATTCCGGCACAAAAACAGTAGGCATCGCGATTAGTGATGCCTTTGGCTGGACAGCCCAGGGCATTGAAACAATAAAGATTAACGAAGAAGCCGGTGAATTTGGCATGGAACGGATCGGCGAACTTGTACGCGAGCATGACGTGAGCAAATTTGTCGTTGGCTTTCCAAAGAACATGAATAATACAATTGGTCCACGTGGAGAAGCAGCACAGCGCTTTGCGGCGATGCTGGAGGAGAAATTCGGATTTCCTGCCATTCTCTGGGATGAGCGATTAACGACAATGGCAGCGGAACGTGTATTATTAGAGGCAGATGTCAGCCGGAAAAAACGTAAAAAAGTGATCGATAAAATGGCAGCGATGATGATTCTGCAAGGATATCTCGACAGTCAAAAATAATGAGGTGACCAATTATGGAACATGGCGAAAAACAAATTACAGTAATTGACGAAAACGGCAACGAGCAGCTTTGTGAAGTGCTTTTTACATTTGATTCAGATGAATTTAAAAAATCATATGTCCTTTATTTCCCTATAGGCGCAGAGGAAGATGATAACGAAGAAATCGAAATTCATGCATCATCGTTCATTCCAAAAGAAGATGGGGAAGACGGAGAGCTTGAACCGATCGAATCGGATGAAGAGTGGGATATGATTGAAGAAATGCTTAACACATTCCTCGATGATGAAGAGCAAGAATAATTTTTAAAAGAACAGGCAGCTAATAAGCACCTGTTCTTTTTCTTTTGATAATGTTCTTGTATAATAAGAAAAAATGCAAGATATTGTCGAAAGGGGATCTTTATGTCGAATGAGCTATATCCGCCGGCCGGTCGAAAAAAAAAGCGGCTGAAACGAGCTGTATTATTTGTGCTTATTTTCCTCCTGTTTATCATGATAGGAGGAGCTGCGGGTGCGTATTATGTATGGCAAAGTGCCGTTAATCCGGCCGATGAAACAAGTGAGGAAGAAGTAGCAGTGTCCATTCCGCTAGGATCAAGTTTATCTTCTATTTCACAGAGACTTGAAGAAGGCGGCATTGTTAAAAACGCGACTCTCTTTAAATATTATGTAAAATATAGAGGGGAAGGCGATTTTCAGGCAGGTGAATATACACTATCTCCTTCAATGACGCCTGAAGAAATTATCGCAGCGTTAAAAGAAGGAAAGGTGACAGGTTTAGCAGATGGAAAGATTTCGATTCCAGAAGGCTATCAATTGACACAAATAGCTGAGCTCATAGCTTCTGCAACAGATCATGATCCGGAAGATGTACTCAAGTCGCTTAATAACGATGCATTTGTCCAAAAAATGATCGAAACGTATCCAGCCGTTGTTACAAAAGCAGTGCTCAATGAAAATATTCGTTATCCGCTTGAAGGATATTTATACCCGGCAACCTATGAAGTGACGCCTGGCGCTCAATCTGTTGAAGAACTCGCGGAAGAAATGATCGCAAAGACAGATGAAGTTGTTAAAAGCTATACAAATCAAATTAAAGCATCCGGCATGACCATTCATGAATTTTTAACAATTGCTTCACTCGTTGAAGAAGAAGCAACCGGCAAAACAGACCGTAAAAAAATCGCCAGTGTCTTTTTTAATCGAATGAAAATAGATATGCCTTTGCAAACAGACCCAACCATTTTATACGCAAAAGGTACACATCAGGATCGTGTTTTATATAAAGATCTTGAAGTTAATTCACCTTATAACACATACCAAGTAAAAGGGCTGACACCAGGACCGATCGGCAACAGCGGAAGGGACTCGATGGAAGCAGTTCTAGAACCGGTACAGACAGATTATTTATACTTCCTTGCTTCACCTGCAGGGGATGTATATTATTCAAAAACATTGGATGAACATAATGCACTTAAACAAAAATATATTACAAATGATCAATAAGAAACGCACATGGATTTTCTCTCTTTTCTATGATAGAATAATTCCGGCACAGAAGACTTGGGAAAGCTAATACAGCTTTCTCTTTTTCTTAGAAAAGAGGTCATAATTTCATGGAAGACGATATACACCGCTACATTGAATCGCTGCTTCCGGAACGCGAGGAATTGTTTGCGGAAATGGAGCAGTACGCACTAAAACACCGTGTGCCTATTATGGAGCCAGTGGGCATGGAAACGTTAATTACGATGTTAAAGCTTCAAAAACCGGCGCGTTTGCTCGAAATTGGAACAGCGATAGGCTACTCAGCGCTTCGGATGGCAGAGGCTGTACCTGGTCTTCATGTTACAACGATGGAGCGGGACAGCGAGCGGCATGAACAGGCACTTCAAAATATAGGTCGTTCAAATGACATGGGGCGCGTACATATATTGTTTGGTGATGCGCTTGAACTGGCAGAAGAAGCGGAAAAGTATGGACCGTTTGATGCCATTTTTATTGATGCAGCCAAGGGGCAATACCGACGTTTTTTTGATTTATACGCACCGATGCTTGCACCGAATGGCGTCATTTATTCTGATAACGTATTATTCAAAGGATACGCTGCAGGAGTAGAAACACCTTCAAAACGAATAGAGAAAATGGTACAAAAAATTACAGATTATAATGAATGGCTGATGACAAATCCTGATTTTGAGACAATGATTTTACCGTCGGGTGATGGAATTGCTGTTAGCATAAAACGGAGTGAGGAAAAGTGACAAAACCGGAATTACTAGTGACCCCAGGCAGCGTTGGTGAGATAAAAAGACAAATTGAAGCCGGTGCTGATGCTTTTGTAGTAGGTGAGCAGCGATATGGTCTTCGTCTTGCTGGCGAATTCAGCCGCGCACAAATACAAGAAGCCGTTACATTGGCACATGCATATGGGAAAAAAGCATATGTTGCCGTGAATGCCATTTTTCACAATAAAATTGCTGAAGAACTGGATGAATACGTACAATTCATAAAAAAATCAGGAGCTGATGCTATCGTATTTGGCGATCCGGCGGTCTTAATGGCCGTTCGCTCATCTGCCCCGGGTTTCCCTCTTCATTGGAGTCCAGAGACGATTGCGACAAACTGGTATACTGCAAACTACTGGGGGAAACGCGGTTCTGTCCGTGCCGTGCTTTCACGGGAACTTAGCATGGATGCGATTATTGAAACGAAAGAAAATGCTGAAGTGGCGATTGAAGTGCAGGTGCATGGCATGACATGTATGTTCCAGTCAAAACGGCCACTTCTTGGTCATTACTTTGAATACATGGGAAAAAAGATGGAGATTCAAAAGCGGCAAGGGACGCAAAATATGCTTCTGCATGATGAAGAAAGAGGCAATAGATACCCGATTTATGAAGATGAAAATGGCACGCATATTATGAGTCCAAATGATATGTGCATTATTGATGAGCTGCAGGAGATGATTGAAGCAGGCATCGATTCATTTAAAATTGACGGCGTTCTTCAAACAGAAGATTATCGTGTTGCGGTGACAAAGTTGTATCGAAAAGCAATTGATTTATGTGTTGAAAACCCGGATCAATATGAAGATGAAAAAGAAGAATTGCTTGAAGCAGCAGAAGCTCTTCAGCAAGACCATCGACCGCTGGATTCAGGCTTTTTCTTTAAAGAAACGGTTTATTAGGAGGAAACAATGATGGATGCTATAAAAAACGACCGTATTTCAACGATTGTCGACGGCAAGCGAGTCATTGTAAAAAAACCGGAACTGCTTGCACCGGCTGGAACACTTGAAAAATTAAAAATTGCTGTCCGCTATGGAGCTGATGCGGTATATATTGGTGGTCAGGAATACAGCCTCCGTTCCAACGCTGGTAATTTTACATTTGATGATATGAAAGAAGGCGTTGCATTTGCACAACGGTATGGGGCCAAAGTGTACGTGACAACGAATATTTTTGCACACAATGAAAATATTGATGGTCTTGAAGAGTATTTGCGTGGTCTTGGAGAAGTAGGTATAGCGGGCATTATCGTTGCGGATCCGCTTATTATTGAAACGTGCCGCCGAGTTGCACCAAATGTGGAAGTACATTTAAGCACACAGCAGTCATTGTCTAACTGGAGAGCCGTTCAATATTGGAAAGAGGAAGGGCTGGACCGGGTTGTTTTAGCTCGTGAGACGACAGGAGAAGAAATGCGTCTTATGAAAGAAAAAGTCGATATTGAAATCGAAACGTTTGTTCATGGTGCTATGTGTATCGCGTATTCGGGACGTTGTGTGCTAAGCAATCATATGACAGCGCGCGATTCAAACCGCGGTGGCTGCTGTCAGTCATGCCGCTGGGATTACAATCTTGTTGAGATGAAAGATGGCGAAGAAACGGCACTGACGACGGACAGTGATTCACCCTTTGCGATGAGTCCGAAAGATTTGCGGTTGCTTCAGTCGATTCCAGGGCTTGTTGAGCTTGGCATTGACAGCTTGAAAATTGAAGGAAGAATGAAATCGATTCATTACATCGCAACAGTGGTCGGTGTATACAGAAAAGTTATTGATGCTTATTGCGCTGATCCAGAAAACTTCGCTATTCAGCCTGAATGGTTAGAAGAACTTGAGAAATGTGCAAATCGTCCAGCAGCACCAGCATTCTTTGAAGGTATACCGGGTGCGGATGAGCAGTTATTTGGTGTGCATGGCAAAAAAGCCTCTCATGACTTTACCGGCCTTGTCGTAGATTATGACGAAGACACACAAATTGTCACATTGCAGCAACGTAACTTTTTTCGTCCGGGTGATACAGTTGAATTTTTCGGTCCGGACATGGACACATTTACTCAAGTTGTTGGAACTGTCGTCGATGAAGATGGCAATGAGCTAGAAGCTGCTCGTCATCCGCTTCAAATTGTTCAATTTAAAGTGGATCGTCCTGTATCAAAAGATGATATGATGCGGAAAGGGCTGTAATGTAACTTTTGCGCGGCTTAATGGACATTAAGTTGTTCGTAAACGTAAACAAATCTTGAACAAAAAGATATTTTATAGTATGTTTTTATGAAACAGGCATATAATTTGGAAAACGCGCGCCCTCTTTAAGAGGGTGCGCGCTCATATTTCAATGCCTTTTTTGAACATTAAAGGAGTGGAAAAAGTTGTCGAACGAAAAAGTATACATGATGACACTGGAAGGTAAAGAAAAATTAGAACAAGAATTAGAGCATTTGAAATCAGTAAAGCGTAAAGAAGTGGTCGAGCGTATTAAAATTGCCCGCAGCTTCGGCGACCTGTCTGAAAACTCCGAGTATGATTCGGCGAAAGAAGAGCAGGCGTTTGTGGAAGGACGGATTGGTACGATTGAAACGATGATCCGTAACGCGAAAATTATTGAAGAAAATTCGGTGAATTCCGATGAGGTTTCACTTGGCAAGACCGTTACATTTATTGAGTTGCCAGATGGTGAAGAAGAAAGTTACACAATTGTCGGCAGTGCAGAAGCGGATCCATTTGAAGGGAAAATTTCAAATGATTCACCAATTGCAAAAAGTTTGATTGGCAAACGTGTCGGCGATAAAGTGATCGTTCAAACGCCGGCCGGGGAAATGAATGTAAAAATTGTTTCCATCGGTTAAATGAAAAAGCGCTTAAGGCTTGAGCCTTTTGCGTTTTTTTTTGCGTAAATTCATTTATCATGTAAAGAAGACGTGTTAAAATGGAGGCGTAACGAGGAGGAGAAAAAATGGAACAAACGTCGCGTGCAGAACGCAAAACAAAGAGGAGAAAAACGAACCGCATTTTAAATACAGCTATTGCAGTTGTCGCACTACTTATCATTATTGTCGGATTTACGATTTTTGCCGGGGGAAATAATGAAGAACCGGCTGCTCCGGAAGAAGAAAAAATGACAAAAGAGCAGACAGCTACTGTAACAGATCAGAATGAACAGAAAGAAGAGGAACCAGAAGTAGCTGAAACAAAAGAACCTGTGAAAGAAGAGCCTGTGAAAGAAGAACCGACTGAGAAAGTGATGGTAACAGAAGGTTCGGAGCCGAATGTAGAACAGGAGATTGTGGATCCAAATTGGAAAGGTGTTGGCACATCTCAATCAGGCACTCATACATCTTCATTTGAAACAAGCTCAACAGACTGGCAGGAAAAAGTAAAGGCACTTTCCTATGCAACAGGTATCGGTTCTGATGACATGACGGTATGGTACATAAGTGGAAATGGCCCTAAAGGAGCGATCGGTACGGTTTCGCCTAAAGCAGATAAAAATGATGCGTACCGAGTTTACATTGAATGGATAGAGGGACAAGGATGGAAACCGGTTAAAGTACTGAAGCTAGAACAAAACGATAAAGCACGTTAATCAAGAGCCCGCTTTGACGGCGGGTTTTTTGGTGGGAAAGAGAAGAAGGAGCGGTTTATAATGAAAATTGCCATTATTGGTGCTATGGAAGAGGAAGTATTGATTTTACGTGAAGCGATGGAAAATAAAGAGGTAAAGACAATTGCTGGAAGCGAGTACACAACCGGTACATTACGTGGTGTTGATGTCATCTTGCTTCGTTCGGGAATTGGGAAAGTAAATGCCGCCATGACGACTTCTGTACTTATTCATGAATTCCAACCGGATGTCATCATAAATACGGGATCTGCAGGTGGGCTTTCTCCGGAACTACAGGTTGGCGATATCGTTATTTCTTCTGAAGTGCGTCATCATGATGTAGATGTGACAGCATTTGGATATGAATATGGCCAAGTACCGCAGCTGCCGGCGGCGTTTATAGCAGATGCGCGTCTCGTTGAAATCGCTGCTGCATGCGCAGAAGTCGATCAAAAAGTGAAAACAGTAAAAGGATTAATTGCGACAGGAGATTCATTTATGAATGATCCGGTACGTGTACAGGCTATTGCAGAAAAATTTAGGGATTTGCAGGCAGTTGAAATGGAAGCAGCAGCGATCGCACAAGTGGCTCATCAATTTAATGTTCCATTTGTCATTATTCGTGCACTTTCTGATATTGCGGGAAAAGAGTCCGATATTTCATTTGAGCAGTTCTTGCCAAAAGCAGGTCTTCATTCGGCAAATCTCGTCATGAAAATGGCAGAAGAACTTGGAAAAGAGTAAGAAAACGATAACAAAGCCGTCATTTTATGATAAAGTAATAGAAACGATAGAAGTGGACTTGAAAAGGAGTGTTGCAGAATGGTTATGATGATTTTAGGGTTATTGCTGGCGACTGTAACAGGCGTTATGATTTCTGTATCAATCGACTGAAGGCAGACGAGTGGAAGGGTGCTCCAAAAGAGTTTCTTTTGGGCCTCTTTTTTGTTTTGTTGAAAGTTTCTTGAATTCCTGCATCATTTTAGCTAGGGCCCGCTTTTCGATTCTTGACACATAGCTGCGTGAAATATTCATTTCGGCAGCAATTTCCCGCTGTGTTTTATCACGTCCGTTGCCAATGCCGTACCGGGCAGCAATGACAGCAATTTCCCGCGCGTCTAAGACAGAAAGGCAGCTTTTCATCTGTTCAATATCCATTTCCATTGACAGACGTGCAGCGATATCTTCATCTTCTGTTTTTAATAGATCAAGCAAGCTAATTTCGTTTCCCTCTTTATCACGTCCAACGGGGTCGTATAAAGAGACGTCTTTTTTTGTTTTCTTCAATGTGCGAAAATACATGAGAATTTCATTTTCAATACATCGTGCTGCATAGGTCGCCAGTTTCGTTCCTTTTTTGCCAGAGTAGCTTTCGATGCCTTTAATTAACCCGATCGTACCGATGGAGATCAAATCTTCTGTGTCTTCGTTTGTCTTTTCGAATTTTTTGACAATGTGGGCGACGAGTCTCAAGTTATGCTCAATCAGTTTTGTGCGAGCATGGCGATCTCCCTGCTCATGGAGTGCTAGATATTTCTTTTCGTCTTCAGCAGAGAGTGGGTGTGGAAAGGCATTATGTTTCACATAAGAAACGAAAAAAACCGCTTCTTTCAGTAAAAAAGAGAGAGCGGCAGCCAGTTCAATCATGATGATCCCCCCTTTATCGATTATCGTATGCGGGAGATCTGTTTATATTACTTTTTAGAGGGGTTTTCTTGTTGATGGAGTAGACGGCGTTTCAATTCTTGTTCGATTAGGACAATGAATTCGTCATTTAATTTAAGCTTTGTCGCTTTTTCATAGGAAAAAAGAAGTAAACGATCGGACAGTGTTCGCATAGATACTCATCTCCAAAAAAAAGTAGTAGTGAAGCTTTGCTCTAGTGTACCAAAAAAATAATTATAGAACAATCGTTCTTTTTTCCACAGGGGAAGTGGATAAGTAAGAGGAAGATGTGTAATAAGTGGCAGAAGTCTTGATATATAAGCTGTGGATTTGTGCATAAAGTTATCCACATGTTAGAAGCGGGAAAATTGTCGAAATGTTTTTGGACTTATTATTGTTTTGTCACATATGAAAAAATCAGCTATGATAAGATGGTAAGACTGAAATTAGAGGTGTAAATTGTGCTGAAATTATTTTTGCCAAATGAGCAAGTAAAAAGCATTTTGGAAATAGAACCGGAACGTCTGGCGCAAAAAGGGATTAAAGCAATTATTACGGATTTAGATAATACGCTCGTAGCATGGGATCGTCCAGATGCAACACCGGAATTATTAGACTGGTTTAATAAAATGCGCGATGCAGGCATTAAAGTTCTCATCGTTTCTAATAATAATCAAAACCGAGTTAGCTCGTTTTCAACGCCCTTGGATTTACCGTATATTTTTGAAGCGAGAAAACCGATGGGGCGTGCATTTAGAAAAGCGATTAAGTTATTGAATGTACAAAAAAGTGAAACAGTTGTAATAGGAGATCAGCTGTTAACCGACGTATTCGGTGGCAATCGGAGTGGAATTCACACAATTTTGGTTATTCCTATCGCGGCAACAGACGGTTTTTGGACAAGAATTAATCGAAAAATTGAACGTCAGTTAATGAACTTTTTCCGCCGTAAAGGAATGATTCAATGGGAGGAAAGACAGTGAATAATAAACAAATAACGTGTGAAGGATGCGGCGTTACCATTCAAACGACAAATTCGGATGGTCTTGGCTATGCACCCGCATCAGCACTTGAAAAAGAAATGATTGTCTGCAAACGCTGCTTCAGACTGAAACATTACAATGAAGTGCAAGATGTAGCACTTACAGACGATGACTTTTTAAAAATTTTAAATACGGTTGGCGAAACAGAATCACTAATTGTGAAAATTGTTGACATTTTTGACTTTAACGGAAGCTGGCTGCCGGGGCTGCATCGTTTTGCTGGGAAAAATCCCGTGCTTTTAATCGGAAATAAATCTGATCTACTACCGAAATCTGTGAAGCGGGAAAAACTGATTCATTGGATGCGCCACGAAGCGAGTCAACTTGGTTTAAAACCGATCGATGTATTGTTAATCAGTGCATCGCAAGGAAAAGCAGTTCGTGATGCAGCAGACGCCATTGAACATTACCGGAACGGAAAGGATGTATACGTTGTCGGTTGTACAAATGTGGGAAAATCAACGTTTATTAATCGCATTATTAAAGAGATCACCGGTGAAGGCGATCTTATTACCACATCTCATTTTCCGGGTACGACACTTGATATGATTGAAATTCCGCTTTCAGATGGCCACGTACTTGTTGATACGCCTGGCATCATTAACCATCATCAAATGGCCCATTTCATTGACAAAGAAGAACTGAAAGTGCTTTTGCCGAAAAAAGAAATTAAGCCGAAAGCCTTTCAATTAAATGAAGGACAGACGCTTTTTTTTGGCGGCCTTGCCCGATTTGACTATATCAGTGGCGGAAGACGTTCCTTTATTTGCTATTTGTCTAATGACATTGACATACACCGTACAAAAATAGACAAAGCGGATGAATTGTATGAGAACCATGCAGGAGAATTGTTAACACCGGCTGGAAAAGGTGGAGAAGCACTTGAATTTATGCGGCAAGAATGGACAATTAAAGAAGCGAAAACCGATATTGTGTTCTCGGGCCTCGGTTGGATTACAGTGAATGAAGCAGGATCAAAAGTGGCTGCATACGTGCCAAAAGGAGCGGCAGTTACACTTCGCAAGTCGTTAATTTAAAGGTGGAAAGTCAAATGAAAAAATTATATGGAATAATCGGGGATCCAATCGGGCATTCAATGTCCCCATTAATGCAAAATGATGCCTTTGCATTGCTTGGAATCGATGCACATTATCAGCCATTCCACGTTACGGGAGAAAACTTGCCGGCAGCCATCACAGGCATGAAAGCACTCGGTGTTGCCGGATTTAACATAACCGTGCCGCATAAAACAGCGATTATACCCCTTTTAGATGAAGTGGATCCGCTCGCTGCCGCGATTGGTGCTGTTAATACGGTTGTAAATAAAGAAGGACGCTTTATTGGCTATAATACAGACGGTGAAGGATTTATTCGCGGTTTGCATGAAGAGTATGGCCAGTCTGTTTTGGATAAACGTATCTTAATTATTGGTGCAGGAGGTGCGGCACGCGCTATTTATTACACCCTTGGACAACAGGGTGCTAAACAAGTTGATATTGCAAATCGTACGATTGACAACGCGCTGCAGTTAAAAGAACGCTGTCCATATGCAATTGAAACCGCTGCTTTGACAATAGCAGAAGCAGAAAAGCACCTTGCTGATTATAATATTATTATTCAAACAACATCTATAGGCATGTCTCCAAAAGTAGACGCGTCACCGATTCAATTAACAAACATTTGCTCAGATGCTTTTCTATCAGACATTATTTATAATCCTGCTGAAACGTTGATTATGAAAGAGGCCAGAGAGCATGGTGCGCGTGTACAAAATGGTATGAAAATGTTTGCATACCAAGGAGCGCTTGCGTTTGAAAAATGGACAGATACATTTCCAGACCCGAAACGGATGATGAAAATAGTGCAAGAAAGGCTTGGAGGGTAAACATGTTAACAGGAAAACAAAAACGATTTTTGCGTGCAGAAGCACATCACATTACACCTATTTTTCAAGTAGGAAAAGGCGGCGTGAACAATAACATGACCGCGCAAATTGCAGAAGCACTTGAAGTACGCGAACTTATTAAAATTAGTATTTTGCAAAATAATGAAGATGATAAAAATGACGTGGCAAAAGCATTGGCAAAAGGAGCAAAAGCCGAACTTGTTCAATTGATCGGCCATACGGTTGTTCTTTATAAAGAATCAAAAGAAAACAAAAAAATTGTCTTGCCGCGATGAGAAAAGTCGGGATAATGGGTGGAACATTTAATCCCCCTCATATTGGACATTTAGTGATGGCCAACGAGGTGCTGCATACGCTGGATCTTGATGAAGTGCGGTTTATGCCAAATTCGGTACCTCCGCATAAAAAGTTAGACGGTCATGTAAGCGATGAAGCACGGCTGCGGATGACAGAACTTGCGATAAAAGGAAATGAGCTTTTTCGTGTAGAAACAGCTGAGATAAACCGTGCCGGTGTCTCGTATACAATTGATACGATGAGGGAATTAATGAGGAAGGAACCGGATGCATTATTTTATTTTATTATTGGTGCAGACATGATCGAGTATTTACCGAATTGGCAAGAAATTGATGAATTAGCCCAAATGATCAACTTTGTCGGGGTGAAGCGTCCAGGTTATTCAACAGAGACCCCTTACCAGGTTACGCTCGTTGAAACGCCTGAAATTCATTTGTCGTCCACTGTTCTGCGTGAAAGAGCGGCAAAAGGAGACTCGCTTTTGTATTTATTGCCAGATGATGTTATCCGCTATATAGAGGAGAATGGTCTTTATGGAGCAGAGTGAAGCACTTGAACTTGTCAAAGCAAAGTTGACAGACAAAAGATACGAACACACAATCGGTGTAATGGAAACGGCGGTCCAGCTAGCTCAAACGTATGGAGCAGACGTAAAAAAAGCAGAAATAGCGGCTATTTTTCATGATTACGCGAAATTCCGTCCAAAAGAAGAAATGAAGCAATTATTGCTTGAGGAGAAGATAGATGCACGGCTGTTGCACTTTCATCATGAATTGTGGCATGCACCAGTTGGAGCATTACTTGTTCAAAAAGAAGCAGGGATCATGGATGAAGAGGTTCTATCAGCGATTCGCTGGCATACGACTGGGCGACCGGGTATGACAAAGTTGGAAAAAATCGTTTATCTAGCTGATTACATTGAACCGGGCCGCCGCTTTCCAGGAGTAGATGATGTTCGTGCTTTGGCTGCTCTTCATTTAGATAAAGCGGTTTTTGCCGCTGTTAAAAATTCAATTCTTTTTTTAATAAGCAAACAACAACCGGTATTCCCTATGACATTAGATACGTACAATGACTTTATTCAGAATGGAGACGATGTTTAATTGACAGAACAACAAATGATTTTACATGCAGTGACAAAAGCGGCAGATGATAAGCGGGCGGAAAATATTACCGCATTGAATATGGCAGGAATTTCACCAGTTGCCGATTACTTTGTTATTTGCCACGGTAATTCTGACAAGCAAGTGCAAGCCATTGCCCGTGAAGTAAAAGATAAAGCTGAAGAATTTGGTGTGGACGTTAAACGTATGGAAGGGTTTGACGAAGCCCGCTGGGTATTAATTGATATTGGCGACGTCGTCGTACATGTTTTCCACCGGGATGAGCGCGTGTATTACAATTTGGAACGTCTATGGGGCGATGCACCGCACGTCGATGTTTTAACGTCATGAGTTACAATCGGTTTGCGTCTGTTTATGATTCGCTTATGCAGGACGCGCCGTACGATGAATGGACAGCAATGCTATGTTTAGAAGCACAGCCCGGACGCGTGATCGATATTGGCTGCGGGACAGGGGAATTGGCGGTTCGTTTTGTGCAAGCAGGTTTTAATGTAACGGGTATTGATTTATCAGATGAGATGTTAGCGATTGCCCGTGAAAAAGCAGATGGAAAACAGCTGTCTATTCCTCTTTATCAACAAGACATGAGAGAACTTGAAGGCGTTGGCTTATTCCAAACGGCGGTTATTTTTTGTGACTCGCTTAATTATTTAGAATCAGAAGATGATGTAAAAAAAACGTTTCAATCTGTGTATAATCACCTTGAAAAGGGCGGCCTGTTTTTATTTGATGTGCATTCCACACACAAAATCAATCATGTGTTTCAATCACAGACATTTGCGGACGCGAGGGAAGATATTTCGTTTATATGGAATTCTTTTCCGGGAGAAAAAGAAAATAGTGTTGAGCATGAATTAACCTTTTTTGTCCGAATAGAAAATGGCTTATATGAACGATTTGATGAGCTTCATTATCAGCGCACATTTCCGCCTGACTTGTATAAAGAGTGGTTGATTGAAGCGGGTTTTATAATCGAAGCCGTTAGCGCCGATTTTACAAATGATGCGCCAACAAATGAATCAGAACGAATTTTTTTCAAAGCAAAAAAGAGCAGCTAAACAGCTGTTCTTTTTTGCTTTGTAAAGACTTTGTAAAGAGGAAGGAACTGAGTTAATCTTGTCGAATTGATGTATTAATGCCAAAAGCGGCAGATGCCTCTTTTCTGTCTTCAGCGGCTTTTTGCTGCGTCATTTTGCATAGCGATGAAAACAGGTCGCCAGCAAATTCCTCGATGACCACAATTCCGCGCCCAGTTACACCGCCTTTAGCAGCAGTCCGCTCTGTCAGCATCTCCAATGACCAATTTTTCTTTTTTAACAACTCTCCAAGACCGATCATCATATGCACCGACATTTTTTCTGCCTCTTCATCTGTAAGCCCGTATTTCATCGCTTCACTTGCGTACATACTTGCCATTTTGGAAAAAAAAGCAGGTCCGCAACCCGTTAAATCAGATGCTGCCCGAATCATCTCATCGTTCGTTTCAAATGAAGCACCAGCTATCTGATCTAATAAATGGATGACTTTTTTCTTCCAGTCTATTCCGCATGAGTCCCCGAATGAATAAAGGATGCCACCGGCGGAAACGGTGTTTGTGACGGCAGGAATGACCCGTGCACAAGAGCATGGAAGAACGGACTCCATTTGTGCTGTTGAGACTGCACTTGCAGTAGAGATGAGGCAGTGATCTGCTGTGACATACGGAGCAATGGATTCAAGAAGAGGTTTTAAATCCGGCTGGCGAACAGAAATGAATAGTAGTTTTGCCTGTTCCGCTACTTGTTTTACATTTTGGCAAACATGAATACCTGGAAAAGCCTGTTGTAGACGGTGTGCTTTTTCAATTGAACGATTGTACACGTAAAGAAATTCAGGTGAAATGGTATCGGATGTAATGAATGATTCAGCCAGTACTGTACCGATGCTCCCTGTCCCGACAATCCCGATGTTCATAGCGTATTCTCCCTCCTGTTCATCTTTTAACTATACGTATAAAAAAATGATTTATTCCAGTTGAAGTGGAGGATCGAACATGGATATGAAACAACTTATTCACAAGTACAAAATTCCAGCAGCGGGAGGTCTAGCTGTTCTTATGTTTTGGCTGTATAGTTTAACGGAAGAAGAAACGGTCCCTCCTGAACCTGCGCTAGTTGAAGAAGCACCTGTAAAAGTGGTGTCAGAAGAAATACCAACTGAAGAAGCGATGCCGGTTGAAGTAGCGATTGATGTAAAGGGAGCAGTCACAATGCCTGGCATTTATATGATGACGAGTGATCAAAGGGTGAATGACGCGATTAATAAAGCAGGTGGGTTGACGGAAACAGCGGATGCTGCAGCAGTAAATTTAGCACAAAAAGTGCAGGACGAGATGATCATTTATGTGCCGATAAAAGGGGAAGATGTGCCGCCAGTCATCGTTTCATCTGCCCCGGCAGGAAGCAGGGCAGCAGAAGGGGCCCTTATTAATATTAACACGGCGGATTTATCCGGGTTACAGGAACTTCCTGGTGTTGGCGAAGCAAAGGCACAGGCGATCATTGATTTCAGGGAAACAGAAGGTCCGTTTGCGGCCGCGGAAGAATTGAAAAATGTGTCGGGAATTGGAGATAAAACGTTTGAAAAGCTAGAACCCCTCATTACGGTGCAATAAATATGAATTTGACGGAACTTGCGATTTGTCGCTAAACTAAAAGCAGAAACCGGCGAAGATCGGGAAAGACAGAAAAGAGGGTTTTTATGGAAAGGAAAAGCTGGGATGAATATTTTTTGACTATCGCAGAGGCTGTGGCTACACGCTCTACATGCAACCGGTTAAATGTTGGATGTGTGATTGTTAATGATAAACATATCGTGTCAACCGGATATAACGGCTCGATTCACGGGCATGAACATTGTGATGAAGCAGGATGCTTATTGTCTGAGCAAGGACGTTGTATCCGTTGCCTGCACGCTGAATTAAATGCAGTACTGCATGCGGAGCGTGACAAGTTAAAAGGGGCTTCGGCTTATGTTACTCATGAACCTTGTGAAAATTGTGCAAAAACACTTGCTCAAGCTGGAATTGAGCGAATTGTGTACCGAAATGCGTATCCAAATAAATGGAACAGCTACTTTTTGAGAGATATTGACGTCTTACATGTACCTTCAATAAATTAAAAGGATGGTGTGAATGACATGTCTTCGAATCGGCGTTGCAGCGCTTTTTTCAGTTTTATATGCGCTTCATGCACCGGTTTTTATCCTTCTTTTTTTCTTTATATTGTCTGTTGCACTTTGGATAAGAGCAGATCATCGAGATCGTCTATTTATGGCAGCCGGGCTGCTCTTATTTTACGGAACTACGCTGCTTCATGAGGCACGTCATCTCTCACAATTTACCGGTGAAGAAGTAGAATGGACTGTTGTTTTTACGGACAATGTCCGAATTGACGGTGACCGGTTGCATGCTGGCGTGAAAGATGTTCGGACCGGTGAGCCTTTCCATCTTTCCTATCGAATAGAATCGGAAGAAGATCAACAGCACATGGCGGCGGTCCTGTCTCCGGGTTTGACGTGCCGTATGAAGGCAGAAGCTAAAAAGCCAAACGAGGCAAGGAATGCCGGAGAGTTTAATTACCGGGCCTATTTATCCACTAACCATATCTATTTTATTTTAACTCCTGATTCAATCTCCACAGATCAATGCATCATGAATAATTCCATCCGTTATGCGCCTGCCAAGTGGCGCGCTGCCGCACTTGAACGAGTTCATCAACAGTTTCCAGAACCGCTTAATGCGACAGCTGCTGCGCTTTTATTTGGCGATCGGTTGTCGAGTAGTAAAGATGTGAATGAAGATTACGAACGGCTGGGCATCGTTCATATTTTATCGATTTCGGGCTTGCATGTTACGTTGCTGTCAGGAATGCTATTTTACGGACTTATCCGCATGGGTATTACACGTGAGCGGGCGAGGATGATCATTTTAATGGCATTGCCGCTTTATGCGCTTTTAACCGGAGCCTCGCCGCCTGTTGTTCGCGCCTGCTTTATGACGGGAGCTATTTTAGCTGCGGCATCTTCACATGTACGTCTGAAGCCGGCATCAGCGCTTGGAGCGGTGTTTATCGCTATGATAGCGCTGGATCCTTATCAAGTATTTCAAGCGGGATTTCAACTATCCTATGCGGTTACATGGGCACTCGTTTTATGCACAGGCGCCATTTTAAAACGGTGCCGGAATGCAGTTGAATTGTCAGTGGCTGTCTCGGTTTTGTCACAAATGGCTGCCCTGCCTTTTTTAATTTACCACTTTTCTGAGCTTTCGATTATTGCACCGGCGGCCAACTTATTATTTGTACCGTTTTATTCGGCCGTGATGTTGCCGGCACTTTTTGCAGCATTTGCTCTTTCTTTTCTAATATCTGTACGGATGATAACGGATCCTTTAAATGTGTTGCTGAAAATGATGGATGGCTTGGCTGCGGAAATGGCGGATCTTCCGTTTGCGGTTCTTGTCACGGGGCAGCCGGATGTACAATGGACCGTGCTTGCTGCTAGCGTGGTTATTGCATCATTTTTATTGTGGGAAAAAGTGAATACGGTCCGGTACAGCTTGTTGATTTGTAGCTTGCTGCTTAGTATGATGACCGGAATGAGCCGGTTTTCTTCTGAAGGAGAAGTAACTTTTATTGATGTCGGACAAGGAGACAGTATCTTTATTAAGCTGCCATATGGAAAAGGAACCTATTTAATTGATACGGGCGGGCGTTTGCCTTTTGAAAAAGAACAGTGGACAGAGCGAACGCATGGGTTTTCTGTTGGAAAAGATACCGTTGTGCCTTTTTTAAAACGAAAAGGGGTAACCCGACTGGACAAACTTATTTTAACGCATGCAGATTTCGATCATGCCGGTGCAGCAGCTGAAGTGCTGTCATCGATACCAGCAGATGAGATCATAATTTCACCTGGTTCAGGCGGTGTGGATGTCATGAAGCCTATTTTAATGATGGCTTCGACTGGAAAGATGAACGTGCGTGAAGGGCTGGAAGGAGAAAAGTGGACGAAAGGAGATGCGGTCTTTCAGTTTTTATCGCCTGATGACAGAGAATATGAAGGGAATAACGATTCACTTGTATTATACGCGGAAATCGGCGGGAAAAAGTGGCTGTTTACCGGTGATTATGAAGCGGCAGGGGAAAATGAATTTTTGAAAGAATATCATGTTGATATCGATTGGTTGAAAGTCGGTCATCACGGTAGCCGAACCTCGACGTCTGCCCGTTTTGTGGAAGCAATCCGGCCGGAATATGCCGTTATTTCTGCAGGAGTAAATAACCGATATGGCCATCCACATACAGAAGTGCTTGAAACCTTGTTAAATACCGGTGTAAAGGTGTTTAGAACGGATCTGCATGGCAGCATTTCATATGTTTTTAAAGGAGATCAGGGAACGATATCAAGTGTGCTTGCACCAAAATAAAAAACCCGCCTGAATGTAGGCGGATTTTCTGTGTCATAATCAGCCAATAAGCTGAATAACAGTGGCAAGCACAAACATTGCAGAGAAGAACACGAATGAGACAACAAAGCCTACTCCGGAGTCAACTGCGTCGTTGCGTGTAGATTGTACATTTTTTTCGAATTCGTTCACAATTACCCCTCCTATTTCAATATAAGTATAGACAAACAACGATGAAAAATCCATACTCTCTTACGTATTTCATTAAGGTCGGACAAAAAATGTACACATTTGTTATGCACCTTGCGGAATAGCTTTTGTTTTTCTAAAATAAAGAAGATAAGGGAAGAGGAGACTTAGCAGGGATATGCTTATTAATGAGAGTATACGAATGGAGAAGAGTGAATGGATGTATTAAAGGAATTGAAAAGCAGGCGGTTTCGTTCATTGTATTTATTATATGGACCAGAACAATATTTTATTGAAGAAGCACGGAAGCTGCTAATCAAAAATGCATTGGACGGCGATGATACCGATTTGAACGTTATTTCATTTGATATGACAGAAGTTCCTATTGATTTGGCGATTGAAGAAGCAGAAACATTGCCATTTTTAGGAGAACGAAAAATGGTGTTTGTTCAAAATCCACTTTTTTTTACCGCTGAAAAATCAAAAATCGAACATGATTTAAAAAAACTGGAGCAGTATTTAAATGATCCGTCTCCATTTACGATCCTCGTCTTTCAAGCTCGTTTTGAAAAACTGGATGAACGAAAAAAAATAACGAAATTAATCAAAAAACAAGCAGGTATAGTAGAAGCAAAGCGACCGGCAGAACGGGAATTGTCGGGCTGGATTCAAAGCAAGGCCGCGGAAGAAGGAGCTATTATACAGGAAGCAGCTATCCATCAACTATTAAACATTGCAGGATTTCATTTGTCTGTACTGGCAACAGAGATTTCAAAATTAGCACTGTATGCAGGTGATGGAGGCGAAATTACGGAAGAAATAGTTACAAAGTTAACAGCACGATCACTTGAGAGTGATATTTTTCGCCTTGTGGATCAGATTGTATCGGGCAAACTGCAGGAAGCAATTCGTATTTATTATGATTTAATTCGTCTAAATGAAGAACCGTTGAAAATTTTAGCGGTGATTGCCGGTCAGTTTAGGCTCATTTATCAAGTAAAAGAGTTATCGAAAAGAGGGTACGGGCAGCAACAAATTGCCGGACAATTGAAAGTGCATCCATTTCGAGTAAAAATTGCCTCTGGACAAAGCCGTTCTTTTTCTGAAACACAGCTGGCATCGATTATGCAGCTGCTTGCTGAAAGTGATTATAATATGAAAAGCAGCGGAATGGAGAAGAAGATGATTATAGAGATGTTTTTATTCCGGCTGCAGACAATGATGAGGGTAAAATAAAAAAAGTGTCCATGACGGACACTTTTTATTAGTTAGCCAATTTCTTCATAAGGCGGCTTTTTTGGCGGTTCGCAGCATTTTTGTGGATAAGACCTTTTGCTGCAGCTTTATCAACTTTGCTAACTGCTTCTACAAGCAATTCTTTTACGTTTTCCTCGTTATTAGCAACGGCTGTTTCGAACTTTTTCACTGCACTGCGCATTGTAGATTTAGCATGTGCGTTGCGAGCTGTACGAGTTTGCGCCGTTTTTGTCCGTTTGATGGCAGATTTAATATTTGGCATTCCTGTCACCTCCTAAAGTGGATCGAAGTTTTATTCGTACCCGATTATCATTGATTTATTGAAGTAAACAACAAGAAATATTTTAACAAATGAAAGAGAGAATTGCAATAGGAATCATGTGTAAAGGAATAAACTATTATATAGAGGGCCATACTGATTAAAAAAAGAGAGGTGTGCAGTATGGAAGAATGGTCAATAAGAACGGATCTGGCGCTGGAATCAGCACTTATAGCTGAGGAAAAGCATGGCAGTAAATTAGATGGAATTATGTCCAAAGAAGAACAGCGAGAAAATACGCTTGTGACAACGGTAACAATTACGGAAGAAGGGGAAAGAATTACTGGGAAGCGGCCGGGGCTTTATATAACGGTCGAATCTGAGGACTTACGGGGCACTGATTCCTCCCGTCATGCCTCTATTAGCCGTGTGTTGGCTGAGGAAATCAGAGTGTTTATTGAATCAGCGGGGTTGAGCAGAGATGCCTCATGTTTAATTGCCGGTCTTGGAAATGATCAAGTCACGCCGGATTCACTTGGACCATGCGTTACCGATCGGCTTATTGTGACAAATCATTTATTTAAACTGCACCCAGAACATGTGCAGGAAGGATATCGTCCGGTCAGCGCGATTTCACCAGGTGTAATGGGCATGACAGGCATCGAAACAGGTGACATTTTACTAGGATTAATAGAGCGTGAGAAACCAGACTTTTTAATTGTCGTCGATGCGCTGGCATCTCGTTCAATTGAACGGTTAAATGCAACTATTCAAATGACAGATTCAGGTATTCAGCCAGGCGCCGGCATTGGCAATAGACGAAAAGAAATTAGCCGCCAAACAGCTGGTATTCCTGTTATCGCGATTGGAATTCCAACTGTTATTGACGCTGCGACAGTTACACGAGATGCAGTTGAACTTGTGATGAAGCATCTTGAAGAGAAAAGTGGACAAGATGGTGAAAATTGGAAACAGGCCTTTTTAGGAAATATAGGGTTGCTTAGTGAGGAAGAAAAGCGGCAGCTAATCAGTGATGTTCTCACACCGGCAGGGTTAAACATGATCGTCACCCCCAAGGAAGCGGATCTGTTTATTCAAGGAGCAGCGGCCGTTATTGCAAGCGCATTGAACGAAGCGCTTCATGACAGACCACCAGAAGAAACGCGTTCTTTTTTTGCAGGCTGAAATTCGGTCTGCTTTTTTCTTTTGTGCATATGTATATAGGACAAGACGTGAAAAGGGGTTGGCACGTATCCTTCTGCAAAAAAAATCAAACGCAGCGATCTGGATCGCCCCAGTATGTGCGGCGCTTATCGTCATGCCTTTTTGGACAGCGGGTTTGTTTACTGTAATGCCTTTTTCGTATCATTTTTCTTCTGAGTCGATGAGCAGGGCAGCGGCAGAACTGCCAGTCTCATCATTTTACCGGCTGCTTACATTTGAAAACAAATCATTTAAAGCCTCAAAGAAGGAACAAGTGGGTACGTTTCAATGGGTGGATGCGGCTTTTCATGCAGCATCGAGCATTAGCTTACGTGATCCACGGACGTTTCTCGGAAAAGAACTGCCTGGATTCTCAATTTATGATGGCCGTATTTTAATTGCGGGTGAGGGAACGAATTACACGAATATGCCGATAGAATCGGCGGAGCCGGATCCGAAATCGATTTCACAGCCACCAGTGAATGATGAACCAGAACAAATGCCAGCTTTATATGAAAAAAAAGTACTTCTTTATTTTACGCATACAAGTGAAGCATTTACGCCTGGAAATGGACAAGCTCCAGTACACATTGTTGAAGTAGGTGACATGATTGCGAAAAAATTAGCAGAAAAAGAAATTGGTGTGTCGGTTAACAAAACAGATGTAGGCGAACTGCTCAATAAAAAAGGGAAAAAATATAGTGCCTCATACGAAGAATCGCGAGCAGTTGTCGCCTCTGCCCAGCAGCAGCGGCCTTCACTGGAGTATTTAATTGATATTCATAGGGATTCGCAGTTAAAAGATGTAACAACAGCTGTAATCAATGGAAAAAGCATGGCGAAAACGGTGTTTGTCGTTGGTGGTGAGCACCAGGGTTACGAAGAAAATGCCCGTTTTGCAGGAGCACTTCATGAATTATTTGAACAGTATTATCCCGGACTGTCACGAGGTGTTATTGTGAAATCAGGAAGTCAAACGAATGGTAAATTTAACCAAGACTTATCCGAAAGAGCGTTATTAATTGAAATGGGTGGGGTAGAAAACACAAGGGAAGAATTGGAACGAAGTGCAGCAGCATTTGCAGATATTTTATCTCGATTTGTAAAAACGGAACAAAATGAATAAATGTCACGTTCAATGTCCGTTGTCAATTGTATAGTGCGCTGATATAATCACAATAGTATACATGTGCCGATAACAGGAGTGAAACTATAACAATGAATGATAACGGAAGATTAGAACGGCAGGAGCGTATCCGCAATTTCTCGATTATTGCCCATATTGATCATGGAAAATCGACGCTCGCAGACCGTATTTTAGAAAAAACAAATGCGCTCACTGCGCGTGAAATGAAAAGCCAGCTCCTGGACTCAATGGATCTTGAACGGGAACGTGGCATTACAATTAAATTAAATGCTGTCGAGCTTACTTATACAGCAAAAGACGGAATTGAGTACATTTTTCATCTTATTGATACGCCAGGACACGTCGACTTCACATATGAAGTATCGCGCAGCCTTGCAGCATGTGAAGGGGCAATTCTTGTTGTTGATGCTGCACAGGGCATTGAAGCGCAAACACTTGCGAATGTGTATCTTGCACTTGACAATAACCTGGAAATTATGACGGTCATTAATAAAATTGATTTGCCGGCAGCAGAGCCTGAGCGTGTGCGACAAGAAGTGGAAGACGTAATTGGGCTAGATGCATCAGATGCTGTGCTTGCATCTGCAAAAGCAGGTATTGGGATTGAAGAGATTTTAGAGCAGGTTGTTGAAAAAGTACCGGCACCAACGGGTGATCCGGAAGCGCCGCTTACAGCGCTGATTTTTGACTCACTGTACGATCCATATCGGGGTGTTATTGCTTATATTCGCGTGGTCGATGGAACAATTAAAGTCGGCGATAAAATTAAAATGATGGCGACTGGCAAAGAGTTTGACGTCACAGAAATTGGTGTGTTCACACCGAAAACAACGCCTCGTGATGAACTGACAGTCGGAGACGTTGGATATTTAGCAGCGGCGATAAAAAATGTCGGTGATACGCAGGTCGGTGATACAATTACATCAGCAAAAAATGGAGCAACTAAAGCACTGGCGGGCTACCGAAAATTAAATCCAATGGTATACTGTGGCCTTTACCCGATTGATGCTTCTAAATACAATGATTTACGTGACGCATTGGAAAAGCTTGAATTAAATGATTCAGCCCTTCAGTATGAACCGGAAACATCGCAGGCGCTTGGATTTGGCTTCCGCTGTGGATTTCTCGGTTTGCTTCACATGGAAATTATTCAAGAACGGATTGAACGTGAATTTAAAATTGATTTGATAACAACAGCGCCGAGCGTAATTTATCAGGTGACGATGACAGATGGAGAAGAACTTCGTATTGATAATCCTTCTGACATGCCGGATCCGCAAAAAATCGCTCACGTGGAAGAACCGTATGTTAAATCATCCATCATCGTACCTAATGACTTTGTTGGGACTGTAATGGAACTAGCGCAAGGAAAACGCGGTATTTTTATCGATATGCAGTACCTTGATACGAATCGTGTCAGCGTTGTTTATGAAATGCCGCTTTCTGAAATTGTTTATGATTTCTTTGATCAGTTGAAATCAGGTACGAAAGGGTATGCATCGTTTGATTATGAGTTAATCGGCTACAAGGAGTCGAAACTTGTAAAAATGGATATTTTGCTCAACACGGAAACAGTCGATGCACTCAGTTTTATTGTGCACCGTGATTTTGCCTATGAACGAGGAAAAATCATCGTTGAAAAATTAAAAGAACTTATTCCGCGTCAGCAATTTGAAGTGCCTATTCAAGCAGCTATTGGAAATAAAATTGTTGCTCGTTCAACGATTAAAGCGATGCGTAAAAACGTCCTTGCTAAATGTTACGGCGGTGACATTTCTCGGAAAAGGAAGCTTCTTGAAAAGCAAAAAGAAGGGAAAAAGCGCATGAAGCAAGTAGGATCGGTTGAAGTGCCTCAAGAGGCATTTATGGCCGTTCTCAAAATGGATGATCAAACGAAATAAAAAGACAAGGTGTCCGTATTTCGGGCACCTTTCCTTTATGTACAGAAAGGCGTGAACTGCATGATAAACGCAGCCTACATCCACATTCCATTTTGCCATCACATATGTCATTACTGTGATTTTAATAAAGTGTTTATGAAAAACCAGCCGGTGGAACAATATTTGCAGAGTCTCGATAAAGAAATGAGCATGGCGGAAAATAAATCTGGCTATAAGTCGATTTTCGTCGGAGGCGGGACACCTACATCGCTCGATGAAACACAGCTTCAGTATTTTGTGAAATCGATCGCACAAAATCTGCCGCTCACGTCAGGGGGAGAATATACATTTGAAGCGAATCCAGGTGATTTAACACCAGCCAAAATGAACATTTTAAAAATGAACGGCGTAAATCGGCTCAGCATTGGCGTACAGTCATTCAATGATGCTCATTTAAAACGAATCGGACGGACGCATACAAAAAAAGAAGTGTTGCAGACGGTGCGTAATGCGGAAAAAGCCGGATTTGATAATGTAAGCATTGATTTAATTTATGGCTTACCGGATCAGACTTTGGAAGATGTGCTTGACACGACGCGCCAAGCACTCGAACTCGGCCTGCCTCATTATTCTGTTTATTCATTGATCATTGAACCGAAAACGGTCTTCTACAATTTAATGAGTAAAGGAAGTTTGCCGCTGCCAAAAGAAGAAACAGAAGCAGACATGTATAAAGCTGTGATGGAGCTAATGGCAGCATCCGGGCTTCATCAATACGAAATCAGCAATTTTGCCCGATCGGGATTTGAGAGTATACACAATTTAACGTACTGGAATAATGAAGAATATTACGGGTTTGGTGCTGGGGCACACGGGTATGTGAAAGGCGTTCGATACGCAAACTACGGTCCGCTGAAAAAATATATGGAGCCGCTTGAAAGAGGGGAGATGCCGCGTATGAGCAGCCAGCATACGACAAAAAGAGAACAGATGGAAGAAGAAATGTTCCTTGGTCTCCGTAAAATGGCGGGCGTCTCGATCACAGGCTTTGAGAAAAAATATAATGAAAATCCATTGTCCCTTTTTGAAGGAGCCATCAGCAATATGACAAAACGAAATTTGCTGGAAGTAACCGATGAATCAATTCGTCTGACACATGAGGGGAAATTTCTAGGCAATGAAGTATTTCAATCTTTTTTAATTGAACCGGAAATATGAGCGTACTCATTGACAGACTATCTTAATTTTGATAATTTAAATATAGATTTAGCACTCCCATATAAAGAGTGCTAACAGAGGTGATGAAGTATGCTGACAGATCGCCAACTTTTCATCTTACAAATTATTATTGATGATTTTATTCGTTCCGCCCAGCCGGTCGGATCGCACAATCTTGCAAAAAAAGAGGACGTATCGTACAGTCCGGCTACAATTCGGAATGAGATGGCAGATCTTGAAGAGATGGGGTTTTTGGAAAAAACACATACGTCATCGGGACGTGTCCCATCAGAAAAAGGATACCGTTATTACGTTGATCATTTGCTTGCCCCGGGAGCACTTGCGCACAGTGAACAAACCGCTATTCATTCTATTTTCGCAGATCGGCAAAATGGATTTGAAAAAGCAGTGCAAAATGTCGCAATCATTTTATCGGAGTTGACAAGCTACACATCGATCGTACTCGGTCCAAAGTTTAATGATCATAAAGTGAAGCAGTTTCAAATAATTCCAATTGATCGAGAAACAGCTGTCGCTATCATCGTGACCGACACAGGCCACGTTGAAAACCGGCTTTTTTCGCTGCCGGAAAGAATTGAAGCAGCCGATATTGAAAAAATGGTGAATATTTTAAATGACCGTCTAGCTGGTGTGCCGTTATCGGAACTTCACGGTAAGGTATATAAAGAAACCGCTGAATTGATGAAGAGACATCTTCAAAATTATGAAACAATGTTAAAAATGTTTGCGGAGGCAGCGGTCGGCCCGTCTACTGGAAAACTTTTCATTGGCGGCAAGACAAATATTTTAAACCAGCCGGAATTCCGGGATATTGAAAAGGTTCGGCTCGTCTTGGATATGATGGAAAAAGAAAGCGATATTTACGAACTTGTCCGTCCAACAAAAGCAGGCATCCGTGTAAAAATCGGTACGGAAAATGCAGAACAGGCGATGGAAGACTGCAGTTTAATTACTGCATCCTATTCTATCGGTGATGAGCCAGTCGGAACGATTGCCATTCTTGGTCCGAAACGAATGGAGTATTCACGTGTAATCACACTCGTTGATTTTTTAAGCCATGACATGACAAATGTGTTAACACGTCTGTATAATACGAGCACATAGTATAATGAATTTTTAGCTTGGAGGTGGAATCAGTGGCAGAAGAACAAAAGCCATTGACAGTAGAAGATCCGATTCAACAAACGGAATCTTCTATAGAAGAACAAGTAGAAGAAACAGCAAACGAAGAAATAATAGAAGAAGCAGAAGAAAGCAAAGAAGAAATGCTCCAAAAACAGCTTGAAGAGACAGAAGACCGCTATTTGCGTCTTCGTGCTGATTTTGAAAATTTCAGACGTCGTGCTACCCTTGATCGCGAAGCACAGGAGAAATATCGGGCACAGCGTCTTGTGACGGAACTTTTACCGGTGCTTGATAATTTCGAGCGCGCGTTACAAGTGACACCGGAGCAAGAAGAAACGAAATCTGTATTACAAGGCATTGAAATGGTGTACAAAACCCTTGTAACCGCTCTTGAAAGTGAAGGTTTGGAGCAGATTGAATCCGTCGGTCTTCCGTTCGATCCGACTGTCCATCAAGCTGTAATGACCGAAAGCGATGAAAATGCGGAGCCAAATTCGATTTTGGCCGAGCTTCAAAAAGGATATAAATTGAAAGACCGGGTTATTCGGCCTTCAATGGTAAAAGTAAATCAATAATTATTTAATTATTTATATGTAAATGATTTCAGGAGGGAATTTGAAAATGAGTAAAATTATCGGAATTGACCTTGGTACAACAAACTCTTGTGTAGCTGTACTAGAAGGCGGAGAAGCAAAAGTTATTCCAAATCCAGAAGGGAATCGCACAACACCGTCTGTTGTTTCATTTAAAAACAATGAGCGTCAAGTTGGAGAAGTAGCGAAGCGCCAAGCCATTACAAACCCGAATACAATTATGTCGATTAAACGTCATATGGGTACAAGTCATAAAGAAACAATTGAAGGAAAAGAATACTCACCGCAAGAAATTTCAGCGATGATTTTACAACATTTGAAAGCTTATGCAGAAGATTATCTTGGCGAAACAGTAAGTAAAGCAGTCATTACAGTCCCTGCTTACTTCAATGATGCAGAGCGTCAAGCAACCAAAGATGCTGGTAAAATCGCGGGTCTTGAAGTTGAACGTATTATTAACGAACCAACTGCGGCAGCACTTGCATACGGAATGGATAAAACAGATGAAGATCAAACGATTCTAGTCTATGACCTTGGCGGCGGCACATTTGATGTTTCGATTCTAGAACTTGGCGATGGGGTATTTGAAGTTCTTTCAACAGCCGGTGACAATCGTCTAGGCGGAGATGATTTTGATGAAGTCGTTATCAATTACCTCATACAAGAATTTAAAAAAGAAAATGGAATTGATTTATCAAAAGATAAAATGGCGATGCAACGTTTGAAAGATGCAGCGGAAAAAGCGAAAAAAGATTTGTCTGGTGTTACATCAACACAAATTTCACTGCCATTTATTACGGCGGGTGAAGCTGGCCCCCTTCATTTAGAAACAACATTATCACGTGCGAAATTTGATGAGCTTTCATCGAACTTAGTTGAACGTACAATGGGCCCTGTCCGTCAAGCTCTTCAAGACGCAGGCAAATCAGCATCTGACCTTGATAAAATCATTCTTGTCGGTGGTTCAACCCGTATTCCAGCTGTGCAAGAAGCCATTCGTAAACAAACAGGCAAAGAGCCGCATAAAGGGGTTAACCCTGATGAAGTTGTTGCAATGGGTGCAGCTATCCAAGGCGGAGTATTAACGGGTGATGTAAAAGACGTTGTTCTTCTTGACGTAACGCCACTTTCACTCGGTATTGAAACGATGGGCGGCGTGTTCACGAAATTGATCGACCGCAATACGACAATCCCTACTTCCAAGTCACAAGTGTTCTCAACTGCTGCAGACAATCAGCCAGCTGTTGATATTCATGTACTTCAAGGTGAACGTCCAATGTCTGCAGACAATAAAACGCTAGGTCGTTTCCAATTAACAGACATCCCGCCAGCACCACGCGGCATTCCGCAAATTGAAGTTACTTTTGATATTGATAAAAATGGTATTGTGAACGTAAAAGCGAAAGATCTTGGTACGCAAAAAGAACAAAACATTACGATCCAGTCTTCTTCAGGTCTTTCTGATGACGAAATCGAACGCATGGTTAAAGAAGCAGAAGAAAACGCAGATACAGATAAAAAGCTTAAAGAAGAAGCTGAATTGAAAAATGAAGCTGATCAGCTTATTTTCACAACAGAAAATATGGTGAAAGAGCTTGGAGATAAAATAGGTGAAGAAGAACTTCAAAAAGCAAATGAAGCGAAGGATGCATTAAAAGAAGCTCTTGAGAAAAATGATATTGAAGATGTTCGTACAAAACGTGATGCTTTGAATGAAATTGTACAACAGTTTTCCGTGAAGCTTTATGAAGAAGCAGCGAAGCAAGCTGAAGCACAGCAAGGTGCTGAAGAAACGTCAAAAGGTGATGGCGTTGTAGACGCTGAATTTGAAGAAGTCGACGATTCAAAAGATAAAAACTAAGTATGTGCTACAAGAAAAGTCAAAGTCAGCGGTTTTCCGACTTTGGCTTTTTTTGTGAAACAATCTGTCATATTTGCAGCGATATATGTTAAAATAGCGGTTATGTGAATGAAACGGGAGTGAGAAACGATGAGCAAGAGGGATTATTATGAGGTGCTCGGTATTGAAAAGAGTGCATCAAAAGACGAAATTAAAAAAGCGTACCGAAAACTATCGAAAAAATTCCATCCGGATATTAATAAAGAACCGGATTCAGATGAAAAATTTAAAGAGATTACCGAAGCGTATGAAGTGCTAAGTGATGACTCAAAAAAAGCACAGTATGATCAATTCGGTCACGCTGGAACAAATCAAGGCGGTTTTGGTGGCGGTGGCGGATTTAGCGGTTTTGGCGGCGGATTTGATGATATCTTCAGCACATTCTTTGGCGGCGGCGGTGGACGTAGACGCGACCCGAATGCGCCAAGGCAAGGTGATGACCTCCAATATACGATGACGATAACGTTTGAAGAAGCGGTTTTTGGAGTGGAAAAGGATATTACGATTCCAAGAGAAGAAGAATGTAAAACATGTAATGGAAGCGGAGCAAAACCGGGTACATCACCGGAAACATGTTCACACTGTGCTGGTGCTGGACAGGTGAATGTGGAACAAAGTACTCCATTTGGCCGTGTGGTTAACCGGCGGACATGTCCTCATTGTAGCGGGACCGGTAAAATGATTAAAGAAAAATGTACAACATGTGCAGGGAATGGCCGTGTAACGAAAAATAAAAAAATAAACGTAAAAGTACCAGCGGGTATTGATGAAGGACAGCAAATTCGTCTTTCCGGACAAGGAGAAGCCGGTATTAATGGCGGACCGGCTGGCGATTTATATATCGTTTTCCGTGTTATGCAGCATGAACTATTTGAACGGGATGGCGACGATATTTATTGCGAAATGCCTGTAACATTCGTTCAAGCCTCTCTTGGTGATGAAATCGAAGTACCAACCATTCAAGGCAAGGTGAAATTGAAAATACCGGCAGGTACACAAAGCGGCACGACATTCCGTTTGCGCGGCAAAGGCGTAGCTAATGTACGCGGGTATGGTATAGGCGATCAGCATGTTCATGTAAAAGTGATTACACCGACTAAATTAAGCGAAAAACAAAAACACCTTCTTCGTGAGTTTGCGGAAGTAAGCGGAGAACAGCTAAGCGAAGAGGATGGTTTTTTCGATAAAGTGAAGCGCGCATTAAAGCGTGACTAATTGCATGATAGGAGCTGGCACGAATGAAGTGGTCAGAAATTTGCATTGAAACAGTCAATGATGCAGTAGAGCCGATTTCGAATATTTTACACGAAGCAGGAGCGAGCGGTGTTGTGATTGAAGACCGTGCAGAGCTTGACAAAAAACGGGAAGGCGGTTTATTCGGTGAATTGTACGAACTAAATCCGGATGATTACCCTGATGAAGGCGTTGCCGTTAAAGCATATTTACCAGTAAACAGCTTTTTGTCGGAAACCGTGGATGATATTACAGAAGCGGTAAAAAATCTTACTGCATATCAAATAGATACCGGCAATTTACGTGTGTCGGTCAGTGAAGTGCATGAAGAAGACTGGGCCACAGCGTGGAAGCAGTATTACAATCCTGTCAAAATATCAGAAAGATTTACAATTGTGCCAACATGGGAAGAGTACGAGCCATTTTCAACAGATGAATTAATTATTGAACTCGATCCTGGCATGGCATTTGGAACAGGCACTCACCCGACAACTGTCATGTGTTTGCAGGCACTGGAGCGGTTTGTAAAGCAAGAAGATCATGTTGTGGATGTCGGCACTGGTTCAGGTGTCCTTGCCATTGGTGCAGCATTGCTTGGTGCAAAACACGTTACAGCACTTGACTTGGACGAAGTAGCCGTATCATCTGCACGTCAAAATGTAGCGTTGAATAAAGCTGAAAATATTATTTCTGTTTCGAAAAATAATTTAATTGATGGCCTAGATGATAAAGCTGATGTGGTCGTAGCGAATATTTTGGCAGAAGTAATTATTTCATTTGTGAATGACGTGGAATCCATTATGCGCCCGGGCGGTACATTTATTGCATCCGGTATTATCGGACAGAAAAAAGAAGATGTGAAACAGGCAATGAAAGGTGCAGGATTGATTATTGAAGAAACAGTCGTTATGGAAGACTGGGTATGTATCGCAGCAAAAAAAGTAGAATGAAAAAATGAGGTGCAGTCGATGCAGCGATATTTTTTAGATAGAATGCCCCATAATAATAAAATCACCCTTACTGGTGACGATTTTCATCACATTAGCCGAGTTATGAGGATGGAAGCGGGCAGCCGTATTTATACAGTGCATCCAGACGGAAGGACGTCTATTTCCATCATTACCGAGATTAAGGAATCAGAAGTAGCCGCCGAAGTGACAGAATGGGTGGAACGTTCCGTCGAATTGCCCGCAGATATCGTGATTTCGACCGGTCTTGTGAAAGGTGATAAATTCGAATATATTATACAGAAAGGAACAGAACTCGGCGCTGCCGGGTTTGTTCCGTTTGAGGCAAGCCGTTCTGTCGTCAAGTGGGATCGAAAAAAAGGAGCAAAAAAAACAGAGCGGTGGCAAAAAATTGCTAAGGAAGCAGCAGAACAGTCCCACAGAAGCCGTATTCCATTCGTGTCTGAACCTACTTCACTTGCAAAGGTTATTGAAAGTGGGAAAGACTATGATATGCTGTTATTTGCATATGAAGAAACAGCGAAAGCTGGAAAAATGTCTGCTTTTTATGAAGCAGTTGAAGGGTTGACAAAAGGAAAACGATTGTTGATTGTAACTGGACCTGAAGGTGGATTTACTGAGAAAGAGGCAGAACAATTAACTAAAGGCGGATTTACTGCATGCGCACTCGGACCGAGAATTTTACGTGCTGAAACAGCGCCATTATACGTCTTGTCCTCTGCTTCATTTTATTTAGAATTAAAGAGGTGATTACAATGCCAACAGTGGCATTTCATACGTTAGGCTGTAAAGTAAACCATTATGAAACAGAAGCGATCTGGCAGCTATTTGAACAAAAGGGCTATCAGCGGACTGATTTTGAAAAAACATCAGATGTATATGTAATTAATACGTGTACTGTGACAAATACAGGGGATAAAAAAAGTCGGCAGGTAATTCGCCGTGCCGTGCGGAAAAATCCAGATGCGGTTATTTGTGTAACCGGTTGTTATGCGCAAACATCACCGGCTGAAATTATGGCTATTCCAGGTGTTGACGTCGTTGTAGGTACCCAGGACCGGATAAAGATGCTCGATTATATTGAACAATTTAAACAAGAACGGCAGCCGATTAATGCAGTAGGCAATATTATGAAAAATCGTATATATGAAGAACTTGATGTGCCGGCATTTACTGACAGAACACGCGCTTCTCTCAAAATTCAGGAAGGCTGTAATAACTTTTGTACATTTTGTATCATCCCATGGGCACGTGGCCTAATGCGGTCACGTGATCCAGAAGAAGTTATTCGGCAGGCAAACCAGCTCGTTCAGTCAGGCTATCAAGAGATTGTATTAACAGGTATTCATACAGGCGGATATGGATCTGATTTTAAAGATTATAATCTAGCTATGCTTTTACGAGACCTTGAAACGAAAGTAGCAGGATTGAAACGAATTCGAATTTCATCTATCGAAGCCAGTCAATTAACAGATGAAGTAATCGAAGTCATTAATCAATCAAATATTGTGGTCCGTCATTTACACATACCAATTCAGTCTGGTTCGGACACGGTATTAAAGAGAATGCGGCGCAAATATACGATGGACTTTTTTGCAGATCGTTTAAATCGGTTAAAAAAAGCACTTCCTGGTCTTGCTGTTACATCGGATGTTATTGTTGGTTTTCCAGGTGAAACGGAAGAAGAATTTATGGAAACGTATAATTTCATTAAAGAACACCGTTTCTCTGAGCTGCACGTATTTCCCTATTCAAAACGTACGGGTACACCGGCAGCACGTATGGAAGATCAAGTTAATGAAGAAATCAAAAACGAGCGTGTGCATAAATTAATCGCTTTATCTGATCAGCTGGCAAAAGAATATGCGGCAGAATTTGAGAATGAAGTACTTGAAGTGATTCCAGAAGAACCTTTTAAAGAAGGTGGAGAAGGACTTTACAGCGGATATACGGATAACTACATGAAAGTTGTTTTCCCAGCGACAGAAGAAATGGTCGGTAAAATTGTCAAAGTGAAAATAACGAAAGCAGGCTATCCGTATAACGAAGGACAGTTCGTTCGGGTGCTTGATACAATACACGCGTAAAAGCTGGCAGATTGCCAGCTTTTTTCGTCAAAATTCTCGAACCCTAAGAGCATCGGTGTTATGATATGAAAGTATGGACAACCAATGAGAGGAGGGTTTACCTATGATGACAGATACATTTGGAAACATAGCCAAAACCATTGATCATACGTTATTGAAAGCAGATGCTAAAAAAGAAGAAATTGAGAAGCTTTGTGAAGAAGCAAAACATCATGGATTTGCGTCTGTTTGTGTTAATCCTTCGCGTGTTAAGCAATCAGCAGAACTTTTACAGGGCTCAGAAATAAAAATATGTACAGTCATTGGGTTTCCACTCGGAGCAACAATGACAGAAGTAAAAGCATTCGAAACTAAAATAGCGATTGATCAAGGTGCGACAGAGGTCGATATGGTTATTAACGTAGGCGCTTTAAAAGATGGAGATTATGATGCAGTGGAAAAAGATATTCGCGCGGTTGTTGCATCCGCACAAGGAAAAGCGCTTGTTAAAGTCATTATTGAAACGAGTTTGCTTACCGATAAAGAGAAGAAGAAAGCATGTGAACTTGCTGCGTCGGCAGGTGCCGATTATGTGAAAACATCAACGGGTTTTTCTACTGGCGGTGCAACAGAAGATGATGTCATATTAATGCGCAAAACAGTTGGATCTAAAATAGGCGTAAAAGCATCAGGCGGTGTCCGTTCACAGCAAGATGCCATGACAATGATTAAAGCAGGCGCAACACGGATCGGTGCAAGCTCAAGTATCGGTATTGTAACGGGTATAGAAGGCGACAGTGCCTATTAATTGTGCAACTTTTGTAAAGAAAGTTTCTTGACCGTGTCAAAACGTTGTATTATAATAGTTCAGTACATGGAATTTCCATCGTAATGTGTTCGGAGGGAGGGAAAAAGAAATGTCAAAAACTGTTGTTCGCAAAAACGAATCGCTTGAGGATGCTCTGCGCCGTTTCAAAAAAACTGTTTCTAAAACAGGCACCCTGCAGGAATACAGAAAACGCGAATTTTATGAAAAACCAAGTGTGAAACGCAAAAAGAAATCAGAAGCAGCTCGTAAACGTAAGTTCTAAGAGGAGGTTTTAGTATGAGTCTTCTCGGACGTCTTAATGACGAGATGAAGCAAGCGATGAAGAGCAAAGAGAAAGAAAAACTGACAGTCATCCGCATGCTTAAAGCTGCATTGCAAAATGAAGGCATTAAGGCAGGCGGCCGCGACCTGACGGAAGAGGAAGAACTGACAGTCCTTTCTCGCGAAGTGAAACAGCGCAAAGACTCCCTCCACGAGTTTGAAAAAGCCGGCCGCGAGGATCTTGTGGCCAAAATTCAGACTGAACTAACTTACGTGAACGAATATATGCCTGAGCAGCTTTCAGAAGAAGAAGTTTCAGCCATTGTCGATGAGGCAATCGCTGAAACAGGCGCTTCGGCAAAAGCAGATATGGGGAAAGTAATGGCCACTCTTATGCCAAAGGTAAAAGGCAAAGCAGATGGATCACTAGTGAACCGTCTCGTTCAGCAAAAGCTGTCGTAACAAAAAGAACTGCCGTCCAATTAGGACGGCAGTTCTTTTTTATTCAAAAGTACTTTTTTATGAAACCTTTTACATATGAAACTCGTATAAATGAAAAAGACCCGGTAGAGAGGGGGTGAGATACATTCGATATGTACGATGGAGTGTCATATTGGCTGCGGTTATGCTGCTTACAGCATATGATGGCGGGGGACCATTCGTTCAATTTGCGACAAATCCGATTGTTGTTGTCGTCCTATTATCAATAATACTGACTGGATTTATTATGGAATTATTTACACCCGGTTTTGGGATTCCAGGTGCAGTGGGCACGTTGGCCTTGCTAATATTTACAGCAGGTCATGTTATATCAGGAGAGGCTGGTATTTTGACGGTGCTGCTTATCGTCTTTGGCATTCTGTTTATTTTAGCAGAAGTCATTTTGCCGGGTGGAATCGTTGGATTAATAGGGTTAAGCCTATTTTCTGCGGGTGTTCTATTTGCAGGAGCAAGCTTGCTTTGGATGGCGATCTCGTTAATAATTGCGTTTTCTATTGCGACAGCAGCATTGATATTAATGATAAAGGTGTTGGGAAAAGAAATGAAATTTTTTAAAAAATTCATTTTAAACGATTCAACCGATACAGAGCACGGCTACGTATCGAATGAAAATCGTACGGATTTAATTGGAAAAATAGGTATGACAAAAACACCGCTTCGTCCATCTGGTACAGTCGTCGTTGACGGCGAGCGGATTGACGCCGTAGCAGAAGGCGTTTTTATTATGGCTGGTAAAGAAGTGGCCATTGTGAAAACAGAAGGTGCACGAATTGTTGTAAGAGAAATCGAATAAAAGGAGGAGTTTTATTATGGTAGTAAGCAGTACAATTATGCTTCTTGTTGCAATTGCAGTAGCGATTATTTTACTCAGTATTTTACTTACATTTGTTCCCGTTATGCTTTGGGTATCTGCACTTGCTGCTGGTGTGAAAATTAGTATTTTTACACTTGTCGGGATGCGTTTACGCCGGGTTATTCCAAGCCGTGTCGTGAATCCGCTCATTAAAGCGTCGAAGGCAGGACTAAATGTATCGATCAACCAGCTTGAAAGTCATTATTTAGCGGGTGGTAACGTTGATCGTGTTGTCAATGCACTTATTGCTGCGCACCGTGCCAATATTGATTTAACGTTTGAGCGGGCAGCCGCAATTGACCTTGCAGGACGTGACGTACTTGAAGCTGTTCAAATGAGTGTTAACCCGAAAGTAATCGAAACACCATTTATTGCTGGTGTGGCGATGAACGGAATTGAAGTAAAAGCGAAAGCACGTATTACAGTCCGTGCGAACATTGACCGCCTCGTGGGTGGTGCTGGTGAAGAAACAATTGTTGCCCGTGTCGGCGAAGGAATTATCTCTACAATTGGTTCAAGTGATCACCATAAAAAAGTACTGGAAAATCCTGATATGATTTCACAAACTGTTTTGAACAAGGGATTAGACTCAGGAACAGCATTTGAAATTCTTTCAATCGATATTGCGGATGTTGATATCGGTAAAAATATTGGCGCCGAACTACAGACAGAGCAGGCAGAAGCGGATAAAAATATTGCTCAAGCAAAAGCAGAAGAACGTCGTGCGATGGCTGTTGCGAACGAACAGGAAATGATTGCAAGAGTACAGGAAATGCGTGCGAAAGTTGTGGAAGCAGAAGCAGATGTTCCGCGTGCAATGGGAGATGCGCTTCGTTCGGGCAATATCGGTGTTATGGATTACTTGAATATCCAGAACCTCACAGCGGATACTGATATGCGCGGGGCGATTGGTGATATGACAGGAAAGAAAAAGGACAACGAGGGTAAATAAAGGAGGTCATTGCAATGGAAGGACTCATCTTTGTCATCATTGCCGGCTTGATCTCGATGTTTTTCAATAAAGATAAAAACAAAGACGAACAAAAAACAGCCCGTAAAAAACAAGAACAACAGGTAAAAAGAGCGGCGAAACAAACAAAGCACAAAGTAATGCAAGCTCCTGTGCAAAACGCTAGTTTGTCACCAGATCCAGATCAAAGACCTGTTCAAAAAAGAGAAACAAAGCAGTTGCGACCGAAGAAACCGGTGTCACAACCTATGACAGGTGTCGAAAAATGGTCAGAACAGGACTTTTTAAAAGGCATTATTTTGTCTGAAGTGCTCGGCCCGCCAAAATCAAAACGTAAAAAGTGATGAATGCCCCTTTCTATTCATAAACATATGAAAAAGAAAGGGGCGTTTGTTTTTATGAAAAAAAGAGAAGGGGCTGCATTTATTAGTAAATTGGCAGGGCTGCCTGCTGATGCAGCCGGGGGAGTACCGCGTATCACAATTATTGGAAGTGATCAAATTGCCATTCAATATCCCGAAAGGCTTGAACAATTTACAGAACAGGATGTTTGTATACATTTGCCTGGATCCATTCTGCACATAAAAGGGGAATCACTTGAAGTAAAAGAATTAATGCCGGAAGAAATCCGCGTTGAAGGAAAGATGACAAAAATACAGCTAGAAATGAAAAAGGGTCATCGTTTTGGCTAATCTTTTTTTATCCGGTGGAGTAACTGTTATCGTCTCCGGCCCGGATGCTTCGTTATTACCGGGCAGGCTGCATGAGCGCGGTGCTGTACTTGTGCACATTAAATATGAAAAAAAGAATGTCATTCGCTTTCAAATGCGGGTTCGAGAACTTGGACTGCTGAGAAAAGAAGCGCGTCAATTCAACGGGACCATTCATCTGGAAAAAGGAACAGGTTTGCCTTTTATCATGCAGCGTGTGATTCAAAATTATCCTTTCTTTTTAACAAGCATCTGTTTCTTTTTCATTATCATTATGCTTTCAGCAATGATTATCCGTATTGAAGTCACAGGAGCAGATACGCAGACGGAAAAATCAGTTCGGACAATTTTAAAACAGGAAGGGATTCGTGAGGGAGCAATCCGTTTTGATCAGATTAATGAAGAGGAACTTAAGCAACGTGTCTTGTTAAATGTACCAAGTGTTACGAGGTTTTCATTAAAAAAGAGTGGTGTTATATACAAAGTAGATGTGTCAGCCAGCAAAAAAGAAAAGGAAACCGTCTCTAGCCGCCGCCATTTAAGAGCGTCAAAAGCCGGTGTCATCCATGATTTGTTTGTAGAACATGGCGTTACAAAAGTACGTCGGAATGAGTTTGTTGAAAAAGGAGACCGACTTGTGACAGGTACGGAAAAAAATCCGGCAAGCGGTACAGTCATAGCGGAAACATGGTATAAAGCAACGGTGACGATGGTAAATGATTCATTACAGACGAGAAGTGCTAAAAAAAGACTAACTTTGTATGCATCGTTACATGATAAAGAGTATACGCTTTGGACAAGGCCATCATTGCGGGAACCCTTTCAGTCGGAAGAATATGTATATCAATTTCATTTTTTCTCGTATACACTGCCATTTTCTTTTCGCACAGTTACTGATTATGAATTGAAGAAAGTAAACATGGTGGAGACAGCAGATGAAATGGAAAGACGAGCGATTCAAACAGCAAGGACACAGTTAATGGCCAGGCTTCCCGAAAAGGCGCACATTCAAGGCGAAAACGTTTTACAGAAGCGGGTTGGGAATGGTAAAGTAAAGATGATTATCCACTTCCAAGTACTTGAAAATATTGCCACTAACTAACCTGTCAACGAAGGAGACTGAGGAATGCAGGATGAATTGAAGTCAGCAGCCGTCGCTTTAGGCGACCAAAACGAAGCGGTATTATTATTCGGGATATCGGACCGTAATTTAACGATTATGGAAGAAGAGTTTCATGTCTCCATTGTCACACGAGGTGAAGCGGTTCATATAACAGGACCAGCAAATAACGTGGAAAAGGCCCGTATCGTGGTCGAACAACTGCTTGCTGTCATTCGCAAGCAAATTAATATTAGCGAACGCGATGTCATCAATGCTGTACAAATGGCTAAAAATGGCACGATTGAATATTTGAATGAGCTGTATGAAGAAGAAATCACTAAAAATGCAAAAGGCAAATCAATTCGTATTAAAACGCTTGGTCAGCGTGATTATATTGAAGCGATCCGCCATACAGATCTTGTATTTGGCATTGGGCCTGCAGGTACCGGAAAAACGTACTTGGCGGTCGTTATGGCCGTCCGTGCACTCAAAAATAGTCGAGTCAAGCGAATTATTTTAACACGACCAGCGGTTGAAGCAGGCGAAAGCCTTGGTTTTTTACCGGGTGATTTAAAAGAAAAGGTTGATCCCTATTTGAGGCCTCTCTATGATGCACTGCATGACGTTCTTGGCACGGAACATACAGACCGGATGATTGAACGAGGGACGATTGAAATTGCGCCTCTTGCCTATATGAGAGGTCGTACGCTTGATGATGCATTCGTTATTTTAGATGAAGCGCAAAACACGACGAATGCTCAAATGAAAATGTTTTTGACACGTCTTGGATTTGGTTCGAAGATGGTCATTAATGGTGATCGTACGCAAGTTGATTTGCCTAAAGGCGCGGTATCAGGGCTCGTTGCAGCGGAACGTATTTTAGAAAACACGAACGGCGTTTCATTTATTTATCTTAATCAAAGCGATGTTGTCCGTCATCCACTCGTCGCAAAAGTTATTAATGCGTATGAAAAAGCGGAAAAAGGGGATGAAAAAAATGGTGCTCGACGTTGATTTTTTAGACGAAACGAATAGTCTCAACGAAGAAACGAGCAAACTGTCAGAAGAACTACTCCAGTTTTCCGCGAAGCAAGAAAACCTTCCGCAGGGCAGTGAGGTGTCGGTGACATTTGTGACGAATAACCGCATTCAAGAAATCAACCGTGAGTATCGGAATAAAGATGTGGCGACGGATGTCTTGTCTTTCGCACTCGAAGAAATGGGTGAAAATGAAGTAGCAGTTACCGGTGGCCATATGCCACGTATCCTTGGTGATATTATTATCTCGGTTGAACGGGCAAAAGAGCAGGCGGAAGAGTATGGTCATTCGTTTGAGCGAGAACTTGGCTTTTTAACGGTTCATGGATTTCTCCATTTACTTGGGTATGACCATATGACAGAAGAAGATGAAAAAGAAATGTTTGGCCGGCAAAAAGAGATTCTTGATGCGTTTGGACTTGAAAGATAGACGAACCTTCAGCGCTGGCCGGCTCATGTCTTCATTCCGGTTTGCCGGCAACGGACTGAAACTGGCTTTTCTAGAGCCGAATATGCGTATTCATTTTGCTGCCGGTGCTATTGTATCGGCAGCCGGTTTTATTTTTTCGCTTACACGTTTAGAATGGTGTGTTATTATTGGCGTGATCGCAGGAATGATGGTACTTGAAATCATCAATACGGCGATTGAAAAAGTCGTCGACCTTGTGACGAAAGAGTATAAACCGCTTGCTGGCATGGCAAAGGATCTTGCTGCCGGTGCTGTACTGCTGTATGCTTTTACAGCGATTATTATCGGGCTGATCATCTTTATTCCAAAATTATAAAAGAGGTGTGTTAATATGGATCAGCACGTATTGATTGAAGAAGCGAAAAAAGCGCGTGAACTTGCCTATGCTCCATATTCGAAGTTTAAAGTAGGTGCAGCCTTGCTGTCTAAAGACGGCCGTGTATTCGGCGGTTGCAATATTGAAAATGCAGCCTATAGCGTTGTCAACTGTGCGGAGCGTACAGCGATTTTTAAAGCATGGTCAGAAGGTGTTACAGACTATGTGGCGATTGTGGTTACAGCTGATACGAAACGCCCGGTGCCGCCGTGTGGTGCGTGCCGTCAAGTACTTACAGAGCTTTGCCCACCTGATATGAAAGTCATTTTAACTAATTTAGAAGGCAACGTGCAGACGCTCACCGTAGCGGAACTTCTGCCGGGTGCTTTTTCACCGGAGGATTTAAATGGGTAATATAGCGTACAAATCAGGGTTTATTTCTATTATTGGCCGGCCGAATGTCGGTAAATCAACATTTTTAAACCGCGTTATTGGTCAAAAAATTGCTATCATGAGCGATAAGCCCCAAACAACACGTAATAAAATACAAGGTGTTTACACAACAGATGATTCACAAATGATCTTTATCGACACACCGGGCATTCATAAACCAAAGCATAAGCTTGGCGATTTTATGATGAAAACAGCGACAAACACATTAAAAGAAGTGGATCTCATTTTATTTATGATTAATGCAGAAGAGGGATTTGGACGTGGTGATGAATTTATCATTGAAAAATTGAAAGAGATAAAAACACCAATCTTTCTTGTTATTAATAAAATTGACCGTATTCATCCAGATCAGCTCATGCTCTTAATTGATCAATATAAAGATTTACTGGAATTTGCAGAAGTAGTGCCAATTTCAGCGCTAGAAGGCAATAATGTTGATCGATTGCTTGAGCAAATAGAAAAGCGTCTTCCAGAAGGGCCACAATATTATCCGGCCGACCAGGTTACGGATCACCCGGAACGTTTTATTGTATCAGAACTAATCCGTGAAAAAGTGCTTCATTTAACACGTGAAGAAGTGCCGCACTCGATAGCGGTTGTTATAGATAAAATTGCGAAGCGTGATGGAAAAGATATGATTGATGTAATGGCGACGATTATTGTGGAGCGTGATTCCCAAAAAGGCATTGTGATCGGACGCGGAGGCGCATTGCTGAAAGAAGTCGGCAAACGATCACGTCATGATATTGAAAATTTACTCGGATCAAACGTCTTTCTTGAACTTTGGGTCAAAGTACAGAAAGACTGGCGGAATAAAGCGTCTAATTTACGTGAGTTGGGCTTTAAAGAAGACGAATATTAATTTGCTCTGCATGAGGGGTTTTAAGCTATGCTTGAGAAATTAGAGGGCATCGTGCTGAGAACGAATGATTACGGTGAAACGAATAAAATCGTCACGATGTTTACACGTGAAAAAGGAAAAAAAGCAGCGGTGGCAAGAGGGGCTAAAAAGCCAAATAGCCGATTATCCGGTGTGACGCAGCCTTTTACACATGGTGCTTTTCTTATACAGGGAAGCCGCGGCCTTGGGACAATGCAGCAAGGAGAAGCTCTGTCATCCATGCGTTACATACGTGAAGATTTAATGAAAACAGCGTACGCCGCATATATCGTTGAAATGACGGATCGAACGACAGAAGACGGTGAAGTAAATCTGTCTTTGTTTAATTTGTTGCAAAAAAGCCTTGAGTACATAAATGAAGGTGTTGACGGGGCAATTGTAACGAATATTTTCGAAATGAAAATGCTCTCGCAAGTTGGATTGAAGCCAGAGCTATCTTTTTGCGTTGTTTGCGGAGAAGCGGAAGGCAAGTTCGGTTTCTCAATCCGCGAAAATGGCCTGATTTGCCACCGATGCACGAAACAGGATCCGCACTATTTACCGCTGTCTCCGGCGTCCATTCGTCTGTTGCGTTTATTTTACTTTTTTGATCTTGAACGACTTGGTAATATTGATGTGAAAGAATCAACAAAAAAAGAATTAAGAGCTGTGATTTCGATGTATTACGATGAATATGCTGGCTTGTATTTGAAGTCACGCCGTTTTCTAGAGCAGATGGAGCGTTTTGATCAAAAAATTCAAGGAAAAGAAGAAACGAATGGAGATTGACAAAACAGCCATTATGCATTACGTTTTAATAGACAAGAAAACATAGTTGCGACGATGGAAAAAAGTATGCGATGCACTCTTTTTAAAGCGAGCCCAGGGATAGTGTGAGCCGGGTAAAAGAACAATGCAGAAAAGGCACTCCGGAGCAGATTAACTTAAAAAAAGCGGCCAATTTAGAGGCAAGTAGGGTGGAACCGCGGGGATATAAACCCGTCCCTATGTACAAGAGACTATTGTACATAGGGACGGGTTTTTTGATGCAGAAAAAAGGAGGAAGTAAATATGAATATTCAAGATATGATTTTAACGCTGCAAAAGCATTGGTCTGATCAAGGCTGTATTTTAATGCAAGCGTATGATGTAGAAAAAGGAGCGGGAACGATGAGTCCGTATACGTTTTTGCGGGCAATTGGACCGGAGCCTTGGAATGTAGCCTACGTGGAGCCGAGCCGTCGTCCAGCAGATGGGCGTTACGGTGAAAACCCAAATCGTCTTTATCAGCATCACCAATTTCAGGTGATCATGAAACCATCGCCAGATAACATTCAAGAATTGTATCTTGATTCGTTAAAAGCGCTCGGAATTGATCCGCTTGAACATGATATCCGATTCGTTGAAGACAACTGGGAAAACCCATCATTAGGGTGTGCGGGACTCGGATGGGAAGTATGGCTGGATGGAATGGAAATTACACAGTTTACTTATTTTCAGCAAGTAGGCGGTCTTGAATGCAAACCGGTGTCCGTTGAAATTACATACGGGATTGAACGTCTTGCTTCTTATATTCAAGAAAAAGAAAACGTATTTGAACTAGAATGGACAAATGGATTTACCGTTCATGATATTTTTTATCAGCCGGAATTTGAGCATTCTAAATATACATTTGAAACGTCTGATGTGGAGATGCTATTTAACTTATTTGGCGTATACGAAAAAGAAGCAAAGCGCCAAATGGATGAAGGACTTGTTCACCCTGCATATGATTATGTTTTAAAAAGCTCGCACGTCTTTAATTTGCTCGATGCGCGCGGTGCTATTTCTGTCACAGAGCGTACTGCTTACATTGGCCGAATGCGTAACCTTGCTCGTCAAGTCGCGAAAACATTTTATGATGAGCGGGAAAAATTGGGATTCCCGATATTGAAACAGAAAGGAATGGCTGATCATGAGTAAACAAGATATTTTACTTGAAATTGGATTGGAAGAAATGCCAGCTCGTTTTGTGACACAGTCAATGAATCAGCTTGGTGATAAAGTACGTAAATTTTTAAATGAACAAAAGATTGAACATGGTGACATACTACTGTATTCTACACCGCGCCGCCTTGCCGTCATTGTAAAAGACACAGTGAACGCGCAATCTGATACGAATGAAGAAGCGAAAGGACCGGCAAGAAAAATTGCCCAATTAGAAAATGGTGAATGGTCAAAAGCGGCTGCCGGTTTTGCAAAAGGCCAAGGGGTGTCGGTAGATGATATTTTCTTTAAAGAAGTAAATGGCGTTGAATATGCGTATATAAATAAATTTGTAAAAGGTCGTTTGACAGCTGATCTGCTTCCGTCGTTAAAAGATATTGCACTGAGCTTAACGTTCGGCAAAAATATGCGCTGGGGAAGCAGTGATATTCGTTACGTGCGTCCAATTAAATGGGTGGTAGCACTATTCGGTTCGTCAGTTATTCCGCTTGAGATGGCCGGTGTGCAGAGTGGAAACGAAACGATGGGGCACCGCTTTCTTGGAACGAAGGCAACGATTATAGACGCATCGTCGTACGAGGAGACATTAAAGCAGCAATTTGTTATTGCTGATCCAGCTAAGCGTCAAAATATGATTGTCAAAGGCTTGAAAGAACTTGAAAAACAAAATAACTGGATTATTCCAATTGATGAGGCCCTTTTAGAAGAAGTAAACAATCTTGTTGAATATCCGACAGCTTTATCAGGTTCATTTAGCGAAGAATTTCTTGATTTGCCTGAAGAGGTGCTTATCACATCAATGAAAGAACATCAGCGTTACTTTCCGGTGAAAAAGGCAGACGGCGAATTGCTCCCTTATTTTGTTACAGTGCGTAATGGAAATGATCATGCTATTGGTAAAGTGGCCCGTGGAAATGAAAAGGTATTGCGTGCCCGTTTAGCGGATGCGGATTTCTTTTATAAAGAAGATCAAAAAGCCAACATTGATGATCTTGTGAAAAAGCTTGAAAAAATTGTGTATCACGAAAAAATCGGTACTCTTTCTGAAAAAGTCGCTCGCATTCGTCGTATTTCATCGGCACTTGCTAATGTAACAAACGCATCAGAAGAAGTAAAAACGTTAACAGATCGTGCTGCGCAAATATGTAAATTCGATCTTGTGACGCAAATGGTTTACGAATTCCCAGAACTGCAAGGGGTAATGGGCGAAAAGTATGCTCGTCAAAAAGGGGAAAAAGAGGCTGTAGCCATTGCGGTGAATGAACATTACAAACCGCGGTTTGCAGAAGATACGGTTCCAGCTACTGAAATAGGCGCACTTGTTAGTCTCGCAGATAAACTAGACACGATTACAGCATGTTTTGCTGTCGGCATTATTCCAACGGGCTCACAGGATCCATATGCGCTTCGCCGTCAGGCAACTGGCATTGTGCAGACAATGATGGAGCATGAATGGAATGTGCCGCTTGCAGAGGTGATAGCGGCTGCAGTGAAAGAAGTGCTGCGTGATGATATTGGTGAGAAAGATGCTGCTACATTGAAAGAAGAAATCGTTGCATTTTTCATGCTTCGTGTAAAACATATTTTACAGGAGAAAGAAATTCGGTACGACATCATTGAGTCAGTTCTGGCAAAGAACAGCGGTACGCTAAAAGAAATGGAAGAAGCCGCATCTGTATTAATGAGCCATAGAGAGGATGGGGACTTTAAAGAAACGATGGAAGCGCTCAGCCGAGTTGTGAACATTGCGAAGAAAGCGGAAAATGATCAGAGTGTTGATCCGTCTTTGTTTGAAAATGAAGAAGAGAAGCAGCTGTACAGCGCGTATTTAGATTTGAAAAATGCATGGGGAAAAGTGGAATCTATGAATGCGCGTTATGAATTACTTGCTGGACTAAAAGGATTGATTGAACAATATTTTGATCATACAATGGTCATGGCAGAAGATCGGCAAGTAAAGCAAAACCGTCTTGCAATGATGTCTGATCTGGCGGTATTTATTCTTGAATTTGCAGACGTTCCGGCCATCATGACAAAATAAGATAACTCTTTACTACCCGATGTGTATTTTGTTCAAATAGTATATAATGATGAATAAATGGTATAGCACATTCAGATTTATATTGATGGGTGGTGAGGAAAATCGAGTTAAATAAGCGGCAGCAAAAAATATTGGAAATTGTCAAAGGTAACGGTCCGATTACCGGTGAACATATTGCAGAACAACTGAGTTTAACACGTGCAACCCTTCGCCCAGACCTGGCTATTTTAACGATGTCCGGGTTTCTGGATGCACGTCCGCGTGTTGGATATTTTTATACAGGAAAGTCTAGTACGCAGCTTTTAACAGAAAAATTAAAGAAACTGTCGGTACGTGATTTTCAGGCAGTTCCAGTTATTGTGAAAGAGCAGTCTACGGTTTACGACGCAATTGTAACGATTTTTCTTGAGGATGTAGGCACACTGTTTGTCGTTGACGAGTCAGGATGTTTGTCTGGGGTGTTATCGAGGAAAGATTTGCTGCGTGCAAGCATTGGCCAGCAGGATCTAAACTCGCTTCCAGTAAATATTATTATGACACGTATGCCAAATATTACGGTATGTAAAAAAGACGATCTGATCTTAGATGTAGCGAAAAACTTGCTTGAAAAGCAGATCGATAGTATGCCAGTTGTCAAAAAAATAGAAAAAGGTTATGAAGTGACCGGGCGTATTACAAAAACAATGATTACACGGGCATTTGTCTCATTGACAAATGATGAAGATTAACAGGAAGGCGGCAAAAATGACGTGAACGACCCTATTATTTATATTGTATCTGATTCGGTGGGGGAAACAGCCGAACTAGTCACTAAAGCAGCACTGAGTCAGTTTAGCGGTCCTGCGGTCATGAAACGATTTCCGTACGTAGAAGATCTCTCTCATATTGATGAAGTTGTCAGCTTGGCAAAGGAAGATCAAGGCATCATTGTATATACATTAGTCAAACCGAAAATTCGTCAATATATGGTGGAGGCAGCGGCAGAAGAAAATATTAAAATATTTGATTTGATTGGTCCACTTATGGATCAGCTAGAATCGATGTGTGCGATGGAACCTTTATTTGAACCAGGTCTTGTCCGCCGCCTGGATGAAGAATATTTCAAAAAAGTGGATGCGATTGAATTTGCCGTTAAATATGATGATGGACGCGACCCGCGCGGTTTATTGAAAGCTGACATCATTTTAATCGGTGTATCGCGTACATCGAAAACACCATTGTCACAATTTCTTGCGCACAAGCGAGTAAAAGTGGCTAATGTGCCGATTGTACCGGAAGTCGATCCGCCAGAAGAGTTGTTCTCTATTCCAAAAGAAAAATGCATCGGTTTAAAAATCAGTCCGGAAAAATTAAATCAAATACGTAAGGAACGACTTATATCATTAGGCCTTGATGACAATGCGAGTTATGCTGATATTGAGCGAATTAAAAAAGAATTGACTTATTTTGAACATATTGCAGCTCAGATAGGCTGTGAGGTCATTGATGTAACAAACAAAGCGGTGGAAGAAACGGCTAATATTATCATGAGCATGTACCGCAGTCGAAAAAGTACATAATCACTTGATTATGTACTTTTCATTTTGGGGAAAATGATCTATAATAAAGAATTGTGATAAAAATATGATTGAAACAGGTTTAGACACCCCTTTAAAAGAATAAACTAACTATGTAAACTCCATTTCGATATGCATGATTTTTGTGCGAAATGTGTTTTTTAAACGAACTTTCGTTTGAAAGAAGGATTCTAAACAAGCGTGTAGAATAAATACAAAATACGATTTTACAGCTGGTGATAACGCATGGCAGGAAGAATTTCTGAGGAAGCGATCCAAGAGATTAAACAGGGAGTTGACATTGCTGACATAATTGGCGATTATGTACAACTAAAAAAACAGGGGCGTAATTTTTTTGGCCTTTGTCCATTTCACGGAGAAAATTCGCCTTCTTTTTCTGTCTCTCCTGAAAAACAAATTTATCATTGCTTTGGGTGTGGTGCAGGCGGGAACATATTTACTTTTTTAATGGAAATGGATAAAATTCCTTTTCAGGAAGCCGCAGCTAGACTTGCAGAACGTGCGGGTGTGGTGCTTGACATTCCGGCGTCAGAAAAAAGTGGTGAATCGTTTAAGTCAAATGAGTATGAAGACTTTCTTGAAGCGCATGCCCTTATGGCAAAGTTTTATCGACATCTTTTGTTGAATACAAACGAAGGTGGAGAAGCGCTTCATTATTTGCATGAGCGCGGGTTTACAGATGAAGACATTGACCGCTTTCAAATTGGATGGTCGTTGCCCCAACGTGAGTTTTGCCTGAACATATTACAAAAACGTGGCTTTGATCCAGCGCGTATGGAACAGGCCGGACTTTTGCTGGAAAATGAAGAAACAGGTCATTATTATGATCGATTTCGCGGACGGATTATGTTTCCGATCCAGGATGAAAAAGGAAATGTAGTCGGCTTTTCCGGCCGCAGCTTAGGGAACGCGCAGCCAAAGTATTTAAATTCGCCAGAAACCGCGATTTTTCATAAAAGCCGTCTTCTGTATCACTTTTATGCGGCAAAAACAGCAATTAAACGTCAAAAACAGTTTATACTATTTGAAGGATTTGCAGATGTAATTGCTGCAGTGCGGGCCGGATTTGATCAATCTGTTGCTGTCATGGGTACGTCGCTTACAGAAGAACATATCCGAATGTTAAAACGAACATCAGATAAAGCTATTATTTGCTATGACGGTGATAAGGCCGGAGTAAATGCGGCTTATAAAGCTGCACAAATGCTAGAAAAGAATGGGATAACTGTTAATGTAACGTTACTTCCGGAAGGTCTTGATCCTGATGAATATATAAAGCAAAATGGCCCGGAGGCATTTACAGCTTATGTAAATGATGCATCGCTTACATTAATGGCGTTTAAAATGGAATACTTGAAACGTGGGAAAAATTTGCGGGATGAATCACAAAAGTTTCGGTACATCGAAGAAGTGCTTGTGGAAATCGCAAGTTTGAAAAAAGCAGTAGAGCGGGATCATTATTTACGCCGGCTTGCAGATGAATTTTCACTTTCCCTACAAGCACTGCAGGAGCAGGAAAAAACACTTTTTCTGAAAAAAAGAGCAGAACGGCCGATACGTCAAGATGACAACACGAAAAGAAATATGCTTGTTCAGAAAGCAAGGCCAACGAAGCAATACCCGCGTTATGAAACAGCAGAACGCCGGCTGTTAGCCCATATGCTGCAAAGTTCGGACGTTACTGATCGTGTTCAGACGTTCCTTCAGGGAGAACCATTTACAATAGATGAGCACCAGGCGCTTTTTACATACCTTTTAGGGTATTATGAACAAGCAAATGCACCAGACACGGCTTCTTTTTTGACGGTGCTGCCTGATGATCAACTACGCCGGCTGGCCGTTGACATCAGCTTGATGACAGTAAATAGTGAGCCGAGCGAAGAAGAACTAATGGACTATGTGAAAGAAATCAACAAACAGCGCCGCCGCTTTGAAATTGAAGAGAAGAAAAGAGAGCGGGATGAAGCTGAAAAAAGACACGATTATGTAGGTGCTGCACATATTTTGAACGACATTATAGCACTTGAAAAATTGCTGTCCCGTTAAATGTGACGCCCAGGATGTTGGAAGGAGGGGGACTCATGGCTGAAAAGTCAACACGTTCCAAAGAAGCTGAAGTAACACTTGATAAAGCAAAAGAACTCATTATTGAAACTGGTAAAAAACGCGGTGAATTAACATATAATTATGTGGCGGATAAACTTGCTTCATTTGAAGTGGATTCCGGCCAAATTGATGAATTTTACGAGTCGCTTACAGAGCAAGGAATTGAACTAGTTGAGGAAGACAACAGCGAAAGCGATCCGAATGTTCAAGAGCTCGAAAAAGAAAGTGAAGAATTCGATTTAAATGATTTAAGTGTCCCGCCAGGTGTGAAAATTAATGATCCAGTTCGCATGTATTTAAAAGAAATTGGCCGTGTCGACTTGTTATCTGCTCAAGAAGAAATTGAGCTTGCTCACCGTATTGAAGAAGGCGATGAAGAAGCAAAGCGCCGTCTTGCAGAAGCAAATCTGCGTCTTGTTGTCAGTATTGCTAAACGCTATGTCGGCCGCGGTATGCTGTTCCTTGATTTGATCCAGGAAGGCAACATGGGGCTAATTAAAGCCGTTGAAAAATTTGACTATCGCAAAGGGTTTAAATTCAGTACGTATGCAACATGGTGGATTCGTCAAGCCATTACACGTGCGATTGCTGATCAGGCACGTACGATCCGTATCCCTGTTCACATGGTAGAAACGATTAACAAATTAATTCGTGTTCAGCGACAGCTATTACAAGATCTCGGTCGTGAACCGATACCGGAAGAAATTGCGGAAGAAATTGCGGAAGAAATGGATCTTACGCCAGAAAAAGTCCGGGAAATTTTAAAAATTGCTCAGGAACCGGTATCTCTTGAAACACCAATTGGTGAAGAAGATGATTCGCATTTAGGCGATTTTATTGAAGATCAGGAAGCAACGTCACCTTCTGAGCATGCAGCATACGAATTATTAAAAGAGCAGCTTGAAGACGTTTTAGACACATTGACAGATCGTGAAGAAAATGTCCTTCGTCTTCGTTTTGGTCTTGATGATGGACGTACACGTACACTTGAAGAAGTAGGCAAAGTATTTGGCGTTACGCGCGAGCGAATTCGCCAGATTGAAGCAAAAGCACTTCGTAAACTGCGTCATCCAAGCCGCAGTAAACGACTAAAAGATTTTCTTGAATAACTGAGCAGCCGGGGCCCACACCCGGCTTATTTTATATATACTTAGAAAAAAGAAGGACATTCCTCTATATGTCACGAATATTATTTAGGTTGAGGTGTGTCTCAAAATGAAAAAAGAAATTATTATTAACGAAATTTTAATTTGGAAAGAAAACAATATGTTGCCACCGCATTATTGTGATTATTTGCTGGCATTGTACACACAGGGTGAAGAGTATACAGAATCAGGCCGGCGGAAAAGAAGTCAGCGTGTTCATTTGCTATCTGCTGTGCTGGCGCTTATGCTTTTGCCGATTTCTATATTTGTCCTTTATTTTACGGAATTTTCATTTATTTTGCAAACAGTAGTTTTGACAAGTTTTGTCGGATTTCTGTTACTACTGGCTATTTACTTTTCTCGCGAAAAAATATTGGTTCCAATATTTTTTCTAGGAGCGGCTGTCATGCTTTTGCTTCTGTCACTAAAACTGAATATTTATTACTTTGATGGAAATCAGCTTACACTATATGGAATCTTATTTTTAAATTGTCTTCTTTGGCTATATACCGGAATGAAGCTGCGGCTTATATATTTTACCGTTTCAGCGTTGCTTGGTACTATTGTGATTCTTTATTTCATGTTTAAGGGATGAAATGTGTCTAATTTGCAACGGTGAGAAAAAATCTTTGGTATAAGCCTTTTCGCCAATCAATTTTTCAAGTAAAATAGAATGTGTTTGTACTTTTTAAATTTGATGCATACATAGAGGGAGGGGAAACAAATGAAACGTAATCCGATTATTCCATTTTGGCTAATTATGGTATTCGGCCTCGGTTTGATGTTCTTCTTGTCACTTGACGGGATTGACAACGCGAAAGAAGTGGCAGAAGAAGAAAAACATGCTGAAGAAGGCGGAGACGTAGCTGAAGGTGGAGAATTCGATCCGGAAGGTCATTATCAAGCTTCATGTATCGGCTGTCACGGCAGCAGCTATGAAGGTGGCGCAGGTCCTTCTCTTGTAGGAGTTGGCGAAAAACTTTCTCCAGAAGAAATTCAGGATATCGTTGTAAACGGTAAAGGCTCAATGCCACCGGGACTTGTTCCAGCTGAAAATGCGGAAGCAATGGCTGCGTGGTTAGCTGAAATTAAATAATAATGAAAAAGAGGTCTTTGCATTACGCGAAGACCTCTTTTTATGGTGAATATGGTACTATAAATGGGAATGAATAAAAAGAGCGGTGATACTAATGAACAGCAATCAATTATCAAAAAGATTAGAAACAGTAGCATCCTTTATCTATCCAGCAAAGACATTTGCTGATATTGGATCCGATCATGCGTACTTGCCGTGCTATGCTGTAAAAAAAGGCATTGTTACGCGTGCAATAGCTGGGGAGGTAGTAGATGGCCCCTTTCAGTCTGCAAAGCGTCAGGTAGCTTCTGAAGACCTTTCAGCGCATATTGACATTAGAAAAGGAAGCGGCCTTGCTGTGTTAGAAGCTGGTGAGGTGGAGTGTATTACAATTGCTGGAATGGGCGGGCCGCTCATTGCCTCTATTTTAAAGGAAGGTGCTGACAAACTGCGGGGTGTTAAAAAGCTTGTGCTTCAGCCGAATATCGCCGCTCATTCAGTCCGAACATGGCTTGATTCAAACGGCTGGGTTATTGAAGGTGAAGCCATTCTAGAAGAAGATGGCCAGGTGTACGAAGTGATTAGCAGCGTTATAGGCCCAGGGAAAAAGCTGACAGAAAAAGAACGATACTTCGGACCGCATTTAATGAATAGTCAGAACGAAGCGTTCCGGCTGAAGTGGCAGCGTGAACTCCATCAGATTGAACAAGTATTGGTTCAGTTGTCGGATGCAAAAGATAGTGAGGGCATTGACCGCAAGAAAAAGGAAATGATTCAAAAACGACAATGGATACAGGATGTGATAAACAATGAAAACACCGAACGGCCATGAAGTTATTCAGCTATTTGAACAGTTTTCACCGAAATCGTATGCAATGGATGGCGACAAAGTCGGTTTGCAAGTCGGCCGCCTTAATAAATCATGTAAACGAGTCATGATTGCGCTTGATGTTCTTGAAAGTGTCGTTGATGAAGCGATTGAAGAACAGATCGACTTAATTATTGCCCATCACCCAATCATTTACCGGCCGCTTAGCAAAGTCGTGACGGAACAGCCGGCAGGACGGGTACTTGAAAAGCTTATTAAACATGATATAGCTGTCTATGCTGCCCACACGAATCTTGATGTCGCAGCGGGCGGCGTGAACGACATGCTGGCAAGTGCACTTGGTTTAGAAAAAACAGATATCTTAGTGCCGACACATACAGAAGAACTGCGTAAGCTCGTTGTTTTTGTCCCGGCTGATCATGCTGAAGCAATGCGTAAGGCGCTCGGTGCATCTGGAGCTGGATTTATCGGTAACTATAGTCACTGCTCTTTTTCGCAAAGTGGTACCGGGCGTTTTCAAACTGAAGCAGGGGCAACACCGTTTATTGGTGAGTTAGGCCGTTTAGAGCTAGTTCCAGAGGAGCGGATTGAAACGATTTATTCAGTTCAAATTGAGAAAAAAGTGTTGGCAGCTATGTTTAAAGCACATCCGTATGAAGAGGTAGCATATGATATATATCCGCTCCATAATAAAGGTGCAGTGCTCGGCCTCGGCCGCATAGGCTATTTGCCTGAAGCGATGACGCTTGAACAATTTGCCCGCCATACAAAAGAGAAATTGGAATCTGGCGGTGTACGTGTTGTTGGTGATTTGACTCGTTCTGTTAAAAAGGTGGCAGTCCTTGGTGGTGACGGGAATAAATATTGGCAAGATGCAAAAAGGCGTGGAGCGGATGTATATGTAACAGGAGACTTCTATTACCATACAGCGCATGATGCCGATGCAGAAGGATTGGCGATTGTAGACCCTGGGCATAATGTAGAGAAAATCATGAAAAATGGAACGGCTGCTGTATTAAAAGAAAAAGCGGCCCAACAAAAGTATGATGTAACGTTTATTTCGTCACTAACACCGACAGATCCGTTTCAATTTGTATAAAAAAAGCAGATCCGAATAACTGCCGGATCTGCTTTTTTTAACGGGATGTTAAAGTGGATTTTTTGACTTTTGGTAAAATTTTATTTAGTGGTACTTTTTGTTCGCGTGCCCACGTTGATTCGTCTTTTGGATCAAATGCTTCCAAAAATTGAATCACTTCTTTAACGATAGGTGTCGGTGTAGAAGCACCTGCTGTCACCGCGACGGTTTCGGCGTCTTTCAACCAGTCAATTTCAATTTCAGATACATCGGATATACGATAGGCAGTTGTGCCGGCAATTTCAATCGACACTTGTGCGAGACGATTTGAATTGTTGCTTTTTGGGTCACCCACGACGATTAGTACATCCGCTTCACCAGCCTGTTCCGCTACCGCTTCCTGTCTTACTTGTGTAGCTAAGCAAATTTCTTTATGCATGTCGGCATGCGGATATTTGGCCTGTATTGCGTCCATAATATCCATTACATCCCATTGGCTCATCGTTGTCTGATTCGTGACGATAATTTTATCACAGTCAATCGCAAGAGCATCGACATCTGCTTTATTTTCTACAAGATGAACAATTTCTGGTGCCACACCGACAGCACCTTCGGGTTCAGGATGCCCTTTTTTCCCGATATAAATAACGTGATAGCCTTCTGCTTTTTTTGTACGGATTAAATCATGGGTAACTGTGACATCCGGGCATGTTGCATCAATTGTCGTTAAGTTTTTTTGACGGGCGATTTGGCGCACTTCTGGTGATACACCATGTGCGGTATAAATAATGGTTCCTTCTGTAACCTGTTCAATGATTTCTTTTCTGTTTTTTCCATCTAGTGTAATGATGCCTTCTGCTTCAAATGCATCAGTGACATGTTTGTTGTGGACGATCATACCAAGAATATAAATGGGTCGCGGTAGTGTTTTATCAAGAGCGGCGTTGCGGGCAATAACCATCGCATCAACGACACCGTAACAATAACCGCGTGGTGAAATTTTAATAATTTTCATGTAATAGGCCCTCCTCAATCTTCTCTTTTCTATTATAAAGGAGGAAGGCATGAAAACAAAGTAATCAGCTAATTCTTCCTGGAAACCATGGTGTTGACTCAGATGTTTTAAGCGGTTCTTTTTTTACTGGTTTTGAAGGCTCTTGGCTCTGTTCATCACGATCTGGTGTCGAATTCTCTGGTGTCGAATTCATGGCACGATAAAGTTTCCACATGGATGGCAAATTTTTCACGAGCGGGCCGTATTGTTCAATAAGCGGTCTCATTTGTTCGGCCGCTGCCATCACTTGACGAGCTTGTTCCATCCAGTTGCCTGACTTCAACATCGATGTCACCGATGTCGGGATAGACGACGGGATAGACGGTGGGATATGTGAAGCAGGAGGCGGCGGGTAATAAAAACGACGGCCTAGGTTTGGAGCATGTCGGTACAGCAAAACTGTCACCCTTTCCTTTTTCTCTATCGTATTCAATAAATGAAGGGTAGGTGAGTAAAGCTTCCTTTGCTTTATAGTCTTATTTAGTATATCATCATAACGTGCATAAACTATCGATTATGAAAGGGTGGAGAAGCCCATTGGCAAATCAAACATTTGAACAATACGGATTAAAACCGTTTATTTATAAAGGAATTGAAGCCCTGCGTTTTACAGAGCCGACTCCCATTCAACGCAATATAATTCCGCTTATTTTAAAAGGGGAAAGTGCAATTGGACAATCGCAGACTGGAACAGGGAAAACTCATTCATACGTAATCCCTATATTAAACCGAATTGATGTAAATAAAAAAGAAGTACAGGCTGTGATTACAGCACCTACACGTGAACTTGCCACACAAATTTATCAAGCATTTCAAAAAATCGCAAAAGAGTCAGATGAAGACATCATGGTACGCCATTTTGTCGGCGGCACGGATAAAAAACGCGATGTTGAGCGTTTAAAAATACCTCCGCACATTATGGTCGGAACGCCGAGCCGTATTGCAGATTTAATTGGGGACAATGCCATTTCTGTTCATAAAGCGGACATGTTTGTTGTAGATGAAGCGGATTTGATGCTGGATATGGGTTTCATTAACGACGTTGATCGAATTGCATCAAGTATGCCGGACCAACTTGGCATGTTTGTTTTCTCAGCGACAATCCCGGAGAAACTAAAACCATTTTTAAAGAAATATATGGAAAATCCAGAATATGTACACATTGAACCGAAGCGCCTCTCTGCTGCAAATCTTGATCATCTATTAATTCCAGTTAAAAGCCGTGACAAAGTGGATGTCGTTTATGATTTGTTAGTAGCGTTTAACCCCTATCTTGCGGTTGTGTTTACGAATACGAAACAAAAAGCAGACGAAGTAGCAAATAAGCTTATAGAAAAAGGATTAAAGACCGGTCGTATACACGGTGATTTGCCTCCGCGTGAACGCAAAAAAATGATGAAGCAAATACACGATTTAGAATACCGATACATTGTCGCAACAGACCTTGCTGCACGAGGCATCGATATTGAAGGTGTCAGTCATGTCATCAACTATGAGCTGCCATCGGATCTCGATTTTTACATTCATCGTGCTGGACGGACAGCACGTGCTGGCGCATCTGGTATTTGTGCCACGGTGTATGCACCATCTGATGAAGATTCAATAACTCGACTTGAAAAAAGAGATATCACTTTCCGCCATGGAGATGTGCGAAATAAGGAGATTATCGAAACGGCTGACCGCAACCGACGGAAAAAGCGTGAGAAAAAAGACGACACGATTGATCCGAAAGTGCGCGCTATTACAAGTCGTCCTCAAAAAGTAAAACCAGGCTATAAGAAAAAAAGAAAATTTGAAGTGGCGAAACAGCAAAAGCGCCAGCGTCGTATTGACGCGAGAAAAAAGTAACAGGGAGTTTTGAACGTGAAAATTGGATCACATGTTTCGATGAGCGGCAAAAAAATGCTGCTCGGTGCAAGTGAAGAAGCCGTTTCATACGGAGCAAATACATTTATGGTATACACGGGCGCGCCGCAGAACACGCGCCGTAAAAGTATTGAAGACCTAAATATTGAAGCTGGCCGTCTTCATATGGAGCACAATGGTATCGATGAAATCGTTGTTCATGCGCCATACATTATTAACCTAGGTAATACAATTAAGCCGGAAACGTTTCAGTTAGGTGTTGATTTTCTAAGAATGGAAATTGAACGTTCGACCGCGATTGGTGCCAGTCAAATTGTTCTTCACCCGGGTGCGCACGTCGGGGCAGGGACAGAAGCCGGTTTAAAAAAAATCGCAGAAGGTTTAAATGAAGTGCTGGCAAGCGATCAAACCATTCAGATTGCACTTGAAACGATGGCAGGCAAAGGAACAGAATGCGGCCGCCGTTTTGAAGAAATCGCCATGATTATGAATATGGTGCAGCAAAACGATAAATTGTCTGTTTGTTTTGATACGTGCCATACACATGATGCAGGATATAATATAAAAGAAGACTTTGACGGTGTTCTTGAACAATTTGATCGGATTGTAGGCATTGATCGATTAAAAGTGCTTCATATTAATGACAGCAAAAACGAGTGTGGGGCAGGAAAAGACCGTCATGAAAATATTGGCTTCGGTCATATCGGTTTTGATGCACTCAATTATATTGTGCATCACCCGCAACTTGGAGAGGTGCCGAAAATATTGGAAACACCTTATATTGGGGAAGATAAAAATACAAAAAAACCGCCATACCTTCACGAAATCGCCATGCTGAAAGCGAAAGCATTTGATGAAGGTGTGCGGGGGAAAGTACAGGCAAGTATTACAGTTTAAGAAAATGTTTATAAGGACGGAGCATTTCTTCCAGCGCCACCGCTTCTCGCTTGCCGAGAATGCGTTCAGCTGTCTGAAAAAGCTCTGTCCGTTTTTGTTCAGAAAATAAATCCACTTTATGAGTTGATAGCCAGTGAATAAAGTCATGAGCTTGCTTCTCTGTTACAGACACATTAAACTTTGCTGCTTGTTCGAGTAATTCTTTTTTTGTAATGTTTTGTACCCGTTTGTTTATTAGATCATGAAGAGGCTGCATCATCATTCTCCTTTCCTGAAACGGCTTCATTTACTAAACAGCATTCATGCTGTATACTAAAATAAATCTAAATCGTAATCATTCTTACTGGCAAGGGAGTCATTATTACTATGGAACAGAAGACCGTTATCGATATTCACGATGTGAATTTCAAATATGACCGTGAAAATGTTCTCGAGCACATTAACTTATCTGTGCCGCAGGGAGCGTTCGTCGGTCTCGTTGGTCCAAATGGGTCAGGCAAGTCTACGTTACTCAAAATCATTCTTGGGCTGTTAAAGCCAAAAGAAGGGGATGTCGTTTTGTTTGGCACCCCGCAGCACAAATTTAAAGATTGGGACCAAATCGGTTTCGTTTCACAAAAAGCAAACTCATTTAATACGGGATTTCCGGCGACAGTTCATGAAGTGGTTATGGGCGGACTCGCAAAAAAAATGGGCCTGTTTCGCCGCCCGGGTCAAAAGGAAAAAGAAGCGGTTGAAAAAGCGGTTAAAGCTGTCGGTATGGAGTCATTTTTTAAACGTAATATCGGTGATTTATCGGGAGGACAGCAGCAGCGTGTCTTTATTGCACGGGCTATCGTCTCCAATCCGTCTATTTTAATTTTAGATGAGCCGACAGTCGGTGTAGACAGACAAAATGTCGAGTCGTTTTATCATATGCTTACACATTTAAATAAAGAACTTGGCATGACGTTACTACTTGTAACACACGATATTGGTACGATTACAGATAAGGTGACGCATGTCGCCTGCTTAAATAAATACTTGCATTTTCATGGCAGTATGAAACAATTTATTCAATTAGATGAACAGGAACTGTCTCATTTATATGGACATGGAATTCGGTTGCTAGATCATCATCACGACCATTGAAGGGAATATCACTATGATTGAAGCTATACTAAAATATGAATTTTTACAAAATGCGTTTTTCTCAGGCGCAATTATTGGTATTATTGCACCGCTTCTCGGCGCATTCATCGTCGTTCGACGACTGTCACTCATTGCTGATGCACTGAGCCACGTTACACTTTCAGGCATTGCAGCAGGATTGTATTTAGGACAGGCTGTTCCAAGCTTTGCAACGGTTAATCCACTTTACTTTGGCATGCTGTTTTCAGTCGGCGGCTCACTTTTAATTGAGCGGCTGCGGAGTGTTTATAAACATTATCAAGAACTAGCCATTCCGATTATGATGTCCGGTGGCATCGGCATCGGTGTTATTTTTATTTCGCTTGCTGAAGGATTTAACACGGACTTGTTCAGTTATTTATTTGGCAGCGTCAGTGCAGTTAGCCGCGGTGACTTTTATGCAGTCATTGCAATAGGTATCATTGTTCTTGTTACAGTGTTTTTTTTGTATAAAGAGCTGTTTGTCTTATCATTTGACGAAGAATATGCAAAGGCATCCGGTATTCCAGCGAAAGCGGTTCACCTGGCGTTTATTATTTTAACGGCGCTCGTCATTTCAGTCTCTATGCGTATTGTTGGTGTACTGCTTGTTTCTGCGCTTATGACGCTTCCAGTGGCCGCAGCGATGCGTATTGCGAAAGGTTTTAAACAGACGATCTGGCTATCTATTCTATTTGGTGAAACAGCGGTATTGAGTGGGCTTGTCAGTGCATTTTATCTAAATCTGGCGCCGGGCGGAACAATTGTGGTGACATCGATTGTTCTTTTGTTTGCCGTTATTCTATGGAAAAAAGACAGGAATTAAAATGGAGGGGCTTCGCACCATGAATTTAATAAAAGCGATGGGGTTGTTAAAAGAAAAAGGCTATAAACAAACAGGAAAGCGGGAAGAAATGCTTGCGCTTTTTGCCCGTCACGATAAGTATTTAACGGCAAAAGATGTGCTTGAAGAAATGAAAGAAGATTATCCGGGACTAAGTTTTGATACGATTTACCGAAATTTAGCGCTCTTTGCTGAAATGGATATTCTAGAAGAAACGGAATTATCAGGTGAACGTCATTTTCGATTTGCCTGTTCCCATAATCACCATCATCATCACTTTATTTGCCTCGCATGCGGGAAAACGAAAGAAATTCATATGTGTCCGATGAATAATATTGAAGAGTTGTCTGGCTGTGAAATTACCGGTCATAAATTTGAAGTGTACGGGCAATGTAAAGAATGTATAAAAAAAGTGTGATCAAGAAAATCTTGATCACACTTTTTTTATACGCGGGTAATCGGGCTAATTTCATTTGTTTGAATCCACTGATGAACCCAGGCATCTGCTTCATACCAGTTATCGACCCGAATAACGTTATGAGGAACAGCGTCCTGGTTGTACGGTGTGTTAAACAGTACGACAGGAATATGCAGCTCTTTTGCAATCATCACAGCGTTGTCATGTTTATCCTCAAAAAAGATATCGACTTTATTCCGTTTAGCAGCTTCTACTTTATCATGAGAACCAATAAGTTCAAGGTGATCATAAATGATCTTTTGTTCTTTGAACCACGTTTCAGTAATCTCAATTAAATGCTTGCGGCGGGCGCTGATAAACAATAATTGAAAGTGCTGCTTCCATTTTGATAAAATGTGTTCGGCGCCGTCTGCAAGCGGAGAAGACGCATAAATCACTGGTTCAGTTTTATCAAACCAGGCACGCATTTGATCGAGCGGAATGTCTAATGCTTCTGACAGATCATACTTTTTAATATCCTGTAAAGTTATATTTAACGAAAAAGCATCATTAATAAAGGGGACGAGGCTGGCCGGACACGTTACCGTTCCATCAATATCAATGCCAAAGCGCTTTTCTTTTACTTGCTTCATTGCGGAGCAGTAAGCGCCTGCTTGCGATAATGTTCTTCCGCAATCAAGTCAATTTCTTTTTTTAACTCCTCGACCATTGTTTCTTCGGGTACTTTGCGAACCGTTTTTCCGTGACGAAATAGGAGACCTTCGCCACGAGCGCCGGCAATGCCGATGTCGGCTTCACGTGCTTCACCAGGACCGTTTACGGCACATCCAAGTACAGCGACTTTAATCGGCGCTTTAATCGTTGAGATGTACTCTTCCACTTCATTCGCAATCGCAATTAAATCGATTTCAATGCGGCCGCATGTTGGGCAAGAAATAAGCGTAGCAGCATTTGCTGCAAGACCAAACGACTTTAATAGTTCACGGGCTACTTTTACTTCTTCCACGGGATCGGCGCTTAATGAAATACGAAGTGTGTTGCCAATACCTTTGCTTAAAATAGCGCCAAGTCCAGCAGCGCTTTTTACCGTTCCAGCAAATAATGTACCGGACTCAGTAATACCGAGATGAAGCGGATAATCAAATGCTTTTGCCGCTTTATCATAGGCTTCAATTGCTAAGTTGACGTCAGATGCCTTCATCGAGACGATAATATCATAGAAATCAAGGTCTTCTAAGATTTTAATATGGTGAAGCGCGCTTTCAACCATACCATCGGCTGTCGGATAACCATATTTTTCAATGATTTTACGCTCTAAACTCCCAGCGTTCACACCAATCCGAATTGGCACACCTTTTGCTTTTGCTGCATTTACAACGGCCTCTACTTTTTCACGGCGGCCAATGTTACCTGGGTTAATCCGGATTTTATCCACGCCAGCTTCAATAGCTTTTAACGCCAGTTTATAGTCAAAATGAATATCAGCAACGAGAGGGATATTAATCCGACTTTTAATTTCAGCCAGCGCATCTGCTGCACGCTCATCGGGACATGCGACACGGACAATCTGACAGCCGGCTTCTTCAAGGCGGTTAATTTCTGCTACAGTTGCTTCTACATCGTGTGTTTTTGTCGTAGTCATACTTTGAATGATGACTTCATCGCTGCCACCAATTGTTAAATTACCAACTTTGACAGCACGGGTTTTCGTACGATGGGTGATTTCACTCAATGGTGATTCGCTCCTTTAAAAGTTAATCTTGATATCGTTTCTTTTCTTATTCTATCAGAGGGGGCATGTTCAGACAACAATTGCGTTTACTTAGGCGCACCCGGTAAATAACGGATTGCCATCATTAACATTATACTTGTTACGAGCCAGTCAAATAGATAATCAGAAGGCAGTGTAAGACCTATTAGTTCTGCAATTGTAATAAGTAATGTAGGCAGCGTAACGGCATAGGCTGCCATTCGAAATAAGTGCCGGTATTCAGCACGTTTTTTCAATATATGTGCCAGCCATAAGCCGGCGCCGGCAAAAACAGACACTTTGATAAATAATACAAAGGAAACGAACAAATAATACACAAAGAACAGGACAGGCAGCAAAATAAATGAATTTGCGGCTAACAAATTGTTTTCCATGGTCAAGATTGGCAATTTTGTTTCGATCACAGATCTTGCTGATTCATTGCCTCCTAGGACATACAGAACTGTGTAGACAATCATGGGGATGCACATGATAAGCGCAAGAAAAAAAAGGTAGTTAATTGTTTTGCCGATCCCTTGCATACGGAATGCGGCAATATGTTTTGATGAATAAAGACTTTTTATAAATTGCTTAAAAATAGACATATAATCTTGTTCCTTTCTTTAAAATAAAGCTCTATACAATTGTAGACACACGGTCTATTCAATTCAAGAAGAATACATGAATGAGGCAGACTTGAAATAATAAACGGCACGGTAGAAGTTTTTCAATAATCAGCTTTCTTTTTTACAGGCATATTTATTGCGTCATGTTCGCAATTTTGATAATCTTATAGACGAGTCAGATAAATCAATTTTATTTTTCAGGAGGAATTTTAAAATGGCATTTGAACTACCACAATTACCTTACGCATATGATGCACTTGAGCCTCATATCGACAAAGAAACAATGAACATTCATCACACAAAACATCACAACACGTATGTAACCAATTTAAACAATGCACTTGAAGGCAACGAAGAACTTCTTTCTAAATCAGTAGAAGAAGTCATCGCAAATCTTGATGCAGTTCCTGAATCTGCACGTACAGCTGTCCGTAACAATGGTGGCGGACATGCAAACCATTCTCTTTTCTGGCAGCTTCTTTCTCCAAATGGCGGCGGCGCACCATCTGGAAAATTAGGTGATGCAATCGATACAAAATTTGGAAGCTTTGATGCTTTTAAAGAAGAGTTTGCAAAAGCGGGCGCTACTCGTTTCGGTTCTGGCTGGGCGTGGCTTTCAGTTGCAAATGGTGAGTTAGAACTTTCTAGCACGCCAAACCAGGATTCACCGATTATGGAAGGCAAAACGCCAATCCTTGGTCTTGACGTTTGGGAGCATGCATACTATTTGAACTATCAAAATCGTCGTCCAGATTACATTTCTGCATTTTGGAATGTTGTAAACTGGGATGAAGTATCAAAACGTTACGAATCAGCTCTTTAATTTATAAAAGTATCTTCTAAACCGGTCCCCGTATGTGGACCGGTTTTTTTGTGGAAAAAACTATGCCGGTTCGTTACAATGAGGTATAGGTGAAAAAGAAGTATAGAAAGGAATAGACGGTTGAAAAAAACAAATAAAAAGAAAAAAACACACGTTCCATTTCGGGTGAATATGTTGTTTTTTGTTGTTTTTCTACTATTCTCTGCACTCATTTTCAGGCTTGGCATCGTGCAGATTGTACAGGGAGAGGACTATCAGCGAAAGATTGAACGGACAGAAGATGTTACTGTAAATACGAGTGTACCGCGCGGAAAAATTTTTGACCGTGATGGACAGATTGTGGTTGATAATGTACCGCAAAATGCCATTACATATACACGAGCGAAAAATCCTGATGCAGACGAAATGATGAAGACAGCGGAAAAGCTGGCGCAGCTGATTGAAAAAGAAATCGATCAAGTGACAGAGCGCGATAAAAAAGACTTCTGGATTGGTAAAAATGAAGCAAAAGCAAAAGCAAAAGTAACAGATAAAGAGTGGACGGCCTATGAAAACGATGAAATAACGGAAGATGAAATTTATAACTTGCAGTTAGAGCGTATTACAGAAGAAGATTTAAAGGAACTGACGGCTGACGAGCTTGAAGTGCTGGCTATCTATCGGGAATTTACATCGGGTTATGCATTAACACCGCAAATTGTAAAAAATGTGAATGTCACAGATGTTGAATATGCCGTTGTCAGTGAAAATTTATCCTCACTACCGGGTGTAAATACAACAACTGACTGGGAGCGAGCCTATACGTATGACGGTACATTAAAAACCGTGCTCGGTAATATTTCCTCTTCTAAAGAAGGCCTTCCAAAAGAAATGGTTGATTATTATTTATCACGCAATTACAGCCGGAATGATCGGGTTGGAAAAAGCTACCTTGAGTACCAATATGAGGATGTACTGCGCGGACAGAAAACAAAAATGAAAAATATTACTGATAAGTCCGGTAATGTGCTGGATTCAGAAATCATTACAGAAGGGCAGCGCGGTAAGGACCTCATTTTAACAATCGATATGGATTTGCAGTTTGCTGTCGACAAAATTGTGGAAGACGAGCTTGGTGCGGCGAAACGTTCTGGAGGACATCCTCTTCTGGATCGTGCATTCGTAACAATGATGGATCCGAATACCGGTGAAATTTTAGCGATGTCTGGTAAAAAATATGAAGTGAATAATGGAAAAGCAGAAATATTTGATTTTGCGGCAGGCAATATGACGACTTCTTATGCAATGGGATCAGCTGTTAAAGGGGCAACGGTTTTAACGGGGTATATGGCAGGTGTCAATGAACCAGGTGAAACCATTATCGATGAACCGCTTAAATTTGCGGGAACGAACCCGAAAAGCTCTTGGTTTAACCGGGGCGGTGCAATAGGCGTCAACGATACGTACGCGTTAATGCGTTCTTCAAACGTCTATATGTTTAAAACGGCAATGAAAATTGGCGGTGCGAGCTATATTCGAAATGGCGGATTGCATTTAGATTTAGAGGCATTCAGCACGATGCGCAACTATTTCAATCAATTTGGCCTTGGTGTTAAAACGGGAATTGATTTACCGGGTGAACAGAAGGGCTATGAAGGATATGTTGATCCGAATGAGCCCGGTAAATTGCTTGATTTTTCCATTGGGCAATTTGATACGTATACGCCGCTTCAGCTGGCTCAGTACGTCTCAACAATTGCCAATGGAGGCTACCGAATGAAGCCGCACATTGTAAAAGAAATTCGTCAACCCATTTCAGATTCGAATACAATTGGACCAGTAGCAGAAGAAATTCAGCCGAAAGTATTAAATACCTTGGATTTAGAACCCGGCTGGATTGAACGGGTGCAAGAAGGCTTCCGTCTTGTTGCGCAGGCATCTGAGGGGACAGCGTCTAGATTTTTTGCTAGTGCACCATATAGCATGGCAGCTAAAACAGGAACAGCTGAAGGTGTATACGATGGGCCGTGGGACAAGAGCAAAGGCATCCGACCGATGACTTGGAACGTCACACTCGTTGGCTACGCGCCATCTGATAATCCGGAAGTTGCCATATCCGTAGTCGTGCCATGGGCGTATGAAAGCAGTGGAAACTCTATTTCAATAAACAATATAATCGGCCGCCAGGCAATGGACGCATATTTTGAACTGAAAAAACAAAAAACCAAAGCAAAACCGGCAGAAGCCGTTATTGATCAGGATATCCTTACAAAACAAACGAGTAACTAAAAAGAGCGGCTGTACCATCTAATTAGATGGTACAGCCGCTCTTTTTTTTTGAATATATAGAAGAAGCATAAGTATACGTTAAATTTTCTGTAAGAAATCAGAAAAAAAATTTATCGACATTCATGTATTATTGGATTTTCAAGGGTCATTTATACCGTCCTAACAAAAAATGCTTATTCTGGTTGATAAAAGCTGCAGGAGCAAAAATAATTTATGTATAGAGACTTTCTTTATGTATCAAAGTAAAGGCAATCATTTATTTTTGTTTGTTTCCTTTACAAAACATTAACATTTCGTTAAAACCTTATTAATACTACTCCGTTATTGTATTGAGTGTAGCAAATAATAAAAAAAAACAAACTTGCAGGGGGAAATGGAAAAATGAAACCAGTAAAAGTTCTTACTTTATCAGCATTGCTTGGATCAGCACTTGTACTTGGCGCCTGTGGCAACGACGCAGCAGACACAGGAACAGAAGATGGAGAAAAGACAGAACAAACTGACGCAGGTGATGCGCAGCTTCAAGGTGAAATTTCTATCGATGGTTCATCAACTGTCTATCCGATTATGGAAGCTGTTGCCGAAGAATTTATGCTTGAACAACCTGATGTAAAAGTAACAGTTGGATTATCAGGAACAGGCGGCGGCTTTGAAAAATTCATCGCTGGTGAAACAGCAATGAGTAACGCATCTCGTCCAATTAAAGAAGAAGAAGCTGCTGCACTTAAAAAAGCAGGAGTTGAATATACAGAATTTGAACTTGCTAAAGATGGTTTATCAGTTGTAGTAAACAAAGACAATGACTGGGTTGATCAGTTAACTGTAGATGAATTGAAAAAATTATGGCTTGATAATGGTACGGCAAAAAAATGGTCTGATGTGCGTGAGGGATGGCCTGAAGAAGAAATTAAATTCTATTCACCTGGAACTGACTCAGGTACATTTGATTACTTTGATGAAGTCATTTTAGATGGCGGACAAATTGACAAAGCAGCTACCCTTTCTGAAGATGATAACGTACTTGTTCAAGGTGTAACAGGTGACAAGAATTCAATTGGTTACTTTGGCTACGCATACTACCTTGAAAACAAAGACAGCCTAAAAGTAGTTCCAATTGTGAATGAAGAAGGAACTGCAGTTGAACCGAATGCTGAAACAATCGAAAGCGGAGAATATGCACCACTTTCTCGCCCGCTATTCACATACGTAAGCAATGCAACGATTAAAGATGACGCAGCCACAGCAGCATATGTACAATTTACACTTGAAAATGCATCAACTCTTGCTGAAGATGTAGGTTATGTATCGTTGCCGCAAGAAAAGTACGATGAGCAATTGTCTACACTTGAAGGATTAAAATAATAAGAAGTAGCTGGATAAACTAAAAAGCGGATAAAGCACATGACGTACACCAATGAGAGTAACACCCTTCATTGGTGTACTCGGGTTGAAAGGAGAAATCGGGTTGAAAACAAAAGAAAAAGAACTCAGTCCGGTTCAAGAGTTGCTTGAAAAAAAATATAATGGCGGCTTTTTGAACAGAAGAGAAAAAATAATACCGATCATACTTTTTTTCATGGCGGCCGTATCGGTTTTAACAACAATCGGTATTGTGTTGACCTTAATATTTGAAACATTTACCTTTTTTGGGGATGTACCTATTGTCGAATTTTTTACAGCAACAGAATGGTACCCATTTTCTGAAACAGATGCCGTTTATGGTATATGGCCACTCGTTCTTGGTACGTTAAAAATTACAATAATTGCTTCACTGTTTGCCGTGCCAATCGGACTTGCGGTTGCTCTTTATTTAAGTGAGTATGCAGGTACCCGCACACGCAAAATTATGAAGCCGATTCTTGAAGTACTTGCAGGTGTACCAACGATTGTATACGGATTTTTTGCCCTTACGTTTGTTACACCGTTATTACGGGACTTGTTTCCAGCGATCGAATTATTTAATGCGGTCAGTCCTGGGATTGTAGTTGGAATTATGATTATTCCAACTATTGTTTCTTTATCAGAAGATGCATTATCATCAGTGCCAGAGCCAGTGCGCCACGGTGCACTGGCAATCGGTTCTACAAAATGGGAAACAGCATCAAAAGTTATTTTTCCAGCCGCTTTATCAGGAATTCTTGCTTCAATCGTTCTCGGTATATCCCGTGCTATTGGTGAAACGATGATCGTGTCTATTGCAGCTGGTTCTACACCATCTGCAGCACTTGACTTGACATCGTCACTTCAAACGATGACATCTTACATCGTACAGGTAACGACAGGTGATGCTGGTTTCGGCACAACGATTTATTACAGCATTTATGCAGTTGGCTTCACGTTGTTTGTCTTTACACTGGCGATGAATGTACTGGCTCAGTTTATCTCGAAGCGCTTTAGGGAGGAATACTGATGGAGAACGTAGAACGAATCAAATCCGAAGAAATGGTCAATCGTATTGATGGCCGGCTCACTAAAAATAAGATTGTTAAAGGGCTTTTCTTTACAGCCACACTTTTTACATCAATTATACTTATTGTATTGCTTTATCGCATCATTTCACAAGGAGCTCCATATTTATCATGGGATTTTCTTCAAAACTTTGCATCGCGCCGTCCAGAACAAGCTGGAATTAAAGCGGCAGTTATCGGTACGATTTGGATGATGGCTGTCGTTGTACCAACAGCTGCTATTTTTGGTATAGGCTCAGCGATTTATCTGGAAGAATACGCAAAGAAAAATGCTCTTACACGCTGGATTCAAATGAATATATCCAATCTTGCAGGAGTACCTTCAGTCGTATTCGGTTTACTCGGTTTAACGATTTTTGTCCGCTTATTCGGCTTTGGCAACAGTATTCTTGCTGCGGGATTTACAATGGCCCTTCTTGTATTGCCTGTAATTATTGTAGCATCACAAGAAGCAGTCCGTGCAGTTCCAAAGGAGTTAAAAGAAGCTTCTTATGGACTCGGCGCAACGAAATGGCAGACAATCTCCCGTGTTGTTATTCCGTATGCGATTCCAGGAATCGCGACAGGCAGTATTCTCGCTTTCTCACGTGCAATTGGTGAAACAGCACCGTTAATCGTTGTGGGAATTCCAACATTTGTTGCGTTTTTGCCGTCAGGTGTATTTGACTCCTTTACTGCTTTACCAATGCAAATATACAACTGGACAAGTCGACCACAGGTGGAGTTCCATAATTTGGCAGCGGCAGGTATTATTGTACTTCTTGTCGTGCTTATTGCAATGAACTCGATTGCAGTCTGGATTCGTAATCGTTACCAGAGTAGATAATTTGTTTTGAGGAAAAATGATTTTATATTTGGAGGGAACTTTACATGGCGTTAACAGCAGTCAAATCAAAAAAAAATAATCAAATGGCACAAACTGAAGATGTGATTGTATATAATACAAAAAAATTAAATTTATGGTATGGCGATCATCATGCATTGAAAGACATTAACCTTAAAATTAATGAAAAAGAAGTAACAGCTATTATTGGTCCATCAGGCTGCGGGAAGTCAACGTATATTAAAACGCTGAACCGCATGATTGATCTTGTACCAGGTGTTAAAACAAACGGCATCATTGAATACCGTGAACGCGATATTTTCAATAAAGACTTTCTCGTTGAAGAATTGCGCACACGTGTTGGAATGGTCTTTCAAAAGCCGAATCCATTTCCAAAATCAATTTATGAAAACATTGCATTTGGCTTGAAAATTCATGGAATTAAGAACAAACAAATCATTAACGAAACAGTTGAAAAAAGTTTGCGCGGTGCTGCTCTCTGGGAAGAAGTAAAAGATCGAATTCACGAACCAGCATACGGACTTTCAGGAGGTCAGCAGCAGCGTCTTTGTATCGCTCGCTGCCTGGCGCTTGAGCCGGATGTTATTTTGATGGATGAGCCGACATCTGCTCTCGATCCCGTCTCAACACTTAAAATTGAAGAGTTGATTCAGGAATTAAAACAACAGTACTCGATCATCATTGTGACACATAACATGCAGCAGGCCGCACGTATTTCTGATAAAACAGCCTTCTTCTTAAACGGAGAAATTGTAGAGTATGATGTGACAGATAAGATCTTTAATAGCCCTGCAGATAGTCGTACCGACGATTATATTTCAGGTCGATTCGGGTAATGAGAAAGCCGGCGCTGCCATTGCGCCGGCTTTTTATTTTACTAGTATAGAAGCGATTTCTTCATTTGACATATCGGCAGAAAAGGTGAATGCGCCAACTTGAAGCTTTGAAGTATACCCATTCTCTGTTAAATATGTATTAAATGAATTTTCATCAGTAATAACATTGGCCTTCTTTAAGGCGTTGATGACATCGTCTGAAGACATGCCTGCTTCGATGGTAACTGTGATCTCTTTGCTTTCGGAAGCGGCAGATTCCTTTTTCATGATCTGTTTCTTTTCAGCAGATGAGGTTGTTTCTACAGGTACGGTTTTTGCCCTTTTTTCATATAATTCATCAGTCGTCAGTACTGTATAATGATCCTTTTCTAACAATTGGATCATTTCTTCGTTTGATAATAACTGATCTTTTGTTGTGTAGTCGAAAAGAAATAGGGCAGCCGCTGCAGCTAGCAAACCAAATCCAAATGAACGCAAAGTTTGCTTTTTCATATGTCTGCTTCCTTCCGATGAAGCTGCAGATTAGCCAATATTCCCTCAACCTGTTCGACGGACAAAGAGGATTGTCCGGCAATTTGCGAAAGGGGAACACCTTGGTTATAGAGGGCTACTACTTGATTTTGAATAATTTGATTAATCGGCGCTGTTTTTTTTGCAGAAGGGGAAGGATCTTCACCGATTAATAATTCTTCTTCAATCAGCTTTATTTTTTTATTTATTTGATAATGTTCCTGCAGCATTTGCAATGATAATTCTTCCAGATCTTTTTCGATCTGCTTCTGCCTATCTTTTGGGATAAAAGACAATAGAACAAAGAAAGTGCCTGCTGCTGCGAGCCCAATGATCAAGCCGTTCATAATTGTATCCTCCTTGATGCTAGTCAGCCTATTATACCACATATTAGTAGATAAAAGATGAGAACGATGCAGATTGCCGCACCGTTTGGAACGTGGTACGATACCTTTATAAACAATTTAAGGAAAAACTGCCAGACCGAGGTGATACATATTGAACGAAGACATTGTCCGACTAAAAAACCAGCATTTTACTTGGGATCAAATCGCGGACAAGCTTGATATATCCGTTGAAAAAGTTAAATACAGATGGCGAAAGTATATGATGAAGCAAGACGGATTATACTGGCAAAATAATTTAAGTGCGGTTTTTTTATCAGCAGACCGTTTATATTGTAGGTGGCGCCTTCATCCATCTATTTTAGAAGCAGCTTCACGCTGGAGCAAACCGCTTAATCCAGCGATAATGGATTTACGGATCTTTGATATTACCGATATTTATTTTAATGGTATGAATGCGCACTCTGTTACATGTATAAAAGTAAGTATAAGCGATCAATTTTGGATGATAAAAGGATTAAGAAGGAATCGCTCGTATATTTGTGAACTCGGTTTTTTAACAGAATCGTACTTATTCTTTCCGATCTTGCGATCTCATCCCGTTCATACACCTTATCAAAGCAGCGAAGATTACATTTATAAGATGTACGATGCAGAACAGTTTCACAAAAATCCATTCCGTGTTCCTGCTTGGATTGAGCATCCTGACTGCTCGACATGGTTTATGAACAAAAAATGAATGGAGGTATAGGTGAAATGAAATATCCATTTTCTATTATGGCACTGGCAGACAGTCCTTTTCGTCCTCTTATTCTTGCCGGTTCAAGTATGAGTAGTAAAGAAATAATGAAAATTATGGATGTGTATGGTTATATACTTGCAGCTGCCCAAAAATCAACAGGCGATCGGCCTATCGCTGCTACTATCAATTTATTTACGCTAGGCTGGCTGAATGGTGTAAGAGGGAAGATGGCTGTTCAAGCATTTGTACAGCAACAGCCGAACCACGAAGCCACAGCTATATTACGCGAGCATGACAATTCATTTATCGAAGCGTGCCGAATGTTAATCAATGAAAATAAATTGTTGCTCATGCCGACGGCGCTCAGCCAATTTCCACTTACATCCTATCCAATGAAAGAAGCGGCTGGTGAAGATATTAAACGGACAGTGAAAATTTGGCAGGAGCTTTTTGGAACAGTTCCTCCGTCTATTTGGCTTCCGCGGGGAGCCTATATGCCGGGAATCGATGAACTCCTCCATCGTGAAGGCTGTCAATTTGTCATGATTCATGGGGAAGCGTTTCCGGCACATGAGCGTGAAGAGTATCATTGGATTTCGCCGCATGGTTTATCGATTTTGCCATATGAGTATGGACAAATGAGTCAGGAACATAATTTATTGATTCCACCGGTCATTCGATTGACGGATGAAAACGCCCGCACTTTTTTTGAAAAGATTGATTCATTAGCTGTGCCAAAATCTGCTAAACAATTTCATGAGCGGATCATTCATATTCCGCTCGTATATGAACGTATGAATGAAGGGAAGCCGTTAATGACATTAGACGAGTTGAATCGCTGTGAAGCGGTATTTCAACTGAAAAGTGAGTGGGATGAAAAGGCAGCCACTCAAATGTGTGAGGCAGGCGGTGTTCTTGATTTAGAATGGGCTTTTTGTTTATATGCTTGTTTAAAAAATTTGGATGACGAACTAGAAAGTGCAAAAGATTCTCTTCGCTATTTACTAGACGGAGCGAGTAAAGATTTCCCGGACTTTGATTATGCCCATCAAAGAATGAGGCTTCATTATGGTGTTGAACTTATTCCAACAATCTTAAGTGAAGAAATGGATGAAATGGATGGGGCTATTTTGATGCTAACGTGGGAATATCCGCCAAATATTATAGGCGGAATGGCAAGACATGTGCATGGACTTGCAGAAGCGCTCATTCAATCAGGCCGAGAAGTCATCGTTCTTACGTCTTCTTATCAAGGTTCTCCAGAATATGAATGTGTAAACGGTGTTCACATATATCGTACCGGTCCTCTCCACGAAGGAGAACCCGACTTTATGCGTCGTGTGGCGGATTTGAATATGTGCTTGTTTCAAAAAGGTGAGGCGCTAATTCGGGATCATGATATTTCAATAATTCACACGCATGACTGGCTAACTGGTGACGCAGCTATTCTTCTCGCAGATAATCATTGGCTTCCGCTAGTATCCACTATTCATGCAACAGAGCATGGCCGCAATAATGGAATTCATAATGAATTGCAATCTGCTATTGCTCTGAAAGAAAAAGAGCTTATTTCGGTATCTAACACGATAATCGTATGCAGCCAGCCTATGAAAGAGGAACTGCGTGTGCATTATGAAGCGAAACGAAAAGACATTCATGTGATTCCAAATGGTGTTGAATTTGAAGAAAAAACAAAGGTGGAAGGGCGATTTAGCAAAATAGGACCGTTTATCTTTTCGCTTGGCCGTATGGTTTTTGAAAAAGGATTTCAAACATTTTTTGATTTAGATTTAAAAAACTTGAAAAAAAAGAATATTCAGTTTATTATTGCGGGTAAGGGTCCGCTGTTAGAAGAATGGCGAACGGAAGTAAGGAAGCGCGGTTTCGAAGGCATCATTCATTTTGTTGGCTATGTAAGCGACGATGAAAGAAAGGCATTATTTCAGACGTGTGAAGCAGCTGTTTTTCCAAGTCTTTATGAACCATTCGGCATAGTGGCGCTTGAAGCAATGGCATTTCAAAAGCCGGTTATTGCTTCAGCGACAGGCGGGCTTAAGTCCTTTGTTTTACATGAGCAAACTGGTCTTTTATTTGAGCCGGGAAATGCAGGTGATTTATCAGAAAAAATCACAACAATTTTGGAACGTCCGGATCTTGCAAAAGAACTTGGTGCGAATGGACATGAAATGGCAAAAGCAATGTATAGCTGGAAACACATCAGTGAGCAGACAGAAAAGGTGTACGATCAAACCGTTTTTATCAAGAAAATGGAAGGTGTTCGCACATGATAGGAGTATTGCTTGCAGGAGGAAGAGGAAAACGTCTTCGGCCGATTACAGATTATATACCAAAGCCGATGGTGCCGCTATTGAATAGGCCGCTTTTAGATTACAATTTGAACGTATTTAAGATGAATGAAATTCGCCGTGTATTTATGACTGTCTGTTATAAAAAAGAGATTATTAAACAGTACGCGGGCAATGGAGAAGAATTTGGAATGGACGTTCAGTATATTGAGGAAACAGCGCCGCTTGGAACGGCAGGGAGTCTTTTTGCAACGAGTCATTTATTTAAAGAAACTGTGGCTGTACTGAGCGGGGATGCACTGACAAATGTACCTCTTCGCGATGCATATGCTTTTCATAAAGAACACAAAGCGCGTGTCACGATAGTCATAACCCCATCAGAGCGGCCTGAACAATTTGGTGTGTGCCTAGCGGACCAAGAAGGCCGTCTTATCTCTATTCTGGAGAAACCAGATGATCCACGTCTCTTGACGAATCAGGTAAGCACAGGCATTTACTTAATTGAGCCTTCTCTTTTTTCAGATTATGCATTCAGTGGGGAAGTTGATTTTGCAAAAGACGTATTCCCGGCACTAATTGCTAATGAAGAGCCTATTTATGTATATGAAACGAATGCGTACTGGCAGGACATTGGTACACTTCGTCAATATTCACTGGCCGAAAAAAGGCTTAAGAGAGGGATTACAGGAATTAGCATGCCGAAGCAATGTTATCCGTGGTCTAACAGCATCTCCACGCCATTTCCCCAAGAAAAAGTACAGGTTGCTGCACTTGTTGAATCACATTCACCAAGCTTGAAAAAACAGGCTGGTGTTTCTGATGAAAAAGTGCTATTATAGTAAAGTCGCAATGAACATAATAAGCGAGACAAGTTTGGAGGGAAATAAACTATGCGTGTAAATATTACATTGGCTTGCACTGAGAGCGGTGATCGCAACTACATCACAACAAAAAACAAACGTAACAACCCGGATCGTCTCGAGTTGAAAAAATACAGCCCGCGATTGAAAAAAATGACAGTGCATCGTGAAACGAAGTAAACAGCAGGGAATTTTCCTGCTGTTTTTCTTTTGGAGGGAATCATGAATAAAACACAATTGAGATTGCATATAAAAAAGAAGTTACGAGCACTTGAAAAAACAGAATATGAACAGCGATGTCATCTTATTACAAAACAATTGTATGCGCTTCCTGAATGGCAGGAATCTAACGTAGTTGGATTAACGGTATCTGCACCGTTCGAAGTTGATACGTGGTCCATTATTCGTCATGCGTGGATAAATGGGAAAAAGGTGTGTGTGCCAAAGTGTGTACCGGTAACGAAAGAGATGCAATTTTACCTTCTTTCTGATTTTCAAAAACTGGAGAAAGTATATGCAGGCATATATGAACCAATCATTGATCAAAAAAGCGCTATAGGTTGTGAATGTATTGATTTCATGATTGTTCCGGGACTATTATTTAATAAGAATGGATATAGAATTGGATTTGGCGGCGGATATTATGATCGTTACTTACGAGGCTTTACAGGCCATACCGTATCACTGGCATTTTCATTTCAGTTAAGTGATAACATCCCGGTAGAAGTACATGATTTACCTGTTCAGAAAATTGTAACAGACGAATGTCTCATAAATTGTATGAAGTAGCTCTTCTTGCTTTACCAGCTGAATGTGTTCCGCTATAGTGAGAACAACAAGATGTACGAAAGTAGTGATGAGATGAATGTACAAACAGATGTGATCTTTTGGCGGCTGGCGTTTTTTTTCGTTATCGAGCAAGAGTATACCATTGCCCGCTTAAGTCAGGACAAACAGGAAATGTGGCTGGAAAACCGTTCAAATAAAGATGCAATGCTTATAAGGCTAAAAAATCAAAATCTCGGGTGGGCGGCAGATCTCGGCCGGGATGTAAAACGAATTGTCTGGAATGGTGAACAAATTCGTAAAAAAATAGGTATGAGAAAACTGTCTTTATTGAATATTGTGGTTTCTCAATACCCTCCAGTCGATGAATATGAAAGCTATTTACAACCTGTTCTGTCAACAAAAGGCGGGAAAACGAAGGTAGACACATTACTTTTTACACAAAAAGATCTCAATCAGCCGCTACGTCAATTAGGATCAGTTTTATCGCCTGTTCCAGAACGGCGCGATTTTGATGGAGCAGAAGAGGAAGCAGCTGCGTATGAGAGGTCGGTTTTATCCCATGAAGTAAAGCGAAAAGAGGAAGAAGAACGCTTTTTTCATTATGGAAAACCATTTTTTACGTATGTTTTTACCGCCGTTAACATTATTCTTTTTATTATGATGACACTTGCTGGGGGGAGCACAAATACAACCGTATTGCTTAACTTTGGTGCGAAATTCAACCCACTTATTTTAGAAGGAGAGTGGTGGCGGTTCATTACACCGATGTTCTTACATATCGGTCTTCTTCATCTCATTATGAATTCGCTTGCTCTTTATTATTTAGGTATAGCAGTCGAACAAATTTATGGCCGTCTTCGTTTTATATGGATTTATTTGTTTTCCGGATTTACCGGCAGTCTGCTCAGTTTTTTATTAACACCTAACTTGGCAGCCGGTGCGAGTGGCGCAATTTTTGGTTTGTTCGGGGCACTGCTCTATTTTGGCGCTACAAAGCCGAAACTGTTTTTTCGGACAATGGGCATGAATGTGCTTTTTGTAATTGTGATTAACCTTGCCTTTGGGTTTTCGGTTTCGGGAATTGACAATGCAGGGCATATCGGCGGATTGATTGGTGGCTTCCTCGCGACAGGTATTGTTCATTTTCCAAAAAAACGCCGAGTTCTACAGCAACTCGCTTTTACCCTTGCGACCATGGCAGCAGTGGTAACGGGGCTCATGCTTGGTTTTCAAAGCGGTTATGCAGCACTTGATGCAAATTCCGTTAATTTGCGCGTTCAAGAAGAAATCAATGCCGGGAATGATGCAGAAGCAGAGCAAATACTGAAGGCATTTTTAGAAGACGGTGGTGAAGCTTCGGCAGAAACGTATTTTTATCTCGCGTTCATTGAGATGGGAGATGGGCGTCTTGTAGAAGCCGAGCAGAATTTGAAACAGGCTATCCGCGAACGGGCTAATTTTCATGAGGCGTATTTTAATCTGGCACTCATTTACGTGGAAAATGGGCAATTGGAAAAAGCAAAGCAATCTGTAGAAAAAGCACTTGTCTATGCTCCGGAAGAGACGAACTATCAGGAGTTGGAAAAAAACTTGAATAATGGGTCAGGTGAATAAAATTGAGAACAATTTATGACGTGCAGCAGTTATTGAAACGGTACGGTGTATTTGTTTATATTGGTAACCGAGTGGCGGACTTGCAGTTAATGGAAGTTGAGTTGAAGGAGCTGTATCAATCGCAGCTCGTTGAAACGCAAGAATATCAGATGGCGCTTTTGCTTTTGCGCCAAAACATTGCACTTGAAAAAGAAAAAGAACAGGAGAATAGATGATGGGAGAAAAAAGACTTGCGGCAATTGATATTGGCGGCACAACGATTAAAATGGCTTTTTTAACAATAGAAGGCGATATTATTCGCAAGTGGGCGATCCCGACAGATCGAGCAGATGGCGGTAAAAATATTGTGACACACATCGCTTGTTCTTATTTAGCTGAACTGAAACGGGAGGGCTTGACAACTAGTGATGTGATTGCAGTGGGTGTTGGCGCACCGGGTCCCGCCGATCCAATAGAAGGAACGATTTCCGGGGCCGTAAACCTTGGCTGGACAAATAACTATCCATTAAAGAAATTACTCGAAGAAGCGCTTGAACGGCCAGTTTTTATCGAAAATGACGCGAACTGTGCAGCACTTGGTGAAATGTGGAAGGGCGCTGGAAACGGGACAGGAGATATTGTCTGTATAACACTTGGAACGGGTGTTGGTGGCGGAGTCGTATCAAAAGGAATGATTATTACCGGTGTAAGCGGATCAGCTGGCGAAATAGGCCACATTACGGTAGTTCCGGAAAATGGAATTTTGTGCAACTGTGGGAAGCGAGGCTGTCTAGAAACGGTAGCGTCTGCAACAGGCATTATTAATCTTTATAAGAAAGAAGGAAAAGAAGCACCTGATGCCCGAACAGTATTTGTTCAGGCATCAAAAGGTGATGAAGCAGCGAAACGGGTTATTGACCGGTGTGCGTTTTATCTTGGGCTTGCTGTAGGCAATATAGTTAATACGATTAATCCAGCAAAAATTGTTGTGGGCGGTGGCGTATCAGAGGCAGGCGATGCGCTTCTTTTGCCACTTGAACAATATGTACGCCAGTTTACCTTTCCGAGAGCGATGGATGTGCTTTCTATTGAAAAAGCAATACTTGGCAACGATGCGGGTGTAATCGGCGCGGCCTATCTTGCCAAAGTAAAGACAATTTCTTAACAAAGCTAGTCCGCAGTTGGGATCCCTCAAAAAAGATTACTATTATTTTTTAGCATACAATATAGTATATAGAAGTAAAATAAAAGGATGAGGCGCTACCTATCGTAGCTCCTCACCTTTTTTTCTTTTAGAGTGATTGCCAATAGGACAGGCTTTTTTATGAAACTTTTTAACAATTGGTACGTATCAATAGTATGTAAAATCGTCATGGAAATATTATAAAGACTTTTTGTATGGTTCTGTTTGATTTTTTGTAAAAAAAGTATTAAGATTGTGGAAGACAATTTACAAAGGTTGTGGAAGACAATTTACAAAGGTTGAGAGTTTATTTCAACCCCAGAACGATGTTACAGATGTAACGAGGAGGCTGGATACATGAAAAGAACAATTCGCAGCAGCAACATATCGCTTATTGCTGTGGCCATTTTGTTCTTATGGATGAAGACATACATCGTCTATAAAACAAGCTTTAATATTGATATTGAAAATGCATTGCAAGAGATTATTTTACTGATTAATCCAATTAGTTTTATTATGCTGGTAATGGGAATCGGCTTTTTGTTTAAAAAGGATAAAACACGAAATTATTATTTGCTCACAATGAGTTTTTTATTAAGCTTTTTGCTATATGCAAACGTTGTGTTTTACCGCTTTTTTAATGATTTTATTACAATGCCGTTGCTATTCCAGACAAGTAACTTTGCTGATCTTGGCAACAGTGTAACAGAAGAATTTAGTCTGACTGACATCTTATATTTTGTAGATGTCATTATTTTATTCCTTCTGTTGAAATTTAAGCCATCGTTTGTGAAATTCCGACCGATGTCAAAAATGAATCGTCGTGCGTATTTTTTATCGGCAGCTGCGATTATGTTTTTAAACCTGGGTCTTGCTGAAATTGAACGTCCGCAATTATTGACAAGAACATTCGATCGCGAGATGCTTGTCAAAAATATTGGTACATTTAACTATCATATTTACGACGTCTTTTTACAGTCAAAATCATCTGCACAGCGTGCACTTGCTGATGGCAGTGAAATGACGGAAGTAGACAACTTTGCAGATGCTAAATATGCGGCACCGAATGATGATTTATTCGGTGTGGCAAAAGGCAAAAATTTAATTATGGTATCAGTAGAATCGACACAGTCATTTGTATTGAATAATAAAGTGAATGATCAGGAGATTACACCATTTTTAAATGGATTTGCGAAAGAAAGCTTAAACTATACAAACTTTTATCATCAAACGGGACAGGGAAAGACATCCGATGCTGAATTTGTAACAGAAAACTCACTTTATCCGCTTAGCCGTGGAGCTGTGTTCTTTACTCATTCAGGTAATGAATTCAATTCAATGGCTGAAAAACTAGCGGAGAACGGCTATTATACGAATGCAATGCACGCGAATAATAAAAGTTTCTGGAACCGTGATATTATGTATGATTCAATCGGATATGAGCGTTTCTACGATGAGGAAGATTATGAGATAACAGAAGATAACAGTGTCAACTGGGGAATGAAAGACATGCCGTTCTTTGAACAGTCTGTCGGTTTAATGAAAGAGATGCCGAAGCCGTTTTATTCTAAAATGCTTACATTAACGAATCATCACCCATTCTATTATGATGAAGAAGACAAAATGATTGATGAATATAATTCAAACAGCGGTACACTGAATCGTTATTTTGTAACGGTCCGCTACACAGATGAAGCATTAAAACGTTTTGTTGAAGAATTGAAGGCATCTGGACTGTATGAAAACTCCGTTATTGTGCTGTATGGGGATCATTATGGTATTTCGGAGAATCATAATGAAGCAATGTCCCAATACCTCGGTAAAGAAGTAACACCATTTGTATCGGCGCAGCTTCAAAAAGTGCCATTTATGATTCACATTCCAGGTGTCGATGGACGGGAAATTTCAACGGTCGGTGGACAGATTGATGTTCGTCCAACATTGATGCATTTATTTGGAATTGATACAAAAGGGGATATTCAATTCGGCCAGGATTTGAATTCGGATGATCACGAAAGCTTTGCAGCATTCCGTGATGGCCGTTTTGTGACCGAAGATTATGTTTATGCAGACAGCAAGTGCTGGGATAAAACAACTGAACAACCGACGGATAGTAGTTACTGTGAACCTTATATCGAAAAAGCAGCAGCAGAATTAAACTACTCCGACCGTATTGTTTACGGAGACCTGCTTCGTTTCTATGACCCGGATTCTGCAAAAAAAGAACAATAAAAAAACTGCCTTTCGGGGCAGTTTTTTTATATGAAAAAAGCACCCGTTACAAACGGATGCCTGTTTTTAGTGTGCTGCTGGATAGCCGTGGTTAATAATTGTCATGATTGTAAACCAGCCGATAACGCCGGCAGTGCCGAGGCCAAAGAAAATACCAAGCGGGTTTTTGTTTTTCAAGGCGCTGATTGTGCCGAATACAGCAAGAATCGCCACTAGAGCGAAAATAATCGTTAAACCGTTCATTTCACCAAACCCCTTTCATATTAAATCAATAAAAGAAAAAACTATGTAATGGCAGGATACACAACATTATTGTATAGTGTTTTACTCCTTTTGTCGAGAGAGAAAACGCATTGTTCTTTTATCAGACAAGATTTCCTGTTACGATATAATAGTACGAAAAAGGAGAGGTGAAGAACATATGGATTGGACACAATTACCACTTGGTCCGCTTGCAACGAATTGCTATGTACTTTCTCATAAAACAGAATGCATTATTTTTGATCCAGGTTCCGAGGGAGAAACATTAGCTGAGTGGTTGAATGAAAATAGTTTAAAGCCGCTTGCTGTACTGCTCACACATGCCCATTTTGATCATATCGGAGCCGTTGACCATATTAGACAAACGTTTAGCAGTCCTGTTTACATTCATAAAGCAGAAGAACAGTGGCTCGAAAATCCGGAATTAAATGGTTCAAGTCGATTTGGAATGGGAGCGATTACAGCATCACCAGCAGACTTTATCTTACAAAAGGAAGAAGAACTTATAATCGGTCCATTTCACTTTAAACTGTTTCATACACCGGGTCATTCCCCTGGCAGTATCTCTTATTATTTTGAAGAAGGCGGCTCATTATTTGCCGGAGACACATTATTTATGGGTAGCATTGGACGGACGGATCTTCCCGGAGGCAACCACCAGGATCTGCTTGACAGTATCCATAATAAGCTGTTGGTCTTACCAGAAGAAACGATTGTGCTGCCTGGACATGGACCAGCTACGTCTCTTGCTAGTGAAATGGACAGTAATCCATTTTTAAATGGTTTTTAAGCAAAATAAAAAAATATCGGAATACTCATGATTAACGGTCGTTATATATTATTTCAATATTCACGATCCTGTCTTTTTTTCGTCACACGTGGAAAGTATGACTTTTATCATTTTCCACCATCAGATTGTTGTTTATAATAAATAAAAACAACAGCGGGGTGGTATATTGAATACAATCTTAAAAGTGACAGGTACACTGGCTGATGCAACTAGATATTCAATTTATGAATATCTATTAAAAGGACAGAATGAAGTTACTGTACAGGATGTAGCGAATGAATTTGGCATTCACCCAAATGTTGCACGCCTTCATTTGACGAAATTAGAAAATGTTCAATTGATCTGTTCTCATTTAAATAAAACTGGAAAAGGCGGCCGGCCAGGTAAAATGTATAGACCAGCAGAAAAAGCGATACAGCTATCATTTCCGCATCGAGATTATCAACTACTTACCGGTATTTTAGCAGAAACAGTGCGTATGTTTGGTGAGGGTGGATTGAAAATAGCTACAGCAGCAGCCATTAAAGCAGGCCGTTATGCAGTTGAGTCTAGGATTGGGAAATCATCATCTTCTTTAACAGAAAATCAGAAAATTTCACTCCTCCAGTCACTGGCTGCTCGGATTGGTTATGTGCCGGAAGTGGAGCATAGAGAAGACGGATTGTATGTTCAATTTATTATATACAACTGTCCATTTAAAGAAATGCTTCATGATGAGGCTGATATTACATGCAAAATTCATACTGCTTTCTTAAAAGGCACACTAGAAGCACTATTTAATGATGTGCAATTGCGTCAAAAAACCACCATGCTAGAAGGTTGTCAAAATTGTACGTATCACGCAATCGTCACAAACTGACTGAAAGAAACATTTACAAAGCTGTCACTGTTCCTTTATAATATGATATTGATGGAGTGTACGATAAAGGAGGGATACTTAATGGATCGCATGTTTCGCATGATGGCATTCTGGACCGGGATCTTCTCATTGATGTTTTATCTCGGACACATGGATAAAACTGCATTGCTTTTCCTCGGTCAAACTGGCTTTTTCTTATTATTAGGTTATTTACGTCTCACTGAACGCATGTATATTTACGTTTTTTTCGCATATTTGACCGTTTCTTTTGCAGGCTTTACATACTGGTCAACGTTCATGATGTAATCAAAAAAAGCGGTGAAAATAAATTCCGCTATAAGTCTTTAAAGCAATTTGCTTTAAAGGCTTTTTTGTTAAGATTTTGTAAAATTCAAAATAAACGATGAAGTTGTCTGAGAAATGTAGTATGGTGAAAAAAAGAAAGCAGGTGATAGTTTGCACGTTGAACAAAAAATTAAACATGTCCTTATGACTGCGGCTCAGATGCAGGCAACAGATATCCATTTAACACCAAAAACAAATGGCTACGTAATGAAAATTCGAGCAGGCGGTACACTGACTGATATCGATTCATTTTCCACTCATGAAGGGGAACGAATGATATCTTATTTAAAGTTCGCTGCATCGATGGATATCGGTGAAAAGCGAAAGCCGCAGAGCGGGGCATTTAAACAGATCATTAACGGCATTTTGACTTCTCTCCGCATTTCAACATTACCAGCCATTCCTCAAAAAGAAAGTCTTGTTATTCGGCTCCTGCCGCAAGAACACGTACCATCTCTTTCTAACCTAACTCTTTTTCCTGAAACAGCAAAAAAATTAACATCATTATTAAACCATTCAACTGGCCTCGTTTTGCTCAGTGGTCCAACGGGAAGCGGTAAATCGACCACACTTTACTCCATGATTCAGCACTGTGCTGCAACGCTAAATAAACATGTTATTACCCTCGAAGATCCTGTCGAAAAACAACATGATTCCTTATTACAAATACAAGTAAATGAAAAAGCAGGCATTACATATGCTACTGGGTTAAAAGCAATTTTACGACATGATCCCGATGTGATTATGGTTGGAGAAATACGTGATGAAGAAACGGCTCGAGTTGCCGTTAGAAGTGCCCTTACTGGACATTTGGTCATGTCAACCATTCATGCCCGTGATACAGCAGGCGTCATTGGCCGTCTCCTCGAATTTGGTGTTACAGATCATGAAATCAGCCAAACAATCGTGGGGATTACTGCACAAAGACTTGTGCGTATCCGATGTTCTAAATGCAGCGATCAATGTACGCCTGATTGTGCTCATGGTACACGTCAAGCTATCGTATGTGAGCTTTTATCTGGACGCGTGCTTGCCTCTGTTTTAAAGGGGGTGAGGACGGAAGACTGTCGTATAACATATAAGCGGTTGAAGGATGAAATTGGAAAGGGGATTGCCTATGGATATCTCTCCAAGGAGGAGTGGACTCGCTGGGTTTTTGAAGAAGCGGACGGCAGCGAAAAATAGTGCTGAGTTTATTTTTAGACTTGGTGAAATGCTTACAAAAGGATTTACGATCAGAGAGTCAATGGATTTTTTAATGTTAAACGTACCGGGAATCAACGGGAAACAAATGAAACACATCCGGCAAATGCTGCAAGCCGGAACACCTCTGCACGAACTTCTGCCTATTCTTCATGTGCCATCGCTTATTTGTCTTCAAGTGTATTTTGCCGAAAAACACGGGAATGTACAGGATACACTCATTCATGCAGGAACACAATGGAAAAAATCTGAACAGTCAAAAGACAAATTAATGAAATTGCTTCAGTACCCTATTTTTCTATTCTTTTTATTAGTGATGCTTCTGGTAGTTCTGAATACATTTGTTTTGCCACAATTTCATGATCTGCATGCATCGATGGGGTACCAGCCTAGAGGCATAACTTTAGTACTGCTGTTTTTTCTGGAATGGGTGCCTCCGATCGTGCTCATGTTACTACCATGTATGATGGGCCTATTATTCTTTCTTTATGCACGTTATCGTCTACTCTCACCAAAAAAGAAAGCAGATATGCTTATCCGCATTCCGTACGTCCGTACATTTTTTCAACTCTATTTTACACGTCTCTTTGCCCGTGAGTCCGCTCAGTTGTTAAATAGCGGATTTGCTGTTAATGAAATGCTCCATGTATTTGAGCAACAGAACATATATCCGATGCTCACGGCAGTTTCGGAAATAATTGATAAACGCTTAATGAATGGTGAATCACTTCAAGAAGCGATTAAACAAGTTGCGTGGTTTGATGAAAAGTTATCGGCTTTAACTGGTTATGGTGGAACTAATGGACGCCTTGGTGAAGAGTTGCTTATGTATGCCGAGTTTTGTGATGAACTGGTTGAAGAAAAAATAAAAAAATTGACGGGCTTTATCCAGCCAGCTGTTTTTTTATTTATAGGAGCAGTAGTCATGATCGTCTACTTATCTGTCATGCTGCCGATGTTTGAAATGATGGGCTCAGTATAAAAGGAGGAATAGAAGATGAAAAAGTGGCTGCAGAATGAAAAGGGCTTTACCCTAATTGAGATGATGATTGTTTTACTTGTTATTACGGTTTTGTTGTTTATCGCGATTCCGAACGTAGCAAAACAAAGCCAAAATATCAATGCAAAAGGATGCGACGCTTTTGCGCATATGGTACAAGGCCAGGTGCAGGCATACCGGATTGACAATGAGAAATTTCCCGATTCTATTGAAACGATGGTAACGGATGGATATTTGAGGGAAAATGAAACGAAATGCCCTGGTGGCGGAGATATTACCATTGATGCGGAAGGCAAAGTTTTGGTAAGTGAAACATAAAGAAGGCGGCTTTACGCTGTTGGAAACGATGCTTGTATTAACGGTGTTTATGGCTTGCTTTGGGGCAGTGCTCATTCCTGTTTTGAATGTAACAAATGAAGTGAACGAACAGCAGTTTTTTAACCAGCTAGAGCGTGATTTATTTGAAGCGCAGTCATATGCAATTTTGAATAACGTGAATGTTATGGTTCATTTTTATGAGTCAAATCAGCATAAATATAGTGTTTTCACGTATGAACAGCCCCGGCAGATTTTAGTCGAGAGGGAGATTCCCGCGCACTTCATTCCTGTAAAGGGAAGTATGATGGATATTATGTTTCAAAAAACGGGGATGACGAACCGGTTTGGCACTGTTTATTTTAAGTCAGAAGAGAAGCGAACGAAACTTATTTTTTTAATTGGAAGGGGACGTTTTTATTTTCTGGAAGAGTGAAGACGGCTTTACAATGGCTGAAAGTCTTCTAGCGCTAACTGCATTATTTGTTGCAGCTTCTGTTATTTTGCCATTTTGCATGAGAATTGAAGCGGAAACGTCAAGTAGATGGGAGCGTCAGGAAGGAATGAGAAAATTATATGAAGAAGCAGAATCGAGGTTGTATGAATCTCCTTCCTTCACATATGAAATGGACACGCCTAATTTTACAGGTCGTATCTATTGGGAAATGGAGAATGAAAAAAATCGGGCGTGTGTATCAACTGCTGATAAAACGGTTTGTGTATCAGAACAATAGAGGATACACACTTGCTGAAGCTCTTATTGCACTGACTGTGTTCATGACATGCGCTGCATCGTTTCCATTAATATATGATGCAGTGTATCGTATAGTGGAAACAAGCAAATCTGAAAAAAATACGGAATGGGAAATTTTTATTGTACAGCTGCGCAATGAGCTGCATAAATCTAGTAACTGGCATGTAGTGGGCGGGAAACTTAATTATGGAGTGGAAGGATCGATTACATCGATCAGCCAGTATGAGGATAAACTGCGGAGACAAATAAACGGGCAGGGGCATGAAGTGATGCTGCAAAATGTGAAAAAAGCGGCATTTGCACTCGAAGGAGGGAAATTGTATATACATGTTACTTTTCAAAATGGAGAAGAAGAAGGAACATCGCTTTATCCATTTAATCAAGTGTCTTCGTAAAAACGAGTCGGGGATGATTTATCCCCACGTGTTAGTACTGCTTTTTTTGATGAGTGCTGCTGCTGTAACAGCAACAGATGCAGCAGTGACAAAAATGAAAACAGCTGATCAGTTGACAGAATACTATGAAATGCGGCTAGTTGAACTGATGGCGGTTAGAGCCTTCTTAAAAAACTCGGACACTGCTGCTTTTACAATGAAAACAAATAAAGGAACAACAAATGTACAGCTATTAGAGCAATCAGAAATAGAACAAAGCGTACATATTGCGACAACAAGAGGAGAACGGCAGTTTTATGCTACCTTTCTTTATAATAAAGAGAACCATCAATTTATAAAGCGGATTGAGCATCAGTAAATGAGTGATAGCGGTCAGCTGATAAATAGAGAAGCCCGCCGTTCCAGACAGATAGCCGAATAACGGGTTCGAAACGGCGGATAATCGCTTCTTTCTCACGCGTGTAATCCTCGCTGTCATCTGGATTATTTTCATAAAAAGAACGAAGTAATGAAAGTTCCTTTACCTGTTTATTTTTTGCTTCTTTTGCCCATATGTGATTTTCCTGATGGAGTTCGTTCATTATCATTTGCTGAAGTCGCTTTAGTCCGCTTGTGGGCGTAATAAAGGGCGATAACACGTAATGGAAGGAAGGGATCGTTTGGGCAAAAGGAACATCACTTATTTTATTTAAAAAGTTTCGCTGAACTGTTCCGCTAATTAAGTGGAGAGCAATTGACTCCATTCTTTCCTTTTTTCCATTCGCTTCATACGAAATTAAAAAATGGACGAACAGCCATGGTTCTAGTTGAAGAGGCTGTTCGGATGAACACTCTTCGTATAGACGGATAAATTGTGACTGTTGTCCGGCATAATGAAGCAATTGATGAAACCTAGGTGAACCAAAGCTAATGTATTCTTCGTAGGTACGCAGCGGCTGACCGGTGTCATTTACATAAAAAGAAACAGTCAAAGGTACTCCTTTTTCATTTAACTGATCTTTATAGTGCCAGTAAAAAGGACGATTCATAATTGCTCTGTCCATCTGTTCGGTTAACTCTACCGTAATGGACTGATCGTCTTGATGGGTAATAGGACACTCGCAGGCTGTGAAAAATTGTTTGAGAAAAGTCATCATGTATAAGTCACTCCAATGCAGCAGTAAGATTATGAACTTTAATTTCCCATTCACGAATGCTTTTTGAATGATGAAAGGCATCATGTAAATGCTCTTCCACCCAATTTTGTTCCAAAATACCATCCAGCTTGCCAATCGCTGACTGGAATAAATGAATTTTTTCATGCAAAAGTGTAAGCATCCGATCTTCGACGGTTTGCTTATAGGCGAGATGATAAATGTGTACATCTTGAACTTGTCCGAGCCGATGAATACGTCCGATTCGCTGTTCCAACTTCATCGGATTCCACGGAAGATCAAAGTTAATAAGCCGCCGGCAAAATTGTAAATTAAGTCCTTCACTGCCTGACTCTGTTGCGATGAAAACTTGAGCAGGCCCCTTAAACAGTTCAACCATCCAGTCTTTTTTCCCTTTTTTAAAGTTGCCTTGAAAAGAAACAGCTAATAATCCATTTTCCCTAAAATAGTGTTCGAGATAGCGTTGCGTTGCCCGGTACTGTGTAAAGACGATTGTTTTTTCGGAATGCTCTCTCACAATAGCCAATGTTTTTTCTGCTTTCGAATTCAAATTGATTTTTTCAGCTAAAAGGGCAACTTTTTCACAGTTTTCTCCAGTTAGTTTTTGAATCGTGCTGAGCGCGGCATATTTGCTGCTGCATGCTTCCCGTTGCAATGTGAGCAGCGTCATCGCATTTGGAACATTTTCTTTTAAATGAGTAAGTGAATCATAAAATGCTTTTTCTTCTTTTGTTGGGGTGATACGAATCGTTTCGACATGCCGCTTAACGGGCTGTTGGTCTGTCTCCTCTCGCCTGTTTCGAATCATGACTTTTTTCAACAGTTCTTTAAAGGCATCCTCATCGTGAATCGCTCGTTTTCCGTCTTTAAATCGATTATTGAAAGATTCACTATTTCCGAAATGACCGGGTTTTAATAATGAAACGAGATGAAAGAGTTCATCAACATTATTTTGTACAGGTGTCGCCGTTAAAAGCAGACAGTAAGTTTTCGTCAAACGGCGGACGAATTGATAATTTAATGTAGCGGGATTTTTTAGACGGTGTGCTTCGTCAATAATCACCATATCAAACATCGTACTGGCAAAGGCATCTGCATATTTTGGCTGTTTAGCCGAATCAATAGAGGCAATTTGAACACCATTCCACGACCAGTCGGGTTTCTTTTTTTGTACAAGTGCATAAATTTTAAACTTATCACGCAGTTCCTTTGCCCACTGATTGACAAGAGAGGCCGGTGTTAAAATAAGGGTGCGCGATACGAGACCCCTTAACATGTATTCTTTTAAAATAAGACCGGCTTCAATCGTTTTTCCAAGTCCTACTTCATCTGCTAAAATAGCGGTTCCATTCATTTCTTCCATGACCACTCGTGCAGCTTCTATTTGATGTGGCATGAAGTCAATGGAAGGGAGAAAATCTGGTGTCAGCATTCCGTGAAAGTCAGTTGGAATCACGAGTTTTTTTGTTTCGGCAGCTAATGTAAAAAGCGGCCAATTACTGACGGCGGGAGCCGATTGAAGCCAGGCAGGCAGCTGCTGTTCCCATGAATCATCAATTAATATGGGCGGTTTCAACGTGAAAATACCTCCTTTTTAATCTAGTTGCTGATCGTTATAAATGATGTTACGATAAACGAGAAACATAAGATCAGTATGTCCGAATGTATAAAATAGTATGAATACATATTGAAACAAAAGTGTGTTACTTATACATAAAAATAAGGAAGAAGGAGATTTTTGTATGAAAAGAGGGATCCTTTTATTTTTTGTTATATCGTTAGGTTTTATGTTATTGGCCCGTTGTCAGGCGGAGGATCCTAAGCCGGTCGAAGAAAAATCGATAGCAGAAGATAAAAAGTCTGTTTCAGAAGAATCAAATCGGCTGTTTATAATGGAAAAAACAGCTTCATCTGAACTTGAATTTGGAACGGAATGGAAAAAAACGGCGGATGGTGAGAAAGAAGCCGCTATTGAAGGTAGAGGCCCGGATGGTACAGAAGAAGGGGAAGGCGTACTTGTTGTGAAAGAGGGAGAAACAATGACGCTATTTTCATGGCCGGCAAATGAAAAGCAAGAGACCGTTAAATATGTGGAATGGAAAGATAATACTCATGCATACGTTATTGTCGGCTTTTCACAGGGTACAGTGACTAAAGGCGGTAGTTTATATGAGCTGAATGTGGCCACAGGGGATACAAAAGAGGTTGTCATACCAGATGACCCGAAAGAAGAAGTCGTCTTAGTGAATGTGGAAGAAGGAACGTATACGCTTCACACTTATAAAGATGACAATTTTATGAACGGAAGCACAAAAAAGATTCCGCTTCCTTAATAAAAATAAAAAAGGAGCAATTTCTGCTCCTTTTTTATTTCGTTCTAATTTTGCCTGTCCATTTTTTAAATCCGCCCTGCAGATGATAAATATCACGGTATCCTTTTCGATACAGCATCTGTGCAGCACGTCCGCTTCGAAGCCCACTTTGGCAATACAAATAAACAGGTTTGTCGGGGCGAATTTCTTTCATACGCTGCTTCATTTGTGTAACGGGAATATTACGTGCACCGAGAATGTGTCCGCCATTATATTCATTCGGTTCACGCACATCAATGAGCTGCGCTTTCCGGTATCCTAGCACAAAATCTTCTTGACTGAGCGGCTTCACCGCACGTTTTTGGGAGAAATACATAAAGAGAGCATACAAAATAATCGCTCCGAGCACTGCGGCAATAGAATAAAGCAACGTTGTGTTCCCCTTTCAAATAAACTGCTCCTTTCATTATATCTATATGCTTATCAGATGAAAAGAAAATTCGCTTTTAAAAAAGCGGTGTTCACGGCTTTGATTTTTACAATTGATTTGATAGACTATACAAGGGAATGAACAATGAAAAGAAGGCGTTAATTATGAAGAAAGAAAGATGGGCATTTCTTGACACCGGCAATCATAGCGCTGCATATAACATGGCGGTAGATGAAGCACTGCTAGATTGGCACAGTAAAGGCGAGATTCCGCCTGTTGTTCGATTTTACGGATGGGAGCCGGCAGCGCTGTCGATCGGTTACTTTCAAAAAGCGGAAAAAGAAGTGAACTTTGACGAGCTCAAGAAGCAAGGTATTGGCTTTGTACGCCGTCCAACCGGTGGCAGAGGCGTATTGCATGAGCATGAACTAACTTATAGCGTCATTGTTAGTGAAGAGCATCCTAAAATGCCGATGGGTGTTACAGAAGCATACAGAGTAATTTCAGAGGGTGTCCTGCAAGGGTTTCGGGTGCTTGGCCTAGATGCTGAATTCGCTGTGCCAAGAACAGAAGAAGAGAAAGCAAGTTTGAAAAATCCACGCTCCAGCGTTTGCTTTGATGCGCCAAGCTGGTATGAGCTTGTTGTGGAAGGTAGAAAAGTGGCCGGCAGTGCACAGACGAGGCAAAAAGGTGTGATTTTGCAGCATGGGTCCATATTGCTTGAGATTGATGAAGAGAAGCTATTTAGCCTATTTCATTATTCAAGTGACCGGGTGAAAGAACGGATGAAACATGCTTTTAAAGATAAAGCTGTTGCGATTAATGCGCTTTGCTCAAACCATGTGACGTTAGATGAAGCACGTATAGCATTTAAACAGGGATTTGAAAAAGGACTTAATATTAAACTAGAGCCGCTTGCATTGACAAATGAGCAAGTTTATCAAATTGAAACGATTCAAAGAGAACGTTATGAAAATCGCGAATGGAATTTCCGGAGATAAAAATACTCGAGTTGTTGACTTGACGGCGTTTTGTATCTTCGGAAAATATTTTTATGCGCTTATTTTACAGGGATTGAGCTTATTTAGACTTTTTTTGGCCAAAAGACAGCTTGACAAAAAAAAGATTCTCACTCAATATGTAGAATATGAATAAAGAAACAAACACAATATATTGTGTTTGTTTTCGTTTTTTCTACTAAAACATGGTTATATGATTTAATGAAACAGAATAATAAAGGAGTTGTTTGCATGCCTGCTACGTCCACAACGCACATGTCGCTAAACGTCGACAGATTAAACAAGGACATCAGCATTTTTCCACAGGTACACCCTGTCACACCGGATATGAAGATTACACACAAAGGTGTTTCTCGTCTTGTCATGATCGACCGTTATTCATTTAAGGATACGGAAAAGGTCACTCTCTCCGAAGGCGATTTCGTCGTGTTAACGATTAAAGAAGATCCAAAGTTTCCAGCGCGCGGAACAGGTTTTGTTACAGCGATCGACCGTGAAACAAAAAAAGTATCTGTCTTAATTGATGAAGAATACAGAAGCGCGATTGACGACCCAAATGAAGCGGCAGAAGGTATCGTACATCGCGGATTTGACGTCATTGAAAAACCGCTTGAAGTGTATTACGAGCAAATTGCGAAACGTAATGCAGCCGGTCTTTCTTCCGTTGAAAAAACAGAAGAAAAACGAAAAGAATGGTTTGAAAAATTTTATCATGAACTTGTGAACTTAAACTTTATTCCGGCAGGACGTGTACTATATGGAGCAGGAGCAGATACGGACGTAACGTATTTCAACTGCTACGTGATGCCTTTTGTTGCTGACTCACGCGAAGGCATTTCAGAGCACAGAAAACAAGTGATGGAAATCATGAGCCGCGGCGGCGGTGTTGGCACGAACGGTTCCACACTTCGTCCGCGCAACACACTAGCCAAAGGTGTAAACGGCAAATCATCCGGTTCTGTTTCATGGCTTGATGACATTGCGAAATTGACACACCTTGTTGAGCAGGGCGGCTCGAGACGTGGTAAATTAATTTAAGTGCCTCGTCTTTAAATAAACCTCGTGAATTGCTGGAAACTCTTTGCATGACTTGTTAGCTACAACGCAACTGGAAACGGTAAACGTGAATGCTTGAAAATAACAAGTGGATAAAGACAATCAGCAGCCAAGATCCTTAAAGGGAGAAGGTTCAACGACCATCGAAAGCACACTGAATAAGTGGAAGCGAGTAGAGTAGGAATCAAGTGATTCCGAAGTGCGAGGACACTCATAGAGTGTAAGATATGGTCTGAACTCTAGGGCGACTTAGAGAGTTGATCTAACGAATCAACGCAACAAATTGGCTCAAATGATTATGTTGGCGGACTGGCATCCTGATATTGTTGAATTTATTATTTCGAAAATGCAAAATCCGCGAATTTTGCGTTATTTGATTGAAAATACCGAAGATGAACAAATTAAAAAAGCAGCGAACGACAAGCTGAACTTTAAGCCGCTCACTGAACGCGAAGAGCAAATGTATCAAGGCGTTGTGAATTATAAAAATATTCCGGGGTACGGCGGATTCAGCCCTGAAATATTTAAAGAAGCAGAAGAAAAACTTCGCACAGGCGGCACGTACAGTGTGCACAATGCTGAATTTTTAACTGGTGCAAATATTTCGATCTGCTTAACGAAAGAATTAATGGAAGCCGTCGAAAACGATGAGGAATACGATCTCCGTTTCCCAGCTGTGGAAAAGTACAGTAAAGAAGAAATGGCATACTATAACGAAAACTGGCATAAAGTCGGTGACGTTCGCGAGTGGGAAAAAGAAGGCCATGAAATTCGTTTATACCGGAAAATTAAAGCGCGCGAATTATGGAACTTGATCAACGTCTGCGCGACATACTCCGCAGAGCCGGGCATTTTCTTTATCGACAATGCAAACGAAATGACAAATGCAAAAGCATATGGACAGCAGGTAGTTGCAACAAACCCGTGTGGAGAACAGCCACTGGCACCATTTTCTGTCTGCAATCTTGCAGCGGTTAATTTAGCCGAAATGGCAAATAAAGAGACAAAAACAGTGAATTTTGATAAGTTGAAAGAAACAGTTCGTACGGGTGTCCGCATGCAGGATAACGTCATCGATGCGACGCCATACTTCCTTGAAGAGAACCAGAAGCAGGCGCTTGGCGAACGACGTGTTGGACTTGGCGTTATGGGTCTAGCAGACTTGCTTATATACTGTGAAAAAGAGTACGGTTCACCAGAAGGCAACGTCCTTGTTGGTGAAGTATTTGAAGCAATCGCTGTGACGGCGTATGAGACGTCTGTCGAGCTTGCAAAAGAAAAAGGCAGCTTCCCATTCCTTGAGGGAGAAACGCTGGATGAAACGAACCGTCTGCGCGATGCATTTATTAACACAGGCTACATGAAAAAAATGCCTGAGCATGTTCGTGAAGCCATCGTTAAAAATGGTATTCGCAACTCTCATTTATTAACTGTTGCGCCAACCGGAAGCACAGGGACAATGGTTGGAGTGTCAACAGGATTAGAACCATATTTTTCTTTTACCTATTATAGAAGTGGACGTCTTGGTAAATTTATCGAGGTGAAAGCAGATATCGTAACGGATTATCTTGCACGTAATCCTGAAGCAGATCCAGATCAGCTGCCAGCTTACTTTGTAACAGCAATGGGTCTTGCACCAGAAGCGCATGCAGATGTTCAATGTGTGATCCAGCGTTGGATTGATAGTTCGATCTCAAAAACAGTAAACGCACCACGAGGCTATACAGTTGAACAAGTGGAAGGGGTTTATGAGCGTTTGTACAAAGGCGGCGCAAAAGGCGGGACAGTATACGTCGATGGCAGCCGTGATGCTCAAGTTCTGACGTTAAAAGCGGAAGAAAATAGCTGGGATGAAGAAGAAAAGATAGAACCGAAAGAATTTGAAAACCATGTTGTTCTTGTTGATACGATTCAAGATTTGCGTTCAACAAATGTTACAATTGGCAGCGAAGTCGGCAATACATGCCCGGTTTGCCGCAAAGGCACAGTAGAAGAATTGGGTGGTTGCAACACGTGCACAAACTGCGGCGCCCAGTTGAAATGTGGACTATAATTAAGAAAAAGAGCCGTTCCGGAGCAATCCGGAACGGCTCTTTTTCTTAGTAAAGCAACAGAAAATAAAAAAACCGCCAGCATGTGTGGCGGGATTATTCGGAAGAAGCACGTTTTCTGCGTTTCCCCTTATTCCCTTCAATCACGGTTAAATGTGAGGAACTTTTACGTCGGATCGGTTTTTTATTCATCTTAGTTGAAAGAGAAGAAGCGCGGGTTGGCACATATTTTGTTTTAGGATTATGATGCTTTTTTTTGGACTGCTTTACTGCTTTTGAATAGGCACGATTTTCAGTATTGCCGCCCATCCGTTTGCCCATAAATAAACGGAACAGGAAAATCACAATGGCGACAGATACGGCTGCGAAAATAAGCTGCCGCACGAGTTGCCCGGGAGAGGTGATCATCATAGACACAAGACCAATGGCAGCAAGTGCGACAATAATAGACGTTACGGAATTACGAATACTCATTAAAGCCACCTCCCAAAAAAATAGTGTTACTTATATATTAGACAAATTCGTCTAATTTTAATCCTTTTTTGGCGTTTTCGTCGAGGGAAATTAATTTTTCGAAAAACGCATCGCATTGGTGACTTTTGCTTGATCACTCAATTAGGTCTTTTCCCATTCATCTAAAACGAGATGAAGGTATTATTTATATTTTAGCGATAAAACGGCCAAAATAAAAGCAAGACGTATTAGACGGAGGAGAAAGAATGACAAACCAAAAAACACGAAAACAATCAGACTATTTCAACAGGAAAATTATTCATACAGGTATTGCATCAGGAAGTCTATTGTTTATATTTAGCTGGCTGGCTTATACATTTCATTTTTCAAAAGTAAATCCTATTTCGCCCGTTTTATTTCTACAGCAATCAAAGGCTATTCAATACATTGTAGCTGCTTTGATCATCATTATCATTTCTATTGTCCTTTCATTATTATACTATGCACTACTTAGGAAAAGAACGCCCTTACTTGCAGGTTTTATTATGGGAATTGTCCTTTTTTTATTGCTTTTAGCTTTTATCTCCCGAAGTACACTTAATTTGATTACCGTATTCTGCCTGCTTTTATGTTATTGTGTATTTATTAGTGTATCTGCTTCATGGATTTATGAACGGCGCAGGTAGTCATGTATGCGCTAACTATGATAAACTGTTTTGTGAAAAGAATAGGCGGGGGACGGGGAGAATGAAAAAAGTTCTATTGATGAATGGTGCCAATTTAAACAGACTAGGTAAGCGAGAGCCGCATATTTACGGCTATACTACGCTAGAGGAATTGGAAAAGCGCGTGATTGCGCGCGGGAAAAATGCGGACATAGAGGTAGTTACATTCTATTCCAATTTTGAAGGCGAACTAGTGAATCGTCTCCATCTGGCAGAAGACGAGGGAATGGACGGCATTATTTTTAATCCGGGTGCATTTACGCATTACAGCTACGCCATTGGTGATGCTGTTGCAAGCATTAAAGTGCCGGTCGTAGAAGTACATATTTCAAATATTCATGCACGCGAAGCATTTCGGCATCATTCAGTTATAGCTCCTCATGCAGCTGGTCAGCTTTGTGGATTTGGCCTGTATGGCTATGAAATGGCGCTCGACTATTTAATGAATCGGGAGGTCTAATACATGTTGCTACTTGAAAAACTACGTGTACAATTGAAAGAAAATGGTATAGATGGACTGTTTATTATGAGTCCGTATAATCGCCGTTATGTGACTGGATTCACTGGAACGGCAGGTGCTGCCATTGTCACACAACATGATGCGGTGTTTTTAACAGATTTCCGCTATATGGAGCAAGCAGCAAAACAGGCAAAAGGATTTACGGTTGTCCAGCATTCAAAACCTATTTTACATGAAGCGATGGAACAGGCAGAAAAGCTTGGAATATCAACGCTCGGATTTGAAACAGAATATATTTCACATCAAGAATATGAACAGTTAAAGAAGCAATTTAAAGGGACACTTAAACCAGTAGCTGGACTCGTTGAAAAATTGCGCTTGATTAAGACGGAATCAGAGATTAAGATATTAAAGAAAGCGTGTGACATCGCGGATGCAGCGTTTAAACACATTCTCGGTTATTTAAAGCCAGGGGCACGAGAAATTGATGTGTCAAATGAACTTGAATTTTTCATGAGAAAATGCGGTGCAACTTCTTCATCTTTTGACATTATCGTTGCTTCCGGCGTGCGCTCTGCTTTGCCGCATGGGGTGGCAAGCGATAAAATAATTGAATCCGGCGATTTCGTTACGCTTGATTTTGGTGCATTCTACAAAGGATACGCATCTGATATTACGCGCACAGTCGCCGTTGGTGAACCGTCTGCGCAGCTGAAAGAAATCTATGAAATCGTTCTTGACGCACAGATGGCAGCAGTTGACCAAATTCGACCGGGGATGACTGGGGCTGATGCGGACGCTATAACGCGTGACATCATTACATCAAAAGGATACGGAGATGCGTTCGGCCATTCAACTGGACACGGTCTTGGACTGGAAATACATGAAAGTCCAACGCTCTCTGTTCGCAACGATAAACCGCTCACAGCAGGTATGGTTGTAACAGTGGAACCGGGCATCTATTTGCCGGAAATCGGCGGCGTTCGAATTGAAGATGATATTTTATTGACGGACAGTGGAAATGAACTGCTCACACACTCTCCAAAAGAGCTAATTATTTTGTAAATTCCAGGAGGAACACACATGATTTCAGTAAATGACTTTCGGACAGGATTAACAATTGAAACAGACGGCAGCATTTGGCGAGTAGTTGATTTCCAACATGTGAAACCAGGTAAAGGCGCAGCCTTTGTACGCTCGAAGCTTCGTAACCTTCGTACAGGTGCGATACAAGAAAAGACCTTTCGCGCAGGTGAAAAAGTAGAGAAAGCGCAAATTGACAACCGCCGTATGCAATATTTATATGCGAATGGCGATCAACATGTATTCATGGATAACGAATCATACGACCAAATAGAACTTCCAGAAGGACAAATTGAATATGAATTGAAGTTTTTGAAAGAAAACATGGACGTATCGATTATAATGTATGGAACAGAGACACTAGGTGTTGAACTTCCGAATACAGTGGAATTGAAAGTAACGGCAACCGAGCCTGGTATTAAAGGCGATACAACGTCAGGCGGTACAAAACCGGCGATCGTTGAAACCGGTTTATCTGTCAACGTCCCGTTCTTCATTAACGAAGGCGACGTGCTGATCGTTAACACAACAGACGGATCATACGTATCACGTGCGTAATCCAAAAGGAGTGTACCTAACCGGTGCGCTCCTTTTTATTTGCTGTTCTTTGTACGATAAAAAAAACGAATAGAAAGAAGGTAGTGATCAATTGAACATGAAAGAGGAATTACAAGCGCTCATTCCGATATTTCAAACGAGAGAACCGGCTCTTGATCAGTTAAACTCATTTCCATTTGATAATATAGAGGATTTAAAGAAGATCGGCTATACGAAAGCAATGCTTCCGGAAAATGGGGGGATGTCGCTGCTTGATTTTGTTCAATGCCAGGAACTAATTGCAAAAGGATGCGGGGCAACAGCTCTGTCAATTGGCTGGCATACCGGTATATTGATGGAATTTTCAGAACATGAACATTGGAATCCGAGCATTGCAGATTTCTTGAGAGAAGAAGTGCAAAAAGGAAAACTCATTAATGCGGCAGCAAGTGAACGAAATGCGGGCAGTCCACTTCGGGGAGCAGTGTTTAAAACGATTGCAGTGTTAGAAGGCGATGAATATGTGATACAAGGGGAAAAAACATTTACATCGGCTGCACCGGTGCTTGATTATTTTTTTGTATCAGCATCCATTCAAGGTACCGAAGAATCGGCCGTATTTCTGGTACCTGCTGATGCAAAAGGGATCTCCATTAGAGAAACGTGGGACAGTGTCGCGATGCGCGGAACGGCAAGCCATGATTTAGTCATTGAAAATGTTCGTATTCCATCGGATTATATCGTTGAGAAACTGGATGGATCGAAAAAGCTGCGGCGGAACGGTTCGCTTTTACATATACCGGCATGCTATATCGGCATTGCAGGTGCGGCCCGTGATTATGCGATCGAGTTTGCAGCAAACTACACCCCGGCCTCGCTTGATCAGCCAATCGGAAAATTACCGGTCACAGAACAGTTGATTGGTGAAATGGAAATGAAATTAATGGCAGCACAACAATTTTTATATCGGACAGCTGAATTGTATGACTCCGAACCTGGTGAACCGATCAAGCCGCAAATGGCTGCAGCGAAAACATTTGTTACTAACACAGCCATTAATGTGACCGATATGGCGATGCGTCTTGTCGGCGCTCGAAGCTTGTCTGAAAAAAATCCGCTCCACCGCTATTGGCAAAATGTTCGCGCAGGGCTGCATAATCCACCGATGGACGATATCACATACAGAACACTTGCTCAAAATGCGATGGCCCGCAATTAACTTCTAAAACAGGACGACCCGTCATTTACAATGACGGGCTTTTTAATTTCCTTGGATAGAATAAGTGCATCAGATACTAGTATCGGAGGCATTACAGGAGACGTGAATATAGTCTTTGTTTCTCATGACAAATTCATATTTTGGGATTTTCACTCATACAGTGTGAAAAGAACGAAAGGAGGCGCTGGTTGTCTTGACGTATGAAGCCATTTTGCCCTATTTGCCAGAAATGGTTGCCCGTTCAGTGACGACTATTTTGAAAAAAGATCCTCATATAGAAGAAATTAGGCTTAGAACGGGCCAACCGATTGAACTTTCAGGGGACAAGCAGTATGTACTTCCGATTCTGTTTACGGAAAAAGAACGGCAGGCATTTGTGCATAAATTAACGAAGCATTCGTTCTACATGCTGGAAGAGCAGCTGAAAAAGGGCTATATTACCATTGCAGGTGGGCATCGAATCGGGTTGGCGGGACAGGCTGTAATAAAAAAAGGATCCGTATCATCTATGACTAATTTGTCTTTTTTTAACATTCGTATTGCAAAAGAAAAGAAAGGATGCTCGCACCACTTGCTGCCTTTTATATATGAAAATGGCTGGCAGAGTACACTTCTCATAGGCCCGCCCCGCTCTGGAAAAACGACGTTGCTACGCGATCTTGCAAGGACTGCCGCTACAGGATTGACAGAGCGGGGCATTCTATCTTGTAAAACATCTATTGTGGACGAGCGTTCCGAAATTGCTGGATGTTTAAATGGCGTCCCACAATTGGACGTTGGAAAGCGGGCTGACGTGCTCGATGCGTGCCCGAAATCAGAAGGAATGATGATGATGATCCGGTCGATGAGCCCAGATGTTATTATTGTGGATGAAATTGGCCGTACTGAGGATGCCTATGCTATGTCAGAAGCATTAAATGCGGGGATTGTTGTCATTGCAACGGTTCATGCACATTCATATGAAGAGGTGATTCGCAGACCGATCATTCAGATGGTAGCAGAAAGTGGCCTGTTTAAACGTTACATTGAAATGAATCAAAATCATGAGTGCATCATTCGAGATCAGCAGGGCAGAGTGTTGAAAACAGCCATGGCGCTTCAATGAAATGGGCTGGCGCTTTCTTTATTATTTTCGCTTCATTTCTCATCGGCCAGCGTAAATCAAAAGCCTATACAAACCGGGTTTTGCATATTCGTCAATTTGAATCTGCGCTGTTAACAATGCAGTCGGCTATACTTTACGGAGCTGATTCGATTGAAGCGACGACTCGCTTTATTGCAGAGACAATTGAAAAACCAGTTGCCCTGTTTTTTCATGATTTTGCAGAGCAGCTGTCGTCAACAGAGGCGAGCGCTACTCATGTATGGACATATACATTGCAACGACATGCTGACTTCTTTGCCCTGAATCGATCAGATATCCGTCTGATTGAACAGGCAGGTAATATGCTCGGTTCGTGTACACAGGAAGCAGAAGAGCGGAGAATTAAACATGTACTCAAGCAGTTAGAAAAGAGAAGAGAAGAAGCAGTGGCAGAGGAACAACGTTTTGCTGGCATGGTTCGTGCCATCAGTGTTCTATCTGGCCTGTTAACAGCCATTTTGCTTATGTAAGGCGGGGAAAAGGACATGAATGTGGATGTGGATCTTCTTTTTAAAATAGCCGGCATTGGCATCATTGCTGCTTTTTTGCATACTATTTTAGAGCAGCTGGGCAAAAAAGAATACGCTCAGTGGGTAACATTGTTTGGATTTTTGTATATTTTATTTATGGCTGCAACAATCGTCGGACAACTGTTTGACAAAATAAAATCTGTTTTCTTATTTCAGTGACAGGAGCGTTTGAACAATTGATATCACCTACATTGCCGCCATTGTACTCGTTGCTGTCTTTTTGGCTGTTTTGCTGCGTGAATATAGTGCAGGTTACTCGTTGCTGTTCGTTTTTTTCGTCTGTGGGCTTCTGTTATATGGGCTGGCGGGAGAAATAGCCATCCTCATTGCATCGGTTAGGAAATTAGCCGCATACGCTGGTGCAGAAAGAATATATGTTGAAACAGTGTTAAAGGCAGTTGGTGTTGCTTATATTTCAGAATTTATTGCGAATATCGCAAAAGACGCCGGTCAAAACGCACTGGCAGCAAAAATGGAACTGGCCGGGAAAATCATTATTATGACACTTGTGCTGCCAATTTTAGCGTTGCTAATTGAAACGGTCATGTCGATGCTGCCAGGGCGGTGAGAAAAAATAGGACAAGTCATCGATCCAATTATGAAAAACGTTGATTTATCGGCAATCGAAGATCGTTGGAGTGAAATCAAGCACCTCTACGGTCCATATATGCCTAGTCAAATGGACATAGACACGGATAACTTGGATATCACATCTTTTTTTTCACTAGAGAATTGGATGGATATATTTCAGTCTTATATCTTGTTTGAGATCACAGAGAATGTGAAATTGCTGTCAATTATTTTTTTGTTGGCTATTTTAGCATCCGTGTTGAAGACAATGGGATATGCGTTTGGTCAGCAAACTGTGAGTAAAACAGCGGAAGCAGCCATTTTAATTCCGATTTTTATCCTTGCGATGAACACCTTCCGATTAGCGATTGAATCAGCATCTGATGCAGTGGAGAGTATGACGGTGTTTATGACCGTTTTTATGCCAGTGCTTTTAGCATTGCTCGCATTATCCGGTGCTGTTGTATCAGCAGCTCTGTTTCCGCCGTTGCTTTTGTTTATGATGAATATTTCAGGCGTTTTAATTGATCAAATTGTGTTACCTTGTCTCGTTTTCTCTGTTTTATTCAGCTTAGTCGGTTTATTATCGGACCATTATAAAGCAGATCGGATTGCATCATTGCTCCGCATAGTCAGTATGTCTTTACTCAGTGCATTTATGGCTTCGTTTCTCACCGTTATGACAATGCGAGGAATGAGTGCAGCAACAGCGGACGGATTAACCGTAAAAACGGCTAAATTTTTAAGCGGAACGTTCGTCCCAGTAGTTGGCCGGATGATGGCAGATGCGGCTGATACGGCTTCAGGAGCGGCTTTAATGATTAATAATACAGCAGGTGCAGCGGGTATTGCACTTCTTTTATTAACAGCTATATTTCCTGTCTTGAAAATTATGGTTCTTGTATTTTTGTATAAAGTAGCAGCTGCTGTTCTGCAGCCGCTCGGGGACTCCGCCGCTGCCTCATGTCTCGACATCATCGGAAAAACGATGTCATTTGTTCTCGCAGCGCTTGCTCTCGTATCATTTATGTACTTTTTAATGATGGCTGCAGTCGTTGCGGCTGGCAATGCGGCGTACATGATGAGGTGAGGAACGTATGCAATCTATTTTTGACTGGCTGACAGGTGTGCTGGCTATACTCTTATGTGCTGCGATTATAGACATGATTATTCCAGAATCACCTATGCAGAAATACGTGCGTCTTGTGGCAGGCCTTGTTGTCTTAACGGCTATCATCACACCGATTTTTGCGCTGTTGACTGGTGTTGAATTTTCTTTTTGGCTAGAAAATGAACGGAAGACAACTGTATTTCAGCAAGAGACAGATGACCATCTTAAACAATTGACTGAAATGGAATCACTGACAGCTAATCCGTATATGGAACAGCAGTTATTTGTAGAGGCGGAATCAGCGCTTCAATCATTCTCTTCCTGTGATATAAGAAATGTAGAAGCGGATATAGAGCAAAATGAACTCAAACGTGTCCTTTTAACGGTAAAAGGAACAGAAGAGAGCTGTCCAGAAGAAAAAATAATTGACTTGTTGTCTGAAAAATGGAATATAGATGCCGTCCGAATGAATATGGTGATTCAAAAGGGAGGTTCAGGAGGTGATTGAGTGGAACCGGCTGTTTTCTTTTTTGAAAAAAGGCAAAGCGGACAAGCCATTAAAATGGATCGCTATTGTGTTGGGTGGTGGAATTGCTTTAATGGCTCTTCCTGATTTGCAAAAAGAAGATGCGGCTAAAAGTGAAGAGCCAAAAGACAGGACAGCAGCAGTTGAAGAAAATGTAAAAAGTGAATATGAAAGGGAATTAACAAGCGCGCTAACTCAAATTGCGGGGACGGGAGACGTGTCTGTCATTGTCAATCTTGCGTCATCTGAGCGGAAGGTATTGGAGAAAAATACATCATCTTCAACAGGGAGCAATGATGAAACAAAAGAGGAAGAGATGGCGGTTGTACGCAAGGGAGATGTAGAAAGTCCGGTTGTTTTAGAAGTTCGTAAGCCAGATATTCAAGGGGTGCTTGTCGTCGCGGATGGTGCTGAAAATGTGCATGTGAAAAAACGAATTATGGAAGCAGTAACGCGGATGCTAGGCGTACCGGTACACCGCGTAGCTGTCATACCCGGGAAAACGGAGGAGACGGAATAATGCCGAAAAAACAAACAGTATGGTTATTTACAATGGTGAGTTTAACGGCGGTATTAGGCGTGTATTATGTGACTGGCCCGGATAAGTTAATGCCTGCATCCACACTTGAAGAATCAGTACCGGAGTCTGCTGCGAAAGATGTGGATGTGACGGTAGAAGAAACAGCCGGTGATGAGGTTTTTGAATTGATTAGACTTGAAACAGATGACGAGCGAAGTCGTTTAAAAGAGGAGCTGACTGCCAAGGTGGCATCTGCAGACGTTTCAGTTGAAGCGAAAAATGAAGCGTATGATGAGATGAAGGAACTTGATGCACTTACGTCGAAAGAACAAATGGTAGAGACGCTTATTAAATCAAAAGGGTATGATGATGCGCTCGTTCGGACAAGCGATGGCGAAGTAAGAATTACAGTAAAATCAGACAGTCATTCAGCGGAAGCAGCAAATGAGATTATTCGGCTAGCGAAAGAAGAAATGGGCGAAAAAATGCCGGTTTCAGTTGAATTTCAGCCGTTTAAGTAGTAATAAATGCTCGCCTTTGCATAGGTGAGCCCTTTTTCATTCTTATTCTATATTTGCTAAATGACGAAAAAAAGATAGAATGAGAAAAGGAGTTTCCTCATTTGTGAATGAAGATACTCTGGACATTATATATATTGAAGGGGTGTTGAGGAAATGAAAGTACAAGAAATTAGAGAGTTGATCAAACTTGTGGATCAATCAGGTATCGAGGAATTTGTTTTTGAATCAGCAGGAAGCAAGCTGAAAATGAAGAAATCAACAGGCACGACTACATACGCAGCAGCACCGGAAGCACCGATTGTACAAAATGCGCCAGTTCAGGAAGCACCAAAATCTGCACCTATTGTACAAGAAGCGCCGGCACCGGAAGCACCAAAGCCAGCTATTAACGAATCAGTTTTACATAAAATTACATCACCGATGGTGGGGACTTTTTATCAATCGTCATCACCGGATGCGGATGTGTACGTAAAATTAGGTGATAAAATTAATGCTGAATCAGTGGTTTGTATCGTTGAAGCTATGAAACTGTTCAATGAAATTGAAGCAGAAGTAGAAGGCGAAATTGTTGAAATTCTTGTAAAAGACGGGCAACTTGTAGAGTATGGACAGCCGCTCTTTTTAGTGAAACCAGAATAAGGGGGAGGGCGCAATGATAAAAAAAGTATTAATCGCTAATCGCGGCGAAATTGCAGTACGTGTTATTCGGGCTTGCAAGGAGCTTAATATTGAAACAGTTGCTGTATTTTCTGAAGCGGACCGTGATGCTTTGCATGTGCAAATAGCAGATGAAGCATACTGTATTGGACCAACAGCATCTAAAGACAGTTATTTAAATTTTACGAATATCGTCAGTGTGGCAAAATTAACAGAAGCAGATGCGATTCATCCAGGCTATGGATTTCTTGCTGAAAATGCTGATTTTGCGGAGCTGTGCCGTGAATGCAACATCATTTTTATTGGTCCAACGCCGGAAGCGATCACACAAATGGGGACGAAAGACGTTGCCCGTGATACGATGGAAAAAGCGGGTGTCCCGATTGTTCCAGGCTCAGATGGTATCATTCAAGATATAGAAGAAGGTTTGGAAATTGCTAAACAACTAGGTTACCCAGTTATCATTAAAGCAACTGCCGGGGGCGGCGGGAAAGGAATTCGTGTTGCCCGTGATCCCGGCGAACTTGAAAAAGGCATAAATATGACACAGCAGGAAGCGGCAACTGCTTTTGGGAATCCGGGTGTGTATTTAGAAAAGTTTATTGAGGATTTCCGGCATGTTGAAATTCAAGTGCTTGCTGATACACATGGAAATGTAATTCATCTTGGAGAACGTGACTGTACGATTCAGCGCCGCATGCAAAAGCTATTGGAAGAAACACCTTCACCGGCACTTGATGAAAAAACAAGGGCGTCTATGGGGGAAGCGGCTGTGAAAGCGGCTAAAGCAGTTGATTACACAGGGGCAGGCACGGTAGAATTTATTTATGATGTGAATCAAAGCACATTTTATTTTATGGAAATGAACACTCGTATTCAAGTGGAACATCCTGTGACAGAAATGGTTACAGGTGTGGATTTAATTAAAGAACAAATTTACGTGGCATCCGGTAAAGAACTTTCTTTAACGCAAGAGGAAGTAACGTTTGATGGCTGGGCGATTGAATGCCGGATTAACGCAGAAAATCCGGAGAAAAATTTTATGCCGTCACCAGGACGGGTAGAGGGGTATTTGCCGCCAGGTGGGTACGGTGTTCGTATCGATTCAGCTGTCTATCCAGGCTATATCATTCCACCGTACTATGATTCGATGGTCGCAAAGGTTATTGTGCACGGAAAAACGCGCGAAGAAGCTATTGCACGTATGAAGCGCGCATTATCTGAATTTGTCGTAGATGGTGTATATACGACTATTCCATTTCATCAAAAACTGCTTGAACATGACGTGTTTATCGGCGGCGAATTCAATACGAAGTTTCTGGAAACGTATGACGTGATGAAATCCCAATCTTAATTTCGGAGGTGCATCATTAATGGCAGAACAACAACCAAATAATCAAGTATTAGAAATGAGCAACGGTGAAAACGGCCACGGCCGTATTGAAATCGCACCAGAAGTCATCGAAGTGATTGCTGGTATTGCCGCATCTGAGGTGGAGGGCGTTGAAAAAATGCGCGGCAGCTTTGCATCAGGTGTGGTTGAACGACTTGGGAAAAAGAATCATGGCAAAGGAGTTCGAGTGGATTTAACCGAAGACGGTATTAAAGTGGACGTGTACTGCGTCATGAAATTTGGTGTCTCGATCCCCCGTGTGGCTCAGCTTATACAAGAAGGCATTAGGCAGACGCTCTTAAACATGACAGCACTTGAGGCAGATGAAGTGAACATTCATATTGTCGGTATTCAGTTTGAATCGAAACAGTCCGAGCAGGAACAGGAGTACGAAGAAGAAGTATAAAATGACGCTTCGGCATGTCCGAAGCGTTTTTCGCATGTTTTCGCAAGACTTATTTTATGCTATGATCATAAAGGCATTAAATTAAAAGGAGCAAATTATGAATGAATAGACGGACAGCGCGTGAAAAGGGTATCCAAGCCCTTTATCAAATGGATTTAAGCGGGGCGGAAGCATCAGAGGCGATCGAAAATGTGTTGAATGGAGATGACAGCGAAAGCAGTTATTTGTACGATGTTGTTCAAGGCGTGGAACGCAACCTTGAAGACATTGACAACATCATAAAAGAAAATCTTGAAAAATGGTCATTTGACCGCCTAGCAAAAGTCGACCGGAATATTCTGCGTCTTGCTGTATACGAAATGAAACAATCGGAAGATGTACCGGCAAAAGTCGCGATCAACGAAGCGGTCGAATTGGCGAAACATTTTAGCGATGAACGTGCCGGCAAATTTATTAACGGTGTATTATCGAAAATAAATAAATCGATGGAATAAGTGAGGGATTTTTATGACAGCATCAATTATTGATGGAAAAGCAATCGCAAAGGATATTCGTGCCGAATTAAAAGAAGAAATCGAGGCGCTGAAACAGTCGGGCATTACGCCAGGGTTAGCTGTTATTATTGTAGGTGATGACCAGGCATCCCATACGTATGTCAACAGCAAAGAAAAAAGCAGCAAAGAGATCGGCATTTATTCAGAAGTTCACCGTTATCCGGCTGACTATTCGGAAGAAAAATTGCTTCAAAAAGTGGAAGAGCTGAACAATGATGACCGTATTGATGGCATTCTTGTACAGTTGCCGCTTCCAAAACATATTTCGGAAGATAAAATAATCGATGCGATTGCACCGGAAAAAGATGTGGATGGATTCCATCCGGTGAATGTTGGTAAAATGGTAATTGGGAAAGATTCATTTTATTCCTGTACTCCGTATGGCATTATCAAAATGCTGGAAAAAGAAAATATTTCACTTGAAGGAAAACATGTAGTGGTGATTGGACGAAGCAATATCGTCGGTAAACCGGCAGCGCTTCTCTCACTGATGCACAACGCAACTGTGACGATTTGTCATTCTCGCACAAAAGATCTTCCAGCGATTACACGTCAGGCAGATGTTGTGATTGCGGCAGTCGGTATTGCCAATTATGTTACAGCAGATCATATTAAACCGGGTGCTGTTGTAATTGATGTTGGAATTAATCGCAATGATGCCGGCCGATTGTGCGGAGACGTTGACTTTAACGACGTGAAAGAAGTAGCAGGCGCGATTACCCCAGTACCAGGCGGTGTTGGCCCTATGACCATCACCATGCTTTTGTTCAATACAGTGAAATCTGCTAAAGCAAAAGCTGAAAAATAAAGCGAACAGCCGATTCATGAAACTGTCTTTCCGATCATGCTATAATCGGAAAGACAGTTTTTTATTTGAAGAAAAAGGTGAACAGAAATGGAAGCCAATCAATGTTTGACTGTAAAGTCATTAACCAAATATATAAAGCGGAAATTTGATGCGGATCCGTACTTGAAAGACGTAGCAGTAAAAGGGGAGATCTCCAATTTTAAGCATCATTCAAGCGGACATATGTATTTTACACTGAAAGACGAAAGTGCACGCATTTTAGCCGTTATGTTTCTTGCCGCTAATCGGACACTGAAATTTCGCCCGGAAAACGGCATGCAAGTCGTATTGACAGGTGATATCACTGTTTATGAATCAAGTGGACAATATCAAATGTATGTCAAAAAGATGCAGCCAGATGGTGTCGGTGATCTATATGTTGCCTATGAACAGTTGAAAAAGAAATTAGAGCAAGAAGGATTATTTCGTGCGGATCGAAAACGGCCGATCCCTATATATCCAACATGTATAGCCGTTATCACCTCGCCAACTGGCGCTGCTGTTCGTGACATTATGATAACGATGAATCGACGATATCCGGCTGTTGAAATTTTGATTTATCCTGCACTCGTCCAGGGAGAAAAAGCGTCCGCTTCGATTGTATCGCAGATTGAGCGTGCTAATTCGGACAAACGGGCAGATGTCATTATTGCGGGGCGGGGCGGCGGATCCATCGAAGAATTATGGGCATTTAATGAAGAGCAGGTTGCCCGGGCAATTTGTGCATCACGTATACCAGTGATTTCAGCCGTTGGGCATGAAACCGATTTTACGATTGCTGATTTTGCAGCGGACTTACGGGCTCCAACACCAACTGCAGCTGCTGAAATGGCCGTTCCGCACGTGGAAGAAGTAGTCGAACGTCTTTTATCCAAGCAAAACCGTCTTACCCGGGCAACAGCTGAGATGGTTCGCGCGTCACGGAATCGTCATCAAGCAGTAATGAATGCCTATATAATGCGTAATCCGCATGCATTGTACAGACAGCAGTCTGAACGGGCAGACAGATTAAAAGAGCGATTGATCCGCAGCACACAATCCATTTTTGAACAAAAAAAAGCAGCAGCTAATCATGCGGCAGTTCGGCTGCAGCATAGGAACCTCGAGCAGCGTCTTCAAAAGGAAGAGATCGAATTAAATAAAATCAATCAGCGTATCCGCTATGTAACGGAATCAGTAGTTGGAGACAAAAAAGCTCGTTTTGAAAGAGCTGTTTCACTTCTTCAGGCATTGAGTCCACTCAAAGTGATGGAAAGAGGATACAGTTTAACATACCATAATGAGACATTAGTAAAATCTGTACAAGGTGTGAAAGTGGGTGACCAAATCCGTATTAGACTGGCGGATGGCACGCTATACACAGATGTTCAATCAATCGGAGGGAAAGATGATGAAATCTGAAGAATTAAGCTTCGAGCAAGCAATGGAACAGTTAGAAAAAATTACAGCGCGCCTGGAAGAAGGCGACGTACCCCTTGAGGAAGCACTCGAAGAATATAAGCGTGGTATGGAATTATCCGTACTTTGTCATAATAAATTAAAAAAAGCCGAATCGGATCTAGCGAAGATTGTGACAAAAGAAGGGGAAGAGCCGTTTCAATTGGATGGTGAAGATTAATGATAAACATTAAAAGGTATATAGAGGAAAAGTGCCTCGTATTTGAACCGTATTTATTTGAACGTGTGGAAATGCTGCAGGCACCTGAAGTAATAAAAAAATCAATGATGTATTCATTGAAAGCAGGCGGAAAGCGAATTCGGCCGATGCTTTTATTTGCGGTACTGGAAACGTATGGTCAAAAAGTTGAAAAAGGACTAGATGCAGCATGCGCACTTGAAATGATCCATACGTATTCGCTCATTCACGACGATTTGCCCGCCATGGATGATGATGCACTCCGCCGGGGACAGCCGACAAATCATAAAGTATTTGGTGAAGCGACAGCGATTCTTGCAGGAGATGCATTGTTAACGTATGCATTTGAATTAATTGCGTCGTCTACTGTTCAATCTCCAGAAAAATCGATTAAACTTATTCAAATGTTAGCCTTTGCTGCGGGACCTGAAGGGATGGTTGGCGGACAAATGGCTGATATGGAAGGCGAGCGAAGAATGTTGTCGCTATCCCAACTTGAGTACATACATCTTCATAAAACGGGCCGTCTTCTTGCTTTTAGCGTAATGGCCGGTGCCTTAATCGGCGGTGCGAATGAACATGAAACAGCAATGCTTGAAAAATATGCCCGCCATATCGGCCTTGCATTCCAAATTCGCGATGACATTCTTGATGTGGAAGGAACGGAAGAAGAAATTGGAAAGCCAGTCGGAAGCGATGAGTCCAGTGGGAAAAGTACATATCCATCCCTCCTTTCATTAGCTGGAGCGAAAGAAAAGTTGTCAGAAGAATTAAAAGGAGCTCATGATGCACTTGCTTCACTTGATCGTCCTGCGCCGTTGCTTGAATCATTTGCAAGTTTAATTGTTGAGCGTACTACGTAGTATCGGAAAATGGTTAGTACCTGCAAACGTATGCTATAATAGCGGTACATTTCAACTATGATCTGAAACAGATATGAAAGTGAGTTGATCCATTTGGATCTTTTATCGATTGCAGACCCATCTTTTGTGAAAAAAATGAACGTACATGAAATGGAACAGTTAAGTGCAGCAATCCGAAAATTTTTAATTGAAAAACTGTCTGTAACAGGCGGTCATATTGGTCCGAATCTTGGTGTAGTTGAGTTGACAGTTGCGCTCCATTACTGCTTTACAAGTCCCAATGATAAATTTTTATGGGATGTCGGCCATCAATCGTATGTTCATAAAATTTTAACGGGCCGTGCAAATAAATTTGATACGTTACGCCAGTATAAAGGATTATGTGGTTTTCCAAAAATGGTGGAAAGTGAACATGATGTATGGGAAACAGGTCATAGTTCAACATCGCTTTCTGCTGCAATGGGGATGGCGATTGCCCGTGATTTGAAAAAAACGGATTCGCACATTGTACCTATCATCGGCGATGGTGCGTTAACAGGCGGCATGGCGCTTGAAGCATTAAACCATATCGGCCATGAAAAAACGAATATGATTGTTATATTAAATGATAACGAAATGTCCATTGCACCAAATGTCGGTGCGCTGCACGGCATACTTGGGCGTATGCGGACAGGCGGTAAGTACAACAAACTTAAAGATGAATTTGAATTAATTTTAAAACGTATTCCAGCGGTTGGCGGCAAAGTCGCAAATACAGCAGAACGTTTAAAAGACAGTTTAAAGTACTTACTCGTTCCAGGCATGTTTTTTGAAGAACTAGGATTTACGTATCTTGGTCCAACAGATGGTCATAGTTTTGACGATCTAATTAAAAGTTTAGAACAGGCGAAACGGACAGAAGGACCGGTACTTGTTCATGTTATTACGAAAAAAGGAAAAGGCTATAAGCCAGCCGAAACAGACAAAATTGGTTCATGGCACGGAACGGGTCCATATAAAAGGGAAACGGGTGCGATAATTAAAGCCAAAAATGAACCGCCGGCGTGGAGCACACTTGTCAGTGAAACAGTGCGTGAAATTGCCCGTACAGATGAGCGTATTGTCGCGATTACACCGGCAATGCCTGTCGGGTCCAAATTGCTCGGTTTTGCAGAAGAGTTCCCTGATCGAATGTTTGATGTCGGGATTGCAGAACAACATGCAGCAACGGTTGCAGCGGGACTAGCTACGCAAGGAATGAAGCCATTTCTGGCTATCTACTCGACATTCCTTCAGCGTGCCTATGATCAAGTGGTCCACGATATATGCCGACCTAATTTAAATGTATTCATTGGCATTGACCGGTCTGGACTTGTTGGTGCAGATGGAGAAACTCATCAAGGCGTCTTTGACATTGCTTTCCTGCGTCATTTGCCCAATATGGTGCTGATGATGCCGAAAGATGAAAATGAAGGTCGTCATATGGTTAATACAGCCATTCAATACGATGATGGGCCTATTGCAATGCGTTTCCCGCGGGGAAATGGTCTTGGTGTTGAGATGGATGCTGAGATGACGACAATCCCGATTGGTTCATGGGAAGTGTTAAAAGGAGGAACATCTGCTGCTATTTTAACATTCGGGACAACGATTCCGATGGCGATGGAGGCTGCTTTGTTGCTTGAGGAACGCGGTGTTGATGTCAAAGTAGTAAATGCCCGCTTCATTAAACCGTTTGACAAATTAATGATGGACGACCTGCTTAGTCAACATATCCCTATTTTGACGATCGAAGAAGCTATTCTCGAAGGGGGATTTGGCAGTGCGGTACTTGAATATGCGCATGAATCGGGCTTCCATGGTGCCGTCATTGACCGGATGGGTATCCCGGATCGGTTTATTGAACACGGAAGCGTTAGTAAATTACTTGAAGAAGTTGATTTAACGGCGGAAGAAGCAGTGCGTAAAATAGCCGCACTTGTGCCCGAAAAACAAGAGGAAAGAGCATAACGATGGCAAAAAAAGAACGAATTGATGTATTGCTCGTTGAAAAAGGATTAATTGAAACGAGAGAAAAAGCGAAACGAGCGGTTATGGCTGGCATCGTGTATTCCAATGAAGAACGAATCGATAAACCAGGTGAAAAAATTCCAGTTGATGCACCTCTTGAAATAAAAGGAAAAACAATGCCGTATGTTAGCCGTGGAGGCTTAAAGCTTGAGAAAGCATTACGGGTATTTGATGTGACCGTACAGGATAAAATTATAATTGATATTGGCGCATCAACAGGCGGATTTACCGACTGTGCATTGCAAAACGGTGCAGCACTTTCATATGCACTTGATGTTGGCTATAATCAGTTGGCATGGAAGATGAGACAGGATGAACGGGTTGTCGTCATGGAACGGACGAATTTTCGCTACGTGAAACCGGCTGATTTGTTAAAAGGAATGCCGCAATTTGCCGTGATTGATGTCTCGTTTATTTCGCTGTCCCTTATTTTGCCGGTATTAAAAACACTCCTCGTGCCGGGAAGCGATGTTGTCGCGCTTGTTAAACCCCAATTTGAAGCCGGCCGTGACCAAGTCGGCAAAAAAGGAATTGTACGTGATAAAGCCGTTCATAAAGCTGTGATTGAAAAAATAGTTAATTTGTCTTCGCAGCTCGGCTATGTGGTCATGAACCTTTCGCATTCACCGATTACCGGCGGTGACGGTAATATTGAATTTTTACTACATATTCGCTGGCCAGGTGAAGACAATAATGGCATTATCAGTTTGCCGATTACAGCTGAACAGGCTGTAGATGCAGCGCATAATGAATTTAAAGAAAAAAGCTGAACAAAAGGATATTCAGCTTCAAGAAGCCGGCTCTCTCAGTGAATTAGAAGCCGGCTTCTTTTTGTATACTTTTCAAGACATATACAGTATGATAATGTATAAATGAGTATAATTATACATTATGGGGTGGGTATCATGAATAAAGGACAACGACATATTAAAATTCGAGAAATGATTGCGAACAATGAAATTGAGACACAAGATGAACTCGTTGATTTGTTGAAAAAAGCTGGTTATAACGTAACACAAGCTACGATTTCACGCGATATTAAAGAACTTCATCTGGTAAAAGTGCCATTAATGGATGGGCGTTATAAATATAGTCTACCTGCTGATCAGCGTTTTAATCCGCTGCAAAAATTAAAGCGGTCACTTGTTGACTGTTTTGTTAGTATTGATTCAGCCGGCCATTTTGTCGTCATGAAAACATTGCCTGGTAACGCTCAGGCGGTCGGTGCGTTAATTGATAATCTGGATTGGGAAGAAATTATGGGTACGATTTGCGGGGATGACACTTGTTTACTTATTTGCCGTGCACCGGAGCAGACGGAAATCGTATCTTCTCGTTTTTTAGAAATGCTTTAATAAGGATGTGACGATCGTGCTTCAAGAATTATCGATTCGCCATTTTGCAATTATTGATGCGCTTGAATTATCATTTGAACGAGGGTTAACCGTATTGACAGGGGAAACAGGTGCAGGAAAATCAATTATTATTGATGCATTGCAATTATTAACCGGTGGAAGAGGCTCTGGGGAGTTTGTTCGGCATGGTGAGAAACGGGCAGAGATTGAAGGATTATTTACCTTACATGAAAACCATCCTTGTTTTCAAGTCTGCCTTGAATTTGGTATTGAGCTGGAAGAGGAATCAGTCATTTTACGCCGTGAAATTTCCGCCGCTGGCAAAAGCGTTTGCCGTGTAAATGGTAAAATGGTTACGCTGTCAATTTTACGTGAAATTGGTTCTCGTTTAATGGACATTCACGGCCAACATGAATATCAGGAATTAATGAATGCGGGCAGTCATCTTCGTTTACTTGATGACTTTGGCGGCACAGCGATTCAGCATGCAAAAGAGAAATATATAAATATTTACAATCGTTACGATCATTTACAGACAGAAATACGCCGTCTCAGTGAAAATGAACAAAATTTAGCGCATCGTCTGGATTTAATACAGTTCCAATTTAATGAAATTGAAAAAGCGGAATTGATTATAGGCGAAGAAGAAAAATTGGAGTCAGAAAGACGGCAGTTAGCCAACTATGAAAAGTTGTATGCTGCATTGTCGGAAGCTTACAGCGCGCTCTCAGGTGATGGAAAAGCACTTGATTGGCTTGGTCTAAGTGTAAATGGACTTGAATCTGCAGCCGGCATTAATGATGAATATAAATCGATTCATGATGCCGCCGCCAATAGTTTTTACGTTCTTGAAGATACTGTACGTGATGTAAGCTCTATTCTTGATACCCTTGAATTTAATCCGGCAAGGTTAAATGAAATTGAAAGCCGGTTAAATGAGATTAATCAATTGAAACGAAAATATGGAGCGACAATTGAGGATATTTTACAATATGGCAATAAAATTGCCGAAGAAATGGATCAGTTGATTCACCGTGAAACACATGTAAATCGTTTGCAAAAAGAATTGAAGGAAATAGAAGTAACCCTTACAAAAAAAGGGGAAAAGTTATCTGACCTGCGCCGTTCATATTCGAAAAAGCTGGAAGATGCGATTCATCGTGAGCTAAAAGAGTTATATATGGAAAAAACGGTATTCAGTGTGCATTTTCAGTCAGAAAATGGGCAATTTAAAAAAGATGGTATAGATCAAATTGAATTTTACATGACGACTAATCCTGGTGAACCGCTTAAACCGCTTGTGAAAATTGCTTCTGGCGGTGAAATGTCACGCGTTATGCTAGCAATGAAAACAATCTTTTCAAAACATCAAGGTGTTACATCGATTATTTTTGACGAAGTGGATACAGGAGTAAGCGGTCGTGTTGCGCAATCGATTGGTGAAAAAATTTATAAAATTGCTGTTCATTCACAAGTGCTCTGTATTTCTCATTTGCCACAAGTTGCTGCCATGGCTGATATACATTTGTATATTCAAAAAAGCCATGATAAAAAGCGGACAAGTACAGTCGTGACACCGCTTAGCGAGGATGAAAAAGTGGTGGAAATTGGAAGGATGATTTCCGGTGTAGAAATGACGGATTTGACAAAAGAACATGCAAAAGAATTGCTTACATTATCCGCGAAATTAAAAAAATCAGCTGTTTGAAATGACATCCATCTTCACCCCATATTACCGTTATAATCACGGTCCTCTCCGGACAAAGTAACAAGGCAAGACAAAAAGGAGGGAGTGGTATGACAGTAAGAAAAGCATCGTATCAATATCTTTTTTCATTTTTACTGATGTTATCAGTATGGGCGGGCGAAGGAACAGTCATTCAAGCAGAGCAGACGGATCATGAATTACTACAATCAGCGGGCTTTCCAGCAGTAAAGGAAGAACGTGAACGTATTTTTGTTGTACCTGGTGGTCAGTCAGTCGGCCTTCAATTACAAACAAAAGGATTGTATATTGTCGGATTCCATTTCGTCGGTACATCAGGTGATAAGCAGTCAGCAGGAGAATCAGCTGGATTGCTGCCAGGTGATGTTATTGTGAAGGTAAACGGAAAAAAAGTAACCGAACCACAATCAATTCGACCGCTTGTTCAGTCAGCAGGTGAACAAAATAAGCCACTTCAATTATCAGTGCTACGTGGAAAAAAGGATATTCAAATGGCAGTCACACCGATAAAGGATGTAGAAACAAATACGTATAAGCTAGGTGTATACATTAAAAATCGAACAGCAGGTATTGGTACATTGACATTTTATGAACCAAAATCAAAAAAATATGGAGCACTTGGTCATGTAATTAGCGATGTACAATCTGGACAGCCATTTTCACCAATAAAAGGAACCATTCATCCCGCTCAAATTACAGGCATTCAAAAAGCAACAGAAGGAATTCCAGGTGAAAAAACAGCTGTTATTCCGGAAGGTAAAAAATGGGGAACTGTATCTTCAAATACGCCATTTGGTATTTTTGGCCGTCTTTATGCAGATATTGATGGCGGAAGACTTTATCCAGCTGCTCATCCAGATGAGGTTGTAGAGGGGCCAGCTGAAATTTTAACAGTAACCGAAAATGAAACTGTCGAACGATATAAAGTGTCAATTACACGTACTATTCAACAAACAAAACCAGAAATAAAAGGAATGATTATTAAAATGACCGACACTCGTTTAATTGGCAAAACGGGCGGAATTGTGCAAGGAATGAGCGGAAGTCCAATTATTCAAAATGGTCGAATCATTGGAGCAGTCACTCATGTATTTGTTAATGATCCACTTTCAGGTTATGGTGTTCATATTGACTGGATGTTAAAAGATGCAGGAGTTATTTAAATAAGGGGGCATTTGCCCTCTTTTTGACGAATAAAGAAGAGAAAAAGGTCGAAAAATGACATAAAATTAAGAAAAATATATATATTCAATTTTTTGAAGGTTTTCATTCCTCTTTGTCGAAAAATCCTTTAGAATGGTTTATGAAGGTTAAAGTGGATGAGGAGGAAATAAGTATGGATCAAATTAAAGTAGCGATTGTAGATGATAATAGGCAACTTGTTCAGTTGCTTGAAGAAGTTATTTCAAGTCAGGATGATATGACGATTGTAGGTACAGCATACAATGGACAAGAATGTTTAACAATGCTATCAGAAATAGAGGCGGATATATTAATACTTGATATCATTATGCCCCATATGGATGGGCTTGCTGTTCTGGAACGTCTAAGTGTTAGTGAGCAGGAAAAATTGCCACATGTTATTATGCTGACAGCCTTTGGACAAGAAGATGTAACAAAAAAAGCCGTTGAATTAGGCGCATCTTATTTTATGTTAAAACCATTTGATATGGATAGTCTAATCAGCCAGATCCGGCAGGTAAGCGGAAATGAAAACCCCGTTCAACATATGGAATATCGAGAGAGTCCGAAAAAATCAAAGAAAAATATTGATGCAAGCATTACAGCTGTTATCCATGAAATAGGCGTGCCAGCTCATATTAAAGGCTATTTATATTTACGTGAAGCAATCACAATGGTATTTAATGATATTGAACTGCTCGGATCGATTACGAAAGTTCTATACCCAGAAGTTGCCCGTAAATATAACACAACACCGAGCCGTGTTGAACGTGCAATCCGTCATGCAATTGAAGTAGCATGGAGTCGGGGAAATATGGAGTCAATCGCCAAAATGTTTGGTTATACTGTATCTGTCACAAAAGCAAAACCGACAAATTCAGAATTCATCGCCATGGTGGCGGACAAGCTCCGAATTGAATATATGGCATCATAAGGCAGTCGTGACGTGAGTTTAACCGTTAAGACAGCAGATAATCATAACCGATAAACTGACGGAACGACCCGATAAATAATCAGCGGGTTCCCCGTTAATTATGCGTTTCCCAGTATTATAAAGGGAGGCGTTTTTTTGTTTGTCGATAAGTTCATGTTTTGCTGCAATTCAAAAAACCTCACGTGTAAAATGAAAATAAGCTATAAGCAATCGCTTCGGCTCTTCTGTGACCATCATCCGATGAGCCAAAAATAATGCGGAGGCATGTGCCGATTAGTGATACAAGCTCGGAAAATTCCCTTCGTAATATCAAAGTTTGTTAAATTCCCTCTTACTATATAGACTTTATGCTTCTTGCTCTACTTTGTAAAAAAACCGCTTACAATGATAAATATTATTTTTGGTGAAATGTAGAAATCAAATTGTGCAAAATTCAAAAATGATAAGAATAAGAAAACATCTATCAATAAGCACGTAATGATCACCCAAGCGAATATCTATCTGCTGCTTGAAAACGCCAGACGATTTACCGGCATCAAGTATCGGATGAAAGTGCCCTTGAAACAATTTGTGTTTTCGTTACGTTCAGTTTTCCAGGCGAGCAGGTTCAGCCGCCATTTCTCCTTGCAATAAAGTTCCATAACTTCATATTACCAACCTCTGTTGTTCATATTAACTGTCTGCATATGTATGAATTCAATATAGATCGTCTACACTTATCAGAACAGAAAAGGGAGGCGGTTAATGTGATCAAATCAGCGAAAGTTATAAGGATCGGTGCGCTGCTTGTTGTATTCGGATTGATAATGGCGTTAATACTGTTTGTACCTACGGAAGAACCGGTGCAGGAAACGCAAGAACATACCGATAAGATAGACGAAGCGTTGTCGGGTGAATTTACTGAAAAATTCCGATCAGAGTTCGCAAGTTACGACGGCATAGCGCTGTTCGACCGAGCAGAAGTCGTACCTGGCCAATATTTTGCGAAGATATATTCGACAGTCGCGTCAACAGAAGAGGATAAAGTGCGCCAAGCGGCCGTTAATAAACTCGGTTCGATGGCTGCGACTCATTATTACACGAACTTTCGAGAGCGCGTTGACTTGAATGAAGTTCGTATTTATGGAAGTGACGGTAAAGATCTTGGCTATACATTCCCTGACTTGCGTTTGTCTGCTAGTCCATAATGAAGAAGAAGCCGAACGGTTTACCGGCGGCTTTTTAGTGTATAATTTGCTTGTCTTCCCAAACAAGGCCGTCCAATACCTCATCTGCTGTCGGCGATTTACAGAAATCATATATACAGCCCAGGGGTGAAAATCAGCATAATATTTTTCGGCATCTCTGGTTCATCTTAATTACAGAAGTTAACCGACGATAGTATTGTAATATCGAATTTTCTTGTTCAAAATAACTTGCGAACTGTTTTCCAGTTAGTTACAATCAAAACAATGAGTACTTGATGATAAACGGCCGGATGTAAGAGTGATAAAGAGTGGTGTATAATATCGATTTTGTGATTAATTACGCAGCTAGTTGATAGACCGAAGATTAAGCAAAACCGACAAATAGGGAATGTACTGCGATAATCACAGACAAATTATATGGCATTATAAAAGCATAGAATAAAATGGACGTCGATAATTTCATCGCACCACTTTTAATTTCTTGGTTTAATTCATAACGAAGAAATTGAAAGTGTTTTTTTATGAGAAAAACATAATCTTAACCTACATCAAATTATGTTTTAAAAAAGATCACTTAATTGGAAAGGGTGTTTCTGGTACAATAGAATAGATTAGCAGGCGTTACTATCTTTAAAATGGATAAGCAGATGCAATTGGAAAGGCGAAAGATAAAAAGCGGTTTCAACCAAACATCTGATTGAGACCGCTTTTCACTATTCTTTATCCTGAAATTTTGGTTGGACTTTATTTTGCTTTCGGTCACGTCTAAAAATAAAGCCGGCTACAAAACCGAGACCGCCGATAAACAGCAGTAAACCGGCCATAAACTGCATCCACAAAAAAGGAAACGGAGACTGCAAAATACCAAATAGCATGTCACGCATTAATTTAATCCCTACTCCGGCAAGAAAGCCTGGAATAACGAGAATAAGTAAAGCAATGATGCGGATCATTAATCGAAACCCTCTTTCAAAAAGTCTTATTCACAAATCATAACGCACCCGTATCATTTGTCAAGAAAGCCTCGTCAATGTTAAAACAATTAAAAATACAATTATCATATGACATAGTTTTGAAACTATATACAATGATAATAGGATATATAAAGGGGCGAATAAATGTGGTAAAAGAATACGATCTTGTCATTTTAGGTGGAGGAACAGGTGGCTATGTATCAGCAATTCGTGCTGCACAAGCAGGGCTTACAACCGCCATCGTCGAAAAAGAAAAGCTAGGCGGTACATGCCTTCATAATGGCTGCATTCCAACAAAAGCACTGCTTAGAAGTGCCGAAGTCTTTAGAACGGTTAAAGAAGCGGCTGCGTTTGGTATAGCGACAGACAATACAACGCTTCAATTTGCGCGCGTGCAGGAAAGAAAAGAAAAAATTGTTCATACGTTACATAACGGAGTACAATCATTAATGAGGAAAGGTAAAATAGACATATACAGCGGTGTTGGCAGATTACTTGGTCCCTCTATATTTTCCCCTATGGCAGGTACGATTTCCGTTGAAATGAATGATGGGACAGATAACATTATGCTCATACCTAAGCAGGTCATTATTGCGACAGGTTCCAGACCAAAAGCATTGCCAGGTTTTGATGTGGATGGAGAATGGATTTTATCTTCGAATGAAGCACTTCAACTTAAAGAAGTACCATCGTCTGTCATAATTGTTGGCGGAGGTGTAATAGGGATTGAATGGGCATCCATGCTTGCAGATTTTGGTTCAAATGTAACGGTTATTGAATATGCGGATCGTGTGATTCCGACGGAAGATCAAGATATTTCGGCAGAGATGGCCCGTTTGCTAATGAAGCGAGGCGTACGAATTATAACAGGTGCAAAAGTGCGTCCGGATTCAATCGAAAAAGAGCCAGGTATGATTCGGGTAGAAGTTGAGATGAAAAATAGTACACAATTAGTTGAAGCAGAAAAAATGCTCATTTCTGTCGGACGTGTGGCAAATATTGAACATATTGGACTGGAAAATACAGAGATTATCCTTGAAAATGGATGTATTCAAGTGAATGATAAAATGCAAACGAATGAATCTCACATTTATGCCATTGGGGATGTGATCGGAGGGCTGCAGTTAGCGCATGTTGCATCTTATGAAGGAATTACAGCAGTGGAACATATAGCAGGAAGAAATGTGTATCCAATTGATTATACGACCGTCCCTAAATGTATATATTCAAGCCCTGAAGCTGCCAGTGTGGGAATGACTGAACAGGAAGCTAGACAAAAAGGATTCCAAGTGAAAATAGGTAAGTTCCCATTTCAAGCAATTGGGAAAGCACTTGTTTTTGGTGAAAGCGATGGATTTGTGAAAATTGTTGCGGAGGAAAAAACGGATGATCTACTCGGTGTTCATATCATTGGTCCGAATGCGACAGAACTTATTTCAGAAGCAGCGCTAGCACGTGTTCTCGATGCAGCAGCATGGGAAGTGGGCACAATGATCCATCCGCATCCAACATTGTCTGAAGCGATTGGCGAAGCGGCGCTGTTAGTCGATGGCAAAGCCATTCATATGTAAAAGGAGGATAAGTATGGAAAATAGACATAAAAAAATGGGATTATCTGATGAAACGGTGCTTGAAATGTATGAAATGATGCTGCTTGCGCGCCGGATAGATGAGCGCATGTGGTTATTAAACCGATCAGGCAAAATCCCGTTTGTTGTATCAGGACAAGGTCAGGAAGCTGCACAGGTCGGCGCTGCATTTGCACTCGACCGCAGTCAAGATTACATATTGCCATATTATCGGGACACTGGTATTGTGCTGGCATTTGGCATGACGGTTAAAGAATTAATGCTATTTGTATTTGCCAAAGCAGAAGATCCAAACTCTGGCGGACGGCAAATGCCTGGTCATTACGGACAAAAGAAAAATCGGATCGTCACAAATTCCTCGCCCGTTACGACACAGGTACCTCATGCAGTAGGCATTGCGCTTGTCGCAAAAATGGAGAAAAAGAACTATATCTCATTTGTTACGTTTGGTGAAGGATCATCCAATCAGGGAGACTTTCATGAAGGAGCCAATTTTGCAGGAGTTCATAAGCTCCCGGTTATTTTAATGTGTGAAAATAATCGATATGCGATTTCTGTACCGGCAGACAAGCAGCTCGGTTCTGCTAAAGTGTCAGATCGGGCTATTGGCTACGGCATGCCTGGGTATACAATTGACGGAAATGATCCTCTTGAAGTGTACCAGTATGTAAAAGAAGCGGCCGACCGCGCACGGCGAGGCGAAGGACCGACATTGATTGAAACGATGGTGCACCGATTGACACCGCACACATCCGATGACGATGATCGTTTGTACCGTCCAGCAGAGGAATTGGAAAAAGCGAAACTGGAAGACCCAATGATTACATTTCGTACATATGTAAAAGAAACGGGTGTTTTAACAGATGAAAGGGAACAGCAAATGGAGCGTAACATCCAGCAATTGATCGACGAAGCGACCGATTATGCTGAACAAGCGCCATTTGCAAAACCTGAACAGGCACTCGACTTTGTTTATGCCGAAACAGAACAGGAGGGGACCAGGTAATGCCTGTTATTTCTTATATTGAGGCCGTTACAATGGCGCTCCGAGAAGAAATGGAGCGCGATTCAAATGTGTTTATGCTTGGAGAAGACATAGGGAGAAAAGGCGGTGTTTTTAAAGCCACAAAAGGATTGTATGAACAGTTTGGGGAAGAGCGTGTACTTGATACGCCACTTTCAGAATCTGCTATTGCAGGTGTAGCGATAGGTGCAGCAATGGTTGGGAAACGACCTGTTGCCGAAATGCAATTTGCTGATTTTATTATGCCGGCCGTCAATCAAATTATTTCAGAAGCCGCCCGCATTCGCTACCGCTCAAACAATGATTGGGACTGCCCGGTTGTCATACGTGCCCCGTACGGTGGAGGCATTCATGGAGCGCTTTATCATTCGCAGTCTGTTGAAGCCATTTTTGCCAATCAGCCCGGTTTGAAAATCGTCATGCCGTCTACACCGTATGATGTGAAAGGGCTGTTAAAAGCAGCGATTCGTGATAAAGATCCGGTCTTGTTTTTTGAACATAAAAAAGCGTATCGATCGATAAAAGGAGAAGTACCAGAAGATGATTATATCCTGCCGATTGGAAAAGCGGACGTGAAGCGAAAAGGAGACGATATAACCGTTATTACGTACGGATTGTGCGTTCACTTTGCTCTGCAGGCTGCTGAAAAGTTAGCAAAAGACGGGATCGAAACGGAAGTCGTTGATTTACGCACAGTGTATCCACTCGATCAAGAAACAATCATTAAGTCAGCCGCAAAAACAGGAAAAGTATTGCTCGTGACAGAAGACAATAAAGAAGGAAGTGTTATAAGCGAGGTATCGGCAATCATTGCAGAAAATTGTCTATTTGATCTCGATGCACCGATTCAGCGGCTTGCGGGTCCTGAGATACCAGCTATGCCATATGCGCCGACGATGGAGAAATACTTTATGATGAATCCTGAAAAAGTCGAGAAAGCGATGCGAGAGCTGGCTGAATTTTAACTGTTTGTCAGAAAGGGGTTTTTCAACATGGCCATACAACATATAACAATGCCGAAACTCGGGGAGAGTGTCACAGAAGGAATGATTACAAAATGGCTGGTGACACCTGGCGACCATGTAAATAAATATGATCCAATTGCCGAAGTATTAACGGACAAAGTAAACGCGGAGATCCCATCATCCTTTACAGGAGCGATACAAGAAATTGTAGCAAAAGAAGATGAAGTATTGTCTGTTGGAACTGTTATTTGTACGATTGAAACAGAAGAAGTACAAGCTGTTCAAACGAAAGAAGAATTCACTCAACCGGAAAAAAAAGCGGTGGCAGATAACCGTACCCGTTATTCACCGGCTGTCTTAAAGCTTGCGCAACAGCACGATATTGATTTAAAGGCAATGAAAGGGTCAGGAAAAGGCGGACGGATTACACGAAAAGACGTGCAGGAATTTATTGATGCCGGTGGTCAGCCTCAAGCACTTCCTCCTGTGTGGAAGGAGCCGCAACCCCAATCCCAACCTGCTGTTGTGCCACACATACGGAGTGCTGAAGGTGACACGGTTATTCCGCTTGATAGTGTGAAACAAAGTGTGGCAGCTAATATGGTGCGAACGAAACAGGAAGTACCACATGCGTGGATGATGATTGAAGTCGATGTAACAAAACTCGTTGGATACCGTGATTCTATTAAGAAGTCATTTAAAGAAAATGAAGGTTATAATATTACTTATTTCGCCTTTTTTGTGAAAGCAGTGGCTCGAGCATTAAAGGAATTTCCAGAAATGAATGCTATGTGGGCGGGCGACCATATTGTCCGTAAAAAAGACATTAATATTTCCATTGCTGTAGCGGCTGATGATAAATTGTATGTTCCTGTTGTAAAGCAGGCTGATGAGAAGTCGGTGAAAGGCATTGCAAAAAATGTAGTTGATCTTGCGAAAAAAGCACGCTCGGGTATATTGTCATCAGAAGATGTCAATGGCGGTACATTTACTGTGAATAACACCGGTTCATTTGGTTCCGTACAGTCAATGGGTATTATTAATTATCCACAAGCGGCGATTTTACAAGTTGAGTCGATTGTGAAGCGGCCGGTTATCATTGACGGCATGATTGCTGTGCGGGACATGGTTAACCTTTGTTTATCCATTGATCATCGTGTGCTTGATGGCCTTATTTGCGGACGTTTTATGCAGCGTGTGAAAGAATTACTCGAAAATGCATCAGAAGAAACGATGCCGATTTATTGAAAAAAGGTGTTTTCTCAAGCGAGAAAACACCTTTTTTTCATTATTTAAATAATCCGGCGATGGCATCTACAATTGACTGGAGGAAGTCAAGGATAGACTGAAGAATGCCTTGTCCTTCTTCAGAGCCTTTAAAGCTGTCCCATTGCTCTTTCGCCTTATCGATTTGCGAATTGACTTGATCCCAGTTAATATCTAAGTTCTTCATTTTATCAAATAAAGAGGCAAGCTGATCCCGTTGTGCATCGCTTAGTTGAATGTTCAATTCATTTGAAATATTATTAATGATTACTTTAATTTCCTGAATAGTCTGTGGATTTTGTGCGGCGACTTCTTCTTTAATCCGTTCGATTAGATTTGTTGCTTCTTCCTGACCAATTTCATCACCTAGTTTTGCGGTTGTGACCATTTCTTCATTTGCGACTTGCTTTTGCTCTTCCGGAATTTTTTCACCGGTCGTAGACTCATAGGCTTTAATAATCCCGGTTAGCGCAGCTGTACCGGACACATTAAACGGCGCGGTAATATAAATGTCTGCATCTTTTACGCTCGCTGTTGACAGCGCATTGGTATACATTTCTTTTGAAACCCACGTAATATTTTTCGTTTCAACGTTTAAACCAGCGCCAGACTCAGCCGTTATAATTTTACTAGAAGAAATCGCTTTCGTTCCAATTTGTGCTTTTGGAATGTAATCACCTAAATATTGATGTTCTTCAGCATTTGAAACCGTAATGGTCTGCACATCAGCAGGTACCTCCATTTCTGTCAGCAGCTGTTCTTTTTGAGCCGGTGTTAAGTTTTCACCAAGTGTCACAATGATGTCACCAGGTACGCTATCTGCTGAGACGATGGTACCTAAACTAAAAAAGGTAATAATAAGCAGGCTAAATAGTTTTCTCATTTTTTCGCTCCTGAATAAAAAATTGCTCTTTTAAAAAAAGAGTTATTAATAGAATAGCATGCTCCTCATAAATTTTCACGTTTTGTCCCGTACACATTGCCTGCTTTGTCCCGTTTATAATACAATCAAGGAGAAACAAATATGTTTCTTTTTTGCGAACGCTTCAAATTGAAAACGATTTCAGTAAAAGGGGTGGAAATTATGAAAGAACAAACCTTTCCGGCTAGTACATTGGAAGAATGGGAGCAGGCTGCACGGTCGTCTTTAAAGGGGAAACCATTATCTGAACTGTTCACAAAAACGGTGGAAAATATTGAATTAAAGCCGCTTTACACGGATGCTGATGTAAAAGGGATACATCCTTCTCTGCCAGGAGAAAAACCGTTCACGAGAGGGTTTTCCCGTATAGGAACATTTCCAAAACCGGAAATAGAATTAGCCGTTGACCCTGTTTCAGAAGGTGCAGCAGCAGGTGTTTTTCCATCAAAAAAAGTGCTTGAACACATACATAATCAGTCATTCATGACGATCAACACTGTACCTTATCATATGGCAGGTGCAAATGCTGTGCAGGAACTGGCTGCTGCTCTATCTGAAGCCGTCTTTTATATGAAAATGGCCGTTAATAAAAATGAAATGGTTTCGAAAATGATTATTCATTTCGCGGCAGGGCCAGAGTTCTTTACAGAAATAGCAAAGATTCGTGCATTCCGAACACTTTGGTCAGCTATTATAGATGTTTACCAATTAGATGAACAATCGAAGCCAGCGATCAGCGTGGAAACGAGTGCACGGACGTTATCAGCACTTGATCCACACGTTAACATATTACGAACAGGCAGTGCTGCTTTTTCCGCGGTGCTAGGCAATATTGATTATCTGCATGTCTTACCTTTTAATCAAGCAACTAAAAGTGTAACAGAGTTGTCTAAGCGGCTTGCCCGTAATATTCCACTCATATTGAAACATGAAGCACATCTTGATAAAGTAACCGATCCAGCAGGCGGTTCTTATTACATCGAGTCGTTAACGAATGAAATTGGCCGTATGGCATGGGATGAATTTGCCCGGATAGAAGAAGCCGGTGGGATTGAACACGTACTTAAAGCAGGAATAATTCAAAAAGAGATTGCAGCTGTGCAGATGAAACGGGAAAAAGAGCTAGCGACCCGCAAACAGTTATTAATAGGCACAAATATATATATAAATATGACGGAAGAGTTTGAATTCAACCAGCAGGAAATAAAGAGATTAAACGTGGAAGGTGAAAAAATCGTTTCGCTTATGCCAAAAAGATTGACAGAGCCGTTTGAACAGCTTCGTCAAAAAGCAGCGGCGATTGAACAAACTGGAAAGTCTGTGCAGGCGGGGATTATTTGCCTTGGCAAGCTAAAAATAAACAAACCGTGTACAGATTATATAATGGGTGTACTCAGTGTTGGCGGTATTCAGCCGGTAAGGTCTAACAATATTGAAACAATAAAAGAAGCTGTTCAATTTGTTGAGATGAACAAGCTTCCCTACTATTGCATTTGCGGGGCAAATTCAACATATGAACAATTCGGACCAGAACTGATAGAAGAGTTAAGAAAAGTATCTCAATCAGCAGTTATTGATGTGGCCGGAAATTGGCAAGTGACAGGGATAGATGGCTCTATTTCAGATGGGGATGATATTGTGGAAAAATTAATGGCACTGCTTTCCTTATTTGAAGGGGGAACCGAGCAATGAATTTAAAAGAGTATAATCCATTTAAAAAAAGAGCTAAAAAATCACTTGATGAATGGAAAGTGGCGCTGGAACAGGGGGTGAAAAAATCATTTGATGATTTGTCATATGAAACGAATGAATCGATTAGGCTGCAGGCTGTTTATACAGAAGAGGATATAAAATTACTTGGCCATGTAAACGATTATCCAGGCATCGTTCCTTATACACGAGGTCCATATCCGACGATGTATGTGAACCGTCCGTGGACTATTCGTCAGTATGCAGGTTTTTCAACTGCAGAAGAAAGCAATGCGTTTTACCGGCGCAATTTGGCGATGGGCCAAAAAGGACTGTCTGTTGCGTTTGATTTGCCGACACATAGAGGCTATGATTCGGATCACCCCCGTGTCGTTGGTGATGTTGGAAAAGCAGGTGTAGCCATTGATTCGGTAGAAGATACAAATATTTTATTTAATGGTATTCCACTGGACCAAATGTCCGTGTCGATGACAATGAATGGAGCCGTTTTACCTATTATGGCTTTTTATATCGTTACGGCTGAAGAACAGGGTGTGACACGCGAAAAATTGTCCGGTACGATTCAAAATGATATTTTAAAAGAATATATGGTACGTAATACGTATATTTATCCACCGGAAACATCAATGCGGATTATTGCTGATATTTTTGATTATACATCAAAAGAAATGCCGAGGTTTAATTCGATTTCTATTTCTGGCTATCATATGCAAGAAGCAGGTGCAACAGCGGACATTGAACTTGCATATACACTCGCGGATGGCCTTGAATACGTACGGACCGGGCTTGCTGCAGGCATTGATATTGATTTATTTGCCCCGCGTCTGTCCTTTTTTTGGGCGATCGGCATGAATTACTTTATGGAAGTGGCCAAAATGCGTGCGGCCCGCCGTATATGGGCGCAGCTGATGAAGCCGTTCAATCCATCCAATATGAAATCAATGGCTCTTCGTACGCACTCACAGACGTCAGGATGGAGTTTAACAGAGCAAGATCCGTTTAACAATGTTACACGTACGCTAATTGAAGCACATGCGGCGGCGATGGGGCATACACAATCATTGCATACAAACGCTCTTGATGAAGCGATTGCGCTCCCAACTGATTTTTCAGCGCGTATTGCCCGCAATACACAATTATTTTTGCAGGAAGAAACAGGGGTCACCAATGTGATTGATCCGTGGGGCGGCTCGTATTACGTAGAAGCGCTGACGAATGAATTGATGGAGCGAGCGTGGGCTCATATTAAAGAAATTGAAGAACTTGGCGGAATGACGAAAGCAATCGAAACGGGACTTCCGAAAATGAAAATTGAAGAAGCAGCAGCACGCCGTCAAGCTAAAATTGATTCTAATGAAGAAATAATTATTGGGATGAATAAATACCGCCTGAAAAAAGAAGACTCAATTGATATTTTAGATATTAACAATACGGCAGTCCGTTTGAAGCAAGTGGAGAGAATTGAAAAAATGAAAGAAAACCGCGATGAAGTACAAGTAAAGGCAGCGCTAGAGGCCATTACCGCTTCTGTAAAGTCCGGTGAGGGCAACTTGCTTGAACTTGCAGTAGCAGCTGCAAGGTTACGTGCAACTCTTGGGGAAATTTCCAATGCTGTTGAAGCGATAAGCGGAAGACATAAAGCCGTGATCAGATCTGTGAGCGGTGTATACAGTGCCCATTTTTCTGATTCAGAACAAATAGCCCTTGTCCAGCAGCTAACAGCAGAATTTGAAGAGCAGGAAGGGCGCCGTCCGCGTATTTTAGTTGCCAAAATGGGACAAGACGGCCATGATCGCGGCGCAAAAGTAATTGCGACAGCCTACGCTGATCTCGGTTTTGACGTCGATATTGGCCCCCTTTTTCAGACGCCAGAAGAAACAGCGAAACAAGCAGTAGAAAATGACGTTCATGCAGTTGGTTTTAGTTCACTTGCAGCTGGTCATAAAACATTGCTGCCGGCTTTAGTGGAAGAACTGCAAAAACTTGGCCGTGACGATATTGTTGTGTTTGTCGGCGGTGTTATTCCGGCACAGGATTACGAGTTTTTAAAAGAAAAAGGAGCAGCCGCTATATTTGGACCTGGTACTGTTATTCCGGTGTCTGCACAAGTCGTTTTAGAGAAAGTGTATGAGCGGCTAGGCTATGAGGAAGTGACAGAATGACGGAAGAACACAATCATGGAACAAAAGATGTGTCGGCAGCGCATGACGACATGATCGCACTACCGAGGAAAACGTTCCGCAAAAAAAAATTAGTGCTTCCCGATTTAAATGAGATGGTAAATGGTATCGTGAATGGTTCAGTCAAAGAATTAGCGAAAGCGATCACGTTTATTGAAAGCAATGCAGCCGATCACTATAAATATGGACAAGACCTGCTGCAAAAGCTCTTGCCGCATACAGGAAATACACTTCGGATCGGAATTACAGGTGTGCCCGGTGCAGGAAAGAGTACATTTATCGAATCATTTGGGATGATGCTATGCAATGCAGGACATCGCGTCGCTGTGCTCACCATTGACCCGAGCTCTTCTATTTCAGGTGGATCTATTTTAGGAGATAAAACGAGAATGGAACAGCTTGCTAAACATCCAAATGCTTTTATACGGCCATCTCCATCAAGCGGTACACTTGGAGGTGTCCACCGCAAAACGAGAGAAACGCTTGCTTTATGTGAAGCGGCTGGCTTTGACGTAATTTTAATCGAGACGGTTGGCGTTGGGCAAAGTGAATTCGCTGTCCGCAGCATGGTCGACTTTTTTATGCTGCTTGCATTGACCGGAGCGGGAGACGAACTTCAAGGGATGAAAAAAGGTATAATGGAACTAGTGGATGCTGTTGTGATTAATAAAGCGGATGGGGCAAATAAGTCTCTTGCTGAGAAAACGAAGCGGCAATACAATCAAATTTTGCATGTTTTGCAGCCGGCCACGAAAGGATGGGAATCAAAAGCATATACATGCTCGGCATTGAAAAATGAAGGAATCGATATGATCTGGATGATGATAAAAAAATTTAGAAATGTGACGGAAAAGAGTGGTGTTTTGATCGAGCGCCGCCGCAATCAGACGAAAGATTGGCTTCATACACTCATTATGGAAAAACTTAAAAATCAATTTTATGGTCATCCATATGTTAAAGAACAGATTGGCCAGTTAGAGCACGATGCAATGAACGGGGATATTTCACCGTCGCAGGCTGCAGAACAGTTATTTAAACAAGTATATGGACCAAAATGAGATAGTCAGTGATAGTTAAAAGCTATACGTAAAATGTTCTATTCCCGCATTCCCGGCATTAAAAAAGCCATCCGGATAAATCCGGATGGTCAAATACAGGGAGTTTAAGGGTATGGATTCAGTTGCCTTATTACTTTACCCGGCGAATGAAAAAGTTAAACATGCATTTTTAATTTTTTAATTAGTTATTTTTCAGAGTAGCTTCCGTAACTTTGATTAAAATGTATGTGATGAATAAATCAAGGAATGCCTGGCCCATTTCATTGTAATAAACCATATTTTCACTTATGATAGATCTACTAACTAAATAAAGGAGAGAATAAGTATGGGAATGGATTTTAACTTTTTTATGAATGATGTCGTCCGTCAGGCGCGTGATGAAATTAAAACGGCTGGTTATACAGAATTAACAACACCTGAACAAGTAGATGCGACACTGAACGAAAAAGGGACAACACTTGTTATGGTCAACTCTGTCTGTGGCTGTGCGGGGGGAATTGCACGTCCAGCAGCGGCGCATGCCATCCATTACGATAAGCGCCCAGATCGTCTTGTGACGGTTTTTGCAGGACAGGATAAGGAGGCCACAGCACAAGCGCGTAGTTTCTTTACAGGTTATCCGCCGTCTTCACCGTCCTTTGCGATCATAAAAGATGGTGAAGTGAAAGCAATGGTCGAACGTCATGAAATTGAAGGGCATCACCCGATGTCCGTCGTTGAACATTTACAAAAACTTTTCGATGAATATTGTGAAGAAGTTTAAATAAGCATGAAAGCCTTGCCGATTGTGGCAAGGCTTTCTTAAGTAGGAGTGGGAACAATGATTAAAATCGGCTACCGCACCGCCAAAACGGCAATTGGAATTGTCGTTTCCATTCTCTTGGCTGAATGGATTGGGCTTAATAATGCGGTATCGGCAGGAATCATTACAATATTGTGTATTCAAAATACAAAGCATCGATCGCTTCAGGCAGCAAGGACACGTCTCGTTGCTTGTCTAGTAGCACTATTTTATTCAGTACTGTTTTTTGAAGTGTTTTCGCATCATGCCATTGTAATTGGAGTTATTATGATTTTGTTTATTCCCACAACAGTTGCCCTTAAATCACAGGAAGGCATTGTGTCAAGCACAGTGATTATATTGCATTTATATGCTGCTGATCAGCTGACAGCAGGGCTCATTATAAATGAAATTGGCATTATTTTAATCGGTATTGGCATAGCACTTTTATTAAACTCTTATATGCCGAGTGTCGAGCGGAAATTGGTTCAAATGCAAGAAGAAACGGAGCGGTTATTCGGACGGATTTTTGAAGAAATTATTCTCTATTTGCGGACGAATGATCATTCATGGAATGGGAAAGAATTGACTGAAACAGCTGAACTGATCAAACAAGCAAAAACGCTTGCTTTTAAAGATGTTCAAAACCATATTTCCAGATATGACAGCTTATTTTATCAATATTTCACGATGCGTGAAAAGCAATTTGATATTATAGAGCGTATTTTATCCATTGTTGCGTCCATTTTGCATCGGCCAGAACAGGCAGTGATGATTGCGGATTTTATGGAAGAATTAAAAGCGCATATTCATCCAGGCAATACAGCCTACTTGCAATTGACAAGGCTTGATGAAATGAAAAAGCAATTTGAAGAGATGCCGCTTCCTGCAACACGTGAGGAATTTGAAGCGCGAGCAGCCCTTTACCAATTTGTGCGTGAGATGGAGCAATATTTACTTATTAAAGCCCGCTTTCGAGGCATGAAAAAAGAGCGGCTAAAAAAGCACGCCCGGTCTTTTACATAAACATTGTTAAGCCGAACATTACGGTTGATGCCAGCATAGCAAATAACATTAAATACACAATAATTTTTCGAATCGTTTTGTTGCGCATGTAATTTTTTCTCCTTTACATCCGGTCTTACTAACTATTGTACTGGTAAACCGATAGACATGCAACCGAAGAAAATGATTGAAAAAAAGGGTTTTGTTCACTATTTGTTGAATTAGATTAGGCCGTTTTAGTATTTATATCAAAGGAGCAATGGATATGAAAAAAGTGGATCATATTGGGATTGCAGTCACATCACTCGAAGAATCGATCTCGTTATATACAGAACAGCTTGGCATGGTACATGTGAAAACAGAATCGGTAGAATCACAAGGTGTCGTTGTCGCATTTATTGATGCCGGCAACATAAAGATTGAACTGCTTGAACCGATCACTGAAGACAGTCCGATTGCGAAATTTATTGCAAGCCGCGGCCAGGGAATACATCATATTGCATATAGTGTTGAGCGCATTGAAGATCGTATTGCAGATATGAAAGAACGGGGAATCCGAATGATTAATGAAACACCGAAAACGGGTGCAGGGGGCGCACAAATCGCATTTATGCACCCAAAATCAACCGGTGGTGTGTTAATGGAGCTTTGCGAAAAAGGAGAGGAATCGTAATGGCTGATATATTTGACAGTATTCATGAATTGCAGGATAGACGTCGTGAAGTTGAACTTGGCGGCGGTGACGAACGAATCAGTAAACAGCATGAAAAAGGCAAATTAACCGCACGTGAACGGATTGAATTATTAGTAGATGAAGGCTCATTTATTGAATTAAACCCATTTATCGAACATCGTAGTACAGACTTCGGTTTAGAAAAAGTAAAAGGACCTGGCGATGGCGTTGTTACCGGTTATGGAAAAGTGAATGGCCGTCCGATTTACTTATTTTCGCAAGATTTTACGGTTTTTGGCGGTGCACTCGGTGAAATGCATGCGCAAAAAATAGTCAACGTCATGGATTTAGCTGCTAAAAATGGAACACCTTTTATCGGTTTAAATGATTCTGGAGGTGCCCGTATTCAAGAAGGGGTATTATCATTGGATGGCTATGGGCATGTTTTTTACCGGAATGCGATCTATTCTGGAGTCATTCCGCAAATTTCGGTTATTCTAGGACCGTGTGCAGGTGGGGCTGTCTATTCGCCGGCGATTACCGATTTTGTGTTTATGGTGGATCAAACGAGTCAAATGTTTATTACGGGACCGAAAGTAATTGAAACGGTCACCGGAGAAAAAATTTCCGCGGAGGATTTGGGCGGATCTAAAGTACATAATGCAGTGAGTGGCAACGCACATTTTCATGCGGAAACGGAAGAAGAAGTTTTGGAAAAGGTGCGTGCGCTTTTATCCTATTTGCCACAGAACAATGAAGAGAAGACGCCGGTTGTTGAGGCAATGTCAGATGAAAGTGATTATCGCGAGGAACTAACAGATGTCGTGCCGTTTGATGGGCTTCGTCCATATGATGTGCGTAAAGTAATTAAGCATGTTGTTGACGAAAAATCATTTATAGAAGTACAAAAAGAATTTGCGAAAAATATGGTGATTGGCTTTGCTCGTGTCAAAGGGGAAACGATCGGTCTTGTCTGTAACCAGCCGAAATTCATGGCGGGTGGACTAGATATAGATTCATCAGATAAAGCCGCACGATTTATTCGTTTCTGTGATTCATTTAATATACCGATTATTACATTTGAAGACGTTTCAGGATTTTTCCCGGGTGTAAAACAAGAACATGGTGGTATTATTCGTCATGGGGCGAAAATTTTATATGCGTATTCTGAAGCAACAGTGCCGAAAATTACCGTTATTTTAAGGAAAGCATATGGGGGTGCTTATGTAGCCCTTAATTCAAAATCAATCGGTGCAGACCTCGTATATTCATGGCCAAATGCAGAGATTGCGGTTATGGGGCCGCAGGGGGCCGCAAATATTATTTTTGCCCGTGAAATAGAAGCAAGCGATAATCCGGAAGCAACGCGGGCCGCGAAAATTAATGAGTACCGTGAAAAATTTGCCAATCCGTATGTTGCAGCGGCACGCGGTATGGTCGATGATGTCATCGACCCGCGTGAAACACGTATTAAAATTATACAAGCATTAGACATGCTGCGGACAAAAAAAGAAGAACGACCGAAGAAAAAACATGGAAATATTCCGTTATAATCATGAATCAGCGGGAAGAACAGTTTCTTCATGCTGATTTTTTATACAAAAACGTTTATAATTAAAATGAGAGAAAATTTGGAGGTGCAGCGTGGTTAATGAAGAACGTTTATTGAATGAATTTCTAGAACTCGTTCAAATCGATTCTGAAACGAAACACGAGCAGCGGATAGCCGAATCGTTAAAAGCAAAATTTACTGCACTTGGCATCGATGTATATGAAGATGATACGGCATCCAAAACGGGTCATGGAGCAGGTAATTTAATTTGCACATTGTCAGCTGTGAAAGAAGGAATTGATCCGATTTATTTTACGTCCCATATGGACACCGTTGTGCCAGGTAAAAAAGTAAAACCGATTGTAGAGAACGGATATGTGAAAACGGATGGTACGACAATACTTGGTGCAGATGATAAGGCGGGTTTAGCGGCAATGTTTGAAATGATTCGTCTCTTAAAAGAACGAAATATTGCCCATGGCTTGATTCAATTTATCATTACAGTCGGTGAAGAGTCTGGTCTTGTTGGAGCAAAAGCACTCAATCCTACGCTTGTAAAAGCAAAATACGGCTTTGCACTTGACAGCGACGGCGATGTAGGCAATATTATTGTGGGAGCACCAACACAAGCGAAAGTGACGGCACGCATTTATGGAAAAACAGCACATGCTGGTGTCGCACCGGAAAAAGGTGTGTCTGCGATTACGATGGCGGCTAAATCTGTTGCCCGTATGCCGCTTGGCCGCATTGATGAGGAAACGACAGCGAATATCGGCCGTTTTGAAGGCGGTCAAGCGACAAATATCGTTTGTGATTATGTGCAGATTTTGGCGGAAGCCCGTTCGCTTGAACCGGCGAAAATGGATGCACAGACGCTTAAAATGAAAACCGCATTTGAAGAAGTAGCTGCTGAAATGGGCGGCCGTGCCGAAGTGGATGTGGACGTGATGTATCCGGGATATAAGTTTGGTGCTAACGACCATGTAGTAAAGGTTGCACAAAAGGCAGCAGCGAAAATTAATCGCTCGTCCAAGCTGCTCACAAGCGGTGGCGGAAGCGATGCAAATGTCATCGCCGGATTTGGCATCCCGACTGTAAACTTAGCTGTTGGATATGAAGATATTCATACGGTCAATGAAAAAATGCCGGTAAAAGAACTTGTTAAGCTTACTGAAATGGTAACGGCAATTGTGGAAATTGTAGCAGAATAAAAAAATTATTAGAGAAAGAAGGATTATTTTTATGACTAAACAGCAAATTGGTGTAATTGGTCTTGCCGTAATGGGCAAAAACTTAGCGTGGAACATTGAAAGCCGTGGTTATACAGTATCTGTTTTTAACCGTTCTTCTGAAAAAACGGATGAGATGCTAAGAGAAAGCGAAGGCAAAAATATTGTACCGGCTTATTCAATCGAAGAATTTATTGCGTCACTTGAAGTACCGCGTAAAATTTTACTTATGGTAAAAGCGGGTGAAGCAACAGATAAAACGATCGATCAATTGAAGCCTCATCTTGAAAAAGGAGATATTATTATCGATGGCGGTAATACCTTCTATAAAGACACACAGCGCCGTAATACAGAGCTTGCAGAACTTGGTTTTCATTTTATTGGTACGGGCGTATCAGGAGGCGAAGAGGGCGCTTTAACAGGTCCATCTATCATGCCTGGAGGTCAAAAAGAAGCGTATGAGCTTGTTGCACCGATTTTGAAAGATATTTCAGCAAAAGTTAACGGTGAAGCGTGCTGTACATATATTGGCGGCGACGGAGCGGGTCATTATGTAAAAATGGTTCATAACGGTATCGAATATGGCGATATGCAACTCATTGCAGAAGCGTATTCTTTATTGAAAGATGTGCTTGGATTATCTGCAGAAGAGCTCCACTCTGTATTCTCTGAATGGAATAAAGGCGAACTAGACAGCTACTTAATCGAAATTACGGCCGACATTTTCACGAAAAAAGATGATGATACGGGTAAACCGCTTGTTGATCTTATTTTAGATGAAGCAGCGCAAAAAGGAACAGGGAAATGGACAAGTCAGAGTGCTCTGGACCTTGGTGTACCACTTCCGCTTGTTACGGAGTCTGTATTCGCCCGCTTTATCTCTGCGTTAAAAGAAGAGCGTGTAAGAGCTGCAGAAGTCTTACAAGGACCTAGAGACCATGCGTTTGATGGAGATCGAGATGCATTTATTGAATCTGTGCGCCGTGCCCTTTACATGGGTAAAATATGTTCATACGCACAAGGATTTGCGCAAATGAAAGCAGCTTCTGAAGAGTACGGATGGGATTTAAAATATGGCGACATTGCGATGATCTTCCGAGGAGGCTGTATCATCCGGGCTCAATTTTTGCAAAAAATTAAAGAAGCATATGATCGCGATGCTGCACTTGATAACTTGCTTCTTGATCCATATTTCAGCGCTATCACAAATGAATATCATGTGGCACTTCGTGAAACGATCTCAAATGCTGTGTTGAATGGCGTTCCTGTGCCAACGTTGTCATCCGCAATGGCTTACTATGATAGTTACCGCAGTGCTGTATTGCCTGCTAACCTTATTCAAGCGCAGCGTGACTACTTCGGTGCTCACACATATCGTCGACTAGACAAAGAAGGCACGTTCCACACTGAATGGATGCAGAAGTAAGAGAGGATTTATTTTCAATAAATCGACTTGTACAGAGATAGCAAACTTTATAAAAGTAAAAGAAAAAAGCACCGTGTAAAACGGTGCTTTTTTCTTTTCGCCAGCTTACAATACAGTTCAAATTTGGATATATATGAGTTGTTTAGTATAAAAAGATCAAAAAGCAGGTGCTCAGTAAGTGAGCACCTGCTGGAAAATTAATTACAATCATTTTTTACATCAAGCATATCTAATGGCCACCAGAAGAAGCCGTCTTGCTCAAGTAGTTCATCTGCCGCTTTTGGTCCTTTTGTTCCCGCGGGATAGTTCGGATACGCCGCTTTTTCATTTCTCCATGCTTCGGCAATAACATCAACAAAGCTCCATGAAAGGGCAACTTCATCCCAATGTGTAAAGTTTGTAGAATCACCGCGCATAGCATCGTGCATCAATTTTTCATACGCTTCAGGTGTATTCATAATGTCTGTACCACTGTTTGCGTAGTTAAGCTTTACAGGATTTGTTTCCAGCTGGTAACCAGCCCGTTTTGCATTTAGATGAAGCGTGATTCCTTCTTCCGGTTGAATATGAATCACAAGTAAATTAGGTTCCAATTCCTGTTCATTGGGACGATAATATAAATTCATTGGAATGTCTTTAAATTGAACGACAATTTTTGTTGATTTAAGCGGCATTCTTTTACCAGTACGAATATAAAATGGCACGCCTGCCCAGCGGAAATTATCAAACATAACTTTACCGGCAACGTACGTTTCCGTGTTAGATTCTGGATTAACATTATATTCTTCACGGTAGCCGAGCATATCACCGTTTTCACTTGGTCCGTATTGTCCGCGGACGAAGTATTCATTGACGGTTTCGAGTGTTAATGGACGCATAGAGCGGAATGCACGAACTTTTTCACTGCGAATATCATCATCTTGAAGGCTGATTGGCGGTTCCATCGCAAGAAGAGAAACCATTTGAAGCATATGGTTTTGAACCATATCTTTTAATGCACCGCTCGTTTCGTAATAGCCTCCGCGTTCTTCTACACCCAGTGTCTCACTTGATGTAATTTGAATATTGGAAATATAACGATTATTCCAAAGGGGTTCAAACAAAGCGTTTGCAAAGCGGATCGATTCAATATTTTGAACCATTTCTTTTCCAAGATAATGGTCAATCCGGTAAATGTCTTTTTCATCAAAAGATCGGCGAATTTGAGCATTTAATTCTTGTGCTGATGGCAAATCATGGCCAAAAGGCTTTTCAATAATAAGACGGCCGAAGCCTGCTGTATCTGTTAAATTGTCTTTTTTCAAATGATCAGCAATCGTACCGAAAAATTCAGGTGCCATTGCTAGGTAAAATAGACGGTTGCCACCAAGTGAATACTTGTAATCAAGTTCATTGGCAAGGGTACGCAATTCTACATACGAATTGGAATCGGATACATCATGCGGTAAATAATAAAAATGGGAAATGAACTCATCTATTTGATCTTGATCCGTTGTCAATTCTATAACTGATTTTTTTACATGCTCACGGAAAATGTCATTGTCCCATTCACGGCGAGCTGTTCCAATAACAGCGAATCCGGATGCTAAGTGTCCTTTACGATATAAACGGTAAAGAGACGGATATAATTTTCGTTTTGCCAGATCTCCTGTTGCGCCGAACAGGATCGTCAGAGCAGACGGCGTTTCAGATTTAATCATGTTAATACCCCCGCTTTTGATATTGATATTTTATATATTACTACTGCATTTTTTCACAAAACAATGAAAGTGACAAGTATTTTGTTTATTATAAGAATAAGAAAATAGAAGGAGTGATTATTATCGAAGTACTATTTCTTGGAACCGGTGCTGGTGTACCTGGTAAAATGCGCAATGTTACGTCCATTGCACTGAAAATGTTAAATGAACGCGGGGCTGTCTGGCTTATTGATTGCGGCGAAGCAACGCAGCACCAGATTTTGTATACAACATTGAAACCGCGTCGTATTGAAAAGATCTTTATTACTCATTTACATGGCGATCATATTTATGGCTTGCCAGGTTTGCTTGGAAGCCGTTCCTTTCAAGGTGGAACAGCACCGTTGACGGTATATGGGCCGATTGGCATACGCGCGTTTATCGAAACAGCACTATATGTCAGCAAAACGCATCTGCAATACCCCCTTTTTATTGAAGAGATAGAGGAGGGCATCATTTTTGAAGATGATAAAATGACTGTTACGTCAGCAAAATTGGATCACGGCATTTATTCACTCGGTTACCGGTTTGCTGAAAAAGAAAAAGCAGGTGAGCTGCTTGTGAGCCGTCTCCGGGAAGACAAAATACCCCCAGGTCCTATTTATAAACAAATAAAAGAAGGACAGTCGGTTACATTGCCAGATGGACGAATAATTGAACCACGGCGTTACACGAATGAACCACAACAGGGGAAAGTTGTCACGATTCTCGGAGATACAAGACAGTGTGATGCAGCTGTACACCTGGCAGAGAACGCTGATTTACTCGTCCATGAAGCGACCTTTAATGCGGAAAATGAAAAGATGGCTTATGACTATTATCATTCTACAACGAAGCAGGCTGCAGAAACAGCACGGCGTGCCAAAGTAAAAAAACTGTGCTTAACCCACATCAGTTCCCGCTACACGGTAGAGGACGCGAGACAGCTGTTAAATGAAGCGGAAAGTCTTTTTCAACCTGTTGTGGTTGCCCAAGATTTAATGGAAGTGACAGTCGATTAACGGTTGTGGTTGTACGCTTCACCAAGCCGTTTTGACTGGGCTGCTGCTTCCTTCACACCAGCTGCAATTGATTCTTTCACAAGATGCTCATCAAATGTCCGAATCGCTGCTTCGGTCGTTCCGCCAGCGCTTGTAATTGCTTTTCGAAGAGCGACTGCCTGGCCATCGGCCTCAGAAAGCATATCAGCGGCACCGAGAAGTGTCTGAATTAAGAGCGATTTTGCTGTGTCATGATCTAGGCCCAGCTCTTCACCTGCTATCTGCATCGCTTCCGCTACATAGTAAATATAGGCGGGTCCGCTTCCAGAAACAGCAGTCACGGCGTCCATCTGAGATTCTTCAACGGTAATCGCAAGTCCGATTGCCGAAAAAAGGTCGATGGCTGCTTGATGCTGTTCAGTTGTGACGTATTTATTTAGTGCAATCGCAGTTGCTGATTTCCCAACAGCAGCGGATGTATTTGGCATTGAGCGAATAACAGCACATCTTTCCCCGATGGCTTGTTCTATAAAATCAATACCAACACCAGCAAGCAAACTAATGACGAGTGAATCTTTATTTATGTAGGACTGAATAGTTTCAAGACTTGATGCGGCGTCTTTTGGTTTCATGGCCAGGACAATGGCATCAGCGTCTTTCAATGCTGTTTCTATGTCGTATCCTGCTTGAATGCCATAATGAGTCGTTAATTCTTTTAGACGTGCATGATTGGCCCGGTTCGTGACATACGTATTTTCTGCTTGAAGGGCGCCGCTTTTCAATGCACCGGCAATAATGGCTTCAGCCATAGATCCGGCTCCGATAAAAACTGCTTTCAACGTTATTCCTCCTTGATGCCTAAACATTATGACTATCCAAGTGATTATCTCGGAAAAGAAGCATTTTTGTCAAGAGAGAAGTACGTAATGAATGACAATTCATACCCGAACGAGTACACTGTATAATTGAAATGTTATTTTACAAAAGTGGCAGGTGGGCATAATGGGAATCAAGACATACGAGAAGATTATTAAAATAACTGTACCTACTCTTTTTCCGATTGGCGACGTCAACATGTATGTAGTAAAAGGAGACCGGCTTACTTTAATTGATGCGGGCATAAATACAAGGGAAGCCCGTGCTGCTTTTCAATCAGGATTAGCGGAAGCAGGCTACAAAGTGTCTGATATTGAGCAAGTTATTTTAACGCACCATCACCCTGATCATATCGGACTGTTGGATGATTTTGATGTGGATGTTTACGGTCACTCCTACTGTAGAAACTGGCTTTCCTATAATGAGCCCTTTATGAACTGGCGGCGTGAGTTCTTTATGGATCTGTTCCGTACACTAGGTATGCCGAAAGAGATGATTCGATTGGCGAATAATCTTGATAATACGCTGAAGTATGGCTCTAAAAAAAGCATGCTGACGGGAGAGTTGAAAGAAGGAGACGAGCTGCCAGCATTGCCAGGATGGCGGGTGTTAGAAACACCTGGTCATGCGCAAAGCCACCTCGTCTTTTATCGGGAAAAAGATGGTTGTCTATTAGCAGGCGATCACGTATTAAAAGCCGTAGCGTCTACTCCACTTTTAGAGCCGCCTTCTGTACGTGGAGAAGAGCGGCCAAAGCCGTTGCTACAATACAATAACTCTCTGCAAAAAGTCATGAATTTGGATGTTAAGCAGGCGCTAACAGGCCATGGAAATGATATAAAATCGATCCATTCGTTAATTGAACATCGATTTGTACGGCAGCATGAACGTGCAATGGTTATTTTGACCATGTTAAAGGAAAAGCCGATGACTATTTTTGAAGTGTGCACAAGGGTATTTCCGGAAGTATATAAAAAAGAAACAGGTTTGACGCTATCAGAAATCACCGGTCAGTTTGACTATCTGTTCAAACGTGGAGATATTCAAGTTGAGACGATCAAAAATGGCGCCGTTTATTACCGGGGGGGACGAAGTTGAGCAAAATCGTTGTCATTACAGGTGCGTCTTCCGGTTTAGGGACAGAACTTGCGAAAGAAGCTGTTACATCTGGCTACTCGGTTGTCCTGCTTGCACGGCGGATGGAACGTTTGGAACAAATCAAGAAAGAGCTTGAAGCGTTATCGCCGGACAGTGTGCGCATTTACCAAGCAGATGTGACAGACCGAACCGCTTTATCTACTCTATTTATGGAAATCGGACGCGTGGATGTATTAATTAACAATGCAGGGGTGGGCTATTTTGCCTGGGCGCACGAAATGAAACTAGAAGAAACAGAGCAAATGATTAATGTGAATATTACGGGTTTAATTAACTGTTCAGAGCTTGTTATGCCGCAAATGATTGAACGCCAGAGCGGCCACATTATTAATATTGCCTCACAGGCAGGAAAGATGGCAACACCGAAATCCGCTGTGTATGCTGCAACAAAACATGCAGTTCTGGGCTATACGAACAGCATTCGCATGGAACTGGGCCGGTCAAATGTATATGTAACAGCTATAAATCCAGGGCCGATTGCAACACCATTTTTTGACAATGCAGACCCGGAAGGCACATATGTGAAAAATGCAGGAAAGCTTATGCTGGACCCAGGTGAAGTGTCAAAAAAAACAATAGCGGTTATCGGGCGGCCGGTGCGGGAAGTAAATATACCGAAATGGATGTCTGCGGGCAGTTTTATTCACTCTTTATTTCCTGGAACCGTTGAAAGGGTGGGGCGAAAAGCATTTTTCCAAAAATAATAAGGAGGAGCTGATGCTAGTGCTCCTCTTTTATCGTTCAGGACTCAATTCATATTTTAGTAAAAAGCGATCGATAGCTTCTTCATATTGTTCTGCGTTTTCGTTGAAAGACTGTGCGTGAACACCTTTAGGGGCCATGTACAATTCCTTCGGTCCATTTTTTGCTTCAAACAGTGCTTCAGTCATCTCAGGTAAAATAAATTGATCATCTTGGCTATGAATAAACAGCACTGGTTTTTCAATATTTTTTACTGCCTCAAGGGGCGACAACTCAGATAGTTTATAACGGGCGCGCAGCCAGACGGACCATTCGGCAATCGTCAACAATAAGCGCGGCGCCCGGCCGATTTCTCTTTTCATCTGATGCTGTATTTGTTTCCGGAATTCAGAAAATGGACAGTCGGCTACATAAAAGTCAGCGCGGTCTTCTACCGTGCCGGCATACAAAAGGAGTGTAACAGCTCCCATTGATTCCCCGTGAATACCAAAGCGTGTATAAGCTCCTTCACGACGGATTAATTCATCCACAACCGCTTTTAAATCTCTTTTTTCAAAATGACCGTAGCTTGTGAATGTGCCTTCTGACTCACCATGCCGGCGATGATCATACAAAATGGCATTAAATCCGCGTTTTAAAAATAAGTTCATATATTTAATTGAATTTATTTTATGTTCGGTGACCCCATGACAAAAAATTACATAAGGGTTCCCGGGGTTGGGCGTAATAAAGACACTTTTTAATTGAATGCCATCTGCGGCTGTGATCCACACATCTTCTTTCGGTAACTGATCATATGCACGCTGATTGAAACGGCCGGCTTTTGCTTCTCGTTCAACGATCGAAGCATCCGCCTTTTTCTGCATAAATAAAATACGGTTAGAAATATAGATGCCTATACTAGCTGTTAATAATACAGCTGCAGAACTACCGGAAATGATTGCCCTTTTTATAGTCGATGTGCGTCGTAATCGGCTATTTTTACTGTATCTTGAATCCATTTGTACTCTTCCTCCGTCAGCGCGGTTTCACGTACCGCACGAGCATTTTCTTTTAGCTGTTCGATGGAGCTGGCACCGGCGATGACAGCACTAACCGCGGATTGATGCAGCACGTAGTGAAAAGCAAGGCTGTTTAACGTACGTTCAGACGGATAATCGCGTTCAAGTGTCGTTAAAACAGATGTTAACTCTGTCTCTTCATACCACTTCAATCCTTTTTTTACTGATTTTGACAGCTTCTCTCGCCATTTTGAACTTAACAGACCGAAAGCAATTGGACCGCGAGCGACGACACTGACATCATTCTTTGCTAAAATAGGAAGCACTTGAATTTCAGGCCGGCGGTCTAAGATGCTGTACTGCATCATGACAGTTGAAATGGCAGATCGTTTTACATATTGATTAATAACAGTCGGACGAATCGATGAAATGCCATATGCACGGATGAAACCTTCTTCCTTTAATTCTTCAAAGGCTTCGATCGTTTCATCAATCGGATCATCGAGCGTGCCGCCGTGTAACTGATACAAGTCAATGTAGTCGGTGCCAAGCCGTTTTAAGCTTTGTTTAGCCGCTTCTTTAATGTGTGCTTTAGAAGGATCCCATATCCAGTTATCTTTTGAATTTGTCCATCTGTTTCCTGCTTTTGAAGCGATGACTACTTGATCACGGACTGATTGAAGTGTTTTCCCCACCAGCTGCTCATTTACGCCGAAATCATATAGGTCAGCTGTATCAAAATAGGTAATCCCTTCATCAAGAGCTGTATGTAAAATGGCCTCTGCACGGCGTTCATCTGTGCCAATTGACATGCAGCCAAGTCCGAGTTCACTAACGAAAATACCAGATTTGCCTAATTCACGTGTATTCATTTCAAACACCTTCCTTTTTTTGTAGTGTAACATAAGGAAGAAGAAAAAAGAAAAGAGGATACTTATGCATAAATTTGAAGAAAAAACGATTAAAACCAAACCGATCTACAAAGGAAAAGTGATCAGTCTGCAAGTCGATGATGTGTTGTTGCCAGACGGGAAAGAAGCAAAACGGGAACTGATTAAACATCCGGGTGCTGTCTGTGTGATTGCCTTGACAGATGACAAAAAAATCATTCTTGTCGAACAGTATCGTAAAGCACTTGAACGATCGCTTGTTGAAGTGCCAGCAGGGAAATTGGAGCCGGGTGAAGCTCCGGAATTGTCAGCCAAACGAGAGCTCGAGGAAGAAACGGGCTATCGCCCTGGCCGCATGACACATGTACAGTCGTTTTACACATCGCCAGGATTTGCAGATGAAATTGTTCATGTGTTTCTCGCGGAACATCTTGTAAAAGTAGAAGGCGGGCTCACTGTCGACGATGATGAATTTGTCGAATTAATGGAAGTAACGATAGAAGAAGCAGAGCAGCTCTTAAAAGAAGACCGTATTTATGATGCAAAAACGATGTGGGCGCTACAATATGTACGGTTAAACGATCTGGTATAATTGGTTTCCTCCCCTCATATAGTGGGCAAAGAAGAGGGGAGGCCTTTATTTATGTGGACTGCCATCAATCATCACATTCAAAAACGGGCAGCACTTTATCTTTTTACAGCGGTACTGCTCATGACCGGAACCGTATTTGGCGCACTGATGGTGAACAGCATGATGCCGCTTCAAAAATCAGAGCTTTATTCCTACGTAAAAGAATTTTTTACACAGGCATCCTCCGGCAGTGTTGCGAATCCTGTTGATCTGTTTTGGGAAAGTGTGATTCATAACATAAAATTCACGGGTGCAATGTGGATCGCGGGCATATCGGTGATTGGTTTGCCGCTTATCTTTATTTTACTTTTTTTAAAAGGGGCTGTGACCGGTTTTTCTGTCGGTTTTCTTATTCAGCAAATGAAATGGGACGGGCTTTGGCTTGCCCTTTGTACCATTTTGCCGCAAAATATAATACTTATTCCCGCTTTTTTATTTACAGCTGTCATGTCGGCATCTTGCTCAATCCGTCTTCTGCAAAAATTAACCGTGCGTCAAACAGTTCCATTGCCTGTAGCGAAAAGCGTTATGACATATTTAGGTTATGCAGGCGTCGTTACGATGGCGATTTTGGCGGCATCTTTCATTGAAGCATTTGTATCCAGTCAATTGATGAATGTTCTTATAAATAAATTCTTTTGATTCATAGCATCATTTTGCTATAATGGAAATTACACAGGCGAGGGAGGGGACAACAATGGAAAGCCGTATTGATCGTATTAAAAAACAATTGCATGCAGCAAGCTATAAATTAACACCGCAGCGCGAAGCTACTGTACGTGTTCTTCTTGAACATGAAGAGGACCATTTAAGCGCAGAAGATGTGTACCTCCTCGTTAAAGAAAAAGCACCTGAAATTGGCTTGGCAACAGTCTACAGAACGCTTGAACTATTAAACGAACTTAAAGTAGTAGATAAAATAAACTTTGGAGATGGGGTCTCTCGCTACGATCTCCGACAAGAGGGCGCAGCACATTTTCATCATCATCTCGTTTGCATCGAATGTGGTGCAGTGGATGAAATTCAAGAAGACTTACTCGATGATGTAGAAGAAATTGTTGAAAGCAGATGGAATTTTAAAATTAAAGATCATCGTTTGACGTTTCATGGCATTTGCAGCAGATGCCATACGAAACAAGAAGATGAAAAAGAGGACCTTGAAAAACAGCATGTGGAATAAAACCTTTCGAATTCAATCGAAAGGTTTTTTATAATTAGGGGTGATGATATGAAAGAGCATATGAATGACTTTCTTCATTTTTTAATTGTTGAGAAAGGGCTGGCCGACAATACGATTGCCGCGTACCGGCGCGATCTTGTTCACTACACGGATTATTTGGAAAAAGTTGAACAGCTAACGATAAACAAGGTGAAACGAGTACATATTTTACACTTTCTGGAGCAATTAAAAGAGCAAGGGAAGTCGACAAAAACGATTGCCCGTCACATATCTACTATCCGCTCATGGCATCACTTTTTAATACAAGACCGCGTAACCGATCACGATCCAACCCATCACATTGAAACGCCAAAATCAGGCCGCTCACTTCCGAAAGTGCTTAGCATGGACGAAACAGAAGCACTTCTTTCAGCATCGGACGTATCCACACCGCTCGGTATGCGGGATAAAGCGATGATGGAACTTATGTATGCATCAGGATTACGCGTCAGCGAATTAACATCATTAAATAAAGAAGATGTGCATTTGATGATGGGATTTGTCCGCTGTATGGGAAAAGGAGATAAAGAGCGGATCATTCCAGCAGGCCGCCATGCGCTTGAGGCAATCGAACGATATTTGCAACATGGACGGCCGAAGCTTATGTCGAAAAAATATAAGGAGGATGCGCTATTTTTAAATCATTATGGCAAGCGGCTGACAAGGCAAGGATTCTGGAAAATTATTAAAGCCCTGGCGAAGAAAGCAACGATTGAAAAAGAGATGACACCGCATACACTCAGACATTCATTTGCTACCCATCTTTTAGAGAATGGAGCAGATTTACGTGCTGTGCAGGAAATGCTGGGTCATGCTGACATTTCCACAACACAAATTTATACACATGTGACAAAAGCAAGGTTAAAAGATGTCTATTCGCAATTTCATCCGCGCGCCTGAATTTATTTCAGGTGCTTTTTGTATTTCCTAAACAGATCGATTATAATAAAAAAGAGAAGTCAGACTTCTGACGATGAGCAATTTAACTGAAGAAGGGTAAAGAATAACAATAACTACAACGAAGGGGTATGATAAAAATGAAGAAGCATCCATTTAATCGGATTCACTTAATTGTGCTTGATTCAGTCGGGATCGGAGAAGCGCCAGATGCAGCACAATTTGGTGATGAAGGTGCTGATACACTTGGTCATATTGCAGAACGAATGGGCGGATTAAATATGCCGAATATGGGAGCACTCGGCTTGTCAAATATAAGGGAAATTAACGGAATTGCGAAAGCTTCGCGGCCGCTTGCTTTTTATACAAAAATGCAGGAAGCATCAACAGGTAAAGATACGATGACAGGCCATTGGGAAATAATGGGTTTGAATATTCAGACGCCTTTTCAAGTATTTCCTGACGGTTTCCCAGATTCATTAATTGAAGAACTCGAACAACGGACAGGCAGAAAAGTGATCGGTAACAAGCCAGCAAGCGGAACAGAAATATTGGATGAACTTGGAAAAGAACATATAGAAACAGGAGCACTTATTGTATATACATCAGCGGATTCCGTGCTGCAAATTGCTGCTCATGAAAATATCGTGCCAATCGATGAATTGTATCGTATATGCGAAACGGCCCGTGAGATGACGAAAACGGGGGATTATATGGTTGGTCGCGTAATTGCCCGTCCATTTATCGGTGAACCGGGAAAATTTGAACGGACTGCCAACCGCCACGACTATGCGTTAAAACCATTTGGACGAACTGTCATGAATGAATTAAAAGATGCGAATTTTGATGTCATCGCTGTTGGAAAAATTGCGGATATTTATGATGGGGAAGGGGTAACAGAAGCAATTCGGACAAAATCAAATATGGATGGAATGGATACGTTTATCAATGTTGCAAAAAAAGAATTTACGGGTATATCGTTTGTAAATCTGGTTGATTTTGATGCACTTTTTGGCCATCGCCGTGATCCGGAAGGCTATGGCAGAGCACTCGAAGAATTTGATGCACGTTTGCCGGAATTGCTGAATGTACTGGATGAAAATGATTTGCTTATTTTAACGGCGGATCATGGGAATGATCCTGTACATGCGGGAACGGATCACACACGTGAGTACGTGCCGCTGCTCGTGTATTCAAAGAAGTTTTCGGTGGGGAGTGAATTAGCATTGCGTACAACATTTGCAGATATTGGCGCCTCCATTGCGGATAATTTCAATGTGGTTATGCCTAAATATGGAAAAAGTTTTATGGAGGAGTTAAAATGAACTATACAGCCATTGAAGAAGCGGCGCAGTTTTTGGCGGATCAATGTGATGAAAAACCGGAAATCGGCTTGATTTTAGGTTCCGGTCTTGGTGTACTGGCAGATGAGGTGGAACAGGCTATAACAATTCCGTACGAAGAAATTCCTCATTTTCCAATGTCAACAGTGGAAGGACATAAAGGAGAGCTTGTCATTGGAAAACTTTCCGATAAAACGGTAGCTGCGATGAAAGGCCGCTTTCATTACTATGAAGGCTATTCATTTGAACAGGTCTCATTCCCTGTACGCGTTATGAAAGCACTTGGCATTGAAACGATTATCGTCACAAATGCAGCAGGCGGTGTAAATGCATCATTTAAGCCAGGCGACTTAATGCTTATTGCAGATCATTTGAATTTAATGGGCGGAAATCCACTCATAGGTAAAAATGATCCGCGTCTCGGTGCACGATTCCCGGATATGTCTGAAGCTTACAGCCGTGAACTGCGCACTCTCGCTAAAGAAGCGGCAGCAAAAATAGGCCTGCCTGTTTGGGAAGGTGTATATGCCGGGAATACAGGACCAGCGTATGAAACACCAGCAGAAGTTCGTATGGCACGTGTTCTTGGTGCAGATGCGGTCGGTATGTCAACGGTACCGGAAGTGATCGCTGCCCGTCATGGTGGAATGAAGGTTCTTGGTATTTCATGCATTTCCAATATGGCGTCTGGTATTCTGGATCAACCGCTTACACATAATGAAGTGATCGAAACGACGGAGAAAGTACGTATAGACTTTTTAGATTATGTAAAAGAAATCGTCAAATCTTTATAAAGGCGTGAATCCAATGAGAATGGTCGACATTATTTATAAGAAAAGAAACGGCAGTGAATTAACAGAAGCAGAAATTCAATTTTTCATTGAAGGCTATACAAAAGGAGACATTCCTGATTATCAAGCATCTGCACTCATGATGGCGATTTATTTTCAAGGAATGCTTCCACGCGAAACAGCTCTGTTAACGAAGGCGATGGTGGATTCGGGTGAGTCGATCGATTTGTCGGCAATTGAAGGCTATAAAGTTGATAAGCATTCAACTGGCGGTGTAGGAGATAAAGTAACATTCATCGTCGGACCGCTCGTCGCATCAGTTGGTGTACCGGTTGCAAAAATGTCAGGGCGGGGACTCGGCCATACAGGGGGCACAATCGACAAACTGGAGTCGATTGGCGGCTTTAACATTGAAATGACAGAAGAACAGTTTATTGGCAATGTGAATAAACATAAATTAGCTATTACCGGGCAGACTGGAAACCTGGCGCCTGCGGATAAAAAGTTGTATGCACTGCGAGATGTAACGGCAACCGTCGAATCAATTCCGCTTATTGCCGGCTCGATTATGAGTAAAAAACTTGCGTCAGGTGCAGACAGCATTGTTCTCGATGTAAAAACGGGTTCCGGCGCATTTATGAAAACGCTTGAAGATTCAGAAGCATTAGCGAAAGAAATGGTTGGCATTGGAAATAACTTGGGAAGAAAAACGGTTGCGATCATTAGTGATATGAACCAGCCGCTTGGATTTGAAGTGGGCAATGCGAATGAGATTAAAGAAGCAGTCGCTATTTTACAGGGAGCCAGAGTAGAAGATCTGCGTACCTTGTCACTTGAAATTGCGACACATATGACCGTTCTCGCGGGGGCATACACCGATTATAACGAGGCATATACAGCATTGGAAAAAAATTTAGAAAACGGCAAAGCATTTGAAGTTTTCCGTCAGTTTGTCATCGCACAGGGCGGTAATATTGAGATGATTGATGATTTGAACAAGCTTCCACAGGCCTCCCATCATATTGAAGTTATATCGGATAAGGAAGGATATGTAGCTGAAATTGACGCTGAATCGATTGGTATGGCAGCCATGTATTTAGGAGCAGGACGCGCGAAGAAAGAGGATGATGTGAATCATGCGGTTGGAATTACACTCAACAAAAAGATCGGTGATATCGTGAAAAAAGGCGATATTCTCGTTACACTGCATGCCGATACCTCAGCACCGGATGAGTCCGTCCGAAAAGTAAAAGAAGCATACAGTTTTAAGAAAGAGCATGTAGAAAGGCCAACATTAATATATAAAGTGATTCGGGACTGACATTTGTCAGCCCCCTTTTTTATGTCGAAAATTAAGGTGTTTTTCCTACTTTTGTAAAGGAGAAGGATAAAAGGAAAGAAAAATAGAAATGCAACGTATCAGCATGAAAAGGAGGAATGCAACGTGGTAACGATGACGGCAGAAGCAACGGGGAAAGTCTTATGTATTCGACTTGGGGGAGAATTGGATCACTATTACGCAGAGCAAGTAAAAGAATTTGTTGTGGCAGAAATGGAGACACATCAAACGCAGCACTTAATTTGGAATTTAGCAGGCCTTCATTTTATGGACAGCTCTGGACTAGGTGTCATTCTTGGCCGTTATCGTCAAGTGAACGAAATGGGCGGCACTGTAATGGTATGTGGATTGTCCACACAAGTACAACGGCTTTTTCAATTGTCCGGTTTATTTAAAATTATGTTTGTAGAGCCAACCGAGCAAGATGCATTGCGCAGATTGGGGGAAGAACCATGCAAAACATCATGAATTTGTCCTTTAACGCACTCGGTGAAAACGAAGGATTTGCCCGTGTAGCTGTTGCGGCATTTGCAGCAAAATTAAATCCGACAATGGATGATCTTGCAGAATTAAAAACAGCAGTCTCAGAAGCGGTGACGAACGCGATTATTCATGGTTACGACAGTAATCCTGGAGGTATCGTCTACATTACGGCTACGATCGATGATGGTGAAATTGATGTTATCGTTCGCGATGAAGGGCGAGGCATTCGTAATATAGAAGAAGCGAAGGAACCATTGTTTACAACAAAACCGGAAATGGAACGTGCCGGTATGGGCTTTACCATTATGGAGCATTTTACTGATAAGCTTGATGTGGAATCGAGCATGTCGACAGGTACAGTTGTCCGATTTAAAAAACGGCTTGCGGGAAAGCGTGTTCGCTGTGATGTATAACGGAGCGTATGCCGTATGAAACAAGCTGTTAAGCTGTCTGATGATGAAGTAAAGTCGCTTATTGCAAAAAGTCAGTCTGGTGACGTGCAAGCGAGAAACAAGCTCGTTGAGTGGAATACAAGGCTCGTTTGGTCAGTCGTCCAGCGCTTTTTAAATAGGGGGTATGAAGCGGACGACTTGTTTCAAATAGGCTGCATCGGTTTGTTAAAGTGCATTGATAAATTTGATCTTTCCTACAATGTAAAGTTTTCCACGTACGCGGTACCGATGATCATTGGAGAAATCCAGCGTTTTTTACGTGACGATGGAGAAGTAAAAGTAAGCAGACGCTTAAAAGAAACAGCAGGAAAAATGAGACGTGAACGTGAGAAGTTTACTGGCCAATTTGGACGTCCGCCGACCATTTCAGAGCTGGCGGAACGGCTTGATATTTCAGTGGAGGAAGCATTAATGGCGCAAGAGTCAGCCCGAAAGCCGGCGTCGATTCATGAAACGGTGTATGAAAATGAAGGAGAACCGATTACACTGCTCGATCAGCTGGCTGCACCCGACGTGGAGTGGTTTGATACTCTTGTTTTAAAAGAAGCAGTAGAAAAATTAGATGAGCGAGAGCGGCTTATTATTTATTTGCGCTACTATAAAGACTGTACACAGGCGGAAACGGCCGCACGCATAGGAATTTCACAAGTACAAGTGTCGAGGCTGGAGAAACAGATTATTCGCAGTATGCGCAATGATATGAATAAAAAGTAAGCAGCACGGGGAAACTCCGTATAGAGCGGAGGTGCTAGGTGTGGATGAAACGATATATATTAGCTTAAAACGCCACATTCGCCTTAACCAGCGAAGCATTTCTTTTTTTGATGTGGCAGACGTGCAGGCAAACGAATATATTCTTCCTGTACTTGAAAAGATTGTTGTGAAAAAGGTGCCTCCTTTAGCGGGAAACATTGTCGTTGTGACGATTCTAGATGTCATTGAAGCGATAAAAGAAGTGTTGCCGGAAGCCAAAGCCGTTATTGCAGGTGATACAGAAGCCATTGTCAGTCTGCAAAATGCCGAAGTATCCTCTCCAATTTGGAAAGTGATATTCGTTTGGATTGTACTGTTTACTGGTGCGGCTCTGACGATCATGAATTTTCATGAAGATGTGTCCATGCAAAAAGTGCATATTATGCTGTACGAAATCATTACCGGAACGAAAGTCGAAAAACCATTGATGCTGCAAATACCCTATTCAATTGGTCTCGGTCTCGGCATGATCCTCTTCTTTAACCGGCTTTGGCAAAAACGGTTAAATGAGGAGCCGGGGCCTCTTGATCTGGAAATGTTTAAATATGAAGAAGATATTAATGGGTATCTGGCAGCGAATGAAAAGGAACCAGATTAAAAATGGAAAGCGCATTTCTTATTTTTTTAGGGCTGGCAGGAGGCCTCGCAACTGGTGCAGGCTATGTCGCATTTATTACAGTGCTTGGTGTTATTCCACGTCTTATGTCAGCAACCAAAACAAAACCATTTATTCATGTATATGAACTGGCGCTTGTTTTGGGCGTTCTTGTGGGAACATGTTTGCACATTTTTTCTGTACAGTTAGCCTTCCCTGCTGTTACAACCGCTTTTATAGGTATATTTAGCGGTCTATTTATTGGGATGGCCGCCGCTGCATTAACAGAAGTATTAAACGTATTTCCAATACTAGCCCGTAGAATCGGTGTATTTGCGAAAGTCAATCACTTAATGATGGCTGTGGCGATTGGGAAAACAGTCGGTTCGCTTATTCAATGGATCTTTTTTTCGCCGCTTTGAAAGGAGACTGTATGATGACCATTCATCCGAATGAGATCGATACATATTTGGAAAAAGAAGCAGGACTCGGCAAAAGCTTTGATGTTGGTGTCAGAAAACTGATCATTGCCGATGATCCGCTCCATCTTTATTTTGTTAATGGATTATGTGACACACAAGTTGTTATTGAACTGATCGAATCTCTTGTAGCCATTGAGAAAAAGCAAAAAGAAACAACGGCGGAGTTTGTAAAAAACCATTTAAGCATGGAGAAAAAGCAAAAAGAAACAACGGCAGAACTTGTAAAAAATCATCTGGTTCATCAATCAGTTGAAGAAGTGGAGGATCGAAAAAAGCTGCCGCTTTTTTTATTGTCCGGTCTTATTATTATTGCCGTACCGGACGGGTTATTTGCGATAGATGTCCGCAGTTATCCAGGGCGTCAGCCGGAAGAGCCGGATACGGAAAAAGTGGTGCGAGGCTCGCGCGACGGTTATGTGGAAAATATTATTGTGAACACGGCACTTACAAGACGAAGAATTCGAAACGGCCAACTGCGCTTTGAAATGATGAAAGCAGGTACCGTGTCTCAAATAGATGTCGCTATTGGCTATATGGAAGGCACGGCGAATCCAGATCTCGTGAAAAAAATAAAAACAGAGGTTCAAAAAATTGATGTTGACGGTGTTCCGATGGCAGACAAAACGATTGAGGAGTTTCTCGTCAAACAACGCTATAATCCGTTTCCACTCGTTCGTTACACAGAACGGCCCGATATAGGCGCGGCTCATTTGCTTGAAGGACATGTACTTTTGTTCACTGACACATCGCCAGCTGTTATGATCATGCCTGCCACTTACTTGCAGCATTTACAGCATGCGGAAGAGTATAGAGAGCTGCCGGCAGCTGGTACCTTTATTCGCATGCTGCGTTTTGTTGGTCTTTGGATGTCTCTTTTTTTATTGCCACTGTGGTTCTTATTTGCGGAGCATCCAGATATGCTGCCGAAAGCACTGTCTTTTATTGGTCCAAATGAAGAAACAAATATTCCACTTGCTGTACAAATTTTAATTGCTGATATAGGCATCGAGTGGCTTCGCATTGCGGCTATTCATACACCTCAGCCGCTTTCGACCGCAATGGGACTTGTTGCTGCCGTCATGATTGGTCAAATCGCGATCGACACGGGCCTTTTTGTTCCAGAAGTTATTTTGTATACGGCACTTGCCGCCATTGGCACATTTTCAACGCCAAGTTATGAACTAGGAATTGCAAATAAAATGGTACGGCTCGTTTTAATTCTCTCAATTGTTTTTTTCGGACCAGCTGGATTTGTAATCGCCTGCACACTTACATTTTTGTTTCTCGTCCGTTTGAAGCCGTTTGGTGCGCCTTATTTATGGCCGCTTATCCCGTTCGATGCTAAGTCATTAGGAACGATATTAATACGCAAACAGGCACCGGAACAATCAGGAATACCGGAAATTAACCGGACACCTTCTGATTGACCGGTGTTTTCTTCGTGTATTGAGTAGGCAGTCAATGTATGATATAGTACTTTTATTCTGATGCTGAGTCTTAGCATGACGTTAAAAGATCGGGGCGATATAATTATGCATATATATGGGACGGGGGCCGTAAACGTGCGCGGCCATTTAGAAATTGGGGGCGTCGACGTTGTTGAACTGGCGGCGCAATATGGGACACCGCTTTATTTATACGATGTGGCGCTCATTCGTGACCGTGCAAGAGGATTTAAGGAAACATTTGATAAAATGGGCATTACAGCACAAGTAGCGTATGCAAGTAAAGCATTTGCTTCTGTTGCAATGATGCAGCTTGCTGAGCAAGAAGGACTGTCGCTTGATGTCGTATCCGGAGGAGAACTGTATACCGCTCAAAAAGCAGGATTTCCGGTAGAGCGTATTCATTTTCACGGAAATAATAAAAGCCGTGAAGAATTGGAAATGGCGTTTGATGCCCATATTGGCTGTATCGTCGTCGATAACTTTCATGAACTGGCCTTAATTGATGAAATTAGTCAGTTACGCAGTCAAAAAATGAACATTTTGCTGCGTATTACGCCAGGGATTGAAGCACACACACATGACTATATTTTAACTGGGCAGGAAGATTCGAAGTTCGGTTTTGATTTAAATAACGGGCAGGCAGAAGAAGCACTTATGATGGCGGTGGAGAAACCGTTTATCAATGTGCTCGGTTTGCATTGTCATATCGGATCACAAATTTTTGAAACGACAGGTTTTACACTTGCAGCAGAAAAAATTATTGAGAAATTAGCAGATTGGAAAGAACGTCTTGCATTTGAATCGGTTGTTTTAAATCTGGGCGGCGGCTTTGGTATTCGATACATAGCAGAAGATGACCCGCTTGAACCTGCTGCATATGTGGAAGAAATTATTCGTAAAGTTCAGGACGAAACGAAGCGATTTGGCCTCAACATGCCAGAAATCTGGATTGAACCGGGCCGTTCCCTAGTCGGGGATGCGGGTATTACGATTTATGAAACAGGTTCGGTGAAAGATGTGCCGAATATACGCAAGTATATAGCAGTAGATGGAGGCATGAGCGACAATATTCGTCCGGCTTTGTATGAGGCAAAATATGAAGCAGTCCTTGCTAATCGAGTAAACGATTCGGTAGAGGAAATTGTATCTATTGCGGGAAAATGCTGTGAGTCTGGTGATATGCTCATTTGGGATTTACCGCTTCCAAAAGCAGAAGCAGGAGACTTATTAGCTATGTTCTGCACAGGAGCATATGGCTACTCAATGGCGAATAACTATAATCGTATCCCTCGTCCGCCTGTTGTGTTCGTCGAAAATGGTGAGGCGAAAGTCGTTATTCGCCGTGAAACATATGAGGATCTTGTTAAACTAGACTTGCCACTTCAACTGCCGCAGACGAATTGAAAGGGGCGGTGCAGTGATGAAAAGTAATGTCATTTTGCTTATTTTGTTAATGTTAATGGCGCTCGGTTGGGGCGTATATTATTGGGTTTTTATTGTGAATTAAAGGAACTACCTTGCGAATGCAAGGCCCTTTTAGTAATATAGTAGAAGTGACGAAATCACGCAGGTAAATCCTGCTAATTGAAGAGGGATTTTATATGCTGATTCGATATAAAAAGTCGTTTAAGAAGATTGCGATGGGGCTGCTTTCATATATGCCACGGGAGAAAGAATTGAAGACGCTTCAGGAAACGATGGAGTGTTACGAATCAAACGATGACTGGCAGTTATATTTATGGAAAGTAGACGAAGACATTGTAGGTGTTGTAGGCGTCGTAATAGAGCAAAAAGAAGTGAAAATTTTACACATTGCGGTAAATCCATCTTACCGTGATGAAGGAATTGGAACGGAAATGATTGCTGAAGTCAAAAAAGCGTATCGAGATTTAAACGTAGTACCGAGCGAAATGCTAAGCCGTTTTTATGAAAAGTGCACAAAAGAAGCCGGTAAAGGCAGCCATTTATAACGGCGCCTTCCCGGCTTTTTTTAATTGAATCGCAAGCTTACGTGCTTCGATGACATCAGATCGGTCGCGAAGCTTATGTTTTTCAGATAGAAACTGCTCATTTAGCTCCGGTTGAAAGGATTGGGTGAATTGATCAAGCTCATCAGCTAACAGCTCATCTGTAATCGGAATCAGCAAAGGGGCAAAAGAATCCCCGTTTTGCAGCCGATTAAGCGATTTTTGAAGCAATGCTGTAAAACGGTCGGCATCGATGCCGAGGCGGATAAGTTCAGACTGTTTCTTTGTAAAACAATCGATTGATTTTTCCGCCATCCGTTTAGCTCCATTTACGTTACCGCGACGGTAATGGTAAAGATGGACGGCCAATTGGATTAAACCTACCCAGACGGAATCGCGTGCACCATCTGTTTCTTTCCAATGTTCTTCGAGCAATTCATGGCATTCAAAGTAATCACGATCAATATGGAAATGTGCCAAAAAAGCAAGATACGGCACAGGATATGTGTACATTGTTTTCCCCCAGTCAATTAGTCGGAATTAATTTAGTTTAGCACGGTTCCTACCTATTCACAACTAGAAAATGTCGAAAGTGAATGTGAAATATACTATACTTTAGTTTATCGCAGATTAACTGCCCGTAAAGGCCCGAATGGTTCAACTAACCATCAGTGAGGGATGAATAACACCCCACTGATGGAAGTTTCACTTTATGCAAAAAAGGCAATGGAAACAGGAGATAGAAAATGGAATATAAAGTAAAGATTGATTCCTTTGAAGGACCGCTTGACCTGCTTCTTCATCTAATCAACAAATTAGAAATTGATATATATGATATCCCAACTGCAGAAATTACAAATCAATATTTATTGTATGTCAACACGATGCAGGAGCTTGAACTTGATATAGCGAGTGAGTATCTCGTCATGGCAGCAACACTTATTGCGATGAAAAGCCGTTCACTTTTGCCGGACCATTCTTCAATCGATGATGAATATGACGAAGAAGAAGACATGAGTGAAGAATTGATGCGCCGCCTTATCGAATACAAAAAGTATAAAGAAGCCGCCATTAAACTGCAGGAGTTGGAGAAAGAACGGACAAAATTATTTTCGCGTTCACCGGCGGATGCGCTGTTTGCCCCAGCGGAAGAAGGGCCGCTTAATGCGACGATTTATGACATGCTCGGTGCTTTTCAAAAAATGACGCGTCGCAAGAAACTTTCTGTACCGAGACAGACGACCGTCAGACGGGAAGAACTATCAGTAGAGATTCGAATGAAGATGCTGATGGAAACATTGCACGAAGCAAAGGCACCAGTTCTTTTTGAAGACCTGTTTCAGTCACATGAAAAGGAGGAACTGGTTGTCGGTTTTTTAGCCATACTTGAGTTAATGAAGCAAAATGAAATTACCGTTATGCAGAAAGGAAGTTTTGCTCAATTGTATGTAGCGCCTGGAGGAAAAAAAAATGACAAATGAAAGCATCATTGAGAGTCTTTTGTTTGCTGCTGGAGATGAAGGACTGTCAGCAGAACAAATGGCTGATGTACTAGACGTGGATGTACAAGCCGTTCAGCATACAATCAAGCGGATGGCCGAGACGCTCTCACATGATGAAAAGAGGGGTGTCACGATCACAAAGTACGGTGAGGAATACAGATTAATGACAAAGAAGGACAATGCTCCATTTATTCAGGCGCTGGCTGAAAAACCGTCACCCAAAACATTATCACAGGCGGCACTCGAAACGCTGGCGATTATTGCGTACAATCAGCCAGTAACGCGTATTGAAGTAGAGGATATACGCGGAGTGAAAACAGAAAGACCGATTGCCACTCTTGCTGCTCGCGGGTTAATTGAAGAAGCAGGTCGTGCAGAAGGAGCTGGCAGGCCTATTTTATATAAGACAACGAATGAATTTCTTGATGCCTTTCAATTAAAAAGCCTCAATGAACTCCCTCCATTGTCAGAAGGAGAAGTGCAGGTTCAACAGGAAGCCGATTTATTTTTCGGAAGATTTGAAGAAGCAATGGGTGAAACGGCAGAAGAATAATCATGAACGCGCCTCTTTTTTCATACAGTAGTGGAAAAAGGGAGGAGCGGAAAAATGAAAAAAAAGCTATTGGCGATCTTCGTATCCATTCTTTTCTGCATCGCCGCTGTCCCATCTAGAGCCGATGCGGACCCATCTGTTTCAGCGCGTAACGCTGTACTAATGGATATGGAAAGCGGTCGTGTGCTCATGTCGAAGTCTGCGCATGAACGGCGATCCATTGCAAGCATTACGAAAATCATGACCGCACTTCTCGCAATTGAGTCCGGCCGTATGAATGAAAAAGTGAAATTCAGTGACCGGGTGCTGCAGGTGGAAGGATCGAGCTTGTATTTGGAAAAAGGGCAGTCACTTACGCTTGAAGAACTCGTATATGGTTTAATGCTGCGCTCTGGAAATGATGCTGCCCTTGTCATCAGTGAATTTGTTGGAGGAAGCACGCCTAAATTTGTTGCGATGATGAATGAAAAAGCAAAGCAGCTTGGCATGAAAAATACTGTTTTCATGAATCCGCACGGCCTCGATGACCCGGGTCATCAGTCTACTGCCTATGATATGGCATTGCTGACGGCAAAAGCGATGGAAAGTCCTGAATACCGCAAAATTATCGGAACCGCTGTGTATAAAACGAAAAGCAGCCCGGTGCGCGTATGGGAAAATAAACATCGTCTTGTCAGAGATGGCGGGAGGATCACGGGAGGCAAAACAGGCTATACGAAAAAGACAGGCCGTACACTGGTCACAACAGCGAAACAAAATGGCCTTCACCTTGTCGCTGTCACACTTAATGCACCGGATGACTGGCGTGATCATCAAGCACTTTTTGATGAAGGTTTTACAGAATATAGGCCGGTCACTGTCGTGGAAAAAGAACGATTCGATGTGCCAGGGGAACGTGACTTTTTTTATGCCAAAAAGACAGTGCGTTTTCCATTAACCGATAAAGAGAAAAAGCACGCTTATGTACGCATCGTGCTGGAACAGAAAATGAAAGACGGCAGGGCGGAACTTTGGATTGGCAAAGCGAAACAGCTTGAAGTACCCATTTACCGCTCTGAAAATCCTAAGCAGGACGCATCATTATGGACGAAAATAAAGGAGGCGATCCGCTAGTGGTTAGTGCGGCTTTTGCTTTTCTACTGTTATCAGGCTTTGTTTTTGCAGCAGTTAATGGCACGATGGCGGATGTAAATACAGCGCTTTTTCAATCAATGGAGCAATCGATTCAACTTGCTTTATCGCTTGCTGGCGTTATTTTATTTTGGACAGGCGTCATGAAAACAGCCGAAGCGGCAGGCTTGGTTCGCTCTCTTGCAGCTATTGTCCAGCCCATCCTTCGCCGTCTGTTTCCGGAAATACCACATAGCGATCCTGTATTTGGTTTGATCGCTTCTAATATGGCAGCGAATTTTTTCGGGCTAGGCAACGCGGCGACGCCAATAGGTCTCAGAGCGATGAGGGAGCTGCGTCGATTAAACGGAGACAAAGACTCGGCCAGCCGTTCTATGATTACGTTTCTCGCATTAAATACAGCGGGTGTTACGCTTATTCCGACGACGGTTATTGCTATTGGTTTGAAGCATGGTGCAACGAATCCGGCTGATATCATTTTGCCCGCTTTTCTGGCGACCGTTATCTCTGCCTGCTTTGCAATCGTAATCGACCGCCACTATGCTCGTAAAAGGAGCGGATAATGGCAGTCTGGCTTATTCCATGCATCATTGCTTTTGTTATTGGGGCAGCGGTGTACCGGAAAGTAAACATTTATGACACATTAACAGATGGTGCAAAAGAAGGATTGCATACATGGGTAGCAATTGTCCCTCAATTAGTCATTATGATGGCAGCAGTTGCCGTATTTCGTGCGTCCGGTGCCGCCTCCTGGATAGCCGGTCTTTTTGCGCCGATCACATCACTGTTTGGTATCCCATCTGAAGTTATCCCGCTTGCTATTATTCGGCCGATTTCTGGATCTGCCACACTGGCTATGCTTGATCAGATTATGCGCGAATTCGGTGCGGATTCTTATATTGCAAAACTTGCTGCTGTTATGCAGGGAAGTACCGATACAACGCTGTACGTGCTGGCCATTTATTTTGGTGCCGCCGGTATAAAAAAAACGGGCGATGCGTTGAAAATTGGACTGCTTGCAGATGCCGCTGCGTTTATCTCGGCTGTTTTTGCAGTCACCTGGCTTTTGTAGCCAGGTCTTTTTTTATTCTGTTTTCTTTCTCTTTTTCTCTATTTGTGCCATAATGCTCTAGGGTATTGAAGACACAATAAGAGGTGAAATAGATGGAACGATTGCAAAAAGTGATTGCTCAGGCAGGCATCGCATCGCGAAGAAAAGCGGAGCAGCTCATTGAAGAAGGTAAAGTAACTGTCAACGGAAAAAAGATTACAGAACTTGGTACAAAAGTTGGGTTAAACGATGAGGTAAAGGTAGAAGGGGTGCCTATTGAGCGTGAAAGAAAGGTCTACTATTTATTTTATAAACCGCGTGGGGTTATTTCAGCCGTAACAGACGATAAAAATAGAAAAACAGTCGTTGATTATTTTCCGCATGTGGAAGAGCGTATCTTTCCAGTCGGCCGTCTTGATTATGATACATCGGGTTTACTTCTTATGACGAATGACGGTGAGTTCGCCAATTTAATGACCCATCCTCGCTATCAAATGGATAAAACGTATATTGTAAAAACGGAAGGCATTGTAGAACGGCATTTGCTAAAGCGTATTATGTCGGGATTGCAGCTTGAAGATGGAAAAACAGCACCAGCAAAAGTGAAAGAACTGGCTATTGACCGTAAGAAGAACCGCTCGCTTCTTGAAGTGACCATTCATGAAGGACGAAATCGTCAAGTACGCCGCATGTTTGAAGCAATTGGTCATCCCGTTCAAAAGCTTCGGCGTGATCGATTTGCCCATTTAACGCTGAACGGACTGAATGCAGGAGACTACCGTGAGTTAACAGCACATGAAGTAAAACAACTGCGTACGCTTGCTGAAACAGGCAGTCTGCGCTAGTTCATAAAACGTTCACATAACAGGAGAGCGCTATTTTCGGCAAATGTGACAAGTGATGATATAATAATGTACGTAGTTTTCAAACATGCCGGCAGTGGGATAGAAATAAGTGGAGGTTGGCAGTCAATGGATAAAAAGAAAAAAAGGCTGTACATGCGAACGGCCATTCTGAGTGTGCTTGCGGGACTCGTCATTTACACGCTTTACACAAATTTGACGAAAGACTCGCGCGGTACTCTCGAAGCGGGAGACAAAGCACCTGATTTTGTGTTGACCGATATGAATGGTAAACAGCACCGTCTATCGGATTACGAAGGAAAAGGCGTCTTTTTAAACTTTTGGGGTACATGGTGTGAACCATGTAAAAAAGAAATGCCGCACATGGAAAAAATGGCGCAGGAATACGAGGGTGAAGTGGAAATTCTAGCTGTCAATGTTGGAGAGTCAAATTTTCAAGTGCAAAACTTTGCCGAGCAGTACGGGCTGACATTCCCGATTGCCATTGATAAAAGTAAAGAAGTGATGAACACATATGGGGTTAATCCGCTTCCGACAACGTTTATGATTACACCTGACGGGAAGATCGATCAAATTGTGGTCGGCGGTTTGATTGTAGAAGATCAGGTGCGGGCACTGTTTGAACGGGTGAAACCATCATCGTAAAGGGAGTTTTAGCATGGGGAAAGTAAAGTGCGAATGCGGGCATGTGAATCCGCACGGCACGATTTTGTGTGAAGCGTGCGGCCGTGCGCTGACAGAGGATGCGAAAAAAGAGAATCTTGTCGATATGCGCTATGAAGGAAGTGCCCGCCGCTCACAAACGTACAACAAGACGATTATTGATAAAGTATGGAACTTTTTCTCCTCTGTGAAAGTGGGCATATGGATCATTGTTTTGATCCTTGTCGCTGCATCATTCGGGACCATTCTGCCACAGGAATTTTACATTCCATCGAATGTAGGTCCTGACGTTTATTATGAAGATGTATACGGCTGGTTCGGGAAAATCTATTATATGATCGGGTTTCATGATCTATATAATTCAATATGGTTTTCGGCACTCATTGCGGCACTTGGCGTGTCGCTCGTTATTTGCAGTCTTGACCGGGTTATTCCGCTGTATCGCGCTTTGAAAACGCAACGTGTCGACCGGCACGAGTCATTCATGAAGAAGCAGCGTCTTTTTGCGGAGCAAACAGGTTCGCTGCAAGAAGCGGACATGGAAAAAGTACGTGCTGAACTAAAAAAGAAACATTATAAAATTCGAGAAAAAAACGGGTCTCTTTTGGCAGAGAAAAATCGATTCTCAAGATGGGGTCCTTATGTCAATCACGTTGGACTTATTCTTTTTTTATTAGGTGCCATGCTGCGCTCTGTACAAGGTATGTATGTTGATGAGCTGCTTTGGATTCGTGAAGGCGAAACGCTGGAAATCCCGGGTACAGACGGAGAATACTACGTGGAAAATGACCAATTCACGCTTGAAAATTATGCAGAAGGTGAAGATCCGGCCGTCTTTAACGAAGCGATTGACCGGGTAGGTACAGTGGCAAAAAATTATCAAACAGATGCCATTCTTTATCACGATGAAAACAATGGTCTGCCAGGGGCAAAACCTGAACTTTCAGAAGTTAAGCAAGATGATATACAAGTAAATGAGCCGATGAAGTTTGATAACTTTGCTGTGTATCAGACAAGTTACCGCCAGGATGAGATGAAAGCGATGCACTTTGCGCTGACGAATAAAGAAACAGGCAAAGAATTTGGTGAGGTCGTCGTTGATTTATTTGATCAGCAGGAAGTGTATGATCTTGGTAACGGCTATAAAGTGGAGCTGCTCGGTTATTACCCTGATTTTGACGGTTTTACAGAAGAAGGAGAGCCGACATCGAAATCTCCTTTGCCAAATAAACCAGCTTTTCTGTTTAATATGATTTCACCTGAGAAGCCGGACGGCGAAGTAAGTTTTGTTGAAATTCAAAATACGATGGAACCGCTTGGTGAAACGACTTATAAAATGGCGTTTAAAAACTTGGAAACGCGTGATGTATCGGCATTGACTATCCGTAAAGACTTAACTTTGCCTATTCTTAGTATCGGCGGTATCATCTTTATGATCGGTGTTATCCAAGGCGCTTACTGGAATCATCGCCGAATCTGGATTCGTGAAAAAGAAGGGTCTATATATGTAGCTGGTCATACAAATAAAAACTGGCACGGACTAAAAAGAGAAATCCATACGATTTTAGAAGACACAGCGATTCCAGAGCCGGAAGATAGACAAACGGATTAAGAGGGGGGTACAAGCTCAATGTCAGATTTAGCAGGAATAAGCAGCACGCTGCTATATGCAGCTTTTCTTTTATATTTAGTCGCGACGATCCTTTTTGCCGGATCAATCCGCCAAAAAGGACTTCGGGAAGGCGATCGGTTAAATCGGTGGGGAAAGCTCGCCATTACGATTACAGTTATTGGTTTTGCTGCACAGTTAGGCTATTTTTTCACACGCTGGGCAGCAGCAGGACATGCACCGGTCAGTAACTTATTTGAGTTTACGACGTTCTTCGGCATGATGATTGTCGGGGCATTCATTTTGATTTTCTTTATTTACAAAACGGCTGTACTCGGCCTTTTCGCTTTGCCAATTGCTATCATTATTATTGCCTATGCAAGCATGTTTCCCCGTGAAATCAGCCCGCTGATTCCAGCGCTTCAAAGTGACTGGCTGCATATTCACGTGACGACAGCTGCAGCAGGCCAGGCGATATTAGCGATTAGTTTCATTGCCGGTATCATCTACCTTGTGAAAAATGTTGATCAATCCATCAGCACGAAAAAAACAAAATGGCTTGAAACGGTTATGTTCTTTATCGTAACCGTTGTCGGCTTTATTATCGTGTCAACTGGTTTTGCACTCGCCGATTACAGTGCCACATTCGAATATGTGAATAAGGAAGAGGTCACAGTCGAACAGGAATTCAACCTGCCGGCGATTGTCGGACCGAATGAAGGCGTGCTTATGACAGAGGGGAAAATGAATCCACTCATCGACATGCCGGCATTTATTAATGCAAATAAATTAAACACGGTGCTCTGGTCACTAGGTGCCGGTATTATTCTTTATCTGCTCATTCGACTTGTATCACGTAAACGAGTTGCAGCCCTTTTGCAGCCGCTCGTTCGCAATGTGAGTTCCGATTTGCTTGATGAAATTGGATACCGATCTGTCCTCATTGGCTTTCCCGTTTTTACACTGGGGGCGCTTATTTTCGCCATGATCTGGGCGCAAATTGCGTGGACACGTTTTTGGGGCTGGGACCCGAAAGAAGTATGGGCGCTTATTACGTTTTTATTTTACGCCGCGTTTCTTCACCTCCGTCTATCAAAAGGATGGCACGGTGAAAAGTCGGCTTGGCTTGCTGTAATCGGATTTGCTATTATCATGTTTAATCTTGTTGCGGTTAACCTTGTTATTGCTGGTTTGCACTCCTATGCATAAAATGGAGCCCCCGTCTTTGGCGGAGGCTCTTTTTTGTACTATAATGGGAAGTATCGTGTGTATTTAGGAGGGAAATCATTTTGGAAAAAGAAATGAGAATTTTAGTGGTGGATGATGAAGATCGCATTCGCCGTTTGCTTCGTATGTATTTGGAACGAGAAGATTATGTGATTGATGAGGCAGCGAATGGAGAAGAGGCACTGGAGAAAGCGACAGCTAGTGAGTACGATTGTATATTGCTCGATTTAATGATGCCGGGTAAAGATGGTATTGAAGTATGCCGTGAGCTTCGCGAAACAAAAACGACGCCGGTTATTATGTTGACAGCTAAAGGAGAAGAAGCAAATCGCGTGCAAGGCTTTGAAGTAGGCACAGATGATTATATCGTGAAGCCGTTCAGCCCACGTGAAGTCGTTTTACGGGTAAAAGCACTTTTACGCCGTTCTTCGCCAACGACATACTTGCAGACTGATACGAAAACAAAAGATTTAATTGTCTATAAACATTTAACGATTGATAACGATGCTCATCGCGTAACGGCAGATGGGGAAGAAGTGAATTTAACGCCGAAAGAATATGAACTTCTTTATTTTCTTGCTAAAGCACCGGATAAAGTATTTGACCGTGAGCATCTATTAAAAGAGGTATGGCATTATGAGTTTTTTGGCGATTTGCGCACAGTCGATACACATGTAAAGCGGCTTCGTGAAAAGTTAAATAAAGTATCAGAACAGGCAGCTAAGATGATTGTCACAGTCTGGGGTGTTGGATACAAGTTTGAGGTCGGGAATGAATGAAAATATGGCGAAGCGTTGTCGGGAAGCTGTGGATTACAATCCTGCTTCTCGTTTCATTTGTACTCGCTTTTTTAACGATTTTACTGCTTGAGTTTTTTCAAAACTATCACATTACTCAAGTGGAGCAGCAATTGGGAAATACCGCGGAAAAGATTGCAGCGGTCATTGCTGATCATGAAAATAAAGCGACCGGTTTGGAAGTCGCGTGGGAGCTTGTAGATGATCCAGCGCACGTAATGATTGCTGAAAATGAAAATATTTATCATTATTCACCTGTTGAAACAGACGAAGCGAAATTAAGTAAAGAAACCATTATTGGTAATCCAAAGCTGTCAGCAGTTTTTAATGGTCGGCAAAAAGTACAGGCAGAAGTGCCAATTGATGAAGGATCGAATGCAGACAGCCGCTATGAAAGTTCATTTATTGTCGGTGTCCCATTTGAAATGAATAAAGGGGAAAATGGAGCGGTCTTTATTTATCAGTCGCTGCAGGTAATGAAAGAAACGACCGAACAGACGACAAAGCTTATTTTAGCTGCAGCGGGGATTGCAATTGTTTTAACCACTTTTTTTGCGTTCTTTTTATCTACACGTATTACAGCGCCGCTTCGAAAAATGCGGGAGGTAGCAACAGAGCTGACGCAAGGAAATTTTGATATGAAAGTACCGATTTTAACGCATGATGAAATTGGAGCACTTGCCATATCTTTTAACAAAATGGGCTACCAGTTAAAAGGGAACATTCATGCGCTCAATCAAGAAAAAGAACAGCTATCGAGTATATTAAGTTCAATGGCTGATGGGGTTATTACACTTGATCAAAATGGGAACGTGCTAATTACGAATCCGCCGGCACATCAATTTTTGCATAACTGGCAATATGAAAATAAAGTGGGCGGAACGGAAGAAAAAGTACCGACGCTGTTAACATCATTATTTGAAGAAGCGGTGAAAACAGAAACAGAGCAGGAAGGCGAATTGACAATGCAAGGCCGTACGTATGTCATTATTGTCAGCCCGCTTTACAATGACGAAACTGTGCGCGGTGCTGTCACGGTCGTCCGAGATATGACAGAAGAGCGGCGTCTTGATAAATTACGTGAAGACTTTATTGCCAATGTATCCCATGAATTGCGTACGCCGATTTCGATGATGCAGGGTTACAGTGAAGCGATCGTTGACGATATTGCGTCTACAGAAGAAGAAAAGCGAGAAATCGCGCAAATTATTCATGATGAATCTTTGCGAATGGGACGTCTCGTTAACGAACTGCTCGATCTTGCCCGTATGCAGGCCGGGCATATGACATTAAATAAGGAAGAGACAGACATTGAGCCATTTATCATCCGCGTAACGAATAAGTTCCAGGGCGTTGCAAAGGAAAAAAATATTCACCTGTCCGCGGAAACGAGTTATTCCCCTGCGCCTGTATCGATTGATGAAGACCGAATTGAGCAAGTGCTCACGAATTTAATCGACAATGCGCTGCGTCATACGCCAGAGAATGGACAGGTGGCAGTTGTGCATGAATTAAAAGAACGGTTTCATGTCATCCGCATCGAAGATACCGGTTCAGGTATTCCAAAAGAAGATTTACCATTTGTTTTTGAACGTTTTTATAAAGCAGATAAAGCCAGAACACGCGGGCGTTCTGGCACTGGACTTGGCTTATCGATTGCAAAAAATATCGTCCATGCACATGGCGGCACGATTAAAGTACAAAGTCATCTTGGACAAGGAACCGTTTTTTTCTTTACTATTCCAAGATACACTTGACAAAACAATTCCAAATTTGAGATAATTAACTTCAAATTTAATCAATTCATCTTCGGGGCGTGGTGAAATTCCCGACCGGCGGTAATTGGAGTATAGACTCCTTAAGCCCGCGAGCCGATAAGGCAGGATCCGGTGAGATTCCGGAGCCGACAGTATAGTCTGGATGGGAGAAGATGAAGGTATGCCGGCGTTCAAAAGAGTGCATAATGAACGTTTATTTAAGCATAACTAATTTCTCCCCTTAAGCCCTTTGCTTAAGGGGATTTTGCTTTTTGGTATACCTTCCTTCTAGTGAGATGGATAACAAGAAGGGGAGAATTAAATATGAAGAAGAACAAAGTACGTGTATTAACGATGGTCGGGTTGCTTTCAACACTGTCTTATTTGTTGATGTTGATCAATTTTCCAATCCCGCCATTTCCACCTTTTTTAATGATTGATTTCAGCGATATACCTGCACTGATTGCCGCTGTTATCTTTGGCCCTATTGCGGGCATTACAGTTGAATTTTTGAAAAATATATTGAATTTTATTATGATGGGAAGTCCTACTGGCGTTCCGGTTGGCCACCTTGCTAACTTTGCGGCAGGTGTTACGTTCATATTACCTGTCTATTACGTATATAAACGATTTGAGTCCAAAAAAGCGATGCCTTTTGCGATTTTAACAGGTGTTGTCTTCATGTCTGTGATTATGAGTGTGCTAAACTACTACGTTATTTTACCGGCGTATACACTGTTCCTCGGTTCACCGGCTATGAGCGGTCCGGAAATGCGCCAAATGATTGTCACTGGTATTTTGCCATTTAACATCGTAAAAGGAATAATCGTTGGTATTGTGTATTATATGATTTTTGTCCGCTTAAATAGTTGGACGAAAAAACAGATGGCAGCTTAATTAAGAAATGCCCTGCTTCTTAAAAAAGCAGGGCATTTTTCTATTCGAATTTAAGCGCATCGCCGTCAAATGGTTCATCAGCGATTTTGATTGAATCTGTCGGGCAGCCTTCAAATGCGTCCTGCATATCTTCTTCTAAAATGTCAGGAACAACAGCAGTACCTTCGTTGTCATCTAAAATAACGAATGCAATTCCTTCGTCGTCATAGTCATAAATATCGGGTGCAGCAGCGCCGCAAGCGCCGCAAGCGATACATGTGTCTTTATCGACAATCGTATACTTTGCCATGAATGGACCTCCTATAAAATTTGTCAGTAAGCGTCGATTAAACACTTCTACCTTTCATTCTAAGTCCGATTAAATGACTTTTCAACACAAAACTCTTTGAATTCTTAATGAAAAGGCTTACATTTAGAGGGAGACGAAGAGACAAGAACGCATGTTTTGTGTTACAATAAAGTGAAGTAAAAAAGAAGAGGTACTATATATGAGGTGTTTAGAGGCAGTTATTGTAAATGTTATAAAGGCTGTAGAGGGAGAACGCACATCATCGTCTGTCTATCATTTACTAAAAGGGAAAAAATCCGCACAGACGATTCAAGATGCGCACTTATACCGATTAACAAAATGGTTTCATACTGCTCCTTTTTTAACGAGTACTGCATTTGAAACAATCATGAACGACCTTATAAAAAAAGCATATATCACAGGTGATTTGCAACGCCCTTTTGTTACACAAGAAGGATTGGAAAAGATGAATCGCCTTTTTCAGCAGACAGGTTCATTTAATGAATTATCGGGATGGCATTTTTCGGGGACGGCTTCTGTTTTTTTTAGTCGACTCCAACTGCTTGTTCAGGTAGCATCCCATCTTGCTTACAGCGATTCGTCCTATTATCCGGTAACGCGTGATGACAGAATTCTTGAATGGGTAAAGAAATTTTTAACGTATATGCCATGTTCAAAAAAAGAACTGTCTCCTCATCTGCATAGTGAGCTTGCTTATCTTTTTCAACAACTTCCTGAACAGCCTGAGTGTATTGTGATTCGTTTTTCGGGTCACAAGCAGACCGGTAAAACGATTATGCAGGCAGCGGAAAAGCTTGGAATGGAAGAAACAGAATATTGGTTCCGATTTCTTCATGCTCTTCATTCGATGATCAAAAATATAACAGAATCAAGAGAACAAACTCCTGTGCTGGAGGCAATTATGAAGGATATACATGATCCATTGACATTAACCATATCGGCACGACAGACAGCGGATTATTTAAAGCAAGCGATGACAATAGATCAAATCGCTGCAAGCAGACGGCTCAAAAAAGCAACAATTGAAGATCATATTGTTGAATTAACCTTGAATGACCCATCCTTTTCCATCCGTCCATTTATTGAAGAAGAAAAAGAAGCAGCGGTCATCGAAGCAGCAAGGTTCGTTTCAAATCGTCAATTAAAACCATTAAAAGAGAAATTGCCGGATCATTCATATTTTCAAATTCGGCTCGTCCTGGCGAAAGAAAGCAGGAGATCGCTATGAATATAGAAAATGTGCTTCATGAACAATTTGGTTTTACAGCGTTTCGTGCTGGACAAAGAGAGACGATCGAGTCCATTTTATCCGGACATCATACATTAAGTATGCTGCCTACCGGAACGGGAAAATCGCTCTGTTATCAGCTGCCAGCCTATTTACTTCCTGGCACCGTCTTAATTGTATCACCGCTCTTATCGCTTATGCAGGATCAGACCGAACAGTTAAAAATGCGCGGGGAAAAACGGGTTATTGCTTTGAATTCATTTTTGCATTATGAAGAAAAAACAGCGGCACTTGCAAATCTGAATAAGTATAAATTTATTTTTTTATCACCAGAAATGCTTCAATTGCCGCATGTGATTGGAGCGTTGTGCCGCTTGCCCATTTCGTTATTTGTTGTGGATGAAGCGCACTGTATTTCGCAGTGGGGATATGACTTTCGTCCAGATTATCGTTTGCTTGGTGATGTTCGTCATAAACTCGGCAACCCGCTGACGCTTGCTCTAACGGCCACGGCAACAGAAAAAGTAAGGCAGGATATTAAAGAAGGTCTTCATCTGTCGGCTTTAAAAGAATGGATATTTTCTGTCAATCGTCCGAATATTGCTTTACAAGTAGAATGTCTGCAAAATCAAATGGACAAGCATCAACGGCTTATTGAACTGGTGACTTTTTTGGAAAATCCGGGAATTGTTTATTTTTCAGGACGAAAAGCAACCGAAGAAGCGGTCATTCAATTAAAAAAGGCAGGGGTTGTGCGGGCCGCTTATTACCATGGGGGGATGGAAGCGGGTGACCGTCTGCTCATTCAACATCAATTTTTAACAGGTGAACTAGATGTTGTATGTGCAACGAGCGCATTTGGGATGGGCATTAATAAAGAAAATGTCCGATTTGTTATTCATTATCATATGCCGCCGCAAATGGAGTCTTATTTACAGGAAATCGGGCGGGCGGGACGTGATGGAAATCCATCTATTGCTGTTCTCTTATATGCGCAAGGAGATGAGTCGCGCCATGAGTTTATTGCAGAGATGGAGTTTCCAAATGACGGGCAGATGAGGCAGTTGACGGAGCATTCAGTAAAGCCTCGGGATGTACAGCCGCCGCTGTCTGAGACGCAAGAGCGCTTTGCTATTCATTATAAACAGGAAGCAAGCCGAAAAAATATGAATATTGCTGTTTATATGAAAGAGAGGCGCGATTATTTACTAGCACGAAAAGCGGAAAAACGTCATGAAATGGTTACGTGGATATTGTCTTCAAACTGCCGCAGGGCAGGGTATATGCACTTTTTTAATGAAAAGCCGATCAAACAGTTACAATGCTGTGACTGCTGTGGCATTGATTTGTCCTTATATAAAAATAAATCGGTGAACAGGCGCAGTGAAGAACGGCTAAACTGGCGAGATATGCTGGCAGAGTTGCTGCCAGGAAAATGACCTATTAACCAACGCGTTCTTGTCGAGTATAATAGGAATAATCAATTGCTTTTTACGATTTAGCTTGGGGAGGAACCATTATGAAGAAAGACCCATATCGTGAAATGGCTGAACAACATAAACAGCCGCTTGAAAAAGTAAAAAACAAACAGGAAGAAGATACAGGGACACTGCAGCGGCCGGTGAAAGAAAAAGGTGAAAAAAAGAGCCACTACCCGCTATTAACAGCTCTTCTTATCTGTTTTATCGCATTACCTTTTCTTGCCGTGTATGTATATAAAGAAGAGAAACCGCCTGTAGAACGAGTTTTTACAGAGCAGCAGGATCCCGTGAATGAAGAAACAGCCCAAGACGCAAATAAAAACAGTTTACAGGAATGAAGGGAAGCTCATCATGCTGAAACAACTTATACTTGTGGCTGCCCCTTTTGCTGCAGCCGGTCTTTATATGTGGAAAGAAGCATTCCACAATGAAGTAAAAGAAACACGAGTAGCCGACAATCGATTTCCGGAAAAGGCGCCGATCGCGCTTTTTTTTATTTCAGATATTCATCGCAGACTCATTCATTCCTCTATTATTAAACAGGTACAAGGACGCGTACAGGCGGTTATCATTGGTGGAGATTTATGTGAGGATGGAGTTAGGGAGAAGAGAATTCGAGAAAATATAAAGCGGCTGTCTTCGATCGCACCGCTTTATTTTATACCGGGCAATAATGATTATGAATTGGAATGGGACCGTCTTTCGGCTATTTTTTCTGAATGGAATGTGACGGTACTGAAAAACGGGTCTGTTCGGTTGACGCCCGATGTATATATACTCGGTGCAGATGATTTGAGTAAAGGAAAGAGCGACAAAGGAGCTCTTTTTAAAAATGTGCCATCTCATTCATACAAAGTGGTGGTGAGCCACAACCCGGCATTTATCCGGAGGATTCAACCGACAGACCGTGTAGCGATCCTATTAAGCGGCCATACGCATGGTGGACAAATTCGATTTGGACCATGGGGATTATACGAAAAAGGACGTTGGAAAAAAGTAAAAGGGATTTATGCACTCGTGTCAAATGGATATGGGACGACAGGCATCCCATTCCGCCTGGGCGCCCGAGCAGAAACACATCTTATTACCATTTCTCAGTCAGAGGAGAAGACATAAATTTGACGTATCATATCACAGCTGTATGACTACCGGGAAGGATGAGGCTCATGAATGAAGGAAAGTATAATATTAAAGCTGTTTCCAAATTAACAGGCATTCAGCCAGGTACGCTGAGAGCATGGGAACGTCGCTATCGCATATTAGAACCCATTCGCAACGATGCAGGTCACCGGTTGTATACGGATGAGCATATTCGTAAGTTAAAATGGCTTTCTGAAAAAGTACAGCAAGGTTTGACGATCAGTCAGGCTGCAGCAATCCTTGATCAGCATGGAACAAAAATGGACTCATATGCATATGTGGAAGCAGCAGAAATGAGTCAGCAAGAAGCGCTGTTTGATGGGCTTTTACAGGCGCTTCTTCGCTTTGATGAAGTGAAAGCACAAGAACTCATTAACAAAGGGTATGCGCTCTATACAATTGATTATATGACCATTGATATTCTTGCATCTCTTCTCCAACAAATTGGGAAAATGTGGGAAGAAGGGGAGGTTACGACAGCACATGAACATTTTGCGATGTCGATTCTTCGCTCGCGTATTAGTATGGTCATGCATTCATTTCCGCATAACGGCGTTTTACCAAAAGTGGTGGCTGTATGTGGACCAGGTGAGTGGCACGAAATTGGACTGCTTATTTTTACGTTGTTCGTCCGACGCCTCGGCTATGAGGTTGTTTATCTTGGAACGAGCTTAAAAGAAGGCGATATTTTTACCGTTATCAACACAGTAAAACCGAAATTTTTATTTTTTTCTTGTACCATGCTGGATAACGTAGCAGCGACAGTCCAATTAGCGAATAAATTGAAAGCGGCTTATTCAACTATAGAAATTGGCATAGGGGGCCCGGCAATGGACGGACCGCTGCCGGATGGAGCGGCACCTTACTATGTCGGCAAAACACAGCAAGAATGGGATCAGTGGATGAGCAGCCGGCTGTGAGAGTGTCTAATTGAATTATCTCTCTACTTTTTCTACAATGGAGGGTAGTGAAATATAGATAGGAGCGATTGTGATGAAAAAGGAAGACTGTATTATTGTCGGAGGGGGTCCATGCGGATTAGCAGCGGCCATCGCATTAAAGCAAATCGGCAAAAACCCGCTCGTAATTGAAAAAGGCAACGTTGTGAATGCTATTTATGAATACCCGACACATCAGACATTTTTTAGTTCTAGCGAAAAGTTAGCGATCGGTGATGTGCCATTTATTATTGAAGAGCGAAAACCCCATCGTAATCAAGCGCTCGTTTATTATCGTGAAGTCGTAAAATTGAAAGAACTGCGCATTCATCGATTTGAACAAGTAACAAGTGTTGAGAAGCAGGAAAATGGGTTATTTCATGTACATACTTCAAAAGAAAAATATGAAACGAAATACGTTATTATTGCAACAGGCTACTACGATCATCCAAATTACATGAAGATTCCTGGAGAAGAACTTGGCCACGTTTTTCATTACTTTAAAGAAGCCCATCCGTTTTTTGACACAGACGTTGTTGTCATCGGCGGAAAAAATTCAGCGGTGGACGCGGCATTGGAACTGCATAAAGCAGGTGCAAGAGTAACAGTTATTTACCGTGGCAGCGAATACTCACCGAGTGTAAAACCATGGATTTTACCAGAGTTTGCTGCTCTTGTAAGAGACGGGGAAATTGCTATGATATTTAATGCAGAAGCAAAAGAAATTACAAAGGACACATTTACATATGAAAAGAACGGTGAACTTGTTACATTAAAAAATGATTTTGTTTTTGCGATGACAGGTTATCATCCGGACCATTCATTTTTAACGAGAATGGGAGTAAAGATTGATAGAAAAACAGGAAGACCCCAGTACAATGAAAAAACGAAGGAAACGAACGTAGAGGGTATTTTTATTGCTGGTGTTATTGCAGCAGGCAATGATGCAAATGAAATATTTATTGAAAATGGCCGCTATCACGGCGGGGAAATCGCGGCATCGATTACAGAAAGAGAAAAAGACGAGGCTTAATGCTCGCCTTTTTATGAGAAAATGTGCGGTAAATCTTCTTTGCGGCCGGAGGATAGGGCAGCTAGTAATTTTAATCGTGCTTTTTGACCATTTAATCCTTCTGCAAAAAGTGCCCCTGCTTCTTTTAAAGTGCGGCCGCCGCCATCGTAGGAGTAGACAGGCTGGATAAGGCCGCCTGCGCACCTGGAAGCAATGATGACGGGTATATCTGCTTTAATAAGTCGGATAACAGCCTGTGCAGCGGCTGGCGGTAAATTCCCTTGACCAAATGCTTCAATGACAACACCGTCGCAATGGCTGAGTTGATTGAGGAGAATATCGTCCATGCCGGTATAGGCTTTCAATAAAGGGATAGTGAAATCAACCGATCCGATATGGAATGTTTCTGAAGCTGCCGGTGTATTGAAAAAACGGGGTCCTGTTTTCGTTACAACCCCGACAGGCCCGGCGTCAAAACTTTGAAATGCGTCAAGGTTATTCGAATGTGCTTTTGTAACATATCGAGCACTATGAATGGTATTATTCATCACGACAAGTACACCTTTATCCACTGCTTGATCGCTGACCGCTGTTTTAACGGCTGCCATCAAATTGGAAAGTCCATCTGAACCGACTTCATTGCTTGAGCGCATTGCACCGGTAATCACGACTGGAATGTTAATTGAAAGGGTTAAGTCTAGAAAATAGGCTGTTTCTTCCATCGTATCAGTCCCATGCGTCACGACGATACCATCTGCATCTGTCTGGTCAATGAGTTTTTTTAAGCTGACCATTTCTTTTACAGTCATGTGAGGTGACGGTAGTTGAAACGGTTCTTTAACCGTATAGACGGCATCAACATCTGGGATTTCAATGATCTCTGCAATAGGATTGCTTCCATCTAGTTTTATGCCTCCTGTTTCCGCCTGTTTTTTCATCGAGATGGTGCCGCCTGTATGAATGAGTAAAATGTGTTTTTTCGACATAACGTGCACTCCTTATTTTCAATATGCATGTCCCATGATACGATGAGAGAAATAGAAAGAAAAGAGGAAAAGCGTATGCTCCCGATTTTTTCAGCGGGGATGGCGCCCGGTCTTGCGCTTCTCTGTTACTTTTATTTGCGCGATCGTTATGAAGCAGAACCGATAGCGACGGTAGCTAAAGCGTTTTTATATGGCGTTGTTATTACGTTCCCAGTCATGTTTTTTCAATATGTGCTTAAAGAAGAACAGCTTTTGTCCAGTGGTTTTTTGCAAGCGTTCCTATCTGCAGCCATGCCGGAAGAGTTTATGAAATGGTTTATTTTATATTATTTAATTTATAGTCATACCCATTTCGATGAACCTTATGACGGCATTGTATATGCGACAAGTGTGTCACTTGGTTTTGCAACAGTGGAAAACGTGCTTTATTTAGCAGTACACGGTGTAGAACATGCCTTTTTGAGAGCGCTTTTGCCGGTATCAAGCCATGCATTATTCGGTGTTATTATGGGCTATTATTTTAGCCGGGCAAAATTCGGTAAAATTTATTTGGAAAAGAAAATGCTCTTTTTAGCCTTTTTACTTTCCTTTTTGCTGCATGGATCCTTTGACTATATCTTATTTCTTGAAACGACATGGGTGTATTACATCATTCCATTCATGCTATTTTTATGGTGGTATGCACTGCGAAAAGTGAAGAAAGCACATCTATTAACGGAAATATACCATCGGACGAAAGCGTAAAGACGCGTTGAGGAGTGAATCTCTCTTACCGCGTCTTTTTTGTGCATAAAACAGTGAATCTCGTGTCACACTACTAGCATATTGAAACAGGAAGGTGACACATATGAAAAAGTGGAAAGAAGCGGCTGTAGTGTGTATGACATTGATTCTTCTTTTGACAGCTAATCATGCGGGCGCGTTTTCCAATCAGATCATCCAGCGTGGGGCAGAAGGAGACGATGTCATTGAATTGCAGGCACGGCTTCAGTATACAGGCTATTATCGCGGTCCGATAGATGGTGTGTTCGGCTGGTCAACCTACTGGGCACTGCGGAATTTCCAAGAATCATTTGGTTTGCCGGTAGATGGCCTGGCAGGCACAACAACGAAAAAAAAGCTGGAACAAGCGTCGAAATACGATGAGGCACACGTGAAAAGCCAAATTCGTAAAGGCCGGTCTTTTACTTACTACGGTGGTGCTGACACGACAGCGCAGTCCGTCAATTCACCGCCGGGCTTTTCACAAAATGATATTCAGCTAATGGCAAACGCTGTGTATGGAGAAGCGCGCGGGGAGCCATATGAAGGTCAGGTGGCGGTTGCTGCAGTTATTTTAAATCGAGTAGGCAGTGAAAGCTTTCCAAACACAGCATCAGGGGTTATTTTTGAGCCGGGCGCATTCACAGCGGTAGCAGACGGTCAGATATGGCTGACTCCAAATGAAACGGCAAAAAAAGCTGTGCTTGATGCGATAAACGGATGGGATCCGACCGGTGAAGCACTCTATTATTTTAACCCGGAAACGGCAACGAGTGATTGGATCTGGTCAAGGCCGCAAATTAAAAAAATCGGTCAACATATTTTCTGTGAATAGGAGTGAAAAGGATGCATAAATTTACAATCGCTGCTCTTACTTTGCTGCTTGCTGTCACGGCTGTATGGGGTTTTTCACAGTACCGGCAAAAAGAAGCAATGTATATTGAAGCAGAAAATGGCTATCAACAGGCGTTTCATGAACTCGTCTATCAAGTTGATGTTATTCATGATAGGACCGGCGAAGCGCTGGCTATGAATTCAAAAGAGAATTTAACACCGGCGTTAACCGATGTATGGCGGCTCACATCTGAAGCACATAACGCGATTAGCCGGCTGCCGCTCGGATTTATGCCATTTTCTAAAACAGAAGAGTTTCTTGGCGCAAGTGGTGATTTTACGTACAAAACAGCCGTTCGAGACTTGGATAATGAGCCTTTAACTGATAAAGAGTATAACCAGTTAGAAACGTTGTACAGTCAGGCGGCCGATATACAAAAACAATTAAGGTCCGTACAAATGTCGGTACTCGATAAAAATTTGCGTTGGACCGAGATTGCGCATGCGACAGCAAAAGGGGATGAACCGACTGATAATACCGTTATAGATGGATTTAATACGATTGAAAACAAAGCAACTGAATTTTCTGAAGCCAATGTCTCTCAAGCAGGCCAGGTAGAAAAATCTGTTTCTGATGATGGATTAAAGCGGCTAAAAGGGGATAAAGTGACGAAAGAAGAAGCCGCATCCATTGCGAAAGACTATTTTGATATTGATGCAGAAGTGACAACTGTGGAGAAAAACTTGAAAGGGGCAGCTATTCCATTTTACAATGTGGCCGTTATCGGAAAAAATGGAGAAGAAGCTAGTATGGATGTGACAGAAAAAGGCGGGTATCCCCTTACTTTTAATGTGAATAAAACGAGCGGAAAAGGAAAACTCAGTCTTCATGATGCTTCTAAAAAAGCGGCCGCTTTTTTAGAAAAGCATGGATTTGACAATATGGTTATGACTAACAGTGCCCAATATGATCATACGGCTGTTTTCACGTTTACGACGAAGCAAGATGATGTATTGATTTATCCAGAGTCCGTAACGGTCAAAACAGCACTTGATAATGGTATTGTTTCCGGACTAGAGGCGCAAAATTATTGGAAAAATAGACGTGAACGGGATATTGGAGTGCCAACATTAACAGCAGAGGAAGCGAAAAAAGAACTTCATCCAAAGCTGACTGTTATGGAAGTGCAAAAGGCAGTTGTAACAAATGAAATAGGAGAAGATGTACTGTGCTATGAATTTTTAGCTGAAAACGGAACCGCTTCTTATCGGATTTTCATTAATGCAAAAGATGGAAAAGAAGAACGGATTGAGAAACTTGCAGAAGCGGAAGCAGGATATTAAATAATTGGAGTGCATTGCATTTCCAAGTCGTTTCTATTATAATTTTTCCTAGGATAGACGATTTAGGTCAAAAGGCATATATTTAGGAAAAGTGAGTGATGACGGAAATGCTTGAAGCAGGTTTGACAATTACTCTCGAACCGTATGAAAGTGCAAATGATAAAGAAGAATATCGGTGCAAAGTGGCAGATATTGAAGATGGGAAAATTTTCATTGATTATCCAGTAAATATACAAACGAATCGAACTGTCTTTTTGCTTGATAGAATGCAGTTAGCGGCTAGTTTTATTGACCCGGCGTCTTCTTCAGCAATCTACATGTTTCGTACGGAAGTAATCGGCAGAGTCAAAAAGAAAATTCCGCTGCTCATGTTGCATGACCCAGGCTTGAGTGATTATCTTCGTGTGCAAAGAAGGAAATTTGTTCGCGTTCAAACAGCGGTCGAGGTCGCTGTACAGTTTGAAGGCAATCCCGCTTTTAGAACGGTAACGGAAGATATGAGTGCGGGAGGAGCAGCGATTGTATTGCCGTATTCAATTACGGTGGAAGAAGGGGAAACGGCACATTTATATGTGGTGATTCCATCGAATAATAAAGAAAATCATTATCTTGAATTGACTGCTTCTGTTGTACGGATTCAATCAGATGAAAAGAGTGGGCGCAGCATTGCATCCTTTCAATTTGAAAATATTCGTCATATAGAGCAACAGTTCTTAATGCGTTTTTGTTTTGAAAAGCAGCTTCAGTTACGAAAAAAAGGTTTAGAATAAGAGCCCGGGAGCGGGTTCTTTTTTTATATTCATATATAACTATGTTAAAATAAAAAAAGAATTTTTTGTTATAGAGGTGACAAGATGGAGAGAAAGATTCAAATTGCAATTGACGGGCCGGCAGCTGCCGGAAAGAGCACAACGGCAAAACTTGTGGCAGCACGGCTTTCCTATATTTACATCGATACAGGTGCAATGTATCGATCTATTACGTATAAAGCGCTGCAAAACGGCATAAATTTGGAGGACGGGAAAGCGCTTGGTGAGCTTCTTGCCGAAACGGAAATCACATTGAAACAAGGCGTAAGCGGCCAAAGTGTGCTTCTCGACGGTGTGGATGTAACCGATGCGATTCGAACAGATGCTGTGACGAATAACGTATCGAGCGTTGCCCGCCATAGCGAAGTCCGCCGTGATATGACGATTCGTCAGCAGCAGCTAGCCGAAAAGGGTGGTATCGTTATGGATGGACGGGATATTGGTACAAGTGTTTTGCCGGACGCTGAATTAAAAATATTTTTGTTAGCGGGCGTGGAGGAAAGGGCAAAAAGACGTTATGCAGAAAATCTTAAAAAAGGATTTTCATCAGATTTGGAGAATTTAAAAAGAGAGATTGCTGATCGCGATCGCATGGATATGGAAAGGGTGGAGTCTCCGCTAAAAAAAGCAGAAGATGCGATTGAAATCGACACGACATTCATGACAATTGAACAAGTGGTGGAAGCGATCATGGCAAATGTGACTGAGAGGAACGGATGACGGTGGTAACCCTTTATACAGCAGCAAAAACAGTGGTTAAATTAGCATTAACGCCTGTCTACCGTATTCAAGTCTTAGGATTGGAGCATTTTCCGAAAGAAGGCGGTGTTCTTTTATGCGCCAACCATATCGACAATCTTGACCCACCTGTTGTCGGCATAACATCGAAACGCCCTGTTCGTTTTATGGCAAAGGAAGAGCTCTTTAAGACAAAATGGACAGGCAAACTAATGCGTGGATTAAATGCTTTTCCCGTCAAACGGGGAATGAGCGATCGTGAAGCATTGCGAAGCGGATTGAAAATGTTAAAAGAAGGACAGGTGCTTGGTTTGTTTCCAGAAGGCACCCGTTCTAAAAATGGGCAGCTCGGAAAAGGGCTTTCCGGCGCAGGTTTTTTTGCCTTGCGCACCGACGCAGCGGTTGTGCCGTGTGCCGTCATCGGTCCTTATAAAATAGGCCGCAAGCTAAAAGTTGTATATGGACCGCCCATTGATATGAGTGAACTTCGGACGAGGAAAGCCTCCGCTGAAGAAGCAACGGAAGCTATTATGAATGCAATCGGACGGTTAATTCAGGAACATAGTGTGTGAGCATTCAACTTGACAAATCCGCTAGTTTGTAAGAAGTTAGAAGAAAGAATTTTTAAAAAAATTGCAGCAGTTTTGTATTGAGGAGGATTACATATGACAGAGGATATGAACCAGGTAGAAGTGAACAACTACTCCGTTGGTGATAAAGTAAGCGCCACGGTCGTGAAAGTCGAAGAAAAGCAAGTCCAGGTGGAAATCGCGGACAGCAAGAAAGACGGCATTATTCCGATCAGTGAACTGTCAAGCCTTCACGTAGAAAAAGCATCGGACGTGGTCAAAGAAGGCGACGAGCTAGAGCTGCTTGTTACAAAAGAAGAAGATGATCTTTACGTTTTATCAAAACGGAAAGCTGACGCGGAAACCGCATGGGAAGATATGCAGCGCCGTTTTCAAGAAGGTGAGATTTTTGAAGCGGAAATTAAAGAAGTTGTCAAAGGCGGCCTCGTTGTTGATCTTGGCATTCGAGGGTTTATTCCTGCTTCACTTGTTGAAGATCACTTCGTTGAAGATTTTGAAGACTATAAAGGTAGAGTGATTAAGCTTAAAATTGTCGAACTTGAACAGGATAAAAACCGGTTGATCTTATCACATCGTGCTGTTCTCGATATCGAAAAAGCAGAAAATAAACAAAAAGTGCTTGAAAACATTCAAGCAGGCGATGTGCTTGAAGGAAAAGTACAGCGTTTGACAGATTTTGGCGCATTTGTTGATATTGGCGGTGTTGACGGACTTGTCCATATCTCACAATTGTCTCATGAGCATGTGGAAAAACCGTCTGATGTGTTAGCTGAAGGTGAAGAAGTAAAAGTGAAAGTGCTTTCGATTGACCGTGACAGCGAGCGTATCTCATTGTCAATTAAAGAAACACTTCCTGGACCGTGGGAAAATATTGCCGACCGTGCGCCGATCGGTTCAGAGCTTGAAGGAACAGTGAAACGTCTCGTTTCGTACGGTGCTTTTGTAGAAGTGTTCCCTGGTGTAGAAGGACTTGTTCACATTTCACAAATCTCCAACCGTCATATCGGTACACCGCATGAAGTACTTGAAGAAGGGCAGCATGTAAAAGTGAAAGTGCTGGATGCTAACGAAGAGGAGCATCGTCTGTCACTTAGCATGAAGCCATTTGAAGAAAGTCAACCGGAAGAATCGTATGATTCATATGAAATGCCAGAAGAAAGTTCTGGATTCCAAATCGGCGATATTCTCGGTGATCAATTAAAAGACTTAAAATAAGATGGTGATGAATAATTGAGCAGAGCGGAGCGGAAGATTGATCATATTCACTATGCGCTTTCAACGGGACAGAGTCGTGGTACAGGATTGGATGATATTCAGTTTGTACACCGCAGCATCCCGGGCTCCTCTGTCAATGATATATCGCTTTCAACCGAAATTGGCGGACTTCAATGGAGTTCGCCCATTTTTGTGAACGCGATGACAGGCGGAGGCGGAACAACAACGGCTGACATTAACCGGCAGCTAGCAGAAATGGCTGCATCATGCGGAATACCTATGGCGGTAGGATCGCAAATGGCAGCACTGCGTCATCCACAGGAACGTGATACATTTACAGCAGTACGGAAAGTGAATAAGAACGGGCTTTTATTTGCGAATATTGGATCGGAATCAACACCAGATGAGGCGCTGGCGGTGTGTGACATGATTGAAGCGGATGCTCTGCAAATTCATTTAAATGTGATTCAAGAATTGGCTATGCCTGAAGGAGATCGTGATTTCCGAGGTGTAGCAGAGCGAATCGAAGTGATTGCCGAACGTGTATCCGTTCCTGTAATTGTAAAAGAGACAGGATTTGGGATAGGGCGTGAAACGGCTGCATTATTAAATAAACTTCCTGTGGCCGCGATTGATACAGGTGGTTTTGGCGGGACCAATTTTGCAAGAATCGAAAATGAACGATCTGAAAAACCGATGTCTTTTTTTAACAAATGGGGCCTTCCTACGGCTGTTTCTATAGTAGAAACGGTAATAGGAGCACCAGAGAAAAGAACCATCGCATCGGGAGGCCTTCAAACAGCTGAAGATGCAGTGAAATCGTTGGCGCTCGGTGCATCGGCAGCAGGTATGTCTGGCTATCTATTAAATATTTTAATAAACGACGGTATAGAGGTATTAATCGAATATGTAGAACAACTAAAGAAAGATATGCAGATGATGATGTGTGCACTTGGGGCAAAAACGATTGCAGACCTTCAACATGTGCCGCTTGTTATCCATGATGAAACTTATCATTGGCTGAAAGTTCGTCAATGTGAGCCTGATCGGTTTGCAGTGAGAATACCACCCTCATTTGATTCATGAAAGAAATATTGGTAAAATAAGATATTGACTGAACCCCTTCTCACGGCAGAAGGGTTTTCTTTTGAAAAAAATAAATAAAGCAGGAATAAATGACTGAACCTTTGAAGGGAAAGATGCAATAATGAAACGGACTGTAGCCATCGTCGGCAGACCAAACGTGGGGAAATCGACAATCTTTAATCGCATTGCTGGCGAGCGCATTTCAATTGTTGAAGATGTGCCGGGTGTAACGCGTGATCGAATTTACAGCTCTGGAGAATGGCTGACACATGAATTCAATTTAATTGATACAGGTGGAATTGATCTGAGCGATGAACCATTTCTTGAACAAATTCGTCAGCAAGCAGAAATTGCGATTGATGAAGCAGATGTTATTATCTTTATTGTTAATGGACGTGAAGGTGTTACATCAGCAGATGAAGAAGTAGCAAAAATTTTATATCGATCCAAAAAACCAATTGTGTTAGGCGTCAATAAAATTGATAATCCAGATATGCGCAGCGATATATATGATTTTTACTCGCTCGGTTTTGGTGAAGTTTATCCGATTTCCGGTTCACATGGGATTGGTCTAGGTGATCTTCTAGATGAAGTCGTTTCTCATTTTCCTACTGGGGAAGATAAGCCGTATGATGAAGACACCATTAAATTTTCACTGATTGGCCGTCCAAATGTAGGGAAGTCATCGCTTGTAAATGCACTTTTAGGTGAAGAGAGAGTCATTGTGAGTGATATTGCAGGAACAACGCGTGATGCGATTGATTCGCCTTATACGTACAACGGGCAAAAGTACGTATTGATTGACACGGCAGGTATACGCAAACGCGGAAAAGTATATGAAACGACAGAAAAATATAGTGTATTACGTGCGATGCGTGCAATTGAACGATCTGACGTTGTCCTTGTCGTCTTAAATGCGGAAGAAGGAATTCGCGAACAGGACAAACATATTGCCGGTTACGCACATGAAGCGGGCCGGGCAGTCGTCATTGTTGTGAATAAATGGGATGCGGTTGAAAAAGATGAAAAAACGATGAGTGAGTTTGAAGAAAATATTCGCAGTCATTTTCAGTTTTTGGATTATGCACCGATCGTTTATTTATCTGCGAAAACGAAAAAACGTATTCATACACTCATGCCATTTATTGATAGAGCAAGTGAAAGCCATTCTATGCGTGTTCAATCAAGCGTGTTAAATGATGTAATTGCGGATGCGGTTGCGATGAACCCTGCACCAGCCGATAAAGGGAAACGTCTTCGAGTCTACTATGCCACACAGGTAGCAGTTAAGCCGCCTACATTTATTGTTTTCGTCAATGAGCCGGAACTGATGCATTTTTCGTATATTCGCTTCTTAGAAAATCGTATTCGAGATGCGTTTGTGTTTGAAGGGACACCTATACACATTATCGCACGCGCGAGAAAATAATCAGAAAGGCAGGGGTTCATGTGACTGAGAAAATTGCCGTACTTGGGGCAGGCAGCTGGGGAACGGCGCTTGCGCTCGTTCTGGCAGATAACAGGCATAACGTCTTTTTATGGACGGAAAATGAAGAGCGAGTGAACGAGATAAACATGACCCATAAAAACAGCCGCTATTTGCCGAATATTGAGTTGCCTGAAAATATTATCGGCACAACATCCTTAGGAGAGGCGCTTGTAGGTGTTGACGTTGTGGTACTGGCTGTCCCGACTAAGGCAATCAGAGAAGTGGCTGCTAAAGTCGTAACGATAGCTGCAACGCCTGTCACGATCGTTCACGTATCAAAAGGAATTGAACCGAATTCTCTTCTGCGTATCTCTGAAATGATCGAGCAAGAAGTACCGGCAAACATGCTTCAAAGTGTGGTTGTGCTGTCGGGCCCTTCTCATGCAGAAGAAGTGAGCTTGCGTCATCCGACAACCGTGACGGTTTCCTCGAAGTCGTCCGAAGCTGCCAAAAAAATACAGGATTTGTTTATGAATCAACATTTTCGTGTTTATACAAATCCAGATATTATTGGTGTTGAAATCGGTGGTGCATTGAAAAATATTATCGCCCTTGCCGCTGGTATTTCAGATGGTATTGGCTACGGCGATAATGCCAAGGCGGCCTTGATCACACGTGGCCTCGCTGAAATTGCCCGTCTTGGGACGAAAATGGGGGCTAATCCACTCACATTTTCCGGTCTTGCCGGCATAGGTGACTTAATTGTAACATGTACCAGTGTACATTCACGAAACTGGCGTGCTGGGAACATGCTTGGAAAAGGTCAAAAGCTTAGTGAAGTACTGGGAAGTATGGGGATGGTCGTTGAAGGAGTACGTACGACGAAAGCTGCTCATCAGCTGTCTGCAAAGTATGACGTGCAAATGCCGATTACAAATGCCCTGTACAATATTTTATTTAAACAGCAGGATCCGAAAAAAGCTGTTGATGAATTAATGGCTCGTGTGAAGAAACATGAGCTGGAAGATTTAATTAATGTGCTCGGGGCAAGGCAGGACGAGTGAATATAAACGAAAGGACGAATCGGAATGTCAGCATCAATGCTCAAAATGTGGATATCATTTGCCGGAATGGGGCTGATGATCGTCGCCATTTTCTCAATTTATGTAAGCCGGTATAAAATAAAGAACGGGGTTATAAAAAGTATGACTGCGCTTTTTGCCTATTTATGTATGGCTATGGGCGGTCTTATTGTGGCGTATGTGGTGTTAAGCGGTCCGACTGGTCTATAAAGGAGTATCGTGCGATGAAGAAAAAAAATCAAACCGTTATTTTTATGATGATGAGCGCAGTGCTTTTCTTAAGCGGCTGTTTATACCCTGATGAAAACCGCAGTCAAAATCAAGTGCCGTATGAAGATCAATTGCAGGCTGTACAGTTAGCTGTTGATCAATTTCAATCGGAGCAGGATGGGATTTTGCCGATTAAAACGAAAGAAGATGACCCGGATATATATGAAAAATACCCGGTTGATTTCAGTAAGATTTCTCCGAAGTATATGGCCGAACCACCCGGAAATGCGTTTGAAAGCGGTGGTGTTTATCAGTATGTTCTTGTAGATGTGGAAACGGATCCAACCGTTAAATTAATTGACTTACGTATTGCCGAGCAAATTCAAAGCATGCATATCCGATTGATTGCACATGAGTATCCTCCATTTAAAGATACACTTGCTGATAACGTGTATTCGATTGATTTCAAGGAACTTGGTTATAAAGAGGAACCGTATGTAACCAGTCCATATTCACAGAAGCCATTGACTTTTGTGATGAGTGGCGATGGTACGTTGTATATTGATTATGCAGCTGATTTATACGCTGTATTGCAGGAAACGAAGGAAAAGCCAAAATCAGGTGAAGATATCCGTTCATTACTCGTAAACTCATCACCTTTTGTACCGGCCTACTCTCTTCCATACACAGTAGATGATCATGGAGAGCCTATTTTTATGAACAGCAGGAAGTCTGACTAACTCAGTCAGACTTCTTTTTTTCATAAACACAGCTATATGTTCATACAATGTATTGTTGGCGGCGGACGGGCCGTTAAGTACGGAAGGGGGCTCCTCATGGAAAAGGCAGAGTTGATGAAAGATATAGCAGAGCGAACGGAAGGAGATATTTACTTAGGCGTGGTTGGTGCTGTTCGGACAGGAAAATCAACATTCATTAAGCGTTTTATGGAATTACTTGTCTTACCGAATATGGACAGTGAATCAGAGCGTCGCAGAGCGCAGGACGAGCTGCCGCAAAGCGCATCCGGTAAAACCATCATGACGACCGAACCTAAATTTGTCCCAAGCCGTGCGGCTGCCGTGCAAGCAGGCGGTGTACAAGTGAACATCCGGCTCGTTGACTGTGTCGGCTATGTCATTCCTGAAGCGATAGGGTATGAAGATGAACATGGCCCGCGTATGATTCAAACGCCGTGGTTCGATGAGCCAGTCCCATTTAATGAAGCGGCTGATATCGGAACGCGCAAAGTGATTGAAGAGCATTCGACAATCGGTGTTGTGGTCACAACAGATGGCTCGTTTGGTGAAATAAGACGGGACGTATATGTAGAAGCAGAAGAAAAAGCGATTGCAGGGCTCAAAGAAGTAGGTAAACCGTTTATTGTCATTATTAATACGGCAAGACCCCACCATGCTGAAACAGCACAGTTACAACAGGAATTAAGCGAGAAATATGATATTCCGGTATTGGCAATGTCTGTGGAAGCGATGACAGAATCAAATGTGCTGCACGTGCTGCAAGAAGCGCTGTTTGAATTTCCAGTCCATGAAGTGAATGTCCACTTGCCATCCTGGATTATGGCACTTGATGAATCACACTGGCTGCGTGATCGCTATAATGACATGGTCAAAGAAACAGTGAAAGATATTAAGCGGCTCCGAGATGTCAATCGTGTCGTCGATCAATTTGGCGGTGGCGAGTATATACAATCAGCCGTTTTAACTGGGATGGACATGGGCCAAGGGGTTGCAGAAATTAATTTAAACGCACCGGATGGTTTATATGAAACAATTGTCAATGAAATTATTGGCGAACCGTTACGGGGTAAAGAACACTTGCTGGAAATTATGCAGCACTACGCCCGTATTAAAGAAGAATACGGACAGGTGGAAGAAGCAGTGAATATGGTGCGGCAGACGGGCTATGGTGTTGCGGTGCCGTCGCTTGCGGATATGCGCCTTGAAGAGCCAGAAATTATACGTCACGGTTCAAGATATGGCGTTAGAATGAGAGCAGTCGCACCATCCATTCATATGATTAAAGTTGAGGTGGAGTCCGAGTTCTCTCCTATTATCGGAACACAAAAGCAAAGTGAGGAACTTGTGCAGCACGTCATGAAAAACTTTGATGAAGACCCATTGTCTGTTTGGGACAGCGACATTTTCGGACGCAATTTAAGCTCGATTGTCCGTGAAGGTATCCAATCAAAAGTATCTCTTATGCCGGACAATGCCCGCTATAAATTAAAAGATACGCTTGAGAAAATCATTAATGAAGGATCGGGCGGCATGATTGCTATTTTACTATGAAAACAGTCAGGCTCTCGATTTCGAGAGTCTTTTTTGTATGAAAATGGTGAAAATGAGTGTTTAAGGAGGATTCTACTTGATATGACCAAACACATGTGATAATCTTTTAACAGAATTACGGTAAAACATTGATACAACAATGTTTATCGGGTCCTATCCAGGAGGAGGTGAATGGCATGAATAAAACTGATTTAATCAATGAAGTGGCAGAAACAGCTGAACTTTCAAAGAAAGACGCTACGAAAGCGGTGGACGCTCTTTTCGATGCCATCCAGAACACATTGGCAAAAGGCGACAAAGTACAATTGATTGGTTTTGGGAATTTTGAAGTACGCGAACGTTCTGCACGTAAAGGACGCAACCCACAAACAGGTGAAGAAATCGAAATTGCTGCAAGCAAAGTACCTGCATTTAAACCGGGTAAGGCGCTTAAAGACGCAGTTAAATAAGTACATAGCCGATGAAGGCTGTAGATGGGGCTGCTCTATTAAGAGCGGTCCCATTTTTTTATAACACTTCTCTTTGCCGGACAATGAATTGATATGCTAATATGGATAGCAGTACATAATAAACGCGTTGAGCATATACAGGAGTGATGACAATGGCTGAAGTAGATCATGCCAAAATTGAAGAGGCTGTGCGCCTCATTTTAGAAGCAGTAGGAGAAAATCCGGACCGTGAAGGCCTGCAAGATACACCGAAAAGGGTAGCAAAAATGTATGCAGAAGTTTTTTCGGGTCTTCACACCGATCCAAAAGACTATTTTGAAACGGTCTTTGAAGAGCAGTATGAAGAACTCGTGCTTGTAAAGGATATTCCATTCTATTCGATGTGTGAGCATCATCTTGTGCCATTTTTTGGTCATGCCCATGTTGCCTACTTGCCAAAAGGCGGCAAAGTAACAGGGCTTAGCAAACTAGCTCGTGCTGTTGAAACGGTAGCACGGCGACCGCAGCTCCAAGAACGGATTACAAATGAAGTGGCAAATGCCATTATGGAAATGCTGGAGCCGCATGGTGCGATGGTGATTGTAGAAGCGGAGCATATGTGTATGGCGATGCGCGGCGTGAAGAAGCCGGGTGCAAAGACCGTAACAACTGCAGCACGGGGCCGCTATGAGAATGATTCACAGCTTCGAACGGAGCTCCTTGCGCTCATTCGTTCGTCATAAGGAACGATTTATGGTATACTGTACTTGCTTTTAATTGAACGGGAAATAAAAAAACAATGACATGTTTTGAGATTGAGGGGTTGTAGGAATGGATGATTGGCAAATTGAGCAGACAGAGCTAGTGGAGGAAATGAGACGGACGTGTTCACAGTCATTTTTAGTTAAAGGGATTGGTGCTCCTAACATTAATTCTCTGCGGGTATCTGCATTAATGCTGGCATTTACAGATAAGGAACGAACAACATTTCAAGTACGAAAGCAAATGACAGCTGCTATAATCATTCAACTGGCCCTTGATACACATGATCAAATTGCCCCAATCTTGAAAGAGATCACGCAAACGGACCAGTTAATTGCCCTGGCAGGTGATTATTTTAGCGGGGTATATTACCGGACGCTGGCAGAAGCGGGATCTATTCATTATGTGAGTGTATTGGCAGAAGCGGTTAAACAAGTAAATGAAATGAAAACAGCCCTTCACCAGAAAGAATGCACATCAGCAGCAGACGTGTTCCGTACTGTGCGTGTAATTGAATCGAATATTATTCGTGCTATCTACCTAGAAAATAAGGCGGATATCCATTTAATTGAGTCGATGTCTTTATTATTGACAGCGGAGCGTCTGCGCAATGAACTGAAAAATTCATTTATTGTATATGATGTGCTTCTTCATATGCTTGAGTCTCCATCACGCGTCGTGGATGAAATAAATGCTCATTTACATGAGCTTGAAAGCAGTATTCTTATGCATATACGAAAGCTGAATCAGCAAACAGCAGCCATTGTACAGGCAGAATATGACCGCATATTTGAAAGTAAACTTCGATATGCGGAAGAAGGGTGACGACATGCAGCAATCGAAAGAAGAAAAAGTCCACCATGTGTTTGAAAGAATTTATGGAAATTACGATAAAATGAATTCTGTCATCAGCTTTCAGCAGCATAAACGATGGCGGAAAGAAACAATGAAAATCATGAACGTGCCGGCCGGATCTTCAGCGCTTGATATTTGCTGCGGTACAGCAGACTGGACGATCGCTCTTGCTGAAGCAGTCGGTAAAGAAGGTATTGTTAAAGGGATTGACTTTAGTAAAAATATGCTGCAAGTGGGCGAAGAAAAAGTGAAAGCGGCGCATTTAGATCAAGTAGAGCTTGTTCATGGCAACGCAATGGAATTGCCCTTTGAAGATAATACGTTTGATTATGTTACAATCGGTTTTGGTCTGCGTAATGTTCCGGATTATATGCAAGTGCTCAAAGAGATGAATCGTGTATTAAAGCAAGGTGGCATGGCCGTGTGCCTAGAAACGAGTCAGCCGGAACTGCCGGTTTTTAAAGAAGGATATACATTGTATTTCCGCTATGTGATGCCGGCAATTGGCCGTTTGTTTGCAAAAAGCTATGATGAATATTCGTGGCTGCAAGAATCTGCCCGTCACTTTCCTGATATGAGAGAATTAGCACGGATGTTTCAGCAGGCAGGATTTACAAATGTCCGCTTTAAGCCGCATACAGGCGGTGTGGCGGCGACACACTATGGGAATAAACAATAGACCAAAAGCCGGGTGAAGAAAAGAATGAATATTAAACTGATCTATTCGCTTATGAAAGCGGATATTGATATAATCGAAAAAGAACTCGAACGCACGGTGAAATCGAACTCTCCCATATTAGAAGAGGCATCTGTTCATTTGCTGAAGGCAGGCGGAAAACGAATTCGTCCGCTTTTGCTTTTGCTCGGCGCGAAATTCGGCGAATACGATATACATCGCATAAAATATGCTGCTGCTGCACTGGAATTAATACATATGGCATCGCTTGTCCATGACGATGTCATCGATGATGCGGTTATACGACGCGGGGAAAAGACGGTGAAAGCAGAATGGGATAACCGTATCGCTATGTATACAGGTGATTTTATTTTCGCGGCAGCACTTGAATGCATGGCACAAATAGATGATCCGGACGCCCATCAAATTTTGTCGCATACGATGACAGAACTGTGCATTGGCGAAATTGTACAAATTCAAGATAAATACCGGTATAACCAACAGTTGCGCGACTATTTACGTCGCATTAAAAGGAAAACAGCCATTTTAATTGCAGCCAGTTGTCAACTTGGTGCGATTACAGCAGGAGCGCCTGCACACGTTCATCGTAAACTATATGAGTTTGGCTATAACGTAGGGATGTCATTTCAAATTACCGATGATATACTGGATTTTACTGCTAGTGAAAAAGAATTAGGGAAACCAGCCGGCAGTGATCTTTTGCAAGGGAATATTACATTGCCTGTTTTATTTGCAATGGAGAAAGATGAATTACGCAGCCGTATTGTAAATGTTTCCGCACATACAGATAGACAGGATATTGATGAAATTATTTCTTTGTTGAAACAAAGTGATGCAATAGAACGTTCAAATGAATTAAGCTATCGTTATTTAGACCGTGCGCTGGCTGTTCTAGAGGAAATTCCGCAGGGGCATCATCAAAAACAGCTTCGCGAAATAGCCCACTTTATAGGCCGCAGAAAATATTGAGTTTTTCCGTGGAAAAGTTGTAAACTTATAATGAAAATGATACGATTCATCATGTCCGCATGATAGCGGTATACATACATTAGGAGTGATGAAATATGGAAAAAACATACTTAATGATTAAACCAGATGGCGTACAACGCGGATTAATCGGTGAAATTACAGCCCGCTTTGAGAAAAAAGGTTTCCGTTTGGTTGGAGCAAAACTAATGCAAGTATCACGCGAGACAGCGGAACAGCATTACGGCGAACATAAAGAACGTCCTTTTTTCGGTGAACTTGTGGATTTCATTACATCCGGTCCTGTTTTTGCAATGGTGTGGGAAGGCGAGAATGTGATCGCAACTGCGCGTCAAATGATGGGTGCTACAAACCCTAAAGATGCGGCACCAGCAACAATCCGCGGTGATTATGCAGTAAGCGTTGGAAAAAACATTATTCATGGTTCTGATTCTCCAGAAAGTGCAGTTCGTGAAATTGGTATTTTCTTTAAAGAAGAAGAATTGACAGACTATCAAAAGTCCGGTTCTGAGTGGGTATACTAATTTTTAAAAGCTTTTAGCTGTTTTTTGAGGCTGAAAGCTTTTTTTGTGTGAAAATGATACCACTACTTTTCCTAACTTCAGCTATAATAAAGGAGAGACGGGGAAAGGGTGAGTACAATAGACGATTACGAAAAATTTGTTTCGTCCATTAAAAAGAAAACTGGAATTGACCTTTCTTTATATAAAGAAGCTCAAATGAAGCGGCGGCTAACGTCATTTTATGAAAAAAAAGGATATCCATCGTTTTCGGCTTTTTTTGATGCGTTAGGCAGCAATCAAGATATGATGAATGAATTTTTGGACCGAATGACGATTAATGTATCGGAATTTTACCGAAACAGAAAACGTTGGGACGTGCTCGAAAAAAAAATATTGCCTCGTTTACTTAAAGAAAACAAACGTTTAAAAGTATGGAGTGCAGCATGTTCGACAGGAGAAGAGCCATATACCATGGCCATGGTATTTTCAAATATTCTGCCACTGTCTGCCGTGAAGGTGCAAGCAACAGACCTTGATCAGAACGTAATTCAAAAAGCAAAAATAGGTGTTTATTCTGAGCGTTCATTGGCAGAGGTACCGGATGCGATGAGGGAAAAATTTTTTTATGAAGAAGGACAGTACTTTAAAATAGCTGACGACATTAAACGTACGGTAACATTTAAAAAGCAGAATTTGCTATCAGACCGGTTTGAAACAGGATATGATTTAATTGTCTGCCGAAACGTAATGATTTACTTTACAGAAGAAGCAAAAGATAAGCTTTATCATAAATTCAATTCAGCGCTGCGTCTGGGCGGCGTGCTATTTGTCGGCAGTACAGAACAGATTTTTAATCCAGAGCGATACGGCTTTGAAGTAGAAGAAACATTCTTTTATAAAAAAGGGTAAAAACAGAGGCTGTAACCGTTTTTTACATTTGTCACAAATAAACATCGAATTGTGATAAAATGCTCAAAAACAGTCGTTTCAGCTGTTCTGCAAAAATAAAATATGGTATAGTAGTACATAACCGCTTTAACGTACTGAAGGGAGAAGAAAAATGAGATATTTAACAGCAGGGGAATCACATGGCCCACAATTGACAGCGATTATTGAAGGGCTGCCAGCGGGAATGGAGCTTTTAGGAGAAGACATTAATACCGATTTACTGCGCCGTCAAAAAGGGCACGGCCGAGGACGTCGTATGCAGATTGAAAAAGATTTAGTGGCAATTAAATCCGGGGTACGCCACGGCAAGACGCTCGGTTCTCCCGTGACGCTCGTCGTTGAAAATGATGACTGGAAACATTGGACAAAAATTATGGGCATTGAACCGCTTGAAGGAGAAGAAGCGGCTGAGGAAGTAAAGCGTCAAATTACTCGTCCACGCCCGGGACACGCAGACTTAAACGGCGGTATTAAATATGGCCATCGAGATATGCGGAATGTGCTAGAACGCTCATCTGCGCGTGAAACGACAGTGCGGGTAGCAGCTGGTGCCGCGGCTAAAAAGCTGCTGAAACTGCTCGGTATTGAAATTGCATCGCATGTCATTGAAATTGGCGGTATTCGAGCAGAAAATGTTCAATTTACTACCATTCAAGAGCTGCAAGAGCGCAGTGAGGAATCAACTGTCCGCTGCTTGGATGAAGAGGCAGCGCAGAAAATGATTGAAGCGATTGATAACGCGAAGAAAAATGGTGATTCAATCGGAGGCGTAGTAGAAGTTATCGCAGAAGGAATGCCGATTGGCGTAGGAAGCTACGTCCATTACGATCGGAAGCTGGATGCCAAGGTGGCAGCAGCCATCGTAAGCATAAATGCTTTTAAAGGTGTAGAAATTGGCATTGGCTTTGAAGCAGCTCATAAGTTTGGCAGTGAAGTGCATGATGAAATCGCCTGGAATGAAGAACAAGGTTTTTACCGAAAAACAAATCGTCTTGGCGGATTTGAAGGCGGCATGACAAATGGAATGCCAATCGTTGTGCGTGGTGTTATGAAGCCGATTCCAACGCTTTATAAGCCGCTTGAGAGCGTAGATATTGATACGAAAGAACCGTTTACAGCGAGCATTGAGCGCTCCGACAGCTGTGCAGTGCCGGCAGCAGCCGTTGTGGCAGAAGCAGCAGTTGCCTGGGAACTTGCGCAGGCCATTTTAGATCAGTTTAACGGTGACCGGATGGATGCTTTAATCCGGCAGATTGAGGATCATAAGCAGTACGCAAAGGAGTTTTGATGAATGAACCGAGTGATGATAGAAACAGTAAATAAAACATATCCTGTCATCATCGGTGAAGGAGCAGTCAATTCGATCGCTCCTTTCATCGGCGAAATGAAGCAAAAACCGACACGGCTGTTTATCATTGCAGATGAATCGGTGCGAAGAATTCATGGAGCGCTTCTTGAGGCAGCATTGCCTGAAGGGATTCCGGCTGACTGGCATAACGTACCAGCGGGAGAATCTGCGAAATCATTCAGCGTATTTGAACAATGTTTAACACGAATGCTTGAATGTGCGCTTGACCGCCGTTCACTTGTCATTGCATTTGGAGGGGGTGCTTGCGGAGATTTAGCTGGCTTTTGTGCTGCGGCATATATGCGAGGCATTCCGTTTATTCAAGTGCCGACAACGATTTTAGCGCATGACAGTGCAGTCGGCGGGAAAACAGCTGTCAATCATCCGCTAGGTAAAAATATGATCGGTGCCTTTCATCAGCCGGAAGCGGTTATGTACGACACGCTGTTTTTGCACACGCTGTCTGAAAAAGAAACGAGAAGTGGTTTTGCGGAAGTGATTAAACATGCACTAATCGCGGATGTAGAACTCTATCATAGCATTCAAGCGAATGTGAATGATGTAACGGATATTGCAGGTTCTTTTTTAGAACATAGTTTGAAGCGGGGCATCGAAATTAAAGGGGCAATTGTGAAAGAAGATGAGCGTGAAACAGGCGTACGGGCGTATTTAAACTTTGGTCACACGTATGGACATGCGATTGAATCGTTATCAGGCTACGGCAATGTAGCACATGGAGAAGCGATTGCTTGTGGAATGATTTTTGCCTTATATGCATCCGCGGCCAAAAATGGTCTTTCGTTTGACATTCCGTCTTTTGCTGCGTGGCTAAAAGGGCTAGGATATCCGGTTGAATCGGGAACAGCGTTTTCATTTGATCATATATACGATGTCATGGCGCGTGATAAAAAAGCGTTTGGCGGTACGGTTCGATTTGTTTTGTTAAATAAAATTGGCGATCCATACGTAGCGGATATGACAAAAGAAGAATTGCAAAAAATAGATCAACAATTTCGGAAGGAGGCCCTGCATTGGTAAGAGGAATTCGCGGAGCCATCACAGTGAAGCAAAACAATGGAGAAGAAATGGTAAAAGCAACAGAACGTTTGATTGCGGATATGATTGAACAAAATAAGATTAACCCGGATCAAGTATGCTCGGCATTTATTTCAGCGACTGAGGATTTAGATGCAATGTTCCCGGCACGGGCTCTTCGTGAATTAAAAGGATGGGAATACGTGCCTGTTATGTGTATGCAGGAATTGGCGATAAAAGGCGGCCTGGAAAAATGCATCCGCATTATGATGCACGTAAATACAGAGGTAGAGCAAAAAGAGATTCGCCATGTTTATTTAGATGGGGCAGTTGTTTTACGTCCAGATTTACAGCAATCGACTAATTGAAGGGAGAATGTAAGTATGAAATGGAAAGAACAAATGCTGTCGTTAAAAGCCTATCAGCCAGGGCGGACAACGAACGATGTGAAAAAAGAATATGGACTGAAAGAAGTTGTAAAATTGGCATCGAATGAAAATCCATTTGGCTCATCTGAAAAAGTGAAAGAATGCATTCGTGCGTACGCTGATTCTTTTGCGATTTATCCCGATGGCTATACAGGCAGTCTGCGCAAAGTGATAGCTGAATTTTTACAACTTGACGAAAAACAGCTCATTTTTGGCAACGGCTCCGATGAAATTATTTTAATGATTTCCCGCGCCATGCTAGAGCCAGGTAAAAATACGGTTATGGCGACGCCAACTTTTCCTCAATATCGCCATAATGCGGTTGTTGAAGGAGCGGAAGTGCGTGAAATTGAACTTTTAGAAGGCGCACATAATCTTGATAAGATGGCTGATGCGATCGATGAAAATACAGCAATTGTCTGGCTGTGCAGCCCGAATAATCCAACAGGCATACATATTACAGACGGCGAGCTTCGCGCATTTTTAGACCGTGTACCACAGGATGTATTCGTGGTCCTTGATGAAGCGTATTATGAGTACGTCACAGCAGAAGATTATTACGACGCCCGCGAGATTATCAAGCAATATAAAAACGTGATCGTTCTGCGCACATTTTCAAAAATTTACGGTCTTGCAGCATTCCGTGTCGGTTATGGTTTTGCGGATGAGTCGTTAATTGCCCAGCTTGATCCAGTTCGCGAACCATTCAATGTAAACTCACTCGGACAGAAAGCAGCCGCGGCAGCTATTGCTGATCAATCATTTATTAAGATGTGCAGCTCCGAAAACAAATCGGGTTTAGAACAGTTTTATGCATTTTGCAAAGAAGAAAACTTAGATTATTATCCATCTGAAGCCAATTTCATTTTGATTGATTTTAAATGTGATAGCAACGAGCTGTTTGAATATTTAATGTCAAAAGGGTACATTGTGCGATCAGGCTCAGCACTGGGCGTTCCGGGCACTGTCCGTGTAACAGTGGGTTCAAAAGAACAAAATGAAGGCGTCATGAAAGCGATGAAAAGCTTTTTGACAGAAACTGTGAAGAGATAGAAGGTGTAATCGCCTATGAGAGGGAATGTGTTTATTGCTGGCCTTGGCTTAATTGGCGGATCACTTGCTAAGGCGATTAAAAAAGCGCATCCACAGGCACACATTATCGGATTTGATTTACGCGAATCTGAACTTGGGCTTGCGGATGCGCTTAATATTATTGATGAAAAGGCGGCCTCCATTGAAGAAGGTGCAGCTACTGCAGATTTAATTATTATTGCTGTTCCTGTTCTGCAGACGGAGTATATGATTGAGCATCTGGCATCATTGCCATTAAAAAAAGGTGTATTAATCACAGACACAGGCAGTACGAAAAGCCGTATTATGAAGCGGGCACGTATATTGGAGGAAAAAGGAATTGCCTTTATTGGCGGTCACCCGATGGCGGGATCGCATAAAAGTGGTGTTGCAGCAGCAAAAGAATTGCTTTTTGAAAATGCGTTTTATTTGCTAACGCCTCCAAAGTCGGCAGAAGAAAAAAATATAGCTATTTTAAAAAAGTGGCTAGAAGGCACGCGGGCGAAAATAATGGAAGTAACAGCAGAGCAGCATGATGAATTAACGGGTGTCATTAGTCACTTCCCGCACATTATAGCCGCTTCCCTCGTGCACCAAGCGCGAAAATTCAACGATGAAAATCCGTTAATTGAACGGCTCGCAGCGGGCGGGTTTAGGGATATTACGCGCATTGCATCATCTAATCCGGAAATGTGGAAAGACATTTCGCTTCACAATAAAGAGATGCTGCTTACACTTTTAGCGGATTGGCGCGATGAAATGAATGACATCCTGTCCATTTTGGAAAAAGAAGATGCGGATGGATTGTATCGATATTTTGACGATGCCAAAACATTTCGTGATTCCTTGCCGATTCGTTCACAAGGTGCCATACCTTCTTTTTACGAGCTTTACGTAGATGTACCCGATTATCCAGGGGTTATTTCTGAGTTGACTGGCTATTTGGCTGAAGAACGCATCAGCATTACAAATATTCGCATTATGGAAACACGCGAAGATGTATTTGGTGTTCTCGTCATTAGTTTTCAAAATGAAAGAGACCGCTTGCGTGCAAAAATTTGCATTGAACAAAAAACGACGTACGATTTATTTTTAGCATAAGTGAGGGTATAAATAGATGAAACTGAATTTCGGACAACCGTCTCTTGGCGGGAAAATTGAAGTGCCTGGCGATAAATCTATCTCGCATCGCTCGATTATGTTCGGTGCGCTTGCAAATGGAAAAACAGTCATTCGTCACTTTTTAAAAGGGGAAGACTGTTTAAGCACAATTGATTGCTTCCGCAAACTTGGCGTGAAGATTGAAGAAACCGAAGAAGAAATTATTGTTCATGGAACGGGATGGGAAGGATTAAAAGAACCATCTTCGATTCTCGATACAGGCAACTCGGGGACGACAACACGTCTTATGCTTGGCATTCTTGCGGGCTTGCCGTTCCATTCGGTTATGATTGGCGATGAATCGATAGCTAGACGCCCGATGGATCGTGTAACGGTGCCGCTTGCGTCAATGGGAGCAGATATTGCGGGACGCGATCATGGGCGCTTTACGCCGCTCTCTATCCGAGGCCGCAAGTTGAAAACGATAGAATACAAGCTGCCTGTCGCAAGCGCTCAAGTAAAATCAGCTATTATGTTTGCAGCACTGCAGGCGGAAGGTGAATCCGTTATTATCGAACCAGAAGCGACGCGTGATCACACTGAAAAAATGATTGAACAGTTTGGCGGCGGCATTCGCCGCGAAGGAGACCGGATTATCATTGAAGGTGGTCAGTCATTTAAAGGAACTGATGTATACGTACCGGGTGATATTTCTTCTGCCGCATTTTTTATGGTTGCTGCGGCCATTGCTCCGGACAGTGAGATTGTTCTTCATAATACCGGATTAAATGAAACACGTACGGGTATTGTTGACGTATTTAAACAAATGGGTGCTGATATGACGGTTGAAAAAACATCTTTTAAAGGGGAAGAAATTGGTACGGTTACCGTCCGTACATCCCAATTAAAAGGAACGGAAATTAGTGGAGCACTTATTCCGCGCTTAATTGATGAAATACCGATCATAGCGCTTCTAGCTACGCAAGCAGAAGGGGATACCATTATTCGTGATGCGGAGGAGTTAAAAGTAAAAGAGACGAATCGGATCGATACGGTTGTCGATGAGTTGAAAAAGCTGGGTGCAGACATTGAAGCAACTGATGATGGAATGATCATCCGTGGAAAATCGAAGCTGCACGGCGGATCTGTTTCGTCACACGGCGATCACCGTATTGGAATGGTCATGGCTATTGCCGCCCTTATTGCAGATGGAGAAGTGGAGCTTGAAAATCCTGAAGCGATTGCAGTATCCTACCCTGAATTTTTCGAACATGTGAATCAGCTAATCAAATAACGTCCTCTCGTGAGGGCGTTTTTCTTATTTATTTAATTCTCCAGAAAATTGATTTTCTTCCATAAAGGGAGACATTCAAAAAAAGAAGGAGATGAACAAAAAGAATCGAATTAACAATACAAGCGAAAAAGTTGATGATTTGAATATGTTTGATTAAAATAAAGAATCAAGAAAAGAAGTTTGATGAAAGAAGAGGCGGATATGTATGATAAATGCAGAAAAAATGATTGCACATCTTGAACAGGGAGACATGGAAAAGGCGTCTTCACTGTATGAGAGTGTACTTGCCTCAAGTGATGCAGAAGAACAATTCATGCTGGGTGAGCAATTGCTCCAGCTAGGTTTTTTAGATGAAGCACGAAAGCTGTTCATGGTTCTCTTAGAGTCGTATCCAGGAGAAGGAGAGTTGTCGCTGCTTTTAGCCGAGACATTGGTGGAGATGGACAGAGAAGAAGAAGCGATGGTTATTCTAGAAGAAATTGATGATACCGATCCGTTTTATGCGCGCTCGCTGCTCGTTCTGGCAGATATCTATCAAATGCAGGGGCTGTATGAAGTAAGCGAACAAAAATTATTGAAAGCGCAGCGTGTAGAGCCGGATGAGCCAATTATACATCTTGCACTCGGTGAATTATATTTAGAAGAAGGCAAGTTTTTGGATGCGGTGCGCCAATACGAAATACTTGCTGAAGCAAATGAAACCGAGATTGCGGGCATTTTGATTTATAAACGATTGGCCGAAGCATACAGTGCCGGCGGAGCGTTTGAAGAAAGCCTGCCATTCTATAAAAAAGCCCTTGATTTAAAAGTGGATGTCGATACGCTCTTCATGTATGGCTTCACTGCATTTCAAGCAGGACAATATAAACTGGCAGCGATTAAATTAACAGAAGCAGCTGAACTGGATCCGGATTATCATTCTATTTATTTGCACCTTGCCCGTGCATATGAAATGGAAGAAGAAATTGATTCAGCTCTTGAAGCGGCAAGATTGGGACTTACCCGTGATGTGTATCAAAAAGAATTGTATTTGCTCGCCGGCAAATTGGCATTAAAAAGAGGATTGGAAGAAGAAGGAGAATCATACTTGCGTGAATCACTGGCACTTGATCCGGAATATACAGAAGCAGCAATTGCACTAAATGCGCTTTTAATGAAAAAAGAACAATACACAGGCGTGCTTGAAATTGTTTCAATGTTTCGTGAATCAGGCAGTGCAGAACCGCTTCTTTTATGGGATGCAGCGCGTGCAGCCAAACGGCTGGAAGAATATGAAGAAGCAGACGAATTGTATGTACAGTTATTCCCTATATTAAAAGAAAATACGGAGTTTTTATCAGAATATGGATACTTTTCACTTGAATCCGGTCGTCGTGCTGACGCGCTTGCTGCATTCGAAATGCTTTTGAAAGAAGAGCCGCAAAATGATGAATGGATAGATTTAGTCGATCGTCTTAAAATGGATGTATATTAAGTGATTGGGAGTGATAATAATGACAGCCCCGGTTTCTGCTCATGAGAAAAAAGATTTTATTCGTTGGTTTTTAAATCATTATCAGTTGAAAAGAAGAGAGTCTGTCTGGATTTTAAATTATTTAATGAGTCATGACCAGCTGATGGAAAATGTACACTTTGTCGATGATGCTCAATATTGCCCGCGCGGCATGATTATGTCGGCACACTGTGTAGACAGCGCACCGTTTCGTTTTTTTAAAGACAATATTATGACAACCGATGCAGAAAAATCGTTTCATGATATACGTTTAAATAAAGAAGAAGACATTTTTATTGAATTGAAGTTTAACGGTGCCCCTCAGTCACATCAATACGCAGCTGTTCGGGAAGAAAATCCTTTTATACCAAAGCAGATGCGGTTAACAGAAAAAGAAAAAGAACTGGCCGAACAGTTTTTGAAATGGAGTGTATATGAGTTTCAGCGGGAGGGGCTTAATGAAAAAATTGATGCCGCGCTTGACCGTGGAGACAAAGAACAATTTATGCAGTTGACTGATCAATTAAATGAACTAGCAAAACACCTCAAAACGTCTGATAAATAAACAGGCGTTTTTCTTTTGCTATGCCCCGTACTCATGTTTGCAACAGCAGAAAAGAGAGTGTATGATAAAGGAAAACGACCCTTAGTAGGGATTTTGCTGTCTGTTAAAACGGGATGAAAAAAGAGGTGGAAAAATGAATTGGAACGGAAAAGATACAGCTCTTTTTGTACAGCAAAAAGAGTATATTGACACGGCTATTGTACCTGTTGTGCCGGCTGACTTTGGACCGGGCATGATTGGGGCAGCGGAACAGTATGAATTTATTCAACTGCTCGTCACATTTCTTGAAAAACAATTTAAAGGGCGTTTGCTCGTCACACCGCCGCATGCCTATTTGCCGGAGCGTGATGAAGTAGTAAGCGATGCTGCCGAGTGGACAGGAAGGCTAAAAAAGGCAGGATTTAAACATGTCTTCTTTTTCACATCGGATAGTAGATGGAGAGAATCGGAAGAGGAAACGGGTGCAGCTGTTATTTGGGTGCCATCGGTACCGCTTGGTGATATGGAAGACAGCGTGAAATATTCACTCATTGAAAATCAGGCGAAGCAAATTGTCAATATTATTGTGCAGAAATGGCAGGGAAGTGTATTATAATTCGAAAAATCGTCACAACCTAGTATCTGTTTTCATTCCTGATGTTATTGACCTGTTACGCTGGATAGATTATCATAATGATGTCCTAGTTTATGTTTATGCTCATACACGGTCCGTCGTGGGCGAAGCTTACTGTATAGAGGGGGGAAAAGAATGAGTAAAAAACAACCTGTATCAAGACGTCAGTTCCTAAACTACACACTAACGGGTGTAGGCGGTTTCATGGCAGCGGGCATGCTGATGCCAATGGTGCGTTTTGCTGTAGATCCAGTGCTGAAAGGAGAAGCAGCAGGCGACTACCATCCAACACAGCAAAAAGTATCTGAAATAAAGGATACGCCTGTACGCGTCGACTTTTCTTATGAGCAAACCGATGCATGGTACACATCTGAAGTAACGCATACCGCCTGGGTATACAAAAACAAAAAAGGCGAAATCGTTGCATTATCACCGGTGTGTAAACATCTTGGCTGCACAGTCAGCTGGGAAGGAAACGATCATAAAGATAAGTTTTTCTGTCCATGCCATAATGGCTTGTATGAAAAGAGTGGGAAAAACGTTCCAGGAACACCACCGCTTAAACCGCTTGATGTTTATCCAACAGCTGAAAAAGACGGCTTGCTGCAACTTGGCAAACCACAGGCAAACAACGTGTAAAGGAGGCGTAATAAATGCTTAATAAAATTTATGACTGGGTTGACGAACGTCTCGACATTACGCCAATGTGGCGTGATATTGCTGACCACGAAGTGCCTGAGCACGTAAACCCGGCCCATCATTTTTCGGCATTTGTATACTGTTTTGGCGGTCTGACATTTTTTGTCACTGTCATCCAGATTTTGTCGGGTATGTTTTTGACAATGTACTATGTGCCAGACATTAAAAATGCATGGGAATCTGTTTATTATTTACAAAATGAAGTTGCTTTTGGCGTAATTGTACGTGGTATGCATCACTGGGGTGCGAGTCTCGTTATCGTTATGATGTTTTTACATACACTGCGTGTATTCTTCCAAGGGGCGTATAAAAAACCACGTGAATTGAACTGGGTTGTCGGCGTGCTTATATTCTTCGTCATGCTCGGTCTTGGTTTCACAGGTTACTTGCTTCCTTGGGATATGAAAGCACTATTTGCAACAAAAGTAGGTATTGAGATTGCGGCTTCAACACCGCTGATCGGTCATGAACTGAAAGTATTGCTTGCGGGACACCCTGATATTATCGGTGCGCAAACGTTAACTCGTTTCTTTGCGATTCATGTATTCTTCTTGCCAGCGGCTCTTCTTGCTTTAATGGCAGGTCACTTTATCATGATCCGCAAACAAGGTATTACAGGACCGTTGTAAAAAATACGCTAACAGTTATTTTTTTGAAAAGAAGGAGGGGACACAATGCATCGTGGAAAAGGGATGAAGTTTGTCGGCGACTCACGTATACCGGCAGAACGCAAACCAAATATTCCAAAAGATTATTCGGAATATCCGGGCAAAACAGAAGCTTTCTGGCCAAACTTCCTTTTGAAGGAATGGATGGTCGGAGCCGTATTCCTAATTGGTTATCTGTGCTTAACCATCGCTCATCCATCACCGCTTGAGCGTGTAGCAGATCCGACAGATACAGGCTATCTTCCATTGCCTGACTGGTATTTCTTGTTTCTATATCAATTGCTTAAATACACATATGCTTCAGGTCCATACAACGTAATTGGTGGTTTTATTATTCCAGGTCTTGCATTCGGAGGCTTGATGCTCGCTCCGTTTATCGATCGTGGACCGAAACGCCGTCCGACGCAGCGTCCATTTGCGACAGGCTTTATGCTGCTATCACTTGCAGCGGTGATTTACCTTACTTGGGAATCCGTCGATGCTGTTGACTGGGAAGCAAAAGAAGCAATGGGAGAAATCGTCGAAGAAGCGGCCATTGATACAAATTCCGATGGATTCAAAATTTATCAAGAAAACGGTTGTATTAACTGTCATGGTGATACATTATCCGGAGGGGCAGCAGCTCCGTCGCTCGTTGGCACGGGATTAACACCTGAAGAAATTGCGGACATTGCGAAAAACGGTAAAGGTGGAATGCCTGCCGGAATGTATAAAGGCAATGAGGAAGATCTCGTTAAATTGTCTGAATTTATTTCAACACTTGAAGCAAAATAATCAAAAAGAAAGGACTGCCGGAATTGTTCGGCGGTCCTTTCTTTTTATGGAGGCTTGCCGATGCTGAACTTCTTTTTATCAAACCGCCCGTTTATATGGATGTTGTTTTTGATCAACTTAGGAGGAACTATTTACGGATACATATGGTATATGCCTCAGCTTGAGCAGACACCGACGATCTTTCTGCCATTTGTGCCGGATAGCCCGACAGCGAGTTTGTTTTTTACGATTGCCTTGTTTGGCTTGCTGATTGGCCGAGGATGGGGGCTTATGCAGGCGCTCGCTGTTATGACACTATTTAAATACGGGATATGGGCCGTTGTAATGAATCTATTGACATTAATTGTGACAGGGCACCTGTCGTGGCTTGGCTGGATGCTCGTCGCCTCTCATCTTGGTATGGCGATACAGGGATTATTATATGCACCTTTCTTTAAGGTGAAAGTCATTCATCTGGTGATTGCAGCTGTCTGGACTCTGCATAATGAAATCATTGATTATGTATATATGCAATATCCTACGTATTCACAGCTTCATTTGTACATCCAAGAGATTGGCTACTTTACATTCTGGCTAAGCATTGTATCGATTTTTGTTACGTGGTATATGTGTGTGAGATCAAGTCGGATAATCTGGTGATAAATCATCATCTTTTCTCCATACCGCTGCATATACTATGACATGTGGATGGGGGGATGGAGATGGATAAAATCATCGTCTTTATATGGAGTTTCCTTCTCGTATTTGTTCCGGTAAGCGGTGCTGAAGAGATGAACCCAAAAGAAAAAGAACATCTCATTCATGTAACGGCGCTGACCGGCGGTGTGATCATTTCAGCACTTGTATATACAGGAAGAAAAAAGTATAAAGGAATGAAAAAAGAAGAAGTAATGAAGCGTAAACATTGACGTACAGGGGAATAGATCGGTACAATAATAGTAACAAAATACGACATTACACATGGAGGTAGGCAGAAGTAAATGAGTTTTCTACTATACTTTGCGATCATCATTATTGTACCGATATGGGCACAAATTAAGGTGAAAAGTACGTATAAAAAATATTCACAAGTACCGGTTTCCACAGGCATTACGGGCGCACAAGCAGCAAGACGCATTCTGGATAGCAACGGATTGCAACAAGTGAATGTAGTGGAGACACGGGGACTTTTAAGTGATCATTATAATCCGATGACGAAAACGGTTCATTTGTCATCAAGTAACTTTCACGGTCATTCGATTGCTGGTGCTGCTGTCGCAGCGCATGAAGTGGGCCATGCTATTCAAGATAAAGAAGCGTATGCATTTCTTCGTTTCCGCCATGCACTTGTGCCAGTAGCAAATATTAGTTCAAATTTATCGTGGGTGTTTATTATGATCGGTATCTTTTCCACAATGACAAATATGCTGTTGCTGGGCATTGTGTTAATGGCGGCGGGTGTAGTGTTCCAATTGATCACATTGCCCGTAGAATTTAACGCATCAAATCGTGCGATGAATCACATTGTTTCATCCGGGATTATCCGCAATGATGAAGAGCGGGAAGCACGGAAAGTGTTGAATGCTGCTGCCATGACATACGTTGCTGCTGCTGCAGTGGCTGTACTTGAACTTGTCCGGTTGATTTTAATGTATACAGGAATGCAGCAAGAGGATTAATCAAGAGCACCAGAATCTTTACGGTTCCGGTGCTTTTATTATTGGATCGGCTGTTTGTTTTCATCAAGTGTAAACCCTTCGCCAAATACGTCATGAACGACTGTAACGGATACAAAGGCATGTGGATCAACCGCATGGATTACATTTTTTAATCGGACAATTTCATTTTTCCCGACGACACAGTAAAGGACATCGCGCGATTGTTTTGTATAGGAGCCATATCCTTTTAAAATGGTTACACCCCGATCCATCCGTTTGTTTATTTCAGTGGCAATCTCTTCATATTGGCTAGAAATAATCATGGCTCCGCGCGCTGCATACGCCCCATCTTGCATAAAGTCAATCACACGTGCACCAGTGAATACGGCGACAAGCGTATACATCGCTTCCCGATAATCAATGTAAGTGAGAAGAGAAGCAAGGATGACGCATGCATCAAAAATAAACATTGTTTTTCCCATGCTGATTTGCCGGTATTTATGCAAAAGCCTTGCGATAATATCGACGCCGCCGGTCGTGCCGCCATAGCGGAATGTAATACCAAGCCCAACGCCGATAAAAACACCGGCAAATAAAGCAGCAAGAAATAAATCGTCATGAAGAGGAATGTGAAACTGCCAGCGCTGAAAAATCCACAAAAAAAGCGAGACACTGACCGTGCCGATGAGTGTGTAATAAAAGGAGACACGTCCAAGCAGTTTCCATCCGATAAAAAAAAGCGGAATATTCAGCAAAAGGTTAGAATAGGCCGGATTAATATGAAAAAAGCTGTATAATAAAAGGGTAATACCTGTGAATCCGCCTTCTGCTAGATTGTTTTGCATGTTAAAATGAACGAGTCCGAATGAAAAAATAGCCGAACCCAGTAAAATAAATAAGATATTTTTGAAACGCATGCTAAACAACATAAAATCCCTCCTTTCTTTTAGTATAACGATAAGCAGAAAAAAATTGCACCGTGGGTTTATAATTAGTAACATAGGTAGAGAAAGTGGTGAATAAGATGGAAAAATCAATGCGAAGTATGCAAAAAGAAGTCGATGATTATATCGGCCAATTTAAAGAAGGTTATTTCAGTCCGCTCGCGATGATAGCACGTTTGACAGAAGAGTTGGGTGAGTTGGCTCGTGAAGTAAACCATTATTACGGGGAAAAGCCAAAAAAATCGACAGAAGAAGAAAAGACAATTGAAGAAGAACTGGGCGATGTTTTGTTTGTAGCGATATGTCTAGCAAATTCGCTCGATATCGACTTGCAGACAGCACACGACCGGGTTATGAATAAATTTCAGACGAGGGATAAAGATCGCTGGACGAGAATAGAGGAGGAACAACAATGAGCAGTATTCGTGTCATTATTGCGGGTCCACGAGGCCGCATGGGGGAAGAAGCAGTGAAAATGGTGTTGAACACACCAGAATTTGAACTAGTTGCAGCACTTGATCGGAAACACGGCGGTGAAACGTTATCTGATATTGGATTTAAAGGATCAGATGCACCGATTTATACAGATGTGCGTGATTGTTTTTCAGATCAAGCAGCCGATGTATTAATTGATCTGACAACGCCAGAATTTGGCTATATACATACGAAAGCAGCACTAGAGCATGGGATCCGGCCCGTTGTCGGGACAACAGGATTTACAGATGAACAGCTTCAGGAGCTAAAAGAGTTATCAGAATCAAAAGAGCTTGGCTGTATTATCGCGCCGAATTTTGCTATTGGTGCTGTACTAATGATGAAATTTTCACAATTGGCTGCAAAATATTTTGGTGACGTGGAAATCATTGAGTTGCATCATGATAAAAAATTAGATGCTCCATCCGGTACAGCGGTGAAAACAGCACAAATGATTAATGACGTGCGTGAACCAAAGAAGCAAGGCCACCCGCAAGAAAAAGAAACGATTCAAGGGGCACGTGGAGCTGAGATGAACGGAATGCACATTCATAGTGTACGTTTGCCTGGATTAATTGCTCATCAGCAAGTATTATTTGGGGCAGACGGTGAGACGCTCACCATCCGTCACGATTCATACAATCGGGTATCCTTTATGTCTGGGGTAAAAGTGTGCGTTGAAACGGTTATGAAAACAAAAACGCTTGTATACGGGCTTGAAAATATTCTTGATTAATGGAGGAGTTTTTTATGAACATTGCACTTATTGCACATGATAAAAAGAAAGAGGCTTTAATTGAGTTTGTGTCGCTTTATAAAGATGTATTTAGTATGCATTCGTTAGTCGCGACCGGTACGACCGGTACTAAAATTATGGAGGCAACGGGACTTACGGTACATCGTTTTCAATCAGGACCGCTCGGGGGCGATCAGGAAATTGGTGCTCGCGTTGCCCGCGGTGAAATCGATTTTGTATTTTTCTTTCGTGATCCGTTAACAGCACAGCCACATGAACCGGATGTAACAGCGCTCTTGCGTCTTTGCGATGTATATGCGGTTCCACTTGCGACAAACATTGGAACAGCGCGGGCAATCGTAAATGGCATTATAGCAGAGATGAGTGAGGGAACGGCGGTCGAATAAGATGAGACTCAACATTGGTGTAACATGCTATCCAACGGTCGGAGGCTCGGGCGTTGTGGCGACCGAGCTTGGAAAGCTGCTTGCAGAAAAGGGACACAATATTCATTTCATTACATCGGCTGTTCCATTCCGTCTAAACCGGATGTACCATAATATATTCTTTCATCAAGTAGACGTCAATCAATACTCCGTATTTCAATATCCACCATATGATATTGCACTTGCTAGTAAAATGGCGGACGTTATTGAAAGGGAAAAACTCGATATATTGCATGTTCATTATGCTATGCCGCATGCGGTTTGTGCTATTTTAGGAAAACAAATGGCAAAATCAAATGTGAAAATTGTGACGACCCTGCATGGAACGGATATTACGGTACTCGGATCAGATTCATCGCTCACGCAAGCGATTAAATTTGGCATTGAACAGTCTGATGCCGTTACGGCTGTATCTCATTCACTTGTAAGCCAAACAAAGGAACTGATTGCGCCAGAGAAAAGCATTGAAACGGTGTACAACTTTATTGATGAGCGGGTCTACCGTCCAATGGAATCCATTTATCATTTGAAAAAAGAGTATGGTATTGAAGACGATGAAAAAGTCATTATTCATGTGTCAAACTTTCGGCCAGTAAAGCGGGTTACAGATGTTGTCAATGTATTCGCCCGTATTGCGGAGTGTATGCCTGCGAAACTTCTTCTTGTCGGAGATGGTCCTGAGATGACAATCGTCTGCCGGCTTGTTGAAGCACTTGGACTGGAAGGACGTGTCCTCTATCTTGGCAAACAGGATAATGTAGCAGAACTGTATGCAATTAGTGACTTGAAGCTGCTTTTGTCTGAAAAAGAAAGCTTTGGTCTCGTTGCACTTGAAGCGATGGCATGCGGTGTACCGTGTATCGGAACAGATGTGGGCGGGATTCCGGAAGTGATTGAAGATGGAATAAACGGTTTCGTCTGTCCAGTAGGCGACATTGAAGCGATCAGTGAGGCAGCCATAACACTGTTGATGGATCAATGGATGTATGAAAAAATGAAAAATCAAGCTATTGAAACGGTAAAAACACGTTTTCATTCAGCTGACATTGTAGAACAATATGAACGGGTGTATAATCGTCTGTTAAAGGAGAATGATCATGATTGACCATCCCTCTTTTAAAGAAGCAGTCCCCATCTTGAAGGCACTTGAAGCGGCTGGTTATGAAGCGTCTTTTGTGGGTGGTGCCGTTCGGGATTTTTTCTTAAATAGACCAGTTCATGATGTAGATATTGCAACCTCCGCCACACCAGAGGAAGTTAAAACTGTCTTCGCGTATACAGTAGATGTAGGGATTGAACACGGCACTGTTCTTATTTTGCTTAATGATCAACGTTTTGAAGTAACTACATTCCGTACAGAATCCATGTACAGTGATTTTAGAAGACCGGACGAGGTCCAGTTTGTCCGGTCGCTGCAGGAAGATTTAAAGCGCCGTGATTTTACAATGAATGCGATGGCGATGACGTTAGATGGGCAGTTAATCGATCCATTTAATGGACAGCAAGACTTGAATAATCAAATGATTCGGACTGTCGGCAAGGCATCAGAACGGTTCTCAGAGGATGCACTCCGTATGATGCGAGCCGCCCGATTTGTCAGTCAGCTTTCATTCGAACTTGATTCGGACACGAGGCGGGCAATAAAAGAATATGCGCCGCTTTTGTCGCATATTGCCGTCGAACGAAAATTAAATGAAATGGATAAGCTATTCACAGGCATAGCGAAAGAAAAAGGATTATCTGTCCTCATCGAGACAGGCCTTTTTCTATTTCTGCCGGGTCTTTCTAGTCAAAAAAAAGTACTTGAACAAATAGCCAAAAGCCCATTAAAGTCCTTGGATACAGATCAAATGTGGCTGCTGATTGCTTATGAAATAACAGATAAATATATAAACGAGTTTTTGCGTAGCTGGCGTATGTCAGCAAAACGGATTAAACGAATTGAAAAAGGTGTACGTATATTAAGAAAAGTCCGTGCAGAAGGATGGGATGATATTCTGTTGTACGAGGCACAGCTTGAAACAGCCATTGACTGTGCTGAAGTAGAGGCAGTGCTTGACAGAAGTGAATCAAAGTCTCCCTATGTCATTTCCCGCTGGCACGCCCTGCCGATCAAAGAGAGAAATGCACTGGATGTCACAGGTTCTGATTTAATGGAATGGAGCGGAAAACAACGTGGCATTTGGATTAAAGAATGTCTCATATCCTCTGAAAAAGCAGTTGTGAATCGTAAAATCGAAAACAAGAAAGAACAGATAAAGGAGTGGTTGCGGTCGTGCAATCTTCTGTAAAGCATACGTTGCTTGAAGCTTTTTCAAAAGCGGACGGTAAATTCGTATCCGGACAAGCACTTGCTGATATGATCGGTTGTTCACGCACAGCTGTGTGGAAACATATTGAATCACTCCGCCAGGAAGGATTCGAACTCGAAGTGGTGCGGAAAAAAGGGTATCGTATTACGTCTAAGCCAGATAAAGTAAGTGAAAATGAATTGCTGATCGGGCTTGAAACGAACCGTTTGGGCAAGCGGATTGTTTTTAAAGAAAGCGTAGAATCAACGCAAAAAGAAGCACACCAAATTGCAGAGGAAGCAGAAGAAGGCACCCTCATCATTGCAGAAGAGCAAACAGCGGGACGTGGACGAATGGCACGTCCATGGCAGTCACCTAAATATACAGGCATTTGGATGAGCCTAATTTTAAAACCGGAACTGCCTCCCTTTAAAGCACCACAGTTTACGCTTATTACGGCAGTCGCTGTTACAGAAGCCATTCGTGAAGCAACAGGTATCACGCCAACCATTAAATGGCCGAATGATCTGTTATTAAATGGGAAAAAGGTGACAGGTATTTTAACCGAACTGCAGGCGGACTCTGACCATATCCGCTCCATTATTATCGGCATTGGTGTAAATGTAAATCAGCGTGAATTTCCGAAAGAACTGGCTGATATTGCCACCTCGATTGCCATTGAAAAAGGAGAAACGGTCTCTCGGGCACAAATTGTTCAAGCAATCATGAAAAATTTGGAAACCTATTACGATGAATATATGACGAATGGATTTAGTCTTATTAAAGAGAAGTGGGAGACGTATGCCATTTCAATCGGACGCTCCATTATTGCACGTACCGTCACGGGGACAATCCGTGGGAAAGCGCTTGGTATTACGGAGGAAGGCGTTTTGAAATTGGAGGATAAAAATGGAGTCATTCATGATATTTATTCGGCTGATATTGAAATGGAAGAGTAAATTATCATGGTCAAAGAGTACATACCCTGTTATAATGGTCTTAAATCAGGCGGTATCAAAGTGAGCTGCACCGGTTAAATAAGTGAAAATAGCATATTACTAAGACATATACTGCCTTGATCCATGTGGACAGGGACAGAGGGTCGAAACATTCAAACCGTATGGAACGGGGTCCTTCTGCTTTTTGGTGAGGACCCTTTTTATATTGTTTCGTCTCCTCTTATTTAAAAGGAGGACGAACGGATGAAAAAAACAGTGGATTTTATTCAAATGAAAGCAAACAACGAAAACATTGCGATGGTCACCGCATATGATTTTCCATCAGCAAAACATGCACAATCAGGTGGAGCAGATGTTGTTCTTGTCGGTGATTCATTAGGGATGACCGTTCTTGGCTATAAGTCAACCGTGTCAGTGACGCTTGATGATATGATTCATCATACGAAAGCAGTAAAGCGTGGTGCATCTAATACATTTATTATTACGGATATGCCATTTATGACGTATCATGTAAATAGAGAAGAAACGATGAAAGCGGCAGGAAAACTGATTCAAGAAGCAGGAGCAGATGCAGTAAAAGTAGAAGGAGCCGGTGATATTGTCGACCGCGTCCGTGAGTTAACGGCCGCAGGAGTACCGGTTTGTCCCCATCTAGGCTTAACACCTCAGTCTGTCGGGGTAATGGGTGGTTATAAAGTACAAGGAAAAACAGCTGAAGCCGCCCGTCGTCTTCTTACTGATGCGAAAGCGATGGAACAGGCAGGTGCATTTATGCTGGTGCTTGAATGTGTACCGCATCAAGTGGCTGAATCAGTCTCAAAAGCATTGCGGATACCTGTTATTGGCATCGGTGCAGGCGCCAAAACAGATGGTCAGGTTCTTGTTTATCACGATTTAATGCGCTACGGTGTGGATCGCACAGCAAAGTTCGTGAAAAGCTATGCGGATTTTGACAATCAAGGTGTACAGGCTATTCAGTCGTACGTGTCAGATGTAAAATCCGGCATTTTCCCGGCTGCTGAACATGAGTTTACGATGAATGAAGAGGAACTTGATCAGCTGTACGGAGGTATGAAATCATGAAGGTAATCTCGGCAGTGGCACAAATAAAAGACATCGTCCATATGGAAAAAAAGAAGGGAAAGACGATCGGCTTTGTTCCAACAATGGGATTTTTGCATGAAGGCCATATCACATTGGCGAAACAGGCACGAAAGGAAAATGATGTTGTCATCATGTCTATTTTCGTCAATCCGCTTCAATTTGGTCCAAATGAAGATTATGAGCGGTATCCGCGTGATCCAAAACGAGATACGGTCCTTGCGGAAAAGGCTGGTGTTGATTACTTATTTATGCCGTCTGTGAATGACATGTATCCAGATGAACCGGCTGTCGTGCTTACTGTGAAAAAACGGACGAATGCATTATGCGGATTAAAACGAGAAGGGCATTTTGATGGCGTGGCCACCGTTGTTTTAAAGCTGTTTCATTTGACAGAGCCAGACAAGGCATACTTTGGCAAAAAAGATGCACAGCAGCTTGCGGTTATTTATGGTTTAGTCGATACCTTGAATGTACCTGTTACCATTGTTGGAGTTGAGACAGTCCGAGAAGACGATGGACTTGCCAAAAGCTCACGTAATGTATATTTGCTGCCGGAAGAACGTGAAAAAGCGCCCGCTATTTACAAAGCTCTGTCTCATGTGAGAGAGGCAATTGAAGCCGGTGAAATACATGTGAACCGTTTAAAAGAACAAGCAACGGCCTATTTACATGGTCATTCAGGCGCGGAAGTAGAATATGTAGAAATTCTTTCGTACCCGGAGCTTGAACCGATACGTGAAACAGAGGGCACAATTATTATAGCGACAGCTGTTCAATATAAAAAAGCCCGGTTAATTGATAATGCCATCTTAACTGTGAAAGGAAGAACGTCATGTTTCGAACAATGATGAACGGTAAAATTCACCGTGCGACGGTGACAGAAGCAAATTTAAACTATGTCGGCAGCATTACGATTGATGAAGATTTACTGGATGCAGCCGGTATGATGGCAAATGAAAAAGTGCAAATCGTGAATAACAATAATGGTGCACGTCTCGAAACATATATTATTCCAGGTGAGCGCGGAAGTGGCGTAATTTGTTTAAATGGAGCAGCAGCGCGCCTTGTGCAGCCAGGGGATACGGTCATTATTATTTCGTATGTAATGGTTGCAGAGGAAAAAGTGAAGGATCATAAACCAAACGTGCTGATTATGAATGAAAAAAATCAGATTGCGAATATGCTGCATCAAGAGCCAGCCGCAACCATTATGTAACCTTTTATTTTAGACCGCTGCGCGTGCAGTGGTCTTTTTTTATGGTAAACTGAAGAGGAATTTACTAAAAGGTGTGTTTGCCGTGATCAATGATTTACGATTTGTGGTGGCTGATTTTGAAACGACCGGTCATTCTTATGCAAGTGGAGGCCGTATTATGCAGGCGGCATTTGTTGCCATTGAAAAAGGAATAATAACAGAACAATATGATACATATTTAAACCCAGAAGCACCGATTCCCCCGTTTATTCAAGAATTAACAGGGATCGATGAGCAGACAGTAAAAGATGCATCACCATTTTCAGCCAAAGCGAGTCTTTTTAATGAGTGGATCAATAGGTCTGTTTTTGTCGCACATAATGTCACATTTGATTTAACATTTTTGAATAATGAGTTTGCTGCCGCCGGTTATCCTTCATTTGAAGGGCTTGTAATCGATACGGTGGAACTTTCAAAAATCGTTCTGCCGACATCCGACAGCTATAAGCTTAGTGATTTATCTGAACAGTTTCAGCTGAATCACGGGCAGCCGCATCGTGCTGACAGCGATGCGTACGCGACAGCACAGCTTTTTTTGCAGTTAATGGAGCGGCTGGAGCAATTGCCGCTTGTCACGATTGAACAGCTTGCAAAACTGGCAGTCGGGCTGAAAAGTGATATTCACGTCCTGCTTACGCGTATTGCCATGCAGAAAAAAAAGCGTATTGAAACGCTGCCTTCAGAATGGACAGTATACAGGGGCCTTGCTCTCCGGAAAAAAGAACGGCCCGTGAAGCGGGAAGCGAATAAGTCGATTGCATTTCCGGAAGAAATGGAGGCAAAGTGGACCTTGTTAGCAGGAGCGCCTGGTATGAAGCGCCGTCCCGGTCAGATGGAGATGATGGCAGCGGTACAAAAGTCGCTTGAAAGCGGCATTCATACAGTCATTGAAGCAGGCACTGGAACAGGGAAGTCACTCGCTTACCTTTTGCCGAGCGTGTATAAAAGCAGGCAATCGGGCAAGCCGGTCATCATTTCAACGTATACAGTTTTATTGCAGCATCAGCTTCTTGAGCACGAGCTAAAGAAAGTCCAGAGGATGCTTCCATTTGATGTGAGTACAGCCGTATTAAAAGGAAAACGTCATTATCTGGACTTATCGCGCTTTGTGCGCGTGTTAAAAGAACGTGAGACGAATTACGACCGGACGATCGCAAAAATGCAAATTCTCGTCTGGCTGCTTGAAACGATGACAGGAGACGGCGATGAATTGAATTTGTCTTCAGGCGGACTTCTTCTTTGGGAAGAAGTGTGCCAGGCGGATGATTATATGAATAAAGCGAAACAGGCATGGCGTGCACATGACTTTTTTATATATGCAAAAGAGGTGGCGGCAAATGCCGATATTATTGTCACAAATCATTCGTTTTTAATTGCTGATATGAAAGCAGAGCGCCCGCTTTTACCGGACAATGGGCACGTGATTATCGATGAAGCACATCAGTTTGAAAAAGCAGCACGTGAACGACTTGGAAAAGAGCTCTCACTTTCGCAATTAAAATTTTTACTTGGAAAAATAGGCATGTCCGATGAGAAGCGGTTGCTTTATCAAGTAGAACGAATAGAGAAAAAGCATCTATCGGCGCCTTCTTCGATTGAATTGATGAAGCGGATGTCATCTGTTGTAACGGAAGCGGAAGAGTGGTTTGCCTTGATAGGGGCTTTCTTTGGACAAAAGACGAAATGGATGGCACAATCCAAAAGACAGCTGGCAATTGATGAAGAGAAACGTCAAACGGCCGAATGGCAGCAAATCGAATGGGGAGCAGAACGTGTATATAAAGATCTTTCGTTGTTCATTGAAGAATTAACGAAAAGAATAGCCCCTATTGAACAAATTCGCGGACAGCTGCCTGCACGTGATGAGTTGTTTGTCGATGATGCAGCGGCACTGCGGGAGCGATGCCGCCAATGGAATGAATGTTTATTTGAACTTATATTCCGGCCGGATGATCGTGAAGTTGTCTGGATGGAAGGTGACGTACGATCATTATTAAATACATTGACCATACGCACACAGCCTGTTTACGCAGGAGCGCTTATTAACCATTATTTGCTTGAACGTAAACATGTCGTGTTTACATCAGCAACGTTGACTGTTGAAAATTCATTTCAATTTTTTGCACATCAAATAGGTTTGTCTGCATTTTCTTATGATAAATATGTGTTCAAATCGCCTTTTAATTATGCCGATCAATGCCGCATCGTGATTCCAAATGATGTCCCGGAAGTAAAAGAGGTAGACAATGCAGCCTATGCGGCTGCAGTGGCCAATTATATTATCGCGGCAGCAGAAGCAGCAGGTGGACGAATGCTCGTCTTGTTTACGTCATTTGATATTTTGAAAAAAACGCATGATTATATACGAGAAACAGACTTGCTGGCAGACTACGCGGTTATTGCACAGGGCATTACAAACGGAAGTGTCACGCGCTTGACGAAAAATTTTCGTCAGTATGATAAAGCCATTTTGCTTGGAACCGGCGCTTTTTGGGAAGGGATCGATATTCCAGGTGAAGATCTATCTGTTTTGTTTATCGTTAGACTCCCTTTTGCACCGCCGGATGATCCATTTGTAGCGGCTAAAAGCAAGCAATTAAAAGAGGAAGGGAAAAATCCATTTTCCGCATATTCACTTCCACAGGCGATTATCCGCTTTCGGCAAGGATTCGGACGGTTGATTCGCACGCAGTCTGATCGCGGGGTTGCGGTCATCTTTGACCGGCGTATCATATCAAGCAGATATGGAAAATCTTTTTTAGAGTCGCTTTCGGATATCCCGGCTTTGGAGGAAGATATCTACGGTACAATAGAGCTCATTGAAAAGTGGCTTCCAAATGAAAAATAGTTGCATGAAGAGTGGATATTCCTGCTATAATGCCAACAGGAGGGGTTATAATGGAGTCGAAAATTGATGTACTGTCGACCGTAACCGTTGAAAATAGCGGTGATTTATATAAGCTTGTCGACACGTTAAATAGAACACTGAAGCGTGAAAATTTAATGTTTGGTCTAGCGCTTGATGCAGAAGACGAAACGAAAGCGGTTTTCACCATTTATAGAACGTAAGAAGCGATGGATAAACGAACGAATTTTAAAAAATGGGTGTTAATAATCGGTTTTATTATGCTTGCTCTTGCGCTAACAATTGGAATCATGTATAATAATGCACAAAAACCGTATAAAAAAGAAAAAGCGACCGCTGTACAGGCAATAAAAGAAAAAGCCGCTCTTACAGAAGTGGAAAAGGTGTATCTATATAATAGCAAAAATGTTTTTTATACGGCGACAGGGAAAGATGAAAACGGCAAAAAAGTCGCAGTGTGGCTAGCGCGAGATAGCAAGTCAGAACCGATTATTAAATCACTTGATACAGGTGTAACGGAAAAAGAAGCGCGTGCTCTCTTCAAGAAGGAAGCGGGCAATGTGAAGATTCTTTCGCTTACACTTGGCATGGAGAAAGAAACCCCTATCTGGTTATTTACATTTGAAAATGAAAAAGGCAATTTGAATTACTACTATTTATCGTTTGCGAATGGAAAATGGTGGAAAAAAATCGAAAATATATAATAGAATGGAGAATTTAAATGGATGTACAATTAGCAGAACGTGTTAAAGCACTCACCCCATCAGCGACACTTGCCATTACAGCGAAAGCGAAAGAAATGAAAGCGCAAGGAATCGATATCATCGGTCTTGGTGCGGGCGAACCGGATTTTAATACGCCAGATCATATTATTGAAGCAGCCTATGCTTCATTGAAAGATGGACAAACAAAATATACACCGGCGGGCGGCCTTGCAGAACTGAAAGATGCGATCATTAGCAAATTTAAAGAAGATCAAGGCATTACATATAAACCAAATGAAATCATTGTGACAACAGGTGCAAAACACGCGCTTTACAACCTGTTCCAGGTTATTTTAAATGAAGGCGATGAAGTCATTATTCCAACACCATACTGGGTTAGCTATCCAGAACAAGTAAAGCTCGCAGATGGTGTGCCAGTGTACGTAGACGGCAAAGAATCAAATGATTTCAAAGTGACGCCTGAACAATTAGAAGCAGCGATTACAGATAAAACGAAAGCAGTGATCATTAACTCGCCATCAAATCCAACAGGCATGCTTTACACAGCGGATGAATTAAAAGCTCTTGGTGAAGTTGCACTGCGTAAAAATATTTGGATCGTATCTGATGAAATTTATGAAAAATTAGTATATGGCGGCAACAAACACATTTCAATTGCAGAATTGTCTCCGGAGTTAAAAGAGCAGACGATTATTATTAATGGTGTGTCAAAATCGCATTCTATGACAGGATGGCGTATTGGGTATGCAGCGGGTAATGCAAAGGTCATTAAAGCGATGACGGACCTTGCAAGCCATTCTACATCAAATCCGACAACAACATCCCAATATGGTGCCATTGCGGCTTACACAGATACGCAAGCGCCGGTTGAAGAGATGAAAAAAGCATTTGAAGAGCGTTTAAACATTATTCATGAAAAATTAATAGCTATTCCAGGTGTTACATGCTTGAAACCACAGGGTGCATTTTACTTGTATCCGAATGTAGCAGAAGCAGCTACATTGACGGGCCATGAAAGTGTAGATGACTTTGTTACGGCTCTTCTTGAAGAAGCAAATGTAGCGGTCGTACCAGGAAGCGGATTCGGAACGCCTGAAAACATTCGTCTATCCTATGCAACATCACTTGAATTGCTTGAAAAAGCAACACAACGCATTGCCGATTATGTTAATAATAATAAAAAAGGCTAATCTTACTAGTAAAGCTGTCCACAAGGGCGGCTTTTCTTTTTATGTATCTGCTAGTATAATATGAAACAATGCCAGTGAAAAAGTTTTGAGGTGGAATAGAAAATGAAAGAAAAAGAGATCGTAATGAGCTGGATGGAAAATGGGATGACAAGTATACCGAACGTTCTTCTCCAAAACTATAAACGGCTGCAAATCGATGAAAAAGAGATGATGGTGCTGTTGCACATTTATTCGTTTACTCAAAGAGGCATATTATTTCCAAGCTTTGAAGACCTTGCGGAACGGATGACGATTTCGTCTTCTGATTGTGCTGCTTGTGTAAAAAAAATGATACAGAAGCAAGTGGTGGCCATTGAACAAGGGGATCAGACTGGATATGAATTTTATTCGTTAAAACCGCTTTGGTACAAGATTGCTGCCCTTTTTGAATCGGATGCACGCGGCCAATCATTACAACAAGCGATGACAGAAGAGAAAGATTTATATAGCTTATTTGAAGAAGAATTTGGCCGGCCCCTTTCAGCGATTGAATGTGAAACGCTGGCACTTTGGATTGATCAGGATCAACATGATCCGTCCGTCATTAAAGCGGCTCTTCGTGAAGCAGTGATGTCAATGAAGCTGAATTTCCGCTATATGGACCGCATTTTATTTGAGTGGAAAAAGCAAGGCATTAAAACAGTAGATCAAGCGCGAGAGCAAGGACGGAAATTTCGTAAGCCAACTGGAACAGAGCAGGTAAGACGTTCTGAAAATGCCGTTCCATTTTACAATTGGCTTGAGCAGTAAGGAGAATGTAATATGCTGACTAGAAAAGAAATTCGCCGCTGTCTTGATACGTTTGGCGAGATGTTTCCCGATGCGCATTGCGAATTGAACCATGCCAATCCGTTTGAACTTGTCATCGCGGTTCTATTATCGGCACAATGTACAGATGTGCTCGTCAACAAAGTGACGAAAAGGTTATTTGAAAAATACAAAACGCCAGAAGATTATATAGAAGTACCGCTCGAAGAACTAGAACAGGACATTCGCTCGATCGGCTTGTATCGAAACAAGGCAAAAAATATTCAAAAATTGTCGCATCTAATTATAAACGAGTGGAACGGGATTGTTCCAAAAACACAAGATGAACTTGTAAAACTTCCAGGTGTTGGCCGCAAAACAGCAAATGTAGTGGCGTCTGTTGCATTCGGTGTACCGGCCATCGCGGTGGACACACATGTGGAACGTATTTCCAAGCGGTTAGGGTTTTGCCGCTGGAAAGATAACGTGACGGAAGTAGAAGCAACATTGATGAAGAAAATTCCGATGGATGAATGGTCCGTCACGCATCACCGGATGATCTTCTTTGGACGTTATCATTGTAAAGCACAGTCCCCGAACTGTCCGGAATGCCCGCTATTAGATTTATGCCGGGAAGGGAAAAAACGAATGAAGCAGAAGATTGTATGAGGGATCTCATTCTAATACCGCCTGGGCTTCGCTTCTTTTCAGATGAACAGCACGCACCAGTTCCAAAAACGCTTGATCAATATCCTTATTTTTTATATGAATTAACCGGCGAAAAAAAACCGTGGCTAAAAGAGCAGCGGGGGCTGCCAGAGTTGCTGCCGATATGGGAACATCTAATAGCTGCTGTAGAGGAAAAACACCGACTGCGCCAAAAAGATACGCACGAAGAGACGAGCGCTCTGCTGGCTCTTTTTTTCATGGCGCTGTTTTGGATAAATGGATCGCCGGCAGCCCCTGTTTTCTGGAAGCAAAGAGAAGCGGAGTTTGGCATAAAACCGATTAATTTTCGCGAACGATTTCAATTTATTGTTGCCGGGCCCTGCACCTACCCGGCGTTTCGACAGTTGATCGAACTGATGTCTGAGCTGCAGAAAGCGGCAGCAGTAAACGCCATTCGTAAACGATAAAAAAGCGTCTATACGGAGCATATGCTCCATATAGACGCTTTTGTTTTTTATTCTGTTGCTTCGGTTTCTCCACTGCTGTTGCTTTGGGTTTGGGTACTGCCACTATTGTTTCCATTGCCATTGTTTCCGGAGTTCCCATTGCCGTTGTTAGTAGGTATGTCCGGTTCTGGTACTGGTATTGGCTCTGGTTCTGGCTCTGGTACTGGTACTGGTTCTGGCTCTGGTTCTGGTACTGGTTCTGGTACTGGTTCTGGCTCCGGTACTGGATTAGGCGTTGGTTCCGGCTCTGGTACTGGTTCCGGTTCTTCCGCTTGGCCGCCTGGAATGGTTACGGATGTAGAAGCAGAGTCCACGCTTTGACCATTGACAAGTGCTGTCACCGTAATTGAGTAGGTCTGACCTGGCTGCCCGCCGCCAAATACGGTAGAGAATCCGCCAATCGATTGCGTTTCCGATCCGTTCGTTACGCTAAATGAAGCGCCGCTGCCGCTAAATGACCAAGAGACAGAAATATTGCCGCCCGCGTCAGCTGAAGCACTTAATCCGGTCACTTCACCTGATGGTGTCTCTTCCTCTTGCTCTTGTTCTTCTTCGTCTTCTTCCTCTTCCGGTTCTTTTTCTTTCACCGGTTTCGCTGTCCGCTTCGGCTGTTCGCCGCGTACAAACAACTCATAGACTTTATTGCTGTCCGATATACCATTTCCAGCAATTTGGGCTGGATTGGACCCATTTACAATAGCCAGTTCAACGACGCTGTCCGGTTTTTCAAAATCTTCTGTTTCTATATCGGATGATACTTCCGTCATTAACTGTTTAAACAATTCTTTTGCAATTTGCTGGCTTTCTTTTGATAAATATTCTGTTCGATTTTCATATCCGGTCCAGATGGCTGCTGTATAATTCGTCGTGTAGCCAACAAACCAAGCATCCGGCGATCCGCTGGATGGGATATCATACTTTGCTAGTTCATCTGCCGTATAGTTTGTTGTTCCTGTTTTACCGGCAACAGGGAGACCGGGAATATTCGCTGCTCTTCCGGTACCATGGTCCACAACGTCTTTTAGCATATCTGAAATCATGTAGGCTGTGTAATCACTCATGGCTGATTCCGATTTAAATTCGCTTTTAATTTCTGTTCCATCAGGAAGCGTAATTTTTGTAACGGTATGCGGCTCATTGTACGTACCGCCATTGCCAAACGCAGCATAGGCACCTGCCATTTGCAGGGGAGAGATCGCATCTTCGCCGTCATTGGCACCGATCGCATATGATTCATATTCATTTTTCATATCAATGCCGAGTCCTGATAGGAATTTATATGAATCTTCAAATCCGACTTCTTTCAGCGTACGAACCGCCGGCGTATTTTTTGATCGCACAAGTGCTTCGCGCATCGTCATCATGCCAGCGTACGAACCGCCGGCGTTTCCAACAGATGGTCCGCCATTGGAATAATTGAGCGGGCTGTCCTCAATTTGTTCATACGTCGACCATTTCAAGTATTCAATTGCAGGCCCGTAATTAATGAGTGGTTTAATAACAGAGCCCGACTGGCGCTGAGAATCAACCGCATAGTTCCAGCCGCGTTCTACTTCCTGTTTACGGCCGCCGCCAATGGCCCGAATTTCCCCAGACTGTGTATCTGTCAGGGCAATTCCTGCTTGGAACAAATCACTTGGATAATCAATGAATTCATCACTATTTAACAATTTATCCATGTACATTTGCGCATCTTTATCAAGCGTGGTTTCAATGGTTAAGCCGTCTGAATAGGCGTTGTAGCCCATTTCCTCAACTTCTTCTACAACTAGATCAATGTAAGAGTTATATTCTTTTGCCACCTCTGATTTGTTCACGGGTTCAATTAAGGAATCAGTGATGTCTTGTTGCTGTGCCTCGTCCATTTCTGATTGTGTAATTTTATCGTGCTGATGCATAAGGGAAAGAACAATGTCTTTTCGTTTTTCTGCATTTTCTGGATGCTCATTGGCATTGTAATTATTTGGACTTTGTGGGATTCCGGCAATATAAGCGGCTTCCTGCAAAGTCAACTCACTTAACTCTTTACCAAAAAAGTAATCAGCGGCAGCTTTAATGCCATTTATTCCTTTAGACATATACACTTTATTTACATACATTTCAAAAATTTCTTCTTTTGAATAGGCTTCTTCAAGTTTATAAGCAAGCCATGCTTCCTGCGCTTTACGTTTTAACGTTTTATCATAATCCAAGTATGACATTTTCACGACTTGTTGGGTGATTGTACTTGCACCCTGTGAGCCAAAGCCCTCTGTCACATTTTTCACAACGGCACCGGCAAGGCGGATCGGGTCTATCCCTTTATGTTCAAAGAAACGAATGTCTTCTGTTGCTAAAATTGCATCGCGCATAAGCGCAGGGATATCTTCATAAGTGACGTAATCGCGCCGTTCTGAGCCTACATTCGTGATAAGATCCCCATTCATGTCATTAATTTTCGATGAAATTGGATCACGAAGCAATGCATCATCCAGTTCCGGTGCATCCTTTACAAAATAAGCAAACAATCCTGCGCCTCCTGCAAGTGTTAAAAAGACGAGCAGTAAGAGTGCAAGTAAAATACGTTTAATAACCGACTGCTTTTTATTAGCAGGTGTCTTTTTCTGTTTCGGTGCTTTGCTTGAACGAGCCGGTTTTTTTCGTTGCTTGTTCCTCTTTTCGATTCTCGATGTGTATTCATCAGACATGTGTCTTATTTCCTCGCTTTCAAAAGTTAAAAATAAATGCTTTCGACCGCATCCAAATAAGGAATTCGGGGCGATAATCCAAGCTTGAGAGACGTACCGAATGTGAGGAGTTCTTTTTTTGTAATCGATTTTCGTCCGCCCTCAATCATTCGGCACCAGAACGTATACAGCGCTTGAAATGGCAGAAAAAAGAGCTCGTCCAATTGGGAAAAGCGAATGATGACAAATGCAATGCCCCCGTGCGACTCTACCTGTTTCATATGGCTGATTTGATGTTCGTGAAAGTTTTTGAGCGGAAAAGAAGATGCAATTCTCGTTTCTTTCGCTTCAAAATCAATATACTTTCCTTTATATACCCCGTTATAGTCCGTTGTGGATGCCTGTCTGAAATAAGCTTCCTTAATGACAGCTGCACTTCGAGCTGGATAATCGACGCGGACAATTTGGATGGGGACAGGTTTTTTGTGAATGACCGCGATCCCGCGATTTAAATAATACGAATTCGTCGTATTAATATCCTCTTCAAGCGTCATGCCCCGATTGCTGAAGGTCGTGTCTTTCACTGTTGTTTCAGCTTGATTTAGATGAGCCGGATACGTATGTTTTTTGCCATTTGGGTAGCGGATAGCCATTTTTTTCCCTCCTCCTGAATCCATACATATTATACCACATGAATGAGCAAATGGCCTGTTTGGAAAGCCTTATTGCTTTTTTACCATTAACATTGAATAATCCTTCTCATTCGGCTACTATAATAATGACTGGGTATATGTAGAAGAAAGCTAATCTACTTCTGAAATATTTGTCGAAATTCTTCTTTCTTTGCCAAGACACAACTTGTTTTGTCGACAAGGAAGGGATTACAAAGGGAAAATCGAATATCTATCCTTATCACAGCAAAGGGGTGGAGACGATCATGACAAAAGAAGAATGGATGGAACGGTTAGCTGAGATTGAACAACAGACGCTGGAGCTGGAAAGACTCGTATACACAAAAGTAGCAGCTGAACGGCACCAACAGTTATTCGGACTGCGCGTGAAAAAAGAACGCATTCAAAACAGGCTTTTGCTTGTGGAAGAAGGCGCCCGCTTTTTATGTGGCGAACCGGACGTACCTTCTTTCATGTCTACGTTAAAACCGGCGGCAGGATCAATGTAAACGAAACGGGGTAGTGGGCAGTGCAGTTGATTGAACAGACGGAAACACTTCAAGCGCTTATCCATAAAGCAAAATCAATTTATGAAGAGCGGAGAGAAACCAAAGAGACAGCTGATTTTTTCGGTGTTGTGAAGCCATTTGCCGATGAAATGGACAAGGTGGCGGATACATGGGAACAATCTGCTCTCGAATGGCTGAAAACAAATCCGCAAAAATATATACATGCGGCTCAAGTGACGCAAACAGCGGATAATGCACGCCGAGTCGGTGCATACGCCCATTTTTTTGAAACGGGCAAAGCGAAATTTATTCAATCAGCAGATTCCGCGTTATACGTGCTGGAATCGCTTGAAAAAATAGTAAAACGAGATGGAGCGCTATAAGGCGTTCTTTTTTTTGCTTTCAAAAAGAGCGTTTGTTCGTTAAACTAGCATAGGAAGAAAGGTGTGAAGAACGGTGAAGAAGAAAACACTTTCACAATTAATTGCTGAATTGCGAAACAATGAACAAATTATAAATTGGCATGAGATTGAACCGGAAGAAGCGAAAACGAAACCGCTCCCAGAAATGGTTGACGAGCGTATTCGAAAAGCTCTCTGGCAAAGAGGGATCGGGGAGTTATATACGCATCAATATTCCGCATTTGAGTCGGTTATGCACGGTGAAAATATTGTGGCAGTGACACCGACTGCTTCAGGTAAAACACTATGTTACAATTTGCCTGTTCTGCAATCGATCGCTGAAAATGAGGCGAACCGGGCACTGTATATTTTTCCAACAAAGGCTCTTGCTCAAGATCAGAAAAGTGAATTAAATGAAATGATCAGTGAAATGGGTATTGATATTAAAAGTTTCACATATGACGGAGATACATCGCCCGCGATCAGACAGAAGGTGCGAAAAGCGGGTCATATCGTGATTACGAATCCGGACATGCTTCATTCGGCCATCTTGCCAAACCATACGAAATGGGTGCATTTATTTGAAAACTTAAAATACATCGTAATCGATGAACTACATACGTACCGTGGTGTCTTTGGCAGCCATGTGGCAAATGTAATCCGGCGACTATTGCGGATTTGCGCTTTTTATGGGAGCAGTCCACTTTTTATTTGTACATCGGCGACAATTGCAAATCCGCAAGAACTGGCGGAACAGCTGACAGGTAATCCGATGAGGCTGATCGATAATAACGGGGCGCCAAGAGGGAGAAAGCATTTTGTTTTTTATAATCCTCCAATCATCAACGAGCCGCTTAATATTCGAAAGAGTGCTACGGTTGAAGTAAACAATATGGCAAAAGAATTTTTGAAAAATAAAATTCAAACGATTATATTTGCAAGAAGCCGGGTGAGGGTGGAGGTTATTTTAAGCCATATTCAAGAACTGGTCAAAAAAGAGCTGGGACCGAAGACAATTCGGGGATACCGCGGCGGTTATTTGCCGAATGAACGCCGGGCGATTGAAAAAGGGCTGCGCGACGGAGAAATTTTGGGCGTTGTCAGCACAAACGCACTGGAGCTTGGTGTTGATATCGGGCAGCTGCAAGTATGTGTGATGACAGGGTATCCAGGAAGCATTGCAAGCACATGGCAACAGGCCGGGCGAGCTGGTAGAAGGCACGGTGAAGCGCTCATTATTATGGTAGCAAGTTCTGCACCGATCGATCAATACGTTGTTCAACATCCGGACTACTTTTTTGACCGTTCACCTGAATCTGCACGGATTAATCCGGAGAATTTGATTATTCTTGTAGATCATTTAAAATGCGCCGCCTATGAATTGCCTTTTAAAGAAGAGGAAAAATTCGGACCGGCCGAAGTTCATGAGATCCTTGAATATTTGCAGGAAGAGCGGGTACTTCACTACAATGGGGGCAAATATCATTGGGCACATGAATCCTTTCCTGCAACGAATATTAGCTTACGATCGGCCTCTCAGGAAAATGTAGTAATTGTGGATCAATCGGATGTGGCAAACGTGAAAATTATCGGTGAAATGGATCGGTTTAGTGCCATGACGCTTTTACATGATGAAGCTATTTATTTACATGAAGGTGTGCAATTTCAAGTTGAAAAGCTGGATTGGGCCAATAAAAAGGCGTACGTTCGGAAAGTGGACGTGGAATATTATACAGATGCGAATCTAGCTGTTCAGCTAAAGGTGCTGGAAATTGATCAATCGAAAGAGCGGGAGAAGACAGCTATCCATTATGGGGATGTAACTGTGAATGCACTTCCGACGATTTTTAAAAAAATCAAGCTATCGACATTCGAAAATATAGGATCAGGACCGATTTCACTGCCAGAAGAAGAGCTGCATACAAGTGCAGCCTGGCTAGAATTAAAAAAGATCAGTCCAGAATTAACAGAAAAGACCCTTGAACAATTGCTGATTGGGATTGCGAATGTGCTGAATCATATTGTACCCATCCATACGATGTGTGATCGGAATGATATTCACGTTGTCTCGCAAATAAAAGCAACCCATACAGGATTTCCAACCATTTTCTTGTATGATCATTATCCGGGCGGAATTGGTCTTGCTGAAGATGTGTATAAGAGATTCGATGAAGTGAAAGCTGCTGCAAAAGATTTAATTGAAAAATGTCCATGTCAGAACGGGTGTCCATCTTGCATTGGCATGGAAATCGAAGGAATGAATGCAAAACGAAAAAGCATTCAATTAATTGACCAATTTTAAGAAAGGAGTACGGACGGATGAGTATGACTAAAAAACTGCAACGAATGAAAAAGCATCTTGTGCGGGAAGAGAGCGTTTTACCGATCAAGAAGCAGCAAGAGAATATTCGTCACTGGGATACGTGGGAAGCGGCAGGTGCAAGCGTATTTCATTTTGAAGGCGAGTATTGCATTACCCGTGAAACGCATTATTCACTTGATTATAAGCATGGCCATTACACATTCCTTGATGCGGAAAAAACAATTCAAGACTGGTCTTCTTTCAACGGTGCTCATCCGTTGTCTGCAAAAGGATTCTCCCCGTCAGATTTGTATTTTTTTGATACGGAAACAACAGGCCTTAGAGGATCAGGCAGTATTATTTTTTTACTTGGAACGGCTCGCATCTCAGGTAATCATGTCACCGTAAAACAATATTTCCTTCCGTCACCGGGTAATGAGACCGCACTCTATGCGAAGTTTTTACAAGAAACAGATTATACGACACTTGTCACCTATAATGGGAAATCTTTTGACTGGCCGCAGGTAAAGTCCCGCCACACATTTGTGCGTGACCGAGTGCCAGCTCTTCCCGCATTTGGTCATTTCGATCTATATCATGCATCCCGCCGATTATTTAAGCATACAATGGAATCGGTCAAGCTCGTCCATGTAGAAAAAAACATTCTTGGGATTGAACGGATCGATGATGTGCCAGGGCATTTAGCACCAATTATTTATTATGATTATGTGGAGCGTGGAGATCCGGAAGGTGTATTACAAGTAATGAAGCATAATGAGCGTGATATTCTCAGCTTGCTTACACTGTATACACATATTAGCCGCCTTGTACTAGACGGTTCTGTCCGAAACGATGATCGCACAGCGCTTGAAATTGCTAAATGGTTTGAATCATCTGGTAATGTTGAAGCTGCTCGAGTAGCCCTTGCCGAGTCAGCGGAGAGAGGACAAGATAATGTGGCGCTTGACGCTGCCTACAGGCTAGCGATGCAATATAAGCGCGGAAAATCATTTGAAGAAGCGAGAGTACTGTTTGACCGCGTCCGGAAGTCCCGCAGTACGCGGGCAGTCGATGCATCGCTCGAGTTAGCCAAGCTGTATGAACATAGATGGAAAGAAATAGACGAAGCAATTAAGGTAACTGAGCAAGCACTTAAAATGGCAACAGACGAAAGGATCAGAAAGGAAATTGAACATCGTTTGACAAGACTAGAAAGAAAAAAGTCGAATCATTGTAAAAATTAATGTCATATTGTTGTAACATAGTTGAAAACATCGTAAAATGAAGAGTACCATTTTAAAAGAGAAATTATAACTATGAGGTGAATGACAGGTTGAATCGTGCGCTTTTTCTATTATTTTTTGTGTTTATCGGATTGACTGCATTTGTGTTAACGAATTTAAAAGATAGTTTCTATGCTTTTTTGTAAAAAGCAATAAGCCTTTAGACGGCCTGTTTCCTAATTGACAAATGGTACTGTTTTTGAAACAATTAACCTATAAAAACAGGACTCGATGAAGGTGGTGCAAGGCAATGTTGTCAGACCAACTTAAGCTGACCGGGAAAGATATTCTCGAAAAAGAATTTAAAACATCCATGCGCGGATACAATCCGGATGATGTGGATCAGTTTTTAGATCTGATTATTAAAGATTATGATGTATTTCAACAGGCAATTGAAGAATTACAACAGGAAAATTTACGTTTAAAAAAAGAAAACAGTTCTATCGCTTCCCGCCAAAGACAACCCGAGCCGCCGATACGCGCGCAGCAGCAGCAAGCAACAGGATCAACGAATTTCGACATTTTAAAGCGTTTGTCGAATTTAGAGCGGCACGTATTTGGTGATCGTCTTAACAACGAATAAATACTCGTTGCATTTGGAGTGATCATCAAGTATAATAGGGAGACGAAAATGAATAGCGTTCGGGTAATCGCTGCAGTCCAAGCGGCTGCAGAGGAAAGTCCATGCTCGCACAGTGCTGAGATGCCTGTAGTGATCACGCCTGGCGAAACCATAAGCCAGGGCAGCATTTAATGCTGACGGCAGGGAAAACACCTAAGTCCCCACGGATATGGTGTGAATACTTTGAAAGTGCCACAGTGACGGAGCTTTATCAGAAATGGTAAAGGTGGAACGAGGTAAACCCCGTGAGCGAGCAACCCAAATTTTGGTAGGGGCACTTTCCGGACGGAATTGAACGAATGGAAAGGCAGAAGCACATGTTTCTGCAGACAGATGATTGCCACCGGAGTACGAGGTCATACCCTGGCCGCTTGTAGTACAAAGGGACAAAACATGGCTTATAGAACGTTATTCAGGGTTCAATATATCATACTCAGCTCTCCTTTTTAGGGGAGCTTTTCTTCTATTTGACAGGAGAGGCGTCTTCTTATGAAAAAATGTAATTCGCTGCGAAAAAAAGTAAATGAAATGATCTATAGCTACGTACAAGAGGGAATCATGGTTACTGATGCAGATGGAATTATTTTATCAGTGAATCCTGCATTCCAAGTCGTGACAGGTTACCTTGAAGAAGAAGTAATTGGGCATCGGCCAAACATATTGCGCTCGGGAATTCAAAGTCAGCGTTTTTATGATGACATGTGGGCGACGATTCGAAAAGAAGGCATATGGAGCGGCGAAATATGGAACAAACGCAAAGATGGGGAACTTTATCCTGAATGGTTGACGATTTTAGCTGTAACGGATGATAAAGGGCTTGTAGAACAGTATGTTGGTGTCTTCACAGATATAACGAATCAAAAAACGGCAGAGGAAGAATTAAAGAAAATGGCACACAGCGATCCATTGACAGGTATCGCAAACCGGTATTCATATAATGTCCGTATGAAATCACTGCTCGAAACATCAAAAAAATATGGACAAAAAATGGCTGTTCTTTTTCTTGATCTTGACCGCTTTAAACAAGTCAATGATACATTTGGACATGAAGCGGGTGACCAACTTCTTATTCAGGTATCGGATCGTATTAAAAGTTTGCTACATAATAAAGACATATCAGCTCGTTTTGGCGGTGATGAATTTTTGGTTACGCTAACGAATATTCATCATCCACGTGAGGCATTTCGTTTAGCAGCTCGGGTTATTCAGTCATTTTCCGCACCGTTTAAGGTTGCTGGACAGGAAATTTATATGTCGACAAGTATCGGAATTAGTTTTTTTCCGGAAGACGGACAGGATGCTCACACTCTTTTGCGGAAAGCCGATAAAGCGATGTATGAATCAAAGCAAAATGGCCGCAATCGCTTTTCTGCATATCACCAAGAATTGGAAACTGAAAACGAAGAAATATGGACGATGGAAATGGAATTGCGGAAAGCGATTGAGCGAGGAGAACTATCCATTGTGTATCAGCCGCAAGTTGATGTGAAAACAAAAACGGTTGCGGGAGCGGAAGCACTGCTTAGATAGAATAATCGCCACTTTGGAGAGGTATCGCCAAGTGAATTTATTCCGCTTGCAGAAGAAACGGGACTTATCATTCCAATCGGTTTATGGGTGCTGAAGCAAGTATGCCAAGATTTGAAAAAATAATACAAATTGGATTTAGTGATGTGCCGTTGGCTGTAAATGTATCTCCGATTCAATTTTTAGAGGATAACTTTATTAAATCGATCCGCAATATTATAAGTGAAGAGAATGTACCGGCTCACCTTTTAGATTTGGAAGTGACCGAAAGTACGGTTATGCCAAATGCGGAAAAATCAGTGCAGCGGCTGACAAAACTGAAAAACATCGGATTTAAATTGTCGATTGATGATTTTGGTACAGGGTACTCATCGCTCAGTTATTTAAACCGTTTTCCGCTTGACCACCTAAAAATTGATCGTCATTTTATTCAGACGATAGATCGGCACGGTGATGATGCTTCAATTGTAAAAGCGATTATTACAATGGCCCACCGTCTTCATTTAAAAGTCAGCGCAGAAGGTGTTGAAAATGAGCAGCAAATTCAATTTTTAATAAGCGAAGCGTGTGATTACATTCAAGGCTATTATTATTCAAAACCGGTTTCAATTACAGAATTAATGGACTTTCTTTATTTGGATTTAACGGAAGAATATTAATGAAAAGAGGATATTATGACATACACAATCATCGCGACAGCTGCTATGGGTCTAGAATCACTTGTTGCTAAAGAAGTGAAAGAACTCGGTTATACGCCGCGAACAGAAAATGGAAAGGTCTATTTTGAAGGAGATGCAAAGGCGATTGCCCGCTGCAATATGTGGCTGCGGACGGCAGATCGCGTCAAAATAGTGGCCGCTGAATTTTATGCGAAAACATTTGATGAATTATTTGAAAAGACGAAAGCGATTCAATGGGAACAATTTTTGCCGAAAGATGCATCGTTCCCGGTGCAGGGGAAATCGGTGAAGTCGACGCTGTTCAGTGTATCGGACTGTCAGGCCATCGTCAAAAAAGCCATTGCAGAACGATTGAAGCATGCGTATAAAATAGAGGCATGGCTGCCAGAAACGGGTGCGCAATTTCCGCTTGAAGTCGCACTCTTAAAAGATAAAGTAACGATTACGATCGATGCGAGCGGTGCAGGTCTACATAAAAGAGGCTACCGGGTCGGGCAAGGGGAAGCACCGATCAAGGAAACATTGGCTGCTGCACTCGTTCAGCTGACAAACTGGTACCCAGATAAGCCATTTATTGATCCATTTTGCGGTTCTGGTACGATTCCGATTGAAGCAGCGTTGATCGGTCAAAACATTGCGCCTGGTTTTAACCGGGATTTCGTGTCTGAACAGTGGGACTGGATTGGTGATAACGTCTGGAATGATGTCCGAATGGAAGCAGAAGACAAAGCAAATTATGATCAGCCGCTTGACATTGAAGGGTTTGATATTGATTCAACTATGATCAGTATTGCCAACAGCAATGCGTTTGAAGCAGGGCTTGGTGATTTAATTAACTTCCGGGTTGGAGATGTTACAAAGTTTGAAACGGATAAAGAATATGGCGTCATCGTCGGTAATCCACCGTACGGCGAGCGATTAAGCGACCGTCCAGCTGTTGAAAAATTGTATGCGAATATGGGATATAAGTTCAAATCGCTTGATACCTGGTCTATATATATGCTAACGTCGCATGAACAGTTTGAAGAAGTATATGGCAAACCGGCGACGAAAAAGCGAAAACTATTCAATGGGTTTATTCGTTGCGATTATTATCAATACTGGGGCAAGCGTCCACCGCGCCGTGCTGAATAGAGTGATCAGAAAATAGCAGTGAGCAGTCAGAAATCCAGAAGATAGAAAAAAACGCAAAAGCAGACTTGCTTTTGCGTTTTTTTTATAACTATTACCAGAGCTTGAATCCTTTTGATCCAAGTGGACCGCCGTTGATGATGTCCATAATCGGAACGGTGTACGCAATTAAGATGAGTGCAACCAGTACGGTGAGCCACACTTTCCAGTTTTCGAGAATCTTAGGTGTTTTTTCAGCATCTTTATCCACTTCACCAAGAGGGAATTCTTCTTCGCCTTTTGGTGCAAACCAGCATAAGTTTACAAAAATGATTAACACTAAAATGATGCCGAGGAACAAGATGGTGCCGCCAACAGCCTGTGCGATTTGATAGGGGATCCATTCAAGCGCCTGCTCAGCATCGCCATATGTTGAGTAAGACGAACGGCGTGGAGCCCCGAGAAGGCCGACCCAATGCATCGCGCCGGACATAATTGTCATCCCGAACGCCCACGTAAAGGCCTGTATAATCGCAAGTTTATTCATTTGTGGTGTTAAAACGCGTCCTGTTAAATGCGGAATGAGCCAGTAAGCAATCCCGAAAAATGTTAATAAAACGGTTGTTGCAACGGTTAAATGGAAATGCCCGGTTACCCAAATGGTATTGTGAATCACCTGATTCATTTGATGAGAGGCGTTGATAATCCCACCCGCACCAGCTGGAACAAATGCAGCCATTCCAATAAATGGAACGATAAAACGTGCATCACCCCATGGAAGTTTATGAAGCCAGCCGAATAATCCTTTTCCGCCAAGCTCACGTCCACGCAGCTCAAATGTAGCAAACATGCTAAATGCTGTCATGAGCGATGGAATAATAACCATAAAGGTTAAAACAACTTGAAGGAATTTCCAAAATTCTGTAATCCCTGGTTCTGTAAGCTGATGGTGAATACCAACCGGGATGGAGAATAATAAAAATAAAATGAATGAAAGACGAGCAAGCGAATCGGAGAAAATTTTACCACCGATCACTTTTGGAATAACGACATACCATGCCATGTAGGCAGGAAGGAGCCAGAAATAGACGAGTGCATGACCAAAATACCAAAATAGCGTACGGGTAATCGCCACGTCGACACGTTCAATTAGCCCGAGCGACCATGGCAAAAGCTGAAGCAATACTTCTGCTGCAACCCCAAGTGTTGCAACGAACCACATAAGAGAGTTGGCAACAACCATGTACGTTAAAAGCGGAGAAGTTTGCCCTTTGTTTTCTTTGCGCCACTGTGCATACTTTGCAATTTGAGCAAAGATGACGAGCCAGCTGCCAACGACGATAAAGGTTAAACCAAGATAAAAAATCCAGTGTGCTTGCAGCGGTGCATAAAAGGTATATAAAACCGTTGCTTCATTTAATAAAATCATCGTTGCAGACATAACAGTACCAAGAAGCATAATCCAAAAACCAATCCAGCTAGCTAGACGTTGTTTCGCTGTAAATGTACCAGATGTACGGCTTACAGCAGCAGCTTGAAAACCGAGAATAAAGAATGTCGTTAAGACAAGTCCGAGCATAACGCCATGAACAGTTAATACTTGGTAATAACCAATATTTGCTGGAAGCTCAAAACGTCCAGAACGGACAAATACTTGTAAAAGTCCCATTAATCCGCCAATAGCAAGGGCCGCAAATGCAACATACATATGAGCCATAGCAAGGCGTGCATCCCGTTTATCTACACGTAAAAATGTGCTATTATTCATTTACATCGACCACCTTATACATCATTTTCATCGTGTGATGTCCTGTACCGCAATATTCGTTGCATACAACAAGATATTCACCTGCTTTATCCATCGTTGTGACGTATTCACTTATATAGCCGGGTTCAAGCATCATATTAATGTTTGTGCCGGCTACTTCGTATCCATGCACCACATCTTTCGTTGTAGCAATAATTTTTACAGTTGAACCTACGGGAATTTCTACTTCAGCAGGCAAGTACATAAATGCAGAAGCAACAACGACAAGTTCATAGTCCCACTCTTTTCCTTCCACTTTTTTCAGGCCGGGTTCGTTAAATGGAGCGATTTTGTCCACTTGTTCATAATTAATTGTTTTTACTGAACTAGGCGGCTGATGTCCTTGATGGAATGCGCCAATCCCAACGATGACGAGGAATAAGACAAGCGAGCTGATTCCAAACGTGAGCCACCACTTTTCATAACGGTGTAAATGCATACGTGTACTTCCTCCCTTAAACAAATTAGAAACGATCAGTGAAAATAGAAAAGACGACGAACCATGAAGCGATGACGAAAATGCCTACTCCAAATACGGCGTATAATGTTCCTTTTAATGAGTGCTCTTCTTCCTGATTATGATGATTGCGTTTTCCTGAAGCCATTAAATCTCCCCCTTCTTGATTACTTTATTTCCCCGTTAACACTATCTTAAGCTTGCAAAAAAACAGATTCTGTGAGGAAAATCACGAAATAACTTCTGAATGTGAAAAGAGTGTGAAAGAATGTTAAATATAATTTGACGAATAATCTGAAAAAATAGAATCTTAATGTTCGTATTTCAACTTGATTTTTTCATGCTTTCTGCTATTATATAAAACATAAATTAACTATTATTCGCTCATATAATTGCAGGAATTGGCCTGCAAGTATCTACCGGACTACCGTAAATGTTCCGACTATGAGTGGACAACAGCACGGTTCGTCCGTTCGCAGCCTGAAGGGCATTGTTCACTCTGTTTAGTAAAGAGAAAATTGTGCTTCAGGCTTTTTTAATGCCTGAAGATGTATAAATTAGGAGGAAGAAAGAATGAAGCGTCTTCAGGAAAAAATGGAACAGAACGGACGCGTTTTGTCCGAACACATTTTAAAAGTAGATTCTTTTTTGAATCATCAAATTGACCCTTTGCTTATGAAAGAAATAGGGGAAGAATTCGCCAAGCGTTTTGCATCAGAAAAAATTACAAAAATTGTTACACTTGAATCGAGCGGAATTGCACCATCTGTTATGACGGGGCTCGTACTCGGCGTGCCAGTCGTGTTTGCTCGTAAACGGCAGTCATTGACGATGACGGATGATTTACTGACAGCCAATGTGTATTCATTTACGAAAGAAACGGCGAATCGTATTGCTGTATCCAATACCTTTTTATCGGCTGATGATCATGTGCTTATTATTGATGACTTTCTTGCCAATGGTCAGGCAGCACTCGGATTGATCGATATCGTCCGTCAGGCAGGCAGCTCCATTGCAGGGGTTGGCATCGTTATTGAAAAATCATTCCAGAACGGCGCCGAGTTGCTTGAACAAGAAGGCATACGTGTCGAATCATTAGCGCGTATCGGGTCGCTTAAAGAAGGGAAAATCCAGTTTAAAAAAGAGGGGCTGCAAAATGAATCCCTCGACGTTTAAAACAGCATCTCTCGGCATTCAACACGTTCTAGCAATGTATGCAGGTGCAGTCATTGTTCCGTTAATCGTAGGTGCAGCGATCGGCATGACGCCAGAACAGTTGACGTATCTCGTATCGATTGATATTTTCATGTGCGGAATAGCAACATTGATGCAAGTATGGCGCGGCAAATGGGTCGGCATCGGACTTCCTGTTGTTCTTGGCTGTACGTTTACCGCGGTCAGTCCGATGATTGCAATCGGGACAACGCACGGTATTAACTATATATACGGTGCCATTATTGCATCAGGCGTTTTTGTTTTACTTATCGCTCCTTTTTTCAGCAGGCTTGTCCGCTTTTTCCCGCCGGTTGTGACGGGTTCGGTCGTGACGATTATTGGTGTGACACTTATTCCGGTTGCGATGAATAATATGGGCGGCGGACAAGGCAGCCCGGACTTTGGCTCAGCCGAGAATATTACACTTGCATTTACGACGCTTGCTATTATTATTTTGATGTATCGCTTTTTTAATGGCTTTGCCCGGTCCATTTCTGTGCTGCTCGGTCTTCTTGTCGGAACGGGTATTGCCTTCTTTATGGGCAAAGTTGATTTTGCCCCCGTTACGGATGCATCTTGGTTCCATATCGTTCAGCCGTTTTACTTCGGTATTCCTGCGTTTGAATGGACGAGTATTTTAACGATGATTCTCGTAGCGATGGTAAGCCTCGTTGAATCAACGGGTGTTTACTTTGCCGTTTCAGATATTTGTGACGAAGAAGTCACCGAGCGTGATTTGGCGAAAGGGTACCGTGCAGAAGGACTAGCGATTGTGCTCGGCGGGATTTTTAATGCGTTCCCGTACACGGCTTTTTCACAAAACGTCGGTCTTATGCAATTGTCAGGTGTGAAGTCAAGAACGGTGATTTTTTATACAGCCGGCTTCTTAATTTTGCTTGGCCTTGTGCCGAAAATCGGCGCGTTTACGACGGTTATTCCGTCGAGTGTACTTGGCGGAGCAATGGTGGCAATGTTCGGAATGGTCATTGCTCAAGGAATTAAGATGCTTGGAAATGTCGACATGGGCAAGCAGGAAAACTTACTGATTATTGCCTGCTCAGTTGGTATGGGACTTGGCGTGACAGTTGTACCGGATTTATTTGCGGGTCTGCCGGACGGTGTAAAGATTTTAACGGGAAATGGAATCGTCGCCGGCAGTTTGACGGCGCTTTTCCTAAATGTACTGTTTAATGAAATCGGCCGGAAGCGGACAGCGATCAATAAAGAAGCAGTATAAAATACTCCCACGTTTTAAAGGCAGTAAAATGTCGGAACGTCATCTACATTTCTTACATGAAAAGAAATGGAGGTGGCGTTTTTTGTGTTCAAAAAGAGTAACAAAACGGCAGGTAACAAATGAAGAAATAGAGTTTAAATTTACTTATTGGGAACCGGAATCACGTAGCTTGCCAGATGAAGTGGGGGGAGTTTAGGATTCAAGATAGGGTGTGATTGAATGATATGAATAAGTTATTCTACCGTCTACACCGCTCTTATTACAAGCGAAATTTAATTAAATGAGAGTGATGACGATAGTTTATTAATTAATAAAAAAGGAGAAACGCTTGTAGAGGAAAAAAGCTGCCGCTAGATGATCGCTTTGGTTTATAAAGCAAGAACGATCATATGTATATAACGACTGGTGTTGCTTTTCTTATTGGACTAACGGAGTAGGTTAGTTGAACAAGGTTAAGGGGAAAAGGCGTTTTTTGTGAAAAAGGGAAATTTGAATATCATGAACTTCTTTTAAAAAAGATACCAAAATTCTTTCCTGCTTATAATAATTCTCGAAGGTGAGGTAATATATTGAAAAAAAAGGATCAAAATAATCATTCGAACATTGAAGAATACTAGTTTATATAAAATTAAAAAGGGTATATTCCATTTAATGGCATGTTCTTCGTGTATAAAGAGGGGGCCAAATAGTGGAAGAGGATACTGAGTATGATTGTCTGCCACTGAATGTATTAGTTGGATATTACTATTATATAAACAAAAATATTAAAAAAGGTATTTTGTCTAACGCTATGTATTACGAAATAGATTTGATGAAACAAGCAGCTAATCGAAAGGGGATCTCTTTGGATTACTGTTATAAAAGAGGTACTTTGATGGTTAAAATTGAACAACAAAGAAAATAAGCCTTTTTACGATAAACATAGATAATTAGCCATCCGACTTAGTCGGGTGTTTTTTTTGCGTATATTTCAATACCGCCAAGAGAAAGAAGTATCCTCACGCCGATCATATTTGATTATTTATTAAATATATTTTTTCTCTAAAGATACACCTTAATAGACTATATAAAAAATGAATGATTAAACGTCTATTAAAACCAAAAATTTTCTAATTAACACACCAAAAGTTGTGGTAAAATAGTTTTGAAGTTCAGAAAATTACATAGGAGGTATATTATGAAAAAGATTATTGGATTCATTGCAGCTTTAGTTTTAATGATTACGTTGGTACCTTTGCAGAAAGCAGAAGCAAGCGATGTAAACAAACACTTTACCGTGAGTGTGGAAACGTTAGATGTACGTGAAAACCCATCACCTAGAACAAAAGTAGTAGGGTCTCTTAAAAAAGGAGCAGTTGTATTCGTCTATAATACAGCACCGGGTGGGTGGTCGAAAATTAAGTACAACAACAAAGCAGGGTATATTGCAACCAGTGGATTAAAGCAAAATGGGGCTTCTTCACCATCACCAAATAAATCTACTGATGTAAACAAACACTTTACAGTAAATGTGAATACTTTAAATGTAAAAGATAATCCAAGTCCTAGAGCAAAAGTGATTGGTTCACTAAAAAAAGGAACACCGGTATTTGTATATAGTACAGTGTCCGGTGGATGGTCGAAAATTAAGTATAATGGAAAAGCGGGATACGTAGCTTCAAGTGGATTTGTACACTATGACAAAGCCTATGCAGCCAAATCTCTTGTCGTAAAATCTTCACCAAGCACATCGTCTAAAACAGTAGGGAATATTAAAACTGGTCAAACAGTGGAAGTATATGGTGGCGTACCTATCGGTGAGGATCAGGACGACTTTAGTACTGCTCAGCAATATGGCTGGTCCAAAATTAAACACAAAAACAAATATGCCTATGTCATAACACACGAGCTGAAATTTGCTGATCCATATAATTGGGCTCCCGGGGTAAAAGCGGAATTTGAAGCTGATCTAGTACGACAAGGATACGCAGATTCTATTGATACTATTAGATATGAAAAAGCTGGTGTTTATGGCAATCAAGGAACCCTGTCAGTTTACGCTGAAATGGATGGGGTAGAATATAGAATTGTTGGTGTGAATGTAAAAACAGGTTGGTATCATGGATAACTAAATTTTTTATAGCTTGCATAATTCTACCAAGAAGGCAGAAATGTACGAGCAAAAAGTTAGCAATCAATAAAAATTTTGAACCGTTCACTGAGCGGTTCTTTTTTTGTTGTCAATGTGTCCAAGTACACCAGAATCATCTTGAGCCGTCAAATCGTTATAATAAGAATGAATAAGAAGTCTTGAGCAGGATGTCAAGAGATCGCAGCAGAGCGTCTTATACGTCCATTTATATTCTTGTAACAATTGAATTTTTAACAATGAATAGAACGGTAAGGGATAAGTATCTTAAACTGCTACATCATTTATTTTCTAATAAAATAGTGTATAAAAATGACAAAAAATAATGGTTTCATGGCTTGAAAAAAGAATGATCATTCATAAGCAGGTCATGCCAGCGCAAAAACAACCATGCTCTATACAAATCTGCGGGGGTCCAATGCACAGGTACCCGATTCGAAATAAAGGGTGGTGGATTCGTGGAGGCACTTGGAGTTTTAGCTGGAGTGTTTCTTATTCCTTAAGATAGTATTTGAAAGGTTAGATGAAAGGATTAAAAGCAAAAAGAGTATCTTCACCAAAGCAGTTTATGTTGGGAGATGTGATTTTTTATGATTTCAATGGAGATGGCCGGTTTGATCATTCAACCATTGTTACCGGGAAAACAGGCAATACACCGGTCGTCAACGCTCATACAGTGAGCACCCGCAACCGCGATTGGAGATACTAAAATTCTCCGGCATATACCCCGAAGATAAAATATATGTTTCTTCATATTGATGATAATACGTCTTTATAAAATGCCTTTTTAGGATTTTTTCACCATAACAAATATGACAAGCAGGTTACGCTTTTATAACCTGATTTTTTTTTGGAAAAAGCGACCTGATTAAATCCCAAGCCCTGTGTGCGCTGAAGTTGGTGGTGAAAACAGGAAACTATTATTATGGAAAGCTAGCTTAATTTGGAAGCTTAAAACCTATTGCGGGATTGTAAGATTTCCGGCAATATTAAAGCCGAAGCCGAGGCACCACATTCAAAAATAAATGACGCAGGAGGATTTTAAAAGTGAAAAAGAATCTACGTATGGCCGCGATTGCTGGTGCAATGTCAATTGGATTATTTACAGCAGGACAAGCAGAAGCCGCTACACCAACTTGTGACTGGAATCAACCTGTTCAATATAAAACATATAATGGTGAAAAAACAGTCGAAAAAGTACAACAGCCGGTTCAAAAAGCACCTACTGCACCAGAACAAGCACCGACAACAACACAAGCACCAACTACTACTACACAAGCGCCAGCAGCGCAGCCAACAGCAACGACTGGTTCTGTCAGCCAATTTGAAAAGCAAGTCTTTGAATTGGTCAATCAAGAACGCGCGAAACAAGGAGTGCAAGCTCTTCAACTAGATACGAAGTTAAGCGATGTTGCGCGTACAAAATCACAAGATATGAAAGATAAAGGCTATTTCTCTCATCAATCTCCGACATACGGATCACCATTTGATATGATGAAACAGTTTGGCATTACGTACAAAGCAGCCGGTGAAAATATTGCAAAAGGACAACAAACACCGGAAGAAGTAATGGATGGTTGGATGAATAGTGATGGTCACCGTAAAAACATTTTAAGTGCCGACTTCACGCATATTGGCGTTGGATATGTAGACGGCCATTGGACACAAATGTTTATCGGAAAATAAATCGATTCTCCCGTTGGCTTATATGCTGGCGGGATTTTTATCTTTCATTTCCTATGAATAATAATTTTACATTATATCAGAATAAAAGAAGAAAGATAAAGAATACAGACGGTTCTGGTGCAAATATAGTATGATCTTGAAAGATTCGTACAGATTCCTAACGGAATCGAGGTTCACGCCATAATTCCAAATAATTGATGGATGAACTTCACTTGATTTTGGACAGACTTGTCCCGTAAAACAAGTTGCCCTTTTTTAGCCATATGCATGGCTTCTATTCCAGAAATAATGAACCTTGCCGTGCGAAAAGATTTCAATCCTACCATCGAACGAACTCGCTTTTTAATAAACCGATGATCTTGTTCCACTATGTTATTGAGATATTTCACTTGTCTTATTTGTATGCCTTCAGGCAAACGATTCTCTTCTTTTAATTCTTGAATGGCTATAGGATAAGCCGGATTCTTATCGACGGTCATGACACGAGGTTTAGAGACATGAAAAGAGAGCAAAGCTTTCTTTAAGAACCGCTTTGCAGCCTTTTTGTCTCTAGTTTTGCTTAGGTGAAAATCAATCGTGTTTCCCTGGGAATCCACTGCACGATACAGGTACTTCCATTCCACATTTACCTTGATATAGGTCTCATCGATTCTCCATGAGTCATTCGTTTGCTTGAGATGACGACGGATTCTCTTATCCAATTGAGGTCCATATTGATGAACCCAACGCATAATGGTGGTATGTGCAATAGATAGACCCCGTTCTTCCATCATCTCCACAAGATTCCTAAAACTGAGGTTGTACCGTAGGTACCATCTTACCGTTAATAAAATGATTTCAGGCTGGTAGTGCTTCCACTTAAATAAATGTTCATTCTTCATACTGATCACGCACCTTTTTGAAAGTAGTAGTATCAGTATGTCCAAACTTCATAGATTTTTTGCAACTGTCTTGAAGTTTTTGCACCAGAACCCTATCTTCTATTAGTGCAATTTTTATATCAACAATTCCATTGGTAATCAAATGTGCTAAGAGGTTTAATCTTTTTTTATCGAAGATGTTTGATTCTTCTTCAAAAGAATCTAATAAATTTTTTTCAATAATTTCTTTCCGACTTTTATATCCGTATGTAATAGCTTCAATATCTTCTTGTGATAATCTGGGTGAAGCAATAATTCTTACTTTACCTTTATTTCTTATTAGCCCTGACAACCCTCGTGTAATCTCTATCAATGCTGTAGAAGAAAAGAATCCTACTGCTCTATCATATCTAACCGACTTATCAAGGACAGGTATGTAGAAATCCTTAACCATATCATCTAAAAATGATCTGTATTCAGTTTTTAGAGACAATTCTTGATAACTCAAAATTGGACCTCCCTCTATTTCACTACTATATTATCTGTTCGTTGTGAATATTTTACCATAATTCCCAATTGATATTACTTCTTTTTTTTGTAAATTCTGAACCCTATCTCCCACAGCTGTTCAACTTTACAAATGTCATAAATCTTTAGGATTAGGAACTTGCATATATTGTTATAAATATTTATCAACCGTCGTATCTGAAACTGTTAAATAATGCTCCAACAATGTTTCCAAAGACTTATGCCCCGTCTGCTTAGCAATCGTCGTTAAATCCGTACCAGCCTCATGCATGGCAACAACCTCGCTCTGATATCTTCCACCGCTTTATCGACTGAGGATTTCCCTTGCACTCTGATTAAATGAGCATTGCCTTCCTCACCTTAAATTATTCTCATCGCCGACATCCCACTCGTCACTTCTGTATCCTTTTTGAAGTCCCTCTACTATTACTACATTTAAAAAAACCTCAGTTACTTATGGTACGGTTCACCGAAATAACGTAAGAGGCAAAAAAGACGGGATTTTCTCCCGTTCAGACTGTAGACAAAGTCGATTACGAATGAATAATGGTGTATATAAAAGTAGGCAGGTACCGCCACTTCGCTTTCCGTGGGCTTGCCTTCAGCCTCCTCGTCACTGCGAAAACCTGTGCTCCTGCGGTTACTCGTCGCAAACGACTTGCGCAAAATTGCTTTTGCACTAGTCGTTTCCTGCGGGGTCTTCAGTTCAAGCTATTCCCCCAGGAGTCTTCGTGGCGGTCCCTGCCATTCATTTTCATATAGCAATTAATTAAAAAAATGAAAAAATGCACGACTTTTCAACATCAGTTGACAAGTCTACAAAGTACAAGTGATGTGTTATTCCATGCATTCGTATTGATAAAAATACTTTTGTCAACGCTCTGGACGGGTGATTTTTTCTCCCGTTTTTTTTGTTTGGATATAAGTGTTTTCTTATTAGATGAGAAATTACTTTTAGTCTTGAATTTTTTTGAGAAAATGAGCAAAATTAATTCCTTTCGTTCTTTTATGGATTGCTTTTTCCTCTTGGGTCGTTAATGCACCTCTACGTGTTTTGTATATTTTAATATTAAAAAGCTAACAATGTGTATGAATATAGAATTTTTACGTTCGACTAGAAATGTTTTTTTCTCAATAAGAGGGGTGGGATGTACATGTTTTGGAAAAAAAAACAAATTGAAAGTAAGCTTATTGCTCAATCAATAGCTGAATCAGAATTATCGATAGAAGCTCTGAAAAAAAGCCTCGTTCAAATGGATGATGCAGAATTTGTGGAAATTGACATTTCCGATATTCGAAAAATTCATCTTGTTTACATACGAACTCTCATTGACCAAGAAAAATTAAATGAAAGCATTATAAAACCTTTAACTAATTGTTCCAAACCGTCTATTCAAGATTGCATTGTGAATTCCTCAATTATTCCCATTCCTACTTTTATAGAGGCAAAAAAACAGTTGTTTTCAGGGTCCATTTTGTTATTTGATTCTTCGCAAAACCTTTGGTTAGCTGTGCCATTAAAAAATCCTATTGGACGTGCCATTGAAACTTCCGAAACAGAAACCATCCTGTTCGGAGCAAAAGACAGCTTTAGTGAACAAGTAGAACAAAATATTACGCTTATTCGAAGACGACTCCCCATACATGAACTGAAAGCAGAGAAGTTTACTGTCGGTTCTTTGAGTGAGACAAGTGTTGTTTTAATGTACATAGAGGGGCTGACTAATCCAGATTTTGTTTCAACAGTCAAAGAGAAGATTTCTGAAATTAATTTTGATCTCTTCTATGACTCCTCTCAAGTTGCGGCATTCCTGGAGGAACATCAAAACAGTATTTTTCCTCAGTTTCAGCAAACTGACCGGCCTGATGTAGTTACTTATTCTCTGGGATTAGGAAAAATCACCCTTCTGGTAGACAATACACCATTTGCTCTTGTTGCACCCATTACTTTTTTCCATTTGTTCCAATCACCCGAGGACTATATTAATCGATGGGTAGTTGCCAGTTTTTTGCGCATCATCCGATATGTCAGTTTTATTCTGTCAGTCACATTGATTCCTTTCTATGTGGCATTGACAACTCATCACTATCAAATGATTCCTATACAAACACTTCTGGTCTTGGTCGACTCAAGGAGCAAGCTTCCTTTCACTCCTTTTTGGGAAGCATTTATCATGTTAATTTTTATTGAAATCATAAAAGAAGCAAGTTTAAGGATGCCTACAAAAACAGGTCAAACACTTGGGATTATTGGGGGTATTGTGATTGGTCAAGCGGCTGTTGAGGCTGGATTCGCTAGCAACGTATTAATTGTCATGGTCGGGATCTCGACGATAGCTTCCTTTCTTATTCCCAACTACCTTATGACAAAAGCAAATTCATTAATTCAATTGATGCTTCTTGTTTTTTCTTCTTTACTTGGGATAATTGGGATTGCACTAGGAATCATTGCTATTTTAGCCCATCTTAATAGCTTGTCTTCAATCAAGCAACCATATTTTTCACCAGTTTCCCCTTTCTTTAGAAAGGATTGGATTGACTTATTCATTCGAGGGCCATTAGTCAAAATGATGGAGCGTCCAGAGCATCTTAAACCTCTAAAACTGAAGAGATATAAAACTAGGAGATGACTTGATGGAAACCCACCAATTATTTAAAAAGAATGAAACCTATAATGGGCTCTATGCCATGTTGTTGGTAAATCGCCTCCAAATGCTATACTTTTTTCTGATTATGCCAAATATCTTGATCAATCCATATATGATTTGGGTGCTTATAGCTGTCGGGATATTATCCCAACTAAACCTTCTTCTTTTATCGAAGTGGCTTTTAACCCGTTTATCTAGCAATGGATATAACGGATTTGTCCAATTGTTTGGAAAAAAATTGGTACGATTTCTCTCTTTCATCGGGTTGTTCTTTATTCTACTTAAACTTTCCGTCATAATGTTAGGATTCAGCGAAATTGTTCAAACATTTATGTTTCCATCAACAGATACAAATTTTCTTGTCTTTTTTATTTTGTTGTTCTGTTGTTATGTCGCAGGTAAGGGCGTTGAACATACCATTCGTTTTGTGTTGATTTCTTTTTTCTGTACATTTTGGATGATCACATTTTTCGTTTTTTTCTTCTTTCCTCCAATAGCTCAACTCAGTGATTTGTATCCACTTATTCCAATGGAGTGGAAAGTAGAAAATTGGAAAGCCTTTTTTTTAATTTTGTCTTCCTATTCTGGTCCGGAATTTCTGGTATTTTTGGGACCATGGCTTAAAACAAACAATAAAACCTTTCGCTATTTGTCTTACGGCAACGCTCTCACCGTTGTAGAGTATGTATTCCTATTTATAGCATCCCTACTTTATTTCGGTTCCAATTATTTAAGTAAAAGTCAATATCCAATTATTAATATGGCCCGTTATTTTCAAAACCCAGTGTTTGAACGAATTGATATGGTCATGCTTTCCTTTGAATTATTTAACCTAGTTTTTGCAGTTTCTCTATTTCTACTATTGTTTTATGGAGCATCTAAAATAGCTTTTGGTAAAATGAGCAAGCCGTCCAGTGGAAAAGGTTTGTTATTCAGTGTATTCCTTATTTTTATCGGAATGGTTCTTGTGAATGAATTATTTTGGAAGTCTTGGGAGAAGCAGCTCTTTTTACTTAATCTTCAAATTATAGCTGGAAGCATAAGCTATTTTCTTGTTCCACTTGTTATTGTTTTAGTAATGAAAAAAAAGGGGGTTAATAAACATGCATCTACATAAAAAGATATTTAAAAGATTGATACTCCTTTTTATGACTTTATGGTTATCTGGCTGTGCCCCTTTTACCGAAAATAACATGATTGAAGAAATTTCTCCCATTACCTTTTTGTCAATTAGTAAGGGGGATGAAGGGAAAGTAAAAGTCAGTACAATTTTGCCTCCTCTAAGCAAAGAAAATAAGAGTGTAATGTCGCAAGAAGTCAGCTTATTAAAGGAAGGAGTACAGAAGTACAACTTAAACTTCTACCAGGAAATTAAATCCGGACAAATGCGGATGCTGGTAATTAGTGATGAACTTGGAAAAGAAGGGATTATGTCTATTATTAATGTGTTATTGACTGATCCGGATATTCCTTTAAGAATCTATTTAGTTATCGTAAAAGGAAATTTTGACGAGTACTTGGAAAGTCAATTGGACAAAGATGAAAACTTGGATTACTCGTTTTACCGAATGCTGAAGCATTATGAGGAAAAAAACCAAGGAGAATTAACTGTCGTTAATCTTCATGAATTTAAAAATTTGCTCTATACTCCTTATTCAGATCCTTTCTTGCCTGTATTCAAAATACAAGAGGATGGGGTCAGCTATGAAGGTACAGCCTTGTTTCAAGATGACAAGCTAGTTGAAACTATTTCATCTTTAGATGATCGTATCTTCCAGCTGATAAACAACAATCACTACTTAGAAGTTTTACCGATTCCAGAATTTGAAGTTGTACTGGGTCATGTTAGATCTAAAACAAAAGTAGATATCGATAGCAGCTATTCTACAATGACCTATACCGTGAATGTAGATACAAGAATTGAGGAATACCGGGGAGAGAAGCAATTATTTGACCCAAAGGAGTTAGAAAATATGAAAAAAGATCTCGAAACCCATCTTGAAAAACAAACACATGAACTAGTTAAAAAGATGCAAGAATTGAAAGTGGATCCATTACAGCTTGGCATACAAACAAAAAGACCATTCTCAAAACCAATGGAAGAAAAAAAATGGATTGAAATGTTTGAGAAGATGGACATTAAAATAAAATACATTATTAATATCGATCCTTTGACGGATGCAAATTCAAAAAGGCAAAACCTTTAATTTTTCCTATCGAATAACTCATAACGTAAACAAAATGCCCTAGAATCAAACGATTCTAGGGCATTTTGTTTACAATCTATCGCTTTGTATAATTTCTGTCAGAATTATACAATAACGCAAGCGAGCGTTGTGGTCGAAAACTTGGGAAATGACCATGATTTCATCACATCCGCCTGGCTTTCCTCCAAAAATGTCTGCGGCTTTTCTTTTACCGTTTGTTTGCTACCAATAATCGATGAGCCTAATTGTTGCTGGAGAGCATCTAAGTAGATCTGCCTTTTTAGATGAGTAAGATACTCTCAATTGAATCTGGTTGAAAAATCAAATTATATAAATAGGTGTTTTTCATATTATACAGCTTATAAAAACATTTTTTTACTTATGATAAGGTTCAGTACGATTCATCCTAAACATCTTGCCAGTCTCATGTTGCCCTGTCGACACATCAACATCTGTTCGAGTAACAGGTATTATCCAGCCACCTTCCAATTGGGATCCATATCCGCTCCGTTGTGAATGGATTCTTTGTTAAAAATAACGCTCATTCACCATTTGAATACTACTATTAACAAGCTAAGGTTTTGGTGCAAATATAGTATGATCTTAAAAGATTCGTACTGTATTTGCACCAAAACCATACAGACTGTAATTTTAATCTGTTGAAGAAAAGGTTAATTCAGTAGAAACGACTTCTTTCGTCGTAAAGTTACATCCATGTAAACCTTTTAGCTAGAGAATGAGCTAAAAGCAATAACATTTATTTAGCCTCTAAAAAAATCAGTAACGTCAATCCTATCTTGATTATTTTACTAGGTAACATTTAAATGTTTTTTAGTTCCAAAGATATAGTAAAAAATACTGACAATTAAGCGGTTATACAGTAAAATAAAGTGAAACTTCATTCGATAGGGGACTTACTACCTGTTAATGCGGGGTGAAAAGAAAAAGCGGGGTGCGAGTATGGAAAACATACAACTAGATAAAAATACGGTCATTAAAGAAGTGTTAAATTGCGCCATTGAATCCATCCGGACGGTCATTCCAATTGAAGCGCAGATGGGAAGGCCGACGTTATTAACGGAGTCATTTAGCCATCATGCAATAGGTGTTTTTATCGGTATCACCGGTGATTTGCCGGGCCGCCTCATTTTAGAAGGATCAGAAGAATCGTTTTCACGTTTAGGGACGAAGATGTTTGGCATGCCAATCGAAGGTGAAATGGTGGAGTCATTTGCCGGTGAAGTCGTCAATATGATCGCGGGCAATATGGGTGCGGCACTGTTTGTAAAAGGAATTACGATTGATATTACACCGCCAACGATCATTGTAGGCGATTCGAAAATTTCTGGATTCAAGCAGGCGATCAAGCTGCCAATAGCGTTTCAGGAAGCCGGGGAATACGAGTTAGTTTTAAATATTGAAAAGGGTTAACAGCAGTTGGCGAATTCCATATACATAAACATATTTACGTATACATAAGATGGCAGGGAATAAGCTTTTATATAAATCTTTCACACGAATCATATGGGGTTCTATTCTTGCTCTACTTATGTATTCATCTTTTTAAACGATACTGAATAAGGTCTCTTTTTAGGTTGCCAAAACAGAAAAACGATGGTAGGATATAAATAAGGATGAAAATCATTATCAACTAAGAAAGAAGGCGTTTGGAATGATCTGGTTATTTGTGACGGCGACAGTAGTAACGTATGGTGGAGTAATGAAATATGTACTGGATCGTACGGCAAATCAAACGAATACGCCTGCAATGAAAAAATAAAAAATGACAATAGGGATACAGTGAAAGAAGTGTAAACTGCTTTCACTGTATCCTTTTTTATTTGTCCAAAATCATATACAATAATAAAAAAAGGTGTACGCATCGAAGGGATGGAACAAAATATGGAAGCACCGACCAAAAGCCGCGTAATGGATACAATTCGAGCACGTACCGCAAAGCTTTATGAAGAGTTTATACATAATAAAGATACTGAACGGGCAGAAAAGGCCGAGCTTTTTTTGCGTAAAATGAATGATCATGAATTTATCGTTGCATTTTGCGGCCATTTTTCAGCTGGAAAATCAACAATGATTAATGAATTAACAGGTGAAGCCCTTTTACCCTCAAGCCCGATTCCAACAAGTGCCAATCTCGTTAAAATTAAACCGGCGGAAGAAGACTTTGCTAAAATTAATTATCATAATGGGCGTCCGCTCGTCTTTAAAGCGCCATATGACATCAAGCATGTGAAAAAGTTTGCAAAAGATGGCGATGAAGTCGCATCGATTGAAATCGGTCATTCGTCGTCTAATTTGCCGATTGATGTGACAGTAATGGATACGCCAGGCGTAGACTCGACAGATGATGCGCATCGTATTTCAACGGAGTCTGCGCTTCACCTTGCGGATATGGTGTTTTACGTAATGGATTATAATCACGTACAGTCGGAATTGAATTTTGTCTATACGAAGGAACTATTATCGCATGGGGTAAAGCTGTATTTAATTATTAATCAGATTGATAAACATAAAGAAGAAGAATTATCGTTTAGTACGTTTCGCCAGTCTGTGTATGATTCATTTGCGACGTGGAATGTACAGCCAGAAGCGTTTTACTTTACAAGTCTGCGGAGCAGAAATCTGCCATATAATGATTTCGATGAAGTAAAACAGCTTATTCATGATAGTATGGCGAACCGGGAACAGTTGTCTGAACAGTCAGCTGAAACGATGATGAATCGTCTTGTACATGAACATATGGAATGGCTTTTAGAACAGCAGAAAGAAGAGAAGACAAAGTTGGAAGCAGTCGTTGCGGAAGCTGGGGTCCAATCTATTGAAGAAAAAGAAGCGGCACTTGCAAAGGAACTGAAAAAGCGTGATGCGGTGTTCTGGCTGAAAGAGTACGAACAAAGACGTGAAGATGTGCTGAAAAATGCGATTTTAATGCCGGCCTCTACACGTGAACTGGCTCGCAGTTATTTAGAATCGACTCGTTCAGAATTTAAAGTAGGAATGCTGTTTGCGAAAAGGAAAACGGAAGAAGAACGTGAAAAACGCTTGAATGCCCTGCTTGTCGATTTGAAAAAACAGACAGAAGCACAGCTTGAGTGGCATGTAAGGCAAGTAACAGCTTCATGGTTAAAAGAAAGCGGTTTGGATGATCCGTCGCTTGCTTTAAAGGCAGAGGCATTATCTGTGCCGGTCGATTCATCTGTTATTACAGATGCAGTAAAACGGGGTGCTGGTGTAACAGGTGAAGCTGTATTGAATTATTGTGAAGATGTCGCCAACCTTATTAAAAAGCGGACCCGTACTATATCGGATGAATGGAAACGTGAGGCTGCACCGGTTTTAACGGACCAGTTTAAAGGAGAATATGCGCAATTTGCGGCAGATCATCATATTTGGAAAGAACGTCTTCTAGCAAAAGAAAAGCTTGCATCACTTGAATTTGTGCGAGAGATGCGTGAAAAAGAGCTAAAACAAACGTTATTAATAGAGGACACAAGTATGCCAGCTGTTATAGATGAGTTGGTGGAAAAGTGGCGTATGGAAGCGGAAAATATAGCGGTTTATACGGGACAGGAAGATATGGAAGAAGTACGAAAAGAAGAGGAGAAGGAATGGGATGCGGAACCGGCGCAGGAGGCAGTTGTCATGGATCCAGCTTCTGCGGTGAAAAGGTTGCGTTATCTTGCAGATCATTTAAAAGATGTGCCCGGTTTTGGACGTTACAGCAGCGGTGCGCTTCAAAAAGCGGAGCGTCTTGAAAATCGAACGTATACCATTGCCTTATTCGGGGCGTTTTCAGCAGGAAAATCGTCATTTGCGAATGCGCTGCTCGGTGAAAAAGTACTGCCAGTCTCACCGAACCCAACGACAGCTGCCGTTAACCGTATTCATCCAGTAACTGAGGGGAAAAAACACCGCACGGCCGATGTTCATTTGAAGACGAGTTCTATCATGCTTGCGGATGTGAATGTATCACTTGGACTGTTTAGCCGCAATGCGTCATCTCTTCAGGATGCCTATAAAATGGTGCCAGGCGTGCTGGATTCGAATGAAGGAGAAGGAAAAGAAAAAATTCATTTGTCTTTTTTACGTGCGTTTTATGAAGGCTTTCATACTTATGAAAACAAGCCCGGTGAGACGATTAACGTAGATCTCGATATGTTTAAACAATATGTTGCCAATGAACAAAAAAGCTGTTTTGTGGATTCGATTGATTTATATTACGATTGTGATTTTACGCGTCTTGGTATTACATTAGTGGACACACCAGGAGCTGACTCCATTAACGCCCGCCACACAGGTGTGGCTTTTGAATACATTAAAAATTCGGATGCTATTTTGTTTGTCACGTACTACAATCATGCGTTTTCAAAAGCAGATCGAGAGTTTCTTATCCAGCTTGGCCGTGTAAAAGATGCGTTTGAGCTTGATAAAATGTTCTTTATCATTAACGCGATTGACTTGGCAGCAAATGAAGACGAACTGAATGAAGTAAAAGCATATGTACGCGAGCAGCTGCTTCAATATGGCGTCCGTTTCCCGCGTCTTTATGGTGTATCAAGTATGCTCGCGGTTGAAGAAGCAAGACGCGGCGAATGGAATCATCCACAGTCTGGCATGAAGAACTTTAAAGAACCGTTCCGCACCTTTTTATCAAACGACCTTGCGTCAATGGCTGTGCAGTCTGCGGAAGCGGAAGCGGAACGCGGCATTTTGCAGTTAGAAAAGCTAATTGAAACAGCGAAAGAAAACCGTGACAATCGGGCGCAAAAGAAAGCAGAGCTGGAAGATAAATGGGTCCGCATGACGGCTGTCATTAACAGTGAGAATACAGACGTAGAGAAAAAGCGGATGACGCAGGAACTTGATGAACTGGTGTATTACATTAAACAGCGCGTCTTTTACCGTTTCTCTGATTTTTTCAAAGAATCGTTTAACCCGGCCACGCTAAGCGGACAGGGAGACGTAAAAGCATCACTCCAAAAAGCGCTGGAAGAATTACTTGGATCCGTCGGGTATGATCTTGCTCAAGAAATGAGGGCAACGTCTATTCGTGTTGAAAATCATGGCGTGAAATTGCTTCATGAAAAGCAGATGCGTTTGACAAATAAAGCATCGCTGATTGAGCGGGAATTGCTTTTATCCGGCCTAGATGCACCGAAGCTCGCTGTTCCGGATTTTGATTCAGCTTTTACAGAGATACCGCGTGAAGCGTTTGCCAAGGCGCTTTCATTATTTAAAAATGCCCGCGTGTTTTTTGAGAAGAATGAGAAGCAACTAATGATGAAGGAGCTTCAAACACTGATCGAAGCACAGGCAGATCTGTATTTAGCTAATCAAAAAGAAGCTCTTCAAGCCAGTGCATTCCTGTTTATCGAGAAAGGAACGGATGAGGTGAAAAAATCCGCTTTATTAGATGTAAATGAACAGTTTACAGCGTGGCTTGATGTGCTGGAGCATAGTGAAAATATTGAGGAGTGGGAGCGGATTTTACGTGACATCCAAGCTGCCTCTTAATACACGATTTCATGCATGTGCGACATGCCGCCATTTCGCGGCGTTAAAAACGTCTGCTCACATGATGTACAAATGTCGCCGGCTCAGGTTCGAAACGAATCCGAGCTATCGGTTTAATTGCTGGGACCCGAAAGCCAATGTGAGAAAATTAATGGAAAAGGAACAGGTGAACGAATATGATCGTAACGACTGACTGGCTTCATGAGCAGCTCGAAAATAAGAATATCACCCTTTTCGACTGCCGGTTTAATTTGGCGGATTCAGCGGAAGGAGCCGAATTATACGAAAAAAGCCACGTGCCAGGCGCTTTTTATGCACATCTTGACAGTCACCTTTCTGGAGAAAAAGGAGCAACTGGAGGGCGTCATCCATTACCGGATATGAACGTGTTTAAACAATTTTTAGAAAGCTGCGGCGTGTCTAATGATTCAATCGTTGTGGCGTATGACGATGGTGTATCGATGTTTGCTGGCCGTCTATGGTGGCTGCTCAAGTATGCTGGTCACGAAGATGTACATATTTTAGACGGTGGGTTTTCTGAATGGATGGAAAAAGGATACCGGGTCACAGCGAAAAGGCCAAGCCAGCGTTCAGCTTCGTTTCAATTAAATGTGAAGGAGGACATGCGTGCCTCCATTGAAGAAGTTAAACAGGCATCTGAAACAGGTTCAGCCTTACTGATTGATTCGAGGGCACAAGTTCGTTATCTTGGTAAAACAGAACCGCTCGATCGTGTGCCAGGCCATATTCCAGGTGCGATTAATCATTTTTTTGCGGAAGGACTAGACGGGACCAAGTGGAAATCAAAGGAAGAGCAGGCCTCCCGGTTTGAACATATCCATAAAGAGGAACCCGTTATTGTATACTGCGGCTCAGGTGTTTCAGCGACACCGAATGTAATGGCTTTACAGATGGCAGGGTATAAAAATATTAAATTGTACCCAGGCAGCTACAGTGAATGGTCAAGCGATCCGTCACGTCCAGTTGAAACAGAAAAACGAGGCATTATGGAGAAGTGAAAAAAGTAAAATTTAACCGTTCAGGTTTATTGGACGGTTTTTTTGTATATAGTAGTTTGTAAATAGAAAGAAGAAATCGTTGATTATTTAAGCAAAATAGATTGTATACACTAGGGGGGTATGGTAAACTGAATGTAGGAGGTGGCAGTATGAATGTAATGGAGATGCCGAATTGTGAGATGGATGACATGAATGGGTCTGATCGAAAGAGCCACCATTCTGAGAAAACGAAAAAAAATTTAGTGACGCGGCTCAATCGGATAGAAGGTCAAATTCGTGGAATTAAAGGCCTTATTGAAAAGGATGTTTATTGTGATGATGTTATTACACAAATTTCTGCAACGCAGGCGGCGTTAAATAGTGTGGCTAAAATTCTTCTTGAAGGGCATATGAAAAATTGTATTGTTGAGCGTATTCAAGAAGGCGATCTTGAAGTAGTCGATGAACTGCTTGTCACAATGCAAAAATTAATGAAAAAATGAAGATTTAAAATAGGAGGAAGAGAAACTAGTGGAACATACAACGTTAACTGTACAAGGAATGTCTTGCGGACACTGCATCCAATCCATTGAAGGCAGTGTAGGAGAACTAAACGGTGTCAACTCAGTGAAAGTTCATTTGCAAGAACATACAGTGGATGTGGAATTTGATAGACAGCAAGTATCTTTGGATAAAATTATAGAAGCTATTGATGAACAAGGCTATGAAGTAGCCTGAAAATAGACGTATAAAACGTGCTGGTCTTTTCAGCACGTTCTTTCTGGTAATAAATATACCCCTTATGGGTATAAGGAGTGGTCAATATGAACGATCAAGTGAAGGAAACAAATCTTCTCATTTCCGGCATGACATGTGCAGCCTGTGCTGTGAGGATTGAAAAAGGGTTAAATAAACTGGATGGTGTAGAAAAGGCCACAGTAAACTTGGCATTAGAAAAATCCCAAGTGCAATATGATCCGTTCAAAATAAAGGAAGAAGAGATTCAAAAAAAAATTAAAGATCTTGGTTATGATGTGATCATAGAAAAGAAAGAATTTCTCATTTCCGGCATGACGTGTGCAGCGTGTGCAACAAGAATTGAAAAAGGATTAAATAAACTAGACGGTGTGTCGAATGCAAATGTTAACCTGGCTCTTGAAAGAGCGACGGTTGAATATAATCCTTCCACTTTATCGAAAGCAGACGTCATTAAAAAAGTGGAGTCACTTGGATATGGCGCTGTTTTGAAAGAAGAAGACAGCAGCAAGGAAAGCATCGATCATCGACAGAAAGAAATTGAAAATCAGACAGGGAAATTGATCTTTTCAGCCATTCTTTCGCTGCCTCTCTTATGGGCGATGTTTGGGCACTTTGAATTTACGTCTTCACTTTACGTACCAGCTATGTTTATGAATCCATGGGTGCAATTAGCGCTCGCGACTCCTGTACAATTTATTATTGGGAAACAGTTTTACATAGGAGCCTATAAAGCGCTAAAAAATAAAAGCGCCAATATGGATGTGCTCGTCGCACTCGGAACATCTGCTGCTTACTTTTATAGTTTGTATTTATCTTATGAATCGATCGGTCATTCTGGTCATATGGTCGAGCTGTATTATGAAACGAGCTCGATTCTCCTTACACTGATTATTTTAGGAAAACTGTTTGAAGTAAAAGCAAAAGGCCGTTCCTCAGAGGCAATCAAAAAATTAATCGGCTTGCAGGCGAAGACAGCTCTCGTTGAACGAAATGGACAAGAGGTGGAAATTCCGCTTGAAGATGTACTTGCGGGCGATATTCTTCATGTGAAGCCGGGGGAGAAAATTCCGGTAGATGGCTTAATTATAGAAGGCGAATCTGCTGTGGATGAATCGATGCTGACAGGAGAAAGCCTTCCAGTAGATAAAAAGCCGCATGATGAAGTCGTTGGGGCAACGATGAACAAAAATGGATTTTTAAAAATGAGAGCGACGAAAGTAGGCAGAGAGACGGCTTTATCGCAAATTATTAAAGTCGTTGAAGAAGCACAAGGATCAAAAGCGCCGATTCAACGGTTAGCGGATCAAATATCCGGTATTTTTGTTCCGATTGTTGTTGGGATTGCCATTATCACCTTTATCATTTGGTTTATATGGGTGACGCCAGGAAACTTCGCCGAAGCACTTGAAAAATTGATTGCTGTATTAGTGATCGCATGCCCTTGTGCACTTGGACTGGCGACGCCAACTTCTATCATGGCAGGATCAGGACGTGCTGCAGAGTATGGTATTTTGTTCAAAGGCGGAGAACATCTCGAAACAACACATCGCATTGACACCGTTATTCTTGATAAAACAGGGACCATTACAAATGGGACACCTGTATTAACAGACGTTTTAGTGCATGACGCCATTGATCAAGCGGAATTTCTTGCCCTTGTTGGAACGGCAGAGAAGCAGTCAGAACATCCACTCGCTCAAGCAATTGTACAAGGGATTAAAGACAAGGGGATTTCATTAAAAGAAACGGACTCATTTGAAGCGATTCCGGGCTTCGGTATTAAAGTTATCGTCGAAGAAAAAGAGGTACTTGTAGGGACACGTAAGCTGATGAAGCAGTACAAGGTGGATATAATGGATGCTCATAAAAAAATGGTAGAAATGGAGAAAGAAGGAAAAACAGCTATGCTGGTAGCCATCAATGGTCAGTATGCAGGGATTGTGGCTGTTGCAGATACAATTAAAGAAACATCTAAAGCTGCTATCGGACGATTAAAAGAGATGGGACTTGAAGTCATTATGATGACAGGTGACAACAAACAGACAGCGCAGTCGATTGCGGGACGGGTTAATGTTGACCGTGTGATCGCAGAAGTTCTTCCGGAAGAGAAAGCAGAGGAAGTGAAAAAACTGCAGGCACAAGGGAAAAAAGTCGCGATGGTGGGCGACGGAATTAATGATGCACCGGCACTGGCAACGGCCGATATTGGGATGGCGATTGGAACAGGAACGGACATCGCATTAGAAGCAGCGGATATTACCTTAATCAGGGGCGATCTAAACAGTATTGCCGAGGCGATACTAATGAGTAAGAAAACGATCCGAAATGTTAAAGAAAACTTGTTTTGGGCGTTCAGTTACAATACGATTGGAATTCCGATCGCTGCTCTCGGGTTTTTGGCCCCGTGGCTTGCGGGCGCGGCCATGGCATTCAGCTCAGTTTCGGTCGTCCTTAATGCCCTTCGATTGCAGAAAGTAAAATTATAAAGGTGTGATCATATGAAAAACTGGGCAATTGCCGCAGTCGTTTATTTACTGGTTGTTATTGCTGTTTATAATAGCATCCTTTAGGCGGGCCAGTAGACAAAGTTTTTAAAAATATCACTCTTTCTTATATAGGTATATAGACCTGTTTTAGTCCCCTTTCTATTTACGTGAAAGGGGACTATTATTATTGATTAATGGTATTTTGTTTTTAGTAAACGCAGTGAGTTGAGTACAACAATCAATGTAGCGCCCATATCAGCGAAGATCGCCATCCATAGAGTCAGCCATCCAGGAATGATCAAAAGCAAGGCCAGCAGCTTTAATCCAAATGCAAACGTAACATTTTGTTTAATTATAAGGAGTGTTTTGCGGCTCAGAGCGATCGTATAGGGCAGTTTCTCGAGGTCATCTGCCATTAAAGCAATATCGGCTGTTTCCAGCGCTGTATCTGTTCCAGCACCTCCCATGGCGATTCCGACTGTGGCACGTGCAAGAGCAGGAGCATCGTTGATCCCATCGCCGACCATTGCTACTTTTCCGTGCTGTTCCCGGAGCGATTTAATGGCTTCAAGTTTATCATGAGGCATTAAATTGGCTTTTACTTCGCTTAACCCTAATTGCTTTCCTATCGCGTTTCCAGTCCATTGATTATCACCAGTCAGCATAACAATTTTTTCAATACCTAATTTTTTTAGCTTTTGAATAATGGATAAGCTGCCTTCCCGTACCTGATCTGCTACGGCTAAATACCCTTTAATTTCTTCCTCTGTTCCAATCAGCATCACTGTTTTACCTTGCTGCTGGAGGCCGATAATTTGATTTTTAATTTTTTCAGGAATGGATTTCATTTCATCAAACAATGTAGGATTTCCAATAAAATAGGTGATTTCGTTCAAAACGGCTTTTGCCCCTTTGCCCGTCATCGATTGGAAGTCGTCAGCTGTATATTGTTCTACATGCTCTTCTGCTGCTTTCTGGAGAATAGCAGAAGCCAAAGGATGCTGTGAAAACTTTTCAATGGCTGAAGCAATAGCCAAAAGGTCTTTTTCACTCAGATCAGATAAAGAAACGACATTGGTTACAACTGGTTTTCCTACGGTTAACGTACCTGTTTTATCAAACGCCACAACACTTAAACGCCCTGTTTCTTCTAAATGAATGCCGCCTTTGATTAAAACGCCATTTTTCGCTGCATTTCCGATTGCCGTTACAATTGCCACCGGCGTAGAAATAACGAGCGCACATGGACAGCCGACGACAAGGATAGCAAGACCACGATAAATCCATTCTGACCAGTCAGCCCCTGTAAAAAGGGGAGGGATGATGGTAACGAAGAGTGCAATTATCATAATAGCAGGCGTATAATACTTAGCGAATTGATCAACAAATTGCTGTGAAGGGGCGCGTTCTGCTTGTGCTTCTTCCACTAAATGAATGATTTTTGCAATCGTTGTGTCTTCGGTACGCTTCGTTACACGGGCTTCCAAAAAGCCTTCTTCATTTAAAGATCCGGCGAATACTTCATCACCAGTTTGTTTATGAACAGGAATGGATTCACCTGTAATAGCGGCTTGGTTAATGGAAGACTGACCATTTAGTACTTCTCCATCCATTGCTACTTTTTGGCCGGGTTTAATAACCATAATATCGCCGACTTGAATGTCTTCTACGTCGACTTCAAACTCATTCTTTCCCCGTTTAATAATAGCAGTGTCAGGTGCGATATCCATTAGAGACCGGATCGATTGGCGTGCTTTCTCCATTGAATAGCTTTCAAGTGCTTCGCTGACAGCGAAGAGAAAGACAACGACGGCCCCTTCGCCCCATTCTCCGATAATTACCGCACCAATAATCGCTACCGTCATAAGCGTTTTCATATCAAATTGAAGTTTGCTCAAGTTTTTCAACCCGACTTTAAATAAATCAAATCCGCCAATTAAAATGGATAAGGCAAAAATCGTTATAGTAGTCGGGCTGCTTTCTCCGGTAGTGAAACTGGAAATGTACCCAAAGAGTAAAAGGGCCAGGGCGACCATTGCATTTTTATTTTCACGTTTTTGCCAAAACGGAATTTTTTCTTCTTTTCGTTTTTCGTTTGCCGGATAGACTTTAATGCCATCAAACGCACCGGCTGCTTCTAACTGCTCGATAGAAGCTTGACCAACAACCGCAATCTTAGAGGCGCCAAAATTCAGCTGAACATCTTCAACGGTTTGAATATCCCGTATATTCTTTTCGAACTTAGCGGCACAACTTGTGCAGGATAATCCTTGCAGGCGGTATTCATTTTTTGATTCGCTCATTGTAATCAGTCCTCCTGTGAGTGTTCAAGAGCAATGCGGACTAGCTGGTAAACGTGCTCATCTTTTACAGAGTAGTATACCAGTTTGCCCTCTTTTCGATATTTTGCCAGCCCCATATTTCGAAGCAGCCGTAAATGATGGGATGCCGTAGCGGTTGTGGAACCGATGATTTGAGCGACGTCACACACACATAATTCATCTTCGAGCGTGAGGGCATACACAATTTTAAGCCGTGTTGCGTCAGACATGGCTTTAAAAAGAAGTTCAACACCGTTTACATTGTCTATTTTCGGCTGCACACGTTGTACAACTACTTCATTAAAACAAGAAGTTTCACATGTATCCGCTGTCTGATCGAGATTTGTTTTTTCGGTCATCCGTATCCTCCTCATTCAAATGATTGTTTGATTGTTATGTTTTAGTGTATGATGAGTTTTCAGAAATGTCAATTATATATTCAAATGATTATTTAATCATAGAAGAGCATTTCGTACAATAAGGGAAAACAATCGCATCGTTAGACGGTGGTAACGATTCAATAGGGCAGTGTCACTGAATGGAATGATTTGTTTATCGTTCAGCATAAAAAGGACACGCAAGAGGAGTTAGATAAGGGGAGAGTTGGACTTAGGAAATCAGTAAAGACGCTGTGGGAATGGAGCAAACAGAAAAAGAGCTCTCTCAACGGCTGCTGATGAGAGAGAAAAGAAAATCCAACTATCATGTAATGGCGATGTATGGATCAGCTGTGTTTTTTGATTAAAAATTCCCATATAGCTGTAAAGAGTAAAAAACCGATGGCTAATCCTAAAATGAGTCCGTTTAATTTCATCGGCAGTGCTAAAGAATGTCCTAGAATCGAACAGATAAGAAAAACAACCGATAAAAGAACGCTGAAGAGGAAAAAAGCAGGCAAGGAAAGATGTTTTTTGTCTGAAAGCAGCAAGGAAGCCATAATGGCCAATCCTTCCGGAATTTGGTGAAGCATCATGGCTGTAATAAATGAAGTGGATAAATGTTGGTTATCCAATGTGGAACCGATGGCGAAGCCCGCTGGAATATTATGAACGGCAATAGCGGCAATTAAAAAGAACACCGGTCGATAGGCTGGAGATGATTTGTCTTCCATAAAGCCATGGAGACCAATACAAGTCAGCACACCTAGCGAAGCACCAAAGGCAACACTTATAAAACCGTACTCCTTCAGAGCGTGTGGAATTAGTTCTAAAACAAGTAACGCTGTTAAAATAAGACCACAAAGAACGTATAAATGAGCGGCTTTGATCTTAGGGATTTTGTAAATAGCACACGCGACAAGCGCTCCTAAATTTGTTCCAAGAAAAAGATAAAAGCTGAGCAAGTACGATACGGCATGCATGGTTACACCCCTATCCATAAGAGATAGTTCAATCATATTCATAAGGGCACTTAAATAGTAAAAAAGAAAGTCTATTTATCTTTATCCATAAGGTGACAGGAGGTGTTTCTATGTATCAAACCATCATTATAGGAGCCGGTCAGGCAGGGCTGTCCATGGGGTATTATTTAAAGGAAATGAACCAATCGTTCCTTATTTTAGATAAAAATCAGGCAATCGGGGAGGGGTGGAGAAAGCGGTATGATTCTCTCGTGCTGTTTACGCCAAGAACGTACAGTTCTTTACCCGGTCTCCCGCTGGAAGGGAATCCGCATGAGTTTCCGCCAAAAGATGAAATCGCTCAATATTTAAAAAGATATGCGGAGTCGTTTCAACTGCCGGTTCAGCTCCAGACAGAAGTAAGGCGCGTCTGGAAAGAACAGAACCATTTTCATATTCAAACGAAGGATCAAGAGTATGAATCAGAGAATGTCATCATTGCATCAGGCCCTTTCCAAGTACCTAATATTCCGGCCTTTGCACAAAGCATATCACCGGAAATCATCCAAATGCATTCTTCCGAATACAAGAACCCAGCTGATCTTATAGAGGGAAATGTACTCGTAGTAGGCGGTGGTAACAGCGGTGCTCAAATTGCTGCGGAATTGTCCAATGAACGGGAAACCTATTTGTCGGTCAGTCAAAAAATGAAGTTTTTACCGCTGACAATTGGAGATAAGAGCATCTTTTGGTGGTTTGACAAGCTTGGATTATTGAAGGCTCCGAGTCATTCATGGATAGCGAAAAAGATACAGGCGAGTGGAGATCCTATCTTCGGTTTGCCATTAAAAGAGGCATTGGCAAGCGGGATCGTGATACAAAAAAGCAGAGCTGTAGATGGGAAGGACACAATCATCCATTTTCAGGATCAGACGACGCTTGAAGTTCAAAATATTATCTGGTCCACCGGTTTTGTTTTGGATTACAGCTGGCTGGAAGTGAAAGGTGCGTTAAATAATGAAGGACAACCGATACACAAAAGAGGCATCACACAAGCAGCAGGACTATATTTTTTAGGACTACCGTGGCAGTATCGGCGCGGTTCCGCACTTCTTCAAGGGGTCGGGGATGATGCTAAATATATTGCTGAATACATACAAACAAGTGGAGGTACTTTATGAAAAACAGTAAAAAAATCGTGATTTCGACACTTATTCTTTTTGCCGCGCTCGTTGGCCTTGTGTTGTTTATAAATAGAGAAGATGAAACGGCACAGGAAATAGATCAAACAACGAACAGTAAAGGGCATCCTCCCATTGAGGGACAGCCAACTTTAGGAGACGCCAATGCACCTGTTTCCATTGTCGAGTTTGGCGATTATAAATGCCCATCGTGCAAACAGTGGGGCGAAACGATATATCCTAAATTGATGGAAGACTATGTAGACACCGGAAAAGCAAAATTTTCATATATCAATGTGCTGTTTCATGGAGAAGAATCTATTCTAGCATCACTGGCTTCCGAGTCTGTCTACAAACAAGATCCGGAATCATTCTGGGCATTCCATAAAGCAGTATTTGACGCACAGCCGGCCACACAGGAGCATGATAATCCATGGGTAACCATAGATAAGATGAAAGAAATAGCAGGAGCAACAGCACCGAAAGTAGATCTGGCGCAGTTGGAAGCTGATTTAAATTCGGAAGCAACATCTGTAGCGGAACAAGTGAGTACAGATGATGGCTTGGTAAAAGAATTTAATGTTCCCTATACCCCAACAATCATTATTGATGGCGTCATGTTGGAAGATCCGTTTGACTATGAAAAAATTGTATCGTTAATTGAAGAAGGATCAGCAGCTGATGAGTAATCCATCAAAAGAGTCCTTTATTCAAAAATATGCATTGTATGCAGCATGGATCGTTTCGATTGTCGCTACGCTTGGAAGTTTATATTTCAGTCAGATTAAAGGATTTGTTCCATGTGAGCTCTGCTGGATTCAGCGGATTTTTATGTATCCTTTGGCCATTATTCTGGGAATTGCGGCGTTTTACAACGAAATTCATCTAAAGAAATATGTGCTTCCGTTGTCCCTTATCGGCGGAGCGGTCTCTTTCTACCATTACCTTGTGCAAAAGGTACCGGGATTTGCTGAGGTTAAGCCTTGTGTTCAGGGAGTTCCATGTAATATGCAGTACATTAATTGGTTTGGCTTTGTCACGATTCCTTTTTTAGCACTAACAGCATTCACGCTGATTAGCATCTTCATGGTTCTTTTGCATATGAATGTTCGGAAAAGTAAGAGCAAATAATATAGTTCATGAAAAAGTCTCTGTCGATTCCTTCACATTTTAAATGGCTGAAAATGCAAAAAGGAGAGTGAAAAGCAATGGGACATTCTCATTCACATGATCATGGTCATCAACATGGAAGCAGTAATAAATCTGCTTTAAAATGGGCGTTCTTCTTAATCAGTTCATATATGATTGTGGAAGTGATCGGTGGGATTATGACAAACAGTCTGGCATTGCTTTCCGATGCGGGGCACATGTTAAGCGACGCAGCTGCACTTGGTCTTAGCTATGTTGCTTTAACATTCGGACAAAGAGCAGCATCGGACAAAAAAACATATGGTTATAAACGCTTTGAGATACTGGCTGCCTTTATTAACGGCATCACACTCATGGCCATATCCGTTTATATCTTTTTTGAAGCATACCGAAGATTGATGAATCCGCCTGAGGTTATCAGTGGGGGGATGCTGATCATTTCTATTCTTGGTTTAGTCATCAATATTGTGGCTGCCTTTATTTTAATGAGAGGCGATAAAGACGAAAACATAAATGTGAGAAGTGCCTTTTTACACGTCATCGGTGATATGCTTGGATCGGTCGGAGCGATCATTGCCGCCATACTCATTATGTTTTTTGGCTGGTATTTGGCGGATCCGATCGCCAGTATTATTGTGGCCATCTTGATTGTCATCAGCGGGTATCGTGTAACAAGAGATTCCTTCCATATTCTAATGGAAGGTGCCCCTTTAAATATGGATATTCAAGAAGTAAAGAATGGGCTGCTTTCACTGGATGAAGTAAGAGAGATTCATGATTTGCATGTTTGGTCTATCACATCCGATTTTCCAGCGCTCAGCTGTCATCTAGTAGTCGATCAGGATGAAGATGATCAAATGGTATTATCAAAAGCGAAAAAACTTCTTCTCGAAGAATTTCATTTGCATCATGTTACTATTCAAATCGATAAAGAAGGCGGAGAAGGTTGTTCATCAGGAGATCATTGTAATTAAAAGATGCAGTGATCTTCCAAAAAAAAGTTAGGTGTCTTATCAATGATTAATAAATAAAGATAAACCGGAGAGAAATTGAATTTCTTTCCGGTTTTTTCTCGCTCAATTGCTGTTTTTTATAGGAGATTCTTATTATTCTCTCTTAATTATAGGAAGAAGATATTAAATCATCGCTCCCAGCATAAACAGTCAGGTCGTCAGAAAAAAATTTAGAAGGATTAGCTCGGTATTATTTAGTATGTTTTTCATCATCATCCGCCATTAACCCGCGTGTTGCCTGTTTAAATTCCCTTAGTGTAGTTCCGAGCGATCTCCCTAGCTCAGGCAATTTCGAAGGACCAAATATAATGAGAGCAGCTATACCAATTAAAGCAATACTTCCTGGACCAGCCATCAAAATCCCCTCTTTTCTATTTGATAAAAAAGGCAGTAAAGTACATAATTAACATCCCTATTGTAAACCCGGATAGATTTAGCCATGAAACAGATGGTTCTTTGTGCAGACGATGATCATCAATAAGCATTTTTGCAATGACATAAATGACTTGCAGAATGGCACCTGCGCCAATACCTAAAAATAAGGCACCTAGTATAGGTGAAAAGATGAACCCGCCGAACCATGTACCAAAAATCGCCGGCGCACCTGCAACAGTGCCAAGTAGAAGAAAATCCCTTCCTCGGGGCTTTGATTTCAGCAAAGGTGCAGCGATACCAATTCCTTCTGTTATATTGTGCAAGGTAAAGCCCACGATTAAGAAGGTGCCTAGTGCAACAGATCCTAGAGCAAAGGAAGATCCAATAGCAAGGCCTTCACCAAAATTATGAAGACCAATTCCAGTAGCCATCAAAAGTGATACTCGAAATGGGGAATAGCCCTTCGCTTCTTGCTTCCGACGCTGGTATTGATCAAACGCAATCAGTAATAAAAAGGTTAGCGCAGCTCCAATAATTACGACCATGTTTCCTTGTAAAATGGAGGGCGCTTCTGCACCGATTTCAAACCCATCAGCTAAAGTACCAATAAATAAGAATAATAAAAGACCAACCGTCAAGGCAAGAATCATATTGATCCATTTCCGGTTAAAGCGTTTCATGAAGGGGTACCATATTAATCCTAAAGAAATGGGAACAATCCCAACGTAGAAGCCAATAAAACCGTAATTTAAAAAGTTATCCCAGTTTAACTCTGGGGTAAGGGTTGCAGCATCAACTCCACTTTCGATAACGATTCCGTTAGCGGTAATTAACTTAATCGAGTGAGGGTCTCCCTCTACCCACGGATAGTTGATAAGGACGGTTCCATCTTGAAGACGTTTTAGAACAGGGCTTGGCGTTACAGTGAAATTCCAGATAGAATCATCCACAATCACTTGAGATATTTCAAGCGTTTTGGGACCCGTATTGCTGACGGAAAGTTCAAATCCTGAGTTGGTCATTTTAATCCTTTCGATATTAAGCACTTCAATAGGAGCAGCAGGATCTTTTTCAATTCCTGCACCATTCTTCAACACCCATCCTAATACTCCAACCAATAGCAAGAGAGGAACAAGCGCTGAAATGATCCATTTCATTTTCATGTTGCATTCCTCCTTTTTATTCGACCTCAAATAAGCCCATCCAGCCTAACTCGGCAAATTCACTCACATGTGCGTGGAACATGTATTTTCCTTTGTATGGGAACCTTACTTCTAAAATGCCGCGCTCTCCCTGACACTGCATGATGGTATCGGTAAATTGAGATGGATTATCCATCCGTCCAGTCGGTGAATACGTAAAGTAATTCGCATGAAGATGAAACGAGTTTATTAAATCAAACTCAGTTAAATTACTAAGATAAATGCGAACAAGCTGGTCTTTTTTTATTTTAATAGGGTGATTCATAAAGGCAAATGCATAGCCGTTTATCGTATAAAATTCATTTTCACCGTCTAAATCCAGGTCATAGCCATTCATAACCATATTCAGCTCAAGTGCCTTTTCCCTTGGTATTTTAGGGTCAATAATAAAATTACCATAAAGCCCTTTATGAATATGCCTTGCTAATGGAAGGACATGGCAATGATACAATTGCAATCCATAAGGTTGCGCTTCGAATTCGTACGTAAAACTTTGACCCGAAGGAATAGGTTCGAGCCCATCCATTTCAGGAGGGTGAATCCCGTGAAAATGGATGGAATGGGGATGGCTTCCTTTGTTAGTAAAATGAAAACGAAGCAAATCTCCCTCTGTACAGCGAAACGTTGGACCTGGAATAGTTCCGTTGTACGTCCAGCCTGGAAACTTAATACCTTTCGCGATTTCAATTTCTTTATCCATAGCGACAACAGTATATTCCCGCAATGTTTTCCCGTTTGGTAGTAGGCTGACTTTTCCATAATCAAACTCAGTTAACAGACGTTCCGCCATTTTATAGCCAGCCGATTTAGTCGTATCGTTCATATTCACATGGTTGCTATGAGAAGTATGAGAGGCAGCATGAGCTATACCCTGCACTCCAGAAAACTTATTCAAATAGTAACTGCCTGCTACTCCAAGTGCTCCAGCGGAACCTATCTTTAGAATATCTCTACGTGATACTTTTCCATCCGACATAACTTTCCCTCCTTTTAAAAAGTTTACCTAAGGAAACTCTTTAGCGCATGGCTATACTGTGCGGCATGGACGAGTATTCCGTCAATAAATTTTTTGATTTTATTGAAAAAAATCTTGCCGTTGAAAATGGTTATTCACATTATCATAGTGTTCATTCTTTCAGTACTCTTACGATGAAAACAAGAAGATTATGTATAACATTGAAATAAATGAAGAATTTCTTTATTTTATTAGTTACAGTTATTTGAGGAATTTCTGTCTATCGTAGTATTTGATGCTCTAGATGCTAATGGTAATCGGGTCATCAAGATAATAGGGGTAGTACCCGCCGTGAGAAAAGGGATTTCACTCATGTATGATAATAGCGCCTGTAGAGGTAGAGCTTTCACTCAAACAAGTGTACAGAAATATCTATCTTTTAAGGAATTTATTAAGAAAAAGTAAAGGATTGAATTAGCTGATAAGAAAACCGGAGAAAAATGAAATTTCTCTCCGGTTTTATGTAAAGCCATAAAAGTCTAGAATACTGTATAATTCCTATAAAAATAGTTTATTGAAAGTAGGGGCTATTATCATTTATACGATTGGTTTATTTATCCTTGCAGGGTTGGCGGAAATTGGCGGGGGGTACCTTATTTGGCTATGGCTAAGAGAAGGGAAGCCATTTTATTGGGGAATCGCTGGGGGAGTGGCTTTAGCTTTGTACGGGGTGATTGCGACATTTCAAACGTTCCCTTCATTCGGACGGGTTTATGCTGCTTATGGAGGAGTGTTTATCGTTCTTTCAGTCTTATGGGGATGGGGAGTAGATAAAAAAACACCTGATATGTATGATTGGATTGGTGCGGTCATTTGTTTGGCTGGTGTTTCGGTCATGCTATGGGGACCGAGGCATTAAGGGTCCTGTTTACATAAAAAGAAAAGCAAGGCAGTATTTCAGCCAAGCTTTTCTTTTTATTTTTGTTTGATTTGGACAGTAAGAAGCATGAGAAAAGAGATAATCACGATAGAAATCACCCAAAGCCAAGCCATCGTCATATTGCCAGAATCAATGGCTACATAAATGGCTGTAGGAATGGTTTGGGTTTCCCCCGGAATATTCCCGGCAAACATTAAGGTAGCACCAAATTCACCTAACGCTCGTGCAAAGCTTAAGATACTTCCGGAAATAAGCGCTTTAGAAGCGAGAGGGATAGAAATAAAATAAAAAACGTTCCATTTGTTTGCTCCGTCTATTCGAGCAGCTTCTTCAATCTCCACATTTATTCCTTGAAATCCTGATTTGGCAGACTGATACATAAGGGGAAAGGCTACAATAGTGGAAGCAATGACAGCCGCCCACCAAGTAAAAATAATAGGCTGTTTAAAAAGCCATTCAATGGCCTGTCCAGCTATGCTATTCTTTCCAAAGATGACAATGAGAAAGAATCCAACGACTGTAGGAGGCAGAACCATTGGAAGCATAAGAATCGTTTCCAAAACGGCTTTTCCCTTAAATGTTTTTCGAGCCATAAGCCGCCCTGTTAATGTCCCTGTTATGATGGCGATCATACCTGATACACTCGCTATTTTCAAAGACAGCCATATTGGACTCCATAATTCTTGCCTTAAAGCCTCATTCAGTAGTAAATCCATAGTCTTTAAACACCTTCATCGCTTCGTCGCTTTGTAGATAGCTATAAAAATCTTTTGCTTCTTTGTAATGGTTAGTGTTCTTGATAATGCCGACTGGATAAATAATGGGCGTATGAGTTTCAGGGTCAGCTGTTGCGATGATGTTTACTTTGTCGGAAATGAGCGCATCTGTTTTGTATACGATCCCAGCGTCCACATTTCCCGTCTCTACATAGGATAATACTTGACGTACATCTTTCGCATATACTATTTTCGACTCCATCCGGTTCCATACATCCATCTTTTCAAGGGACTCCTTTGCATATTTCCCTGCAGGTACAGATTCAGGAATTCCAATTGATACTTTATGTACCTCTTTTTTTGCCAGATCTTGAAAGCTTTCGATGATGGGCTTTTCTTCTTTTGGGACAATTAAGACTAATTCATTCCCTACAAGATTTACTCCGTCCTCTTTTGAAATATCCCCGCTCTCTACCAGCCTATTAAATTTATCTTCTGCAGCGGAGAAAAAGAGATCAACAGGTGCTCCCTGGGAAATTTGCTGCTGCAGGGCACCAGAAGAACCATAGTTAAATGTCAATTCCACCTCAGGATGTTCTTTTTTATATGTACTTTGAATGGCCGTCATGGCATCTTTTACACTAATGGCAGCTGAAACGGTTAATTCTACTTTTTCCGTATTTTCAGATGCCGTTTCTTTCTTGCCAGCAGATGGATCTGTGTCTGAAGTAGAACATGCTGCTGCAAAAATAAGTAACGATAAGAAAGAAATAACCAAAATCAACTCTTTTCGCAAGTTTCTCACCTCTTCTATTAAAATATAATTATAGAATTAATTATATCCTATTTAACACTGGATAACGCCGTATTCGTTATTTAACGATCATCATGTATGTTTTTGATCGAATTAAAAACAAGTGTTAGATCAGATAAGCATATAAAAACAAAAAGAAGGCACATAGTAGATATGTCTACTATGTGCCTTCTTTGAATGAGAAACAATTTATATGTCTATTTGCTTGATTACTGTTGCAGGATTTCCACCTGCAACGACATTGTCCGGTACATCTTTTGTCACGACTGCTCCGGATGCAATAACGACATTGCTCCCTATATTAATTCCTGGATTTATCACAGCCCTGCCGCCAATCCAAACATTGTGACCAATGGTAATTGGTTTTGCGTATTCTACACCAGAATTACGTTCGTATGGATTTAGTGGATGGGTGGCTGTATAAATGTGTACCCCGGGAGCAAGGAAACAATTATCGCCAATTCTTACTTCACAAACATCTAAAATGACACAATCAAAATTAGCATAGAAATTTTCACCTACATGAATATTGAAACCATAATCACAGCGGAAATTTGGCTCCACCGACAGGCCTTTTCCCGTTGAACCGAAAAGCTCTTTTAAAAGGTTAGTACGTTTATCTATTTCAGTCTCTAAAGTTTGATTATACAGTCTTGTTTTGCGCCGTGCTTCTTCACGTTTAGTTGCTAATTCAGGGTCAGCAGGATTGTACAGCTCTCCATTCACCATTTTTTCCTTTTCTGTTTTCATTCATATAGCTCCTTTAATGAGTTCTATTATGTATTCTTTCTTATGTAATCGTTTATTTTCCTCTTTCAGCATTTTATTCTTTTTTCCATTCTACCAGAGGACCGTTTGTACAATGAGGCTTTTATACAAATAAAAAAGGATAATTAGTCCAATGTGACTAACTATCCTATAAATAATGATCTCTGTTTCATGCTGGTCGGCTTTTTTAAGCAGCCTTTTTTAAATCTATTAAATATTGCTTTGCCTTTATAGGATTATATTGACCTTCCCATTTGGATAAAATAATTGCTGCTAAAGAGTTTCCGACAACATTGACCACAGTACGGGCCATATCCAAAATACGGTCAATGCCAGCGATGAAAGCGAGCCCTTCAGCTGGTATACCGACACTTCCCAGCGTAGCAAGTAATACGACAAAGGATACGCCAGGCACTCCGGCAATCCCTTTAGATGTCACCATTAAGACGAGCAATAAGGATAGTTGATCAGCGATAGATAAATCAATTCCATACATTTGTGCGATAAAAAGAGCCGCGATCGCCTGATAGAGTGTAGAACCGTCCAAGTTAAAGGAATATCCTGTTGGGATAACAAAGGAAACAATCGCTTTCGGACAGCCGAATTTCTCCATTTTCTCCATTAACTTTGGCAGAACCGTTTCAGAGCTTGCTGTTGAATAAGCAAGGATTAATTCGTTTTTCAATATTTTAAACAAGTGGAAGATATTTACGCCTACAAGCTTTGCTATTAATCCTAATACCACTACAATGAAAAAGAACATAGAACCGTATACTAAAATGACGAGCTTACTAAGAGGAATGAGTGAAGCTAGTCCAAATTTGGATACAGTTACACCGATAAGAGCAAATACACCAAACGGAGCAAATTTCATAATTTGATTGGTCACAAAAAACATGGCGTCCGCTGTACCATGGAAAAATTGGAGAACCGGTTTCCCTTTTTCTCCGATAGCGGCCACACCAAGACCGAAGATGACCGAAAAGAAAATAATAGCTAACATGTCGCCTTGAGCAAGCGATTCAAATAGATTGTCAGGGACGATGTTGACAAACGTATCAGCAAAGCTGTGACCTTGTACTTCCTCTGTCGTACTGACATAATCATCGATATTCCCTTTTTCTAAAGAACCCATATCAAGACCGGCACCAGGCTGAAAAAGGTTTGCAGCAAATAAACCGATAATAATCGCAAACGTTGTAATAATTTCAAAGTAGAGAAGCGTTTTTCCGCCTAGTTTCCCTAATTTCTTAATATCCCCTACACCCGCTACTCCAATGATAAGGCTAGAAACGACGATCGGAATGACAATCATCTTAATCAATCGAATAAATATATCTCCAATAGGCTGTAAATAGGTTTGAACAGCAGGATTTCCATAAAAGATAGCTCCTACTGCAATCCCTATTAGTAAACCAATCAATATTTGCCAAGCTAAACTAACCTTTTTCAAACAATCAGTCCTTTCGATCATTTAATATAGATTTAAACAGTATTTGTTCCGTACAAGAAAGAGTCACACCTGTCAGTCTTAGTAAAATATTAAGCGCTTTCAAGAGGCCGTATCGGTATGTTATAAATGTAAAGCAGCACCTACGGAATCATACGAATAATGACAAAAAAATCTACAATTTTTAAGGATACGTTAAACCTTATTGTTGATCAAACGATTTTTTGCTTATTTTTTCCTAGTTGAAAGGTTGCTCCAGCTCGATGAAACGAAAGAGCGAGCAAGCTTTCTTTAAACGTTTCATCGAGCTAGAGCGAAAATGAGTCAAAAATCAACAATGTCGACAGCAGAGCGGTTTTTAAAAAAGGAAACGTTGTTGTTATAATAGTGAAAGGGTTGTATATTGCTTTTCAGTTAAATAAAAGAGGTGAGATGTGATCTTTCATCTTCATTCATTTATAAAGAAGGATATTTACATTATTGTACTTATGATCGTTACGGTACCGCTTGCGGGGGAGTTGAAGTTTTATCCATTTAACGAAACGTTTCGTATCGGTTTTGGTGCACCTGTGATGTTTTTCTATTTATTGTTTTTACAAAAAGGGTCTTTTATATTGCCCGGTTTTTTGACGGGTGCAGCCGTTGTTCTTTTCCGGGTCACCCTTGATCTCATTACAGGGAATATGGAAAATGCATGGTTATCTTTTCAACATCATTTTCCAACGTTTTTCTTTTATTTTACGTACGCCTGTTTATTTCAACTAGTAGACGTAAAACGATTTCGCAACTGGTCGTTTTTAATCGGGCTTATTGGCCTTTTTACGGAACTTGTATCTAATGGGATAGAACTTCTGCTTGAATATCTAGTATTGAAATCGACTATTTCATTTAGTGAAGTGATCGATATGGTAATGATCGCATTTATCCGTTGTTTTATTGTGGTAAGTTTTTTTAATATGGTGAAACTATATGAGGCACAATCAAGGGAAAAACACATTAGAAAGCAAAATGAGCATATGCTGATGCTTATTTCTAATCTGTATGAAGAAGCTGTTTATTTGAACAAAACATTGAAAAATGCAGAAACCGTAACAAAAGAATCGTATCAGTTATATCGTTCTTTAAAAGAGATTGACAAAGGAATGAGTCAGAGAATGCTTCGAGTTGCCGGGGAGATCCATGAGATTAAAAAAGACAATCAGCGAATTTTTGCCGGGCTTTCGAAATTAATTACGAATGAAAGCGATAAAGACTACATGAGTATAGTGGAATTAATTCAATTAATTGTTCATAGTAACGAAAAATATTCACTTTCTCTTGGAAAACAAATTGTCTTTACGTATTCTATTAAAGGAAACCATTCAGATTATCATGTTTACACGGTTTTGTCGCTCATTAATAATTTAGCTGCTAATGCAGTAGAAGCGATAGAAGAGAGCGGGAGCATTCATATCGAAGTGCTTGAACAGGATAAAATGGTTGAATGTAACGTTTATAACAGTGGCTCATTCATTCCAGAAAAATACAAAAAAGTTGTATTTGAACCTGGTTTTACATCAAAATATGACAAACATGGAAATCCATCTACAGGCATTGGACTGGCCTATGTGAAAGAAGCTGTTACAAGCTTTGGCGGTGACATTGTGTTTGAAAACCAAACAGATGGGGTCGTGTTTTCCATAAAATTGCCCATCCATCAGTTGATTCAGAAAGGTTGATTTTATGCGGTTTTTTATTGTGGATGATGATGAAGCCATTCGGTCTATCTTAAGTCAAATCATTGAAGATGAGGATTTAGGGGAAGTGGTTGGAGAATCATCGGATGGCGATCAGCTAACAGGTTCTTTTTTGACTATACAAAAAGTTGACATTCTTTTTATTGATTTATTGATGCCTGTTAAGGATGGAATTGAGACGATACGCCATCTTGACGGACAATTTAATGGAAAAATCATCATGATCTCTCAAGTGGAATCAAAGGAACTAATCAGCGAGGCCTATGCACTTGGGGTGGAGTATTATATTATGAAACCTATTAATCGAATTGAAATAGTCACGGTCATCCGAAAAGTGATGGAACGAATCCAACTTGAAAAATCCATTCAGGAAATCAAAACATCCCTTAGCAGCTTGTTAAATTTAGAGGATCAGGCAGTACAGTCACCTGCAAGTAATGAAAAAAGCATTGTAAACATCGGAGAGTTTTTATTAGCGGAGCTTGGTATTGTTGGGAAGAATGGATCGAAGGATTTAATTGACATTCTTGAATGCTTGTTTACGTATGAACATACACAGGCTACTGACCAAAATTTCCCTTCCTTAAAAGAGCTATTTACAAAGGTTGCTCAAAAAAAGCTGGGATCATCTGCTTCAAAAATGGATATAACGAGGGAAACGAAAGCTTCTGAACAGCGAATCCGAAGAGCTATTACACATTCACTCATTCATTTTGCTTCTCTTGGTTTGACAGACTATGCTAATCTGAAATTTGAGAACTACGCATCAAAATTCTTTGATTTTATGGTCGTTCGTCAAAAGATGAGGGAACTTCAGGAAGAGTCATCGACGTCTTTTACACCTACGAAAGTCAATATGAAGAAGTTTATCCAAGTCTTCTATTTTGAAGCGAAACGGTTATACAAAGATATGTGAGAAAGAATAGTGAAAAATAAGTATTTTTTTCATCTAGTTACAGCAAATCTATTTTGTAAAGGGAAAGAGACATATGACTTCTAAAAAATCAAAACAATCAAAGCATTTAGCTAGTTTTTCATTGGCTGCTATGGGGACAGGCTTTGCGGCAACGATCCCTTTTCAAGGATCCTTACCTTGGATTGATGTCCTGCACGGGGGATTTGAAGCGGGGCTGGTCGGTGGACTAGCGGATTGGTTTGCCGTCACGGCTTTATTCCGCCACCCGCTGGGCATCCCTATTCCGCATACAGCTCTCTTGCCTAAAAATCGAAACAAAATGATTAAAGGACTTGTTTCTACGCTTGAAAATGATTGGCTTTCAAAAGAAAGTATTCAAAACAAATTACAAAAAATCCAATTTACTGAAAAGTTATTTCCGATTTTAGAAAGAGAGCTTCATTCTGAATCTGTCAGAAATGGAATGGTCTCACTAGCTGATCAACTAATTCGTTCTATTCAAGTGGAGAAGATTACACCGTTTATTGAAAAGGAATTAAAGTCTTCTCTTTCTTCAATTGAAGTAAAAGGAGTCCTTCGATCTGTCGTTGATCAAGTGCTTCTCCATGAATATGACGAGAAGGCCTTCGATTACGTCCTTAGCGAAGCGGAACAATGGGCGAAAAAAGAGAATACAGGTTATCAACTTGGCAGTGTAGCCATGCAGGCTCTTAACAATATCGAATTAGACGGATTTATGCAGTTTGCCTTAAAGTCTGTTCAAAACTTATTAAATGAAGAAAAACTCGGCAGTATTTTACAAAACCTTCTGCTTAATGTTGTAAGTCATTTGCGCCAGACGGAAGATCCGAATAGAAAAGCGTTTCTACTGCATGTACGTACAAAGTTACAAAATATTGAGAACAAGAAAGAATGGATCGAAGAAATCGAACAATGGAAGCAACAACTTCTGGCTGACTGGGAGCCGGCTGAGACAATAACTGAAATCTTACAGCGAATTCAGCAAAAAGCAGCCGCTTTTATTCAAAGCAGCGTGTTTATGGACACGTATGTTCTTCCATTTATAACACGCTTACTTAATCAAATAAAAGAAGATCCAATAAAAAACAACATGATTGAAAACAAAGTTCAAAAGCAACTGATCAGCCTTGTTGAAGATAATCATTCCAAAATCGGTAAGCTTGTGCAAGAAAATCTGGATAAGTTAGATAATGAAACGCTCGTGCACATGATGGAAAATAACATTGGAAAAGACTTGCAATGGATTCGGGTGAATGGAGCGGTTTGCGGGTTTATGATCGGGATCATTTTAACAGGAATCAAAGCGCTCCTATTTTAAGGCTACAGGAAACAATATGGTTCCTTCTAGCTGAACGAAGGAGAAAACGGGCTCTCTCTAAAACAGTCATCCTACCCGCAGTTTCCTATTTTCGATTCTGAATCGTTTTCACGCTGCTAAAGAATTTTTCAAAGCGTTATTGGAGAATAGAAAGAACACATCCCGGTTGTCCCCCCGGGATGATTATTTTCACAAAAAATGAAACATATTCTTCTTTCAGCCGTATGGTTAAGAAAGAACGGAGGGAAGAATGAATGAATTTCTATGAAGCAAAGAAAAATTATAGGTTTTTAGTGATTCTTTGCGGGACGGTCCTTCTTTTCTTTGCCGGGCTAACCGTTTTGGCTTACTATGGGGAAGACTATTTTATGATGGTCCTTTTTTTCTTATTTACGCTGCTGATGATTTGGGTCATCTTTAAAAATATGCAAAAATTAACGGCAGACAATCCGTACATTACAACAACGAATAACTATCTTACGCTGTACGTGACACCGAATGAAAAAGTGGATATTGAGTGGATTGATATAATAGACTATGTTTTTTATGAAATTCAAGGGACGAAATTTATTGGTCTTGTGCTGTTGGATGAAGAAAAATACATACCGATGATGTCAGATGGGATGAGACGGATAACGCGTTTAAGTATGAAAATGGGCTATCCGATGCTCAACATTACGTTTAGGCATGTGGTGGAAAAAGAACAATTGATCGAAGAACTGGATCGCCGTAACCCGAACGTGACCATTCAATTTGAAAGTGGCTTAATGTAAATGGCTTTGTGTGAAAAAGAAATGGAAAACCCGGTGTCAGTACGAAACGGCTTTTAGTGTTTAGTTTAATATGCACACTTTCAAAAGACATGTTCGACAGAGGTCCGGGGCATGTCTTTTGGACTTCTGCTTCTGTTGCCAGATTGCCAAAAAAATTTCCTTTCCCTGCTTTAATTCGAAAATGTCAGATAAAGTGAAACTTCATTCAGTGGGGGTTTAGGCCCTCAGGATGTGGGTCATGCAGACGTTGTCACAGGACGTGACGGGTTTAGTCTGCGTTCCGCTATCCCCACTGAATAAAAGAGGAACTCAGGTAAAGAGCGCCGCGTCCTGCGGCAATACCTGAGTGACCAGGCTCAGCCTGGCCCGAACCAATCGGGCTTTTACGGGCAGTTGATCCCCCATATATCCTTTTTTTCTTTCCAAAATCTTGAAGTGGGGGTCTTACTGCCCGTTAATGCGGGATAAAAGAAGCCAAAAATCAACAATATTCTATAATAGAGCCTTTATTATATAAAATCTATTTAGTTGAAAGGAAAATCGTAGTGGAAGAAGAAATGTTAAGTTATGAAAAAGTTGATTAAATAATGGGAATTTTCGGTATTGAATCTGCAATGAATAAGGGGGATATACATGACAGCCATTACAGATGAAGACAGAAAAATTGTTTACAACTATATCATACATAACATGACGATCCGAGCACTTCAAAGTGAGTTAAGGGAAAATGAAACATCAAATGTAAAAATGAAACGCGTTTATTTATCAGCGAACCAATACCAAGAAAGCCAAGCCCTCAAGCAGTTAAAAGCATTAAGAAAAGAGATGAGCACGAGAGGATTACGCATAGTAGGGGAACACGCACAGGGTAACGATATGACCGAGTTTCGTTATTTGTGCCGGGGCGTTCCATCAACTATATGCTTTGAAGAAAAGGAGCTTTATAAACGTATTCAAGAAAACCGCTTCGAATTGCTGCGCTGAGCAGTTTAGTATTTAATTGTAAGTTCCAATTCATCTAACTCTGTGATTAAATTGCTTTTTTCAATGCGTACTTGTAAATCATCAAAGAGAAATTCATTTAATTCATGAATATCACATATGATGGCGGATAATTCTTTACTAATGAGCGCCATGTTTTGTCCGTCTATAAGCTTTTTCTTGTATCGATTAAATTTTGGATCCAGCGTGTCTATTTGCCTGAAAATATTTTCTACCGATCCGTAAAGTTGAATGAGCGGCAGAGCCGATTTTTCGCCAACACCCGGACAGCCCGGAATATTATCGCTTTTATCGCCGAGAAGCGCTTTAACATCAATCCATTGCTCAGAGGTAATACGATATTCATCTTGAAAATGATTCAAAGAATAAACAATGTCCCCTTTTTTGCTGCCGATCAGTTGAGAGATATTTTGGCTGAGCAGCTGGTATAAATCTTTGTCATTGCTGTAAATATAACAGTGGCCATACTCATTGGAACACCACTTTTTTGCTAAAGTGCCAATGACATCATCTGCTTCATAAGAAGGGACAGAAACTTGTTGAATGCCTATGCGATCCAATACCCCTTTGCATACTTCATATTGCTGAATTAACGCATCCGGCAAGTCAGAGCGGGTAGCTTTATAAAAATCATGTTTTAGTCTTCTCGTTGTTTCATTTTTTTTGACGTCCCATACGACAGCAAGATGAGTCACTTCATATTGAGAAATAAGGGTAAAGGTCTTTTGAAAAAATATTTTTAATGCATTGGTATAAACGCCTTTGCTGCTTTTCGTCAATTGCTCCAATTCTTTTCCGTAGGATGTAGCGAAGTATCCACGGCTTAATAAATTAAATCCATCTATTAATAGCAATGTTTGCTTTTTCATCAGGGCGGTCTCCTTGTTATATGTATTGTACTTCCTAGATTACGTGATGAATCAAGTGAAATCCATCATAAAAAAGACAGCTTACAAGTCGATGATTGTAAGCATCGCCTTCTATCGGTTAAAATAAAAAGAAGTGCTTAGAAAACATAAAAAATGGCAGTGATGGAGAAGCGGAAGGGCTAGTATAATCGCCGCTGATTTGAAGAAGATATGGATACGCTTCTCGTGTTAAGCAAACCAAAAATGTTTCAAAAAAAATAATTACGCATTATATGAATCGAAGCGAACAGAAAGAAACGGGCTTAACGGTTCGCACGTATGGCTTTTTTGGCATCTACGTCTGCTTTGTTTTGTTTAGATGGAATCCATTTGATAAAAAAAAGCGGAAACTCTTTTGATAAGGTTAAAATAGTCGCTAAAAGCGGTTTGTACAGTTGTTTATGTATATATTCTTTTTCAATCGCTGAAACGACGGTTTGTGAATCACTGCGGAGCGATACAGTATCTGCACCCATTTCTTTACACAATTCGAGTGCTTTAATAACGGCGATGAACTCCGCCTCGTGTGTATCACATTCTCCAAGGGGAATCGAAAACCGTTCCGTTTTGCCATCGTGGCGAATGACGATGCCGGCACCAGCAAGGCCTGGATCGCCAGTGGATGCGCCGTCTGTATACACTTCAAACATATGGATACCCCCAATCTTGTATTTATTTTAGAGGAAAGAGGTTGGATTATGCAAATGAAAATTTGTTTTTTATACAGCTTTAAAGGGGTTCAGATGATGTTTGAATCAGAGCCGGTTGACCGGGAACTCGTTTTGAAAACAGCAGACGACTTATTAAAAACCAGCCGCACAAAAGAAGTAACGATTATCGATGAGTTAGGCCAGGAATGGACGCTGAAGGAATTTAAAAAGCTGAACGAAAAACTGGATGAAGAGCCGGAAAAGGTCACCGTTTTATTTGACGGCAGTTACGATGTGGACTCAAGCCGTGCAGGCGTTGGAACAGCTATTTATTATTCAAAAGGCGGCAAGCGGTACCGTTTGCGTGAAAATGTGCCAATGGACGCCATTCAATCAAATAATGAAGCAGAATATGCAGCACTTTCTTTTGCAGTAGGAAAGCTTGAAGAACTTGGTGTAGCCAGTCAGCCAGTAACCATTTCAGGCGATTCATTAACGGTGTTGAACCAGCTGAGCGGAGATTGGCCATGCTATGAAGAAAACCATGCTCGCTGGCTCGTACGTATTGAAGAAAAATTAAATAAACTAAGAATTAAGCCGCTTTACAAACCGATCGATAGAAGGCACAATAAAGAAGCTGACCAGCTTGCTCGACAGGCGCTTGACGGTGTTGAAATACAAAGTCATGCCGAAATCGGGACGGAATCGAAAGGTGGCATGTGAACTTGAGCCGAATAGATGTATTAATTGAAGTAGAAGGTGTGCTAAATACGTATTGCAAAGACTGCCTCGTGAAAGCGGCGCTGCGTAAAGAAAAAGGCAAGACGGCGGCGCATAAATTTTGCATTACAGACTGCTCTGTCGGAGAAAAATTAAAACAATATGGAATGAAGTTATCATAAGCCGGAATACATATCCCGGCTTTTTCCTTGTTCGTACTGCTTGTATATAGTAAACTTTTAATGATGAGTAATGTCAGGAGGAATATCCACATGCCGACACCGAGTATGGAGGATTACATAGAACAAATTTATTTGCTGATTGATACGAAAGGGTATGCACGTGTATCAGATATTGCAGATGCACTTTCTGTTCATCCGTCAAGCGTAACAAAAATGGTTCAAAAGCTTGATAAAGATGAATACCTCGTGTATGAGCGGTATCGTGGGCTCATATTGACGGCGAAAGGCCAAAGAATAGGTCAGCGTTTAGTTGCACGCCACGATTTGCTCGAACGGTTTTTATCGGTGATTGGTGTGAAAGAGGAGAACATTTACAATGATGTGGAAGGAATTGAACATCATTTAAGCTGGGATTCCATTAACCGCATTGCTGATTTAATCGAGTTTTTTGAGGAAGATCCGACGCGAATGGCCGCATTAAAAGAGGTCAATGAACGAAATAAAGAATGATCCGTCCGCAGTACGGGCGGATTTTTTCACAAAATGGAGGCGTATTTGATGAAGATTTTAAAAATCGAACCGACACCAAGCCCGAATACGATGAAAGTCATTTTGGATGAAGAACTTGCTGCAGGCAAACGGACGAATTATAAACAAGAAACAGCCGAACAGGCCCCGGATGTCATTAAAGCGATTTTGACGATTGAAGGAATTAAAGGCGTGTATCACGTTGCCGATTTTATTGCGCTTGAACGAAATGGTCGGTATGATTGGCAGGAGATTTTACCGAAAGTGCGCGCAGCGTTTGGAGAAGGCAGCAGTGAATCGGGAGCAGCAAGGCCAGAACTGGATCATTTCGGTGAAGTGGAAACATTTATACAAGTGTATAAAGGGGTTCCCATTCAGTTAAAGCTCGTATCAGCGGAAGAAGAAAAACGGGTGGCACTGCCGGCTTACTGTCAGGAAGCTTTTCAAAAACTGATAACAGACGGTGATAATTACATTTTAGAGCGGAAATGGCAGGAGTTCGGCATTCGTTACGGTGAGTTGGAAGAAATAGCGCCTGAACTGCTTGAAGAAGTAATGGCGGCTTATCCGAAAGAGCGCATCGACCGGATTGTCGAAGCAGAAGGACGCGGCGGCCCGCTTATTCAGCATAAAGAACATGGCATTAAACCGGATGTTACAAAGTGGCTGACAGAGGTGGACTGGCGGACACGGTATCAGCAATTAGAACAAATGCCTGATCCGGATTTAGCGGATATGCCGCTTCTTGACGCGGCCTTAAATGATGAAAAAGCAGCGATTCGCCGGCTGGCTGTCGTCTATGCAGGGATGATTGAAGACCCACACATTTTGCCTGTTTTGTATAAAGCATTGAAAGACCCGGCTGTCACCGTACGACGGACGGCTGGTGACTGTTTGTCTGACCTTGGTTTTGCCGAAGCCGTGCCTGAAATGATTCACGCGTTAAAAGATAAAAGCAAAATTGTTCGCTGGCGAGCGGCCATGTTTTTATATGAAACAGCGGATGAATCTGCGTTGTCTGCTTTAAAAGAAGCCGCAGACGATCCGGAATTTGAAGTGAAGATGCAAATTTTGATGGCGATTGAACGGATTGAAGGCGGAGAAGAAGCAAAAGGCTCTGTATGGAAACAAATGACGGAATCGCGCAAACAATGAGAAGGAGGAATTTTGAATGAATGCTTATGAAGAATATATGAAGCAAATGGTCGTGCCGATGCGTGCAGAATTGACAAATGCAGGCTTTGCTGAGTTGACAACAGAAGATGAAGTAAATGAATTTATGAAGTCAGCAGAAGGAACGACACTCGTTGTAATTAATTCGGTTTGTGGCTGCGCAGCAGGTCTTGCCCGCCCGGCAGCAGTACAAGCGTCCATGAATGAACACGCACCTGATCGTCTTGTGACCGTATTTGCAGGTCAAGACCGTGACGCGACAGCGGCGATGCGGGCGTGGATGCCTGAATTTGAGCCGTCATCACCGTCAATGGCGTTATTAAAAGGAAATAAAGTCGTTCATTTTATGCCGCGTCATGAAATTGAGGGGCAAGATCTTGGGACGATTATTAGCAATTTAACTGCTGCATTTGATGTGCACTGCCAGTGATTGTCACGACATCACAGCGGGCAGGGAAGGATGTAAAGACACGTGCGGCAGCGGAAGCTGTCTTGTTGGGTGCCCATTACGTGGAGCGCGGCAAGCTGTCGCTTGCGAAAATGACATCTTTTCACAACTGTCCCGTCTTGCTCGTGACAGAAGAACGGATGGAGCTGTATGATTTGAACGGCGCTTCGCCGTTCTTTTTTCATCCCGGATCTGCTATGTTCCGCGTGAAAAGACTTTTAAATGAAGAGCCGGATGCCTTTGTGGAGGCGTGCAAACTGCGCCCAGGCATGTCGTTTTTAGATTGCACAATGGGTCCTGCTTCAGATAGTATAACAGCCTCCTTTGCTGTCGGTCCAAAAGGGTATGTAAAGTCGATTGAAGCCAATCCTGTTATTGCACGCATTGTGAAAAAAGGGCTGTCAAATTGGACAGAAGGACCTGACGAATTGTTAAAAGCGATGCGCCGCATTGATGTGACAGCGGCCGATTACCATGCCTATTTACAAGCGATTCCGGATCATTCGTTTGATGTAGTATATTTTGATCCGATGTTTGAGGAAACGATTGATTCAACCGGCATGATGCCGCTCCGCTCGTTTGCTTCGTATTCAGATTTGACGATAGCTGCAGTGAAGGAAGCAAAGCGGATTGCCAAGTGCCGCGTAGTGCTTAAAGATCATTTTCGTTCGGAGCGATTTGCGAAATTTGAATTTGAGCAGCAGATTCGTAAGACGTCAAAATTTCATTTTGGCACGATAGAAAGTGGGAGCGTACATGAGTAAAAGTGAACAGCAGTATATAGACGTATGCCGCGATATTTTAGAGAATGGGCATAAAAAAGAAGATCGGACAGGCACAGGAACCATTTCGGTTTTCGGACGGCAAATGAGATTTCATTTAGCAGATGGTTTTCCTCTTTTAACGACGAAGCGTGTACCGTTTAAGCTTATTGCATCTGAAATGCTCTGGTTTTTAAAAGGGGACACAAACATTCGGTATTTGCTGGAGAATAACAATAACATTTGGAATGAGTGGGCATTTAAACGATGGGTGGAAAGCTCAGAATATAAAGGCCCGGATATGACTGATTTTGGCCGTCGCGCATTGAAAGATGAAGCATTTGCAAAAGACTATCGCGAGCAGATGGCACTGTTTAAACAGCGTGTTTTGGCAGAAGATGATTTTGCAGCAACGTATGGAGAACTCGGTGATGTGTATGGCCGGCAGTGGCGTGCATGGAAAACGTCACAAGGTGAGACGATCGATCAGATTGCGGATGTAATAGAGATGATTAAAAATACACCGGATTCACGTCGGTTAATCGTATCGGCATGGAATCCGGAAGATGTGCCGCTTATGGCGCTGCCGCCTTGTCATACGATGTTCCAGTTTTATGTAGCAGACGGAAAATTGTCTTGTCAGCTCTATCAAAGGTCATGTGATATTTTCCTTGGCGGCCCTTTTAATATTGCTGGTTATGCGTTACTAACGCATTTAATGGCAAATGAATGTGGCCTTGAGGCAGGTGAATTTGTGCATACGATTGGGGATGCGCACATTTACACCAACCATATTGAACAAGTGAAAACGCAGCTGGTACGTGAGCCGAGATCGTTGCCGGAACTATCTTTAACGAAAGGGAAATCATTATTTGAGATGGAATTGTCCGATATGACGTTAACAGGATACGATCCGCATCCGGCCATTAAAGCCCCGGTCGCGGTTTAAAAAGGAGCGGAAATGATGATTTCATTTATTTGGGCGCAAGATGAAAAGGGTCTCATTGGAAAAGAGAACAAACTGCCGTGGTATTTGCCGGAAGACTTGAAATTTTTTAAGAATACAACGCTCGGATCTCCGATTGTAATGGGCCGAAAAACGTATGAATCAATTGGCCGGCCTTTACCAGGGCGGGAAAATATTATTTTGACAACCGATTCATCGTTTCAAGCAGAAGGCTGCACAGTTGTTCATTCGGTAGAGGACATCCTGCCGAAAGCGGAGAATGAGGAAGTATTTGTCACGGGCGGAGCGGCTGTATTCCAAGCCTTTTTGCCGTATGTGGAGCGTCTGTATGTGACGCGTATTCATCATACGTTTGAAGGGGATACATTTTTTAATGCTATTGAGTGGAATGAGTTTAAAATGGAATACTGTACACCAGGTGTTAAAAATGAGAAAAATCCGTATGACTATGAATTTTGCTTGTATAAAAGAGTAAATAAATGATGGAAAAGGTTGTCTTTTTCATTTGAAACAGACAGCAATGTGTTTAAAAAAAAGAATATAAAAAAAGATACGGACACAAAAAGGTATTGTCGTACCGGCGCTGATTATGTCGAATAATCTTGTCGAGGGCAATGCAGAGAAGCTGGCTGCGGATGTAAAAAATGCTCAAAATAAAGATGGGAAAAAATAACTAAACCGGGATTTCTCCGGTTTTTTTTTGAACGAAAAAACCTTGCTTTTCTCTTATTATTCAACGATAATAAAGGCAACTTTACACATAAAAGCGGTGATACGCGAATAGGGGGCAGATAAATGAATAAGTGGACAAAAGGGTGGTTAATCTCCGGGACAGCCGTGCTGATGCTTGCGGGCTGCGGGGGTGGAGAAGAAACGAACGAATCAGGCGGCGAAGCGTATAACATCGGCGTGTCGCAATTTGTCGAACATCCATCACTAGATAAAGCGTACGAAGGCTTTAAAAAAGGCCTGGAAGAAGCAGGAGTCACAGCTGAATTTAATGAGCAAACCGCACAGGGTGATCAAAATAATAACCAAACCATTGCAAACAATTTTGTGAGCGATGATGTTGATTTAATTTTCGCGAACTCGACACCGAGTGCGACGGCGGCATTGAACGCAACGAAAGATATTCCAATCGTATTTACATCGGTCACCGATCCGATTGCGGCAGGTCTTGTGAAAGATACGGAAAAACCAGGCGGCAATGTGACAGGAACGATTGATTTGCATCCGGAGGCAATCAATAACACAGTAAAATTTATGGCTGAGCAGTTTGACGGCAAAAATGTGGGTGTCATTTATAATGCCGGTGAACAAAATTCCGTTGCACAGGCAGAAGCAGTTGAAAAAGTATTAACGGATAACGGGTTGAAAATGGTACCGGTCACAGTGTCGACGTCATCTGAAGTAAAGCAGGCGACAGAATCATTAATCGGCAAGGTGGATATGTTCTACATTTTCACGGATAACACAGTCGTTTCAGCACTTGAATCTGTCGTTCAGGTTGCGAACAAAGAAGATTTGCCACTGTTTGTTGGAGAAAAGGATTCCGTTGCTCGCGGAGGATTTGCCGCATACGGATTTGATTACGAAGATATTGGTATGGAAGCAGGGAAAATGGCTGCCCAAATTTTAAAAGGTGAGAAAAAAGCAGGTGAATTGCCGGTTTTACCGCCGCAGAATTTGAAACTTGTCATTAATGAAACAGCCGCAAAAGAAATGAATATCGAGATTAAAGAAGAATGGAAAGCAGAAGCTGAGCTTGTGAAATAACGAAAAAGTGCGCCTTTCATAATAGGCGCTCTTTTCGTGAGGAGGATTTTTTTATGATGACAGCCATGTTTGGTGCCGTGGAATCCGGCGTCATTTATGCGATTATGGCACTCGGCGTGTACTTGTCATTTCGGGTGCTTGATTTTCCCGATTTGACAGTTGACGGCAGTTTCGTGACAGGTGGAGCGGTTGCATCGATTATGATCGTGAACGGGTACGATCCTTTTGTTGCGACCATCGCTGCTCTTTTTGCTGGTTTTTTAGCAGGATGTATGACAGGCCTTTTGCATACGAAAGGTGGGATTAACCCCCTCCTTTCTGGGATTTTAATGATGATTGCTCTTTATTCGATTAATTTGCGCATTATGGGGAAACCGAATGTGCCGCTTTTAGCAGAAGAAACGGTGATAACGAAAATGGAATCATGGTTTGCGTCAGAATGGAGCATTTTCTTTTTTATGCTCGTTTTGACACTCCTTATAAAATTTGTATCAGATCTATTTTTAAAAACAGAAGTTGGGTTAAGCTTACGTGCAGTTGGGGATAACGAAGGCATGGTTCGCAGTTTTTCAGCGAACACAGGCTGGATGAAAGTGCTTGGCCTCGGTTTGTCCAATGCGCTGGTTGCCTTTTCTGGTGCACTGGTAGCGCAATATAATGGATTCAGTGATGTCGGAATGGGGATCGGGATGATTGTCATTGGGCTTGCTTCTGTTATTATTGGGGAAGCTGTTATTGGCCATTCAACAATTGCCCGTGCGACACTGGCTGTTGTCATCGGAGCAATTTTGTACCGTATTATTGTGACACTGGCACTTCGCATCGAATTTTTAGATACAGGTGATATGAAATTGATTACAGCTATTATTGTCATTATCGCTCTCATCATGCCGAAAGTGCTTGATAAACAAAAAGCAGCCGCCCGAAAGAAAAAACGGCTGATGCAGTTGAACGAAAAGGGAGGTGGCCCTGTTGCTTGAAATGACACAAATTTTTAAAGTGTTTTATGAAGGGACACCGGACGAAAAAATTGCGCTTAATAAAGTCGATTTATCGATGCGTCCTGGAGATTTCGTAACGGTGATCGGCAGTAATGGTGCCGGAAAGTCGACACTTATGAATGTCATATCCGGTAAATTAGTACCCGATGCAGGAACTGTTATGATCGATGGTGGAAATATGACGTCCTTTGCTGAGCATAAACGAGCCATAAAAATCGGGCGCGTCTTTCAGGATCCGATGGCGGGCACTGCACCTGCGATGACGATTGAAGAAAATTTGGCGATCGCGTACAATCGGACGAAAAAGCGTTCACTTGGCTTCGGGGTAACGAAAAAACGGCGGGACTTTTATCGGGAAAAGCTCGAAATGCTGCACCTCGGGCTCGAAGATCGCTTGCAGGCGAAGGTAGGCTTGTTATCCGGCGGTGAACGACAGGCCTTGTCCTTATTGATGGCGACATTTACGGATCCGAAAATTTTGCTGCTGGATGAACATACGGCAGCGCTTGATCCGTCTCGTGCCGAGTTAATCACCAAGTTAACGAAAGAAATTGTCAGCAAACTCGGGTTGACGACGCTCATGGTGACGCACAATATGCAGCAGGCACTTGACCTTGGCAATCGCTTAATTATGATGGACAAAGGACAGATCATCTTTGAAGCGGACGAGGACGAAAAACAGGACTTAACGATAGAAAAGCTGCTCGCGGAATTTCAGAAAATTAAAGGCGGAGGCGGGCTGAGCGACCGCTCGCTATTATCATAAAGGAAGAGGGCCTTAGGTCTTCTTCTTTTTTTAGGCAAATAAGTTACTGGAATAGGAAGAATGGATAAAGAATAGTAAGATGAAGAAAAGTCTTTGCAAGGGAGAGAAAGAAGGGACAGAAGATGAACAATATCAAAATTGTGACAGATTCATCACTTGATATGAAAAGTGATGAATTGGCTCAGTTCAGCATTACGGTGGTACCGTTGACGGTGCTAGTGGGTGGTCAAACCTATTTAGATAACGTGGACCTTTCACCGGAAGAATTTTTAGAAAAGATGGCGCATGCGAAAGAGAGCCCCAAAACATCACAGCCGCCGGTTGGACGTTTTGTAGAAGTGTACGATGAACTTGGACAGGACGGCAGCCAGATCATTTCTATTCATATGACGGGAAGCATGAGCGGTACGTACCAATCGGCAAAACAAGCAGCAGAAATATCGAAATCCGATGTGACTGTTATCGATTCACGCTATATTTCAAAAGCCCTTTCTTATCAGGTTTTGGAAGCCGCACGTCTAGCAGAGTCTGGTCATATGGTAGAGGAAATTGTGAAAAGGCTGGATGAAGTGCGTTCAGAAACGAAATTGTATATTATGATCGATACGCTTGAAAATTTAATAAAGGGCGGACGAATCGGCAAAGCGAAAGGATTTATCGGTTCACTGCTTAATATTAAACCAATAGCGAACCTCGATGTCGGAGAACTGCTGCCGGTAACGAAAGTGCGTTCCCACTCGAAAGCCATTACGTTTTTAGTTGATCAGATTAGAGAAGAAGTAAAAGGACGCGAACTTGTTCGCTTTTCGATCGTTCACGCGGGCCACAATAGTTTTGCGTTTTCCGAAAACTTACGCGCAAAGATAGCGGAAGCAACTGGATTTAAGGATATTGATATTTGTATCACCACACCGGTTATATCCGCACATGCGGGCCCCGGTGCTGTAGGCATTATGTATTGGGCAAAGTAAGGTGATGGCGCCAAGACAAATGTTCCTCCCTTGGCTTTTATTATTCAGGAAACATGGTGAGTGATCAGAAAGATGCAAAAAACCGGGTCACTTTACGTGATCCGGTTTTAGGCACCTGGAAGAGGCGTGGGGGTTGGTTCGGCATACCCTTCGCTGTATGTGTCGTCGATCAATGTGCGAATGTCTTCAACGGATTTGCCTTCTTCGGTCATGACCGCTGCCGTTGCTGCGATTTCAAGACAGACGCCGCAACGTGTGCCGTGATCGTCCCATACAACTTCATCTTCACTTTGATCAGCGATAAAGCAGTTTAAATTACTCTTGTGACCGGCTGATTCACCGCAGCCGCAATAGCATGGCATTTGTTCGATAACAGACGCATGTTTAGCAGCGGCTAAATAAATGGCCCGCATGTTTTCGTCTTTATCATCCAAAAAAGCCGGTAAGTCGGTAATGGAAGCAGTCGCTTCTTGCAAATCACCATTCGGTGCTTCCTGTGTATGTCCTTCGTGCTCGTTATGTGCCTCGTCATTGCCGCAAGCCGCTGCAAATGGAATCGCTAGCGTTAACACGATCGCAGATAATGATTTTTTCAATTGTTAAAGCTCCTTTCAATGAAAAGAAATAATGTATAACATGCTATAATCATATATTTAAAACATATCACTTTCAACATAAGATGGAACGTGATACGATTTCACAAAGAAGAATGGGGTGACCGCATTGAAACGAACGATGGCGGGTCTCTTCCTAGTCGCAAGTCTGGCGGGATGTGGAAATACAGTGGAAGAAACCGTAGCAACTGTTCCGCAAAATATAAAAATTGTATCTGTTGGTGATTCGCTTACAGAAGGTGTAGGCGACAGCACGGGCAATGGCGGGTATATTCCTTATTTAGAAACAAAGCTTGAATCTCTTCATGAAATTAAAGATGCTGAATTCACAAATCATGGTAAAAAAGGCAATCGGACCGATCAATTACTTAAACAGGTCCAAACAGACAAAATGAAGGCCGATATAGCAGAAGCCGATATCGTGATGATTACAATCGGCGGCAATGATGTTGTCAAAGTAGTGAAAGAAAATTGGGCTCATTTAACGATCGATAATTTTGAAGAGGAAGAGGCAGGATACGGGAAACGTATCCGTGCTATTTTAACAGAAATCAGGAAACAAAATGAAGATGTTGGCATTGTCCTCGTCGGTATTTATAATCCGTTCGGCAAAATATTTGTTGAAACAGAAGATGATGAGGAAATTATCAGCTCGTGGAATGAAACAGGCAAATTGGCCGCAGCTCGATTTGACCGGACAACATTTGTCAATATTGAAAATATTTTTTCAAAAGGCAGTGCCGAATTATTTTTCGAGGATCAGTTTCATCCGAACGATCTTGGGTATAAACAAATAGCAGACCGTATTTTTGACACGATTAAAGGTGAGGAACTAGATCAATTAACGAATCAGAAAATGGTTTATGCGAATGAGGGATCTCATTGAGAAAATGGAAAGTGGCCTTTTTTCTATTACTCTTCATGGTCATAGCGGCAGTCGGCAGCATAATGTTTATGCTTTTAACACCGTCGGGCACAGAAAAACCGGCTGTGACGGAGGCGAAAGGAGAAATCGCGTTTCATGTCACATCAACAAAAGCAGAATTAAATAAGCTTGTGTCGTACTATTTAGAAAAAGAAGCCGGTAGCACACCATTTGATTATAACGTCTATATCGGCAATGAAGTCGAATTGTATGGATCGATTCCAGTTTTTGCGACGGATATTGATTACCATATGACGTTTGAACCGGAAGCACAGGAAGACGGCAATATTGTGCTTCGCCAGAATGGACTGCGTGTAGGCTTGCTTGATGTACCCGCTTCCTATGTGCTGAAAACAGCAGAAAAAGCAGGGGCATTTCCTCATTGGGTACGTGTCGTGCCGAATGAAGAGCTCATTTATGTGTCGCTTGCCGATTTGGAACTTAATAACGGCATGAGAGTAAAAGCAGAGGCATTTAATTTAGAAAAAGATAATATTAAATTTGCTGTCCTTCTTCCTGAAGAAGCAGCACAATAGGAGAATGAATAATGGAAAAAGCTATATTTGCTGGCGGCTGTTTTTGGTGCATGGTTAAACCGTTTGACGAGCAGCCCGGCATTCAATCTGTAATCTCAGGATATACAGCCGGCCACACCGAAAATCCGACGTATGAAGAAGTATGCTCAGGCACAACGGGTCACGTGGAAGCAGTAGAAATTACGTTTGACCCAGAGGTGTTCCCGTATGAAAAACTGCTTGAAGTATACTGGATGCAAATTGATCCAACAGACAGCGGCGGTCAGTTTTATGATCGCGGTCGTTCGTATATGCCAGCGATCTTCTACACAACCGACAAACAAAAAGTGCTGGCGGAAAAGTCAAAGCAATCACTCGAGGCAAGCGGGCGTTTTAATCGTCCAATCGCCGTTCAAATATTGCCTGCAGAACGTTTTTATGAAGCGGAAGAGTATCATCAGCACTATTACCGGAAAAATCGTCTTCATTATGAAGCATATCAAGCACGTTCCGGCCGTGCCGGGTTTATTCAATCAAACTGGGGGGTCATGAAATGAACAAAGAAAAATTAAAACAAAAGCTAACACCGATGCAGTATAACGTGACACAAGAAAATGGCACGGAGCCGCCTTTTCAGAATGAATATTGGAATGAATTTGAGGACGGTATTTATGTCGATGTGATCTCCGGAAAACCGTTGTTTTCATCGAAAGACAAATACGATGCAGGCTGTGGATGGCCAAGCTTTACAAAACCGATTGAAGCTGTTGAAATGGTAGAAAAACGGGACATCACACACGGCATGATTCGAACAGAAGTTCGAAGCAAAGCAGCGGATGCCCATTTAGGCCATGTATTTCCGGATGGCCCGAGTGATGCTGGCGGCCTACGTTACTGTATTAATTCAGCGTCGCTTCGTTTTATTCGAAAAGAAGACTTGGATAGAGAAGGATATAGTGAATTTAAAGACCTTTTTTAAGGTCTTTTTTTTGGAGGAAAGAATATGCACAAATCGTTTTATCACTATTTAATGAAATATCGAGAAGAACCGCCGCGTGATGAAATCGCTGCCTTTGCAAATGAGGCATTTGCGGATCATGCATTTCCAAAAGATGCCGATGAGTATGATACATTGAGCCGTTATTTAGAAATGGACGTTGATTATTTGCCGTCTATGTCCGTGTTTGATAAAGCATGGGAAAAATATGAGGAGGATGAATTAATGATTTGAAACTTATTGGGAGGATTGTGCGTAAATGGATTTAAAGTGAAGAAAGGGAGAGATGAAGAATGGCTTTATTTAATAAAATGCTGGCAAGTGTTGGGATCGGAAGCGCACAGGTAGATACAAGGCTTGAGAAAGCTGCCTATATGGCGGGGCAAATGATGCGCGGGATAGTCTGGGTAAAGGGTGGCAATGTAGAACAACGCATTGATTCGATTTATTTGACAGTAAACACAACATATGTGCGCGAATCTGATGATAAAAAGGTGACCGATCGAGCGGCCATATTGAAGCATAGATTGAATGAGCCGTTTACGATTGGCGCGGGGGAAACACGGGAAATTCCGCTTGAATTGGCATTGCCGTACGATACGCCGATTACACAGGGGAAAACGCGTGTATGGGTGGAGACAGGACTCGACATTAAACAGGCGGTTGATCCTGGTGATAAAGATTACATTGAAGTAAGAGCCACACCAATCAGTGAAGGCGTACTTGATGCTGTTCGAGCGCTCGGTTTCCGTTTGCGTGAAGTGGAGTGTCAGCATGCGCGCGGCCGAAAGTATCCATTCGTTCAGGAGTTTGAGTTTGTGCCGGTGAATGGAGCCTATAAAGGGAAACTTGATGAGCTTGAAGTGACGTTTTTGGAGCAGTCTATGGATGAAGCGACAATCCTTCTTCAAGTGGATAAGCGGGCGCGGGGCCTTAGCGGATTCTTGTCCGAAGCGATGGGAACGGATGAAACGAATGTCCGTCTTCGCGTTAGCAAACATGAGTTGAATGCGATTGAATCCAAGCTAAATGCAACGATCAGCCGCTTTTGCTGACGGTTGCGGGATCCGTGAAAAAGGCATAAAATAATGGGTGGATATTGGCTGAATTGGAGGAATAGATATGAGTATACACATTGGCGCAAAGGCAGGCGATATTGCGGAAACGGTCTTGCTTCCCGGTGATCCGCTTCGCGCAAAATATATAGCTGAAACATTTTTGGAAAATTCGTTCTGCTATAACGAGGTGCGCGGTATGCTCGGCTTTACAGGCACCTATAAAGGGGAAAAAGTGTCTGTCCAAGGAACGGGAATGGGTGTGCCATCCATTTCAATTTACATTAATGAGCTGATGCAAAGCTACCAGGTAGAAAATTTGATTCGTGTCGGTACGTGCGGGGCGATTCAAAAAGACGTGAATGTACGAGATGTCATTTTGGCGATGGCGTCATCAACCGATTCAAGCATGAACCGCCAAACGTTTAACGGCATTGATTATGCGCCGACTGCAAACTGGGAACTGCTTAAGCGAGCGTTTGAAGCGGGTACAGAAAAAGGGTTGTCTTTAAAAGTCGGAACGGTCTTTACAGCAGATCAATTTTACAATGACAACGCCGATCATGAAAAATGGGCGGAGTACGGCATTCTAGCCATTGAAATGGAAACGGCGGCACTTTATACGCTGGCTGCAAAGCATGGCCGCCGTGCGCTGTCTGTCCTAACGGTCAGTGATCACATCCTCACAGGCGAAGAAACAACGGCAGACGAACGGCAGACAACGTTTAACGAAATGATTGAAGTGGCATTAGAAACGGCGGTTCAATCAAAATGAAAAAAGTAACGGCATGGCTAGTGACAGGAACGATTCTGCTTGGTGCTTGTTCAGCGGCAGAAGAACCTGTCAAGGAAAAAGAAGAAACAAACGCACCGGCGAAAGAATCGGAAGCAAAAGAAACAGGCCCTGTATTGGACGCATCTTATTTTAATGAGGTGGAAGAGATCGAAGGTATTCAATTTATTCAAAATCCTGAAAACCCGTTGGTCCTTGTCAATAAAGAGTATTCTTTTCAGTCCGATTATACGCCGCCTGATCTTGTTCGCCCAAATGTGACCTATTCATTCGGCGATCAAGACATTGAGAAAAGTTATATGAGAAAGGAAGCGGCAGATGCACTTGAGGAATTGTTTGCTGGCGCAAAAGAAAATGGTTTGTTTTTGTTTGCGGTATCAGGATACCGTTCATATGATCGCCAACAAGAAATATTAGCGGCTGGCGCGGCGGCAAGCAGTGAGGCAAAAGCACTTGAATCGATTGCACCGCCTGGGATGAGTGAACATCAATCGGGGCTTGCAATGGATATTTCCTCAGAAAGCAACGGCTTTGAGTTGAATCAAGACTTTGAATCAACCGAAGAAGGTCAGTGGCTGAAAGAGCATGCACATGAATATGGATTTATTTTGCGCTATCCGAAAGGAAAAGAAGAGATTACACGGTATATATACGAGCCGTGGCACTTTCGGTATGTCGGCAAAGAAGTGGCCGCCCAGATAAAGGAAAATGAATGGACACTTGAAGAATATTTTAACAACGTAAAACCGGCGGAATAATCGCCGGTTTTTTTTATTATTCCTCGTAACGAAGAGATGTTTTTGTTTTCAAATGAAGAAGAAAACTGATAGAATGAATAAATCAATGGACAAAGAGTAGAAGGCGGGGAACAGTATGGAAGAGGAAAAACCAGAACAGGGTCATTATATTAAGATAAAACGATTTCAATTTATTATGATTGTATTTGCACTCGTGTTCGTGACAGCTGCAGTGACAACCATTACGCTCGCTTTCGGGGATGAGAAAGCGGTTGAAGTGGGTGTGCCTGCACGGGCAGAGTTTAATAAATTGTACGAAGCGTATGACAAAATTGAAAAAGGCTATTACAAAGAGATCGATCAAGATGTACTCGTGAACGGCGCGATTAACGGAATGATTGATGCACTTGAAGATCCGTATTCAGACTACATGAACAAAGAAGAAGCTTCACAGTTTCATGAAGGCGTGTCCAGTTCATTTGAAGGAATTGGCGCAGAAGTTCAAGAGCAGGACGGCTTTATTATGATCGTCTCACCGATTAAAGGGTCACCTGCAGAAAAAGCCGGATTGAAGCCCAACGATCTGATTATGTCTGTTGATGGTAAAAGCATTCAAGGAATGAGTGCGTCTGAAGCGGTGTTGTTAATACGCGGTGAAAAAGGCACAAAAGTAACGCTTGAAGTAAAGCGTAACGGCTCAGAAAAAACACAGGATATGACGATTGTCCGCGATGAAATTCCAATTGAAACAGTCTATACTGAACTAGATGAGAACAAAATTGCCCACATTCAAATTACCAGTTTTTCTGAACACACAGCAGAAGAATTAAATACAGCTCTTGCCGATATGGAGAAAAAGGGAATGAAAGGCATTGTCCTTGACCTTCGTCAAAATCCAGGTGGTCTGCTTGATCAAGCAATTAAAATGGCTAATTTTTTCGTACCTGAAGGAAAAAATATTGTACAAATTGAAAGCAATGATGGGAACGTACAGGCGTATAAAGCAGAAGGCGGCAATAAAATTAAACTTCCAACCGTGGTGTTAATTGACAGTGGAAGTGCAAGTGCGTCTGAAATTTTAGCGGCGGCGTTACAGGAGTCCGCTGGTATCCCATTGATCGGTGAAAAATCGTTTGGGAAAGGAACAGTACAGTCCGCTGAAGATTTCAGTGATGAGTCCAATTTGAAATTAACGACGGCAAAATGGCTGACACCAAACGGTACATGGATTCATGAAAAAGGGATTAAGCCGGCTACAGCAGTCGCGCTCCCGGATTACGCAAACCTTTCGTACATTAATCCGGAATCAGAGTTGAAACTTGAAACATTATCCGATGAAGTAAAAACAGCTGAGCAAATGCTGAGTGCTCTTGGCTATGATCCAGGAAAAGTGGATGGCTACTTTGATGAAAGTACAGAAAGCGCGGTTAAAAAATTTCAAGAAGCATCTGACATCGAATCAAACGGTGTTTTAACCGGTAAAGCGACGACGAAGTTAATGGAAGAACTGCGCCTTAAGCTGAAAGAAAATGATACACAGCTAAACAAAGCGGTTGGATCTGTGAAAACGAAATTAAAATAATGAAAAAGCTGTTCCGGCCTAGGCGGGAACAGCTTTTTTAGTAGGAATGCGCCTGAAATAAAAGAGGATTCGCTTATCTATTTGCTGCGGGAAAAGATGTTCTGTTCAATCTTCATAAAATTCCCCTTTTTCAACTGTCATATAGTTAAAATACCAAATAGGAACTGATGTTTGTATCTATTCAAAAGATCAAATTCGTCATAAAATGATAAAGGTAAGCGTCTGTCAGCGGGAATCGTAGCAAAAGGAGGGGCTTTGTGGCGAATTGGCACAAATCGTATGAGCGAATGTGGAAAGGCCGTACATTTGATAATATGGATGAAGCAATGAAACATGAGCTGCTTGATAAACTCACTCACCCAAGACTCCGAAAAAAGGTAGAGGTTAAGTTTTTCGAATCAGTAAAGCGCGTGAATGAGTCGGATCTTTCAGATGCGGAAAAGGTCCAGCTCATCGATGCATATATCTCTTGTTTTGAGCAATCGAAACAAAAAAAGTAAATTTAACCTTTATCTGGATAAGATGCAATTAAAATGGAAAGAGGAATGAAACGTGTATTTTTTTATTACTTTAGCAATCGTACTGGCAACAGCTTTACTGATTGGATATAAGCGGTACTGGCCGGTAAATGTGAAGCGCATTTCTCCTGAGGAAGCAGACGGTCATCCCGTTATCGATGTACGCGACTGGCAGGAAGCAAATCATGTGCCGCTCATAGGCGCCGTGCATATTCCATGCGGATATATTTCACGCCGTGCCGGTGAATATGGCGGGCAGGAAGTATATATTGCTGCAACGACAGCAGTGGAACGTAATTTTGCGGTACGTTTGTTGAAAAAGTATGGTATTCATGTAAAAGGATTTATTTGCATGGGTAAAGCATGTTAAGCCGGTGCTCTCGTGCCGGCTTTTAAATTTGCATTCAGATCGTGCTCTGATTAACATAAGAAGAAAGAGGATTTGTTTTAGAGGGGAACGGGTTCAATATGACGAAAACGGCACTTATTACAGGCGGATCAAAAGGAATAGGACGAAAAACGGCACAATCGCTTGCAGAGGCGGGCTGCAGAGTCGTCATCAATTACCGTTCAGACCGGGAGCAGGCAGAGCAGTTTGCAAATGAACTGTCCGCTACATTCGGTGTTGCGGCAGCGGTGGTTCGTGGTGATGTCTCCATGAAGGAAGACTGTGAGCACATTGCGTCATTCGTCTTAGAGGAATTTGGCGGTGCAGATATAGTGGTTCATAATGCAGGCCCATACATACATGAACGAAAGACAATGGTGGAGTATTCGTGGGATGAATGGTCTATGCTTGTAAATGGCAATATGACCGCTGTCTTTTATTTAACGAAATTATTATTGCCAGCCATGAAAGAAAATGGCTGGGGCCGCATTATTACGTTCGGTTTTGATCGGGTAGAAACAGCACCGGGCTGGTTTTGCCGGTCGGCTTTTGCGGCGGCAAAAACAGGGCTGGCCTCATTAACGAAAACGATAGCAATGGAGGAAGCGGCGAGTGGTGTAACGGTGAACATGATATGCCCAGGTGATATTACAGGGAGCTGGAAAGAGGGGGATATAGCCGATGCTATTCCTGTTGAGTCATGCCTTGTCCCAGTTGGCCGGCCGGGCACAGGAGAAGATATCGCACGCGTCGTCGTATTTTTAGCATCGGAGGAGTCGTCATTTATTACAGGTGCTATCATTCCAGTTACAGGTGGACAGGATGTACTAGGAAAGCATTTTCGCAAATGAAATGGTTCTTTTACATCCTTTTCTACGGAGAACGAGCGAAAAAGTGGCTGAGTGATCAGAAAATGGACAAGCAGTCAGAAGGCAGCCTGACTGATCAATAATCGGCAAGAAAGCCTGATTGTCTTGAAAAATTGAAGGTGCCGCTCGCGTGGCTGCCAAGAGTAGCGTAGGAAATAAGGTCAAGCTTTCTTATGTGCAAGCAGGACTTGCAGGGGGGCAGGACGAATTACAGGTGGGGTGTTACGGGAAAGAATCAAGGCTTGGACGGATACCGGGTCTTTTTTCAAATGGATATGTCGTTTTCTCCAATCCAAACGCCCGCCTATCGATCGAGCCGCCCAATGAAAACATCACCTTCTTTTATATCCTTCAGAAATTCCTGCGAAAATGGAGTATCTATTCAAAAAAATTCCAATACCTATCTGCAATAGGAAGAACTTTCCCCGATTGACCACTGTGCTAAAGAAAGAACACAAGCTGCTGCATAAGAGTTTATATACATAATTTCCAATTCAAGAAACTCATTTGAAAAAAGGAACTATTTTCTTAATACAAGGAAATCAAATGGCACTAATCCGGCTAAACGGTCAGAAATAACAAAATCATAAAAAAGCATCACCCTCCATTTAGGCGGAGAGTGATGCTTTTCTTTTTTGGAAAAGGGTCAATCGAATAGATAATGTGATGGCACCGCATGTTAGTCCGATAATCAATCCAATCCAGTAGCCGTATGGCCCCCATTCCGTAAATCGGGCGAGCAGCCAGCCGAGCGGGAGCCCAATGATCCAGTAGCTGATTATTGTCATAAGAAAGGTGACGTTTACATCTTTATATCCACGCAGTGCACCTTGTACAGGTACTTGGATCGCATCGGATAGCTGGAACAACGCCGCAAACAGCAAAAATCCGGCTGTTAATTCCAGTACCTCTGTATCGGTCGAGTACAAGTAGGCAACTTGCTCACGGAAAAAGAAAATACCTGCTGTACATAGCAATGAGATACTGACTGCCATGATGACGGCAATGGAACTGTAACGCCGGGCGTCCGCCCACCGGCGAGCACCTGCTTCAAATCCAACTACAATCGTGAGCGCCATGGACACGCTCAGTGGAATCATATACATCAATGTAGCAAAATTGAGTGCGGCTTGATGGGCGGCAATGACTTGTGTATTGTATTCGCTCATGAGCAGCGTGACAGCCGAAAAAATACTCGTTTCAACAAAGAGCGATAAACCAATCGGCAGTCCTAATGACAAAATTTCTTTCCATTTGGCAAACGCGGGGCGGGGCAGTACAGAAAATAACCGGTATGCCCGGAAAGGTGCACGCCGGTAAACAATCCAGGCGGATAAAAAGAAAATGAGCCAGTACGTAATTGCAGACGCATAGCCAGATCCGACACCGCCAAGTTCAGGGAATCCCCATTTTCCGTAAATCAATACATAATTAAAGAAAATATTAAGGGGCAGCGATAATAACATAATGATCATAGATGTGCGCGTCATACCAAGTGCATCCATAAAACCGCGTAGAACCGCTGTTAAAAAGAGCGGAATAATTCCGAATGAAAGGCCAATCAAATATTCTACTGCAATGCGTCGAACATTTTCCTCTAGATTCATGGTGTTCATGATCGGCATTAACAACAAAAGACCTAGAGCATACGTTACTCCTGCAATAAAGAGCGATACATAAATGCCCTGCATCACCGAGAATGCTACTTTTTTCAGCTGACCGCCGCCAATTAAATGGCTGATAATGGGCGTGATCGACATTAAAATGCCGGAAAGCCCTGTATAAACGGGCACCCAGAGGGACGAACCAACTGCTACACCGGCAAGATCATCTGCGCCATAGCGCCCCGACATAATCGTGTCAAAAAACGTCATCGAAAACATTGCGAGCTGAGTAATCAAGATAGGGACTAAAATATATAAAAACTGACGTATTTTTGCATGGATTGTTAACGTTTCAATCAAGCTCTTCATCTCCTCACAATCTAGAAGTATACCATAATTAACATTCCATTTTGGGAAAAAAGAATGGAAAGAAAAAGAAGAGAACACGAAAAAGAGGTGTAAAATATCCCTGCTTTGGTTTGTTTTAAAAGATTGATACAGCTAATCGGGCAAAAAATTGATACAATATACCTTGTAAAGAAAAAACATAGAGGAGTTTTGCAGGGAGAATGAGAGATAGAGAGAAAAAGAAATGGGTGTTTGGAACGATTGTGTCAGTATGCATGACGGGATTTTTTATGATGGGAACGAAAGCATCAGCTGATCAGGTAAAGCTTCGTGAAACAGTGCCTGTTTACGAAACCATTAACAATCAGCAAGTCTGGATTGGCTCGCTCATGAAAGAGGGTGTATATACGGCCGCAAGCGGTACACGTGAAGTGGAATTTGGCAACAGCAAGGTCGCCATCAATGTGGATGAAGAGACCGTAACCGCGTCATCCGCGCCCGTTGAAACAGAAACAAACGATACGGTCATTACGAAAAAACAGCAATTTATTTTTAATCGTATAAGCACAGACCGCGAGCCGATCGCCATATTAAATCGGAACGTCCGTTTTCCAGTTACCGGTAAAACAGGTACGTGGTATACGGTGAACGTCGGGGGACAAGAAGGATATATTCAAGAGCAGGCGGTGGAAGAAGATCACGGGATCCCTGTTTTAATGTACCACCATATGCTTGAAAATCCGGAAAACACAGTCTTTTATAATAATTCAATGGTCATCAAAGTTGTTGAGTTTCAAAAGCAGATGGCTTATTTAAAACAAAAAGGCTACCGGACGATTACACTGCCGGAACTAGAAAGCTATTTACACCATGAAAAAAACATGGTTGGAAAAGCAGTGGTTATCACATTTGACGATGGCAATACGTCGACATTGAAATACGCTTATCCTATTTTAAAAGAATACGGCATGAAAGCAACCCAGTTTTTAATTGGCGGCCGTCTGAATCAAAAGAGCCAACCATGGGATGAAAATACGCTGCAATATGTTGGATTCGATGAAGCAGCTGGAACGGGTGACGTATATGATTATCAGAATCATACACTTGGTATGCATTTGCGTGAACCGATCGGCGGCCTGCCGTATTTGCAAACGAAAACGTATGAGGAGATTAAAAATGATTTCCTCGCAGCCAAGGAGCGAATCGGCTACATTTACGATGGGGACTCTGCACACATTCAATATTTAGCGTATCCGTGGGGACAATTTAGCCCACAAGCCATTCAAGCTGCGCGGGACACTGGCATTACGATGGCATTTACAACCGAAACGGGCAACGTCAAACTTGGCGACGATCCGTATTTGCTAAAGCGACAAGGGGTGGCCCCACGCCACACAATCGAAGATTTTGCTGCCAAGCTTGAAGGAACCTATTAACAAAGCGGCACTTTTGCTTACGAAGAATAAAAAAACCAGGACAGACAGTCTAACTGTTTGTCCTGAACGCATTTATGAAAGAGAAGAAGAAAGTGGTTCTCCACGCAAATATTCTTCCGTAGAATGATTTAAGGTGATAACAGACTGCGCGACTTCTTCTGAAGCAGCCTCAATTTCCGTAATAATAGAAAATAATTTTTGTAAAGAAAGTTCAATCGCGTGATTTTTTGATTTCGTGTTGTCAATTAAAGCAAGCAAGCTATTCATTTCATCGACCGTCATGTTCATCGTCTCACGGCTGGATGTAACAAGATCATTTACATGTTCGACGGAACCGGTGACGTTTTTAATCAGTTCATTTGTTTTCGTAATGTGCGTTGAAACGTTGGCGGCCGACCTTTTTGTTTGGTCAGAAAGCTTCCGTATTTCTTCTGCGACGACGGCAAAGCCTTTTCCATGATCGCCGACACGTGCTGCTTCTATAGAGGCATTAATCGCAAGTAAATTCGTTTGGTCCGCAATTTCGCCGACGATGTTGATAACATTGGTAATGTCTGCAGCGATGTTGTTTAATTCAATTGAAAAGGATTGAATATCATGAACGGCGTGTTGAATATCAGCCAGTTTCTCTCCTTGTATGTGTAATTGCTGCTGGCCAAAACGGGAACTTTCGGATGATTGATCGGCAAGGATTAATCCATCTTTGGCGACATTTAAAATCGATTTAGATTCCAAACTAAGCATGTGGAGAGAGTCGCTTGTTTCCTCGGATATACCGCCGAGTTCTTGAGCAATCGCGTATACTTTGTCCGTCAAAATTTCTTTTTTGCGCATATTTAATTTTTGTTTCAGTCCTTGTTCATGCTCTGTATAGGCTTTTAGGACGAGCTGCTGTTCCAGGCTCAATATTTTTGTCACTGCATTTAGGAGCTGTGTCTTTTCTATCTGGTTCATTTGGAGATTGCCAATAATGGCAATAAAAGAAGAAAGCAAATCTTGAAAAGCCGCTAAATACCATTTTGGTTCAAGGCCAATTTGGACATGTACATGAGCGATTGTCAGTCGTTTCTGTAAAAAAGAATGATCAATGATGCCGTCAAAAAGCTCCTGAATATGGAGAGTCAACGTCTTTTTCAGCCGTTCAATGCTGCTATGTTCTTCGATAATCGAGACTAAATCGCCACTTTTCGTGATGCTTTCATAAAATGAATCAATAATGGGGACAATTTGTTTTTTAATTTCCGGCTTTAATGACTTTAGTAAGAGAAGGTCTTGTTTGGTTAAGTTGATCATTTGAATTTGACGATCGAGATCGGTTCCTTTGGAAATAGCCAGTTTGACATCTTTTTCGGTGAATGAAGGAAGGTGTGGTTCAACTCTTTTTTTCTTTGTAAACAGTCTCAATTCAAAAGCCTCCTATAGTCCTATAACATAGTCACTATTAATCTTATCTTATTTTTGCATCAGTGGCTATAAATTAATCAAGGCTTTTGTTTTTTAATGTTTAACATCATGCTAATAGAGTTTAATAGAAAGGCTTTTCAGTCATTTGGGAAAACGCTTGTACGTGAGAAAAGGACAAAAACTCCGGACAGGACGCTTGCCTGTTTATCCGAAGTTTTGTAGGAAAAAAGTATTGAAAATTTATCAAATCATAAACAAATTAATAGCACTGCATACTAAACCATGTTTTCTCAAAACGTTTTGAAGCCAAATCATGTGCGCCAATCACATAATAAAGCATGCCCATGTCACCCCACATCATGTCGAGCTTATCGTCCGTATCCACTTGGAAGAGAAGAACGGGCTTGCCGTCTATATATTCGGCTACTTCATCAAAGACTTCACCTTGTACGGACACGGGTACGCCAAGCAGCTGATGATCAAGCGGCTCATTAAGCCGATCCATTAACTTCTCAAACTTCTCATCATCCTCATCCTGTTCAAAATAAAGAAAGTCGAGCTTCTCTGTTTTCTTAAAAAGCATACGGCGCTCTGGATAAGAGGCTGTGCCCTGGGCGCTCAGGCCGCTTGTATCGTCGGTATAAAGAACACGCCATCCCTCTTTATGCTCGGGTTCGCCATATACAGCTTCCTCTTCATTATCGAAGTAAAAAAAGGATAACATGCCGGACATCGGCAGCGGGTTGTGCTCTAAACGGAGCGCCGACACTTCGGTTAAGTTAATCTGTCCGATAAAAGAAAGCGGTGTGCCATTAAACGAAGGATAGGTTGTCTCAGCCGGCAAATCGGCCACACCGCCAAATTTTGACGCACCGCACGGAAGCCGCTCTGCCGGTGCACTTGAAATGGAGACACATTCATGCATCGTATTTAAAATATCCGTACGCACATGTTCAAGATCAAATTCTGTAATCAACTGCTCCCATTGTTTACTCATCAAACCACTCCTTTATTTTGGCCTATCTTTCTATTTATTGTTTGATTAACACATTCCATTCAACGAACATCTGTACTATACTGTATTTTTATAGACAAAGCAAGTAAAAAGACTCCTTTATTCTGAATAATCTGATAATCAAAAAGAATCGACGCAAAGAGAGCTGAACCGCCTGTCTACTTAGCCTTTTCGACATGCAATCGCTTACATAAATATCCCAATTATGTTAACATGAAGACAATGTGACGTGTTACGGGCCATACAGGAAAAGGGAAGGATGAAAAAATCTAATGAATAGAAGTGGAGTGCAGTCATGAAAAGCTTGGCATTGATTGTCTTTTTGATGATGTTCGCTTTGCCTGTGCAATCCGTTAGCTGGTCCTATCCATTTGTCGTACACGATGGAAATGTATACGAAGTAACAGATGAAGAGGTCATCCATGTCAGTGCACAAATCGGTGAAGTAAATAGAAAAACAGAGAAAATGACCAGTGATTATTCAGGCGATGCTTCCAACGTTTATCCAGTCGGCACCGCCTATATGGATATTATCGGTCTCCCGACGGATATCGCCATTGCGGTCGAAACGGCTTCTGGCCAATTTCAAAAAGCCGTCTATACACAAGAACTGCCCTTTACTTGGACGGATGCAGCCATGAATACGTTTATTTTGATCATCACGATGGCAACGATCTATTTGGTCGGACGTGGCATTCTCCGCAACTCCTCCTATGGACGTTATGGCTAAAGGTGATCGAAACAGAAAGCCCGGCGCGGGACATACCCTCAATGCGCCGGTTCTTCAATTTGTTCGATCATGGATAAGACGATAAAATCGTCCATCACAAATTCACGTTTTACTTCGCCAAAGCCTTTCGCAAAATAGCGGCGAACGATTGCCCCATCTTCACCGGTTTTCTCCAAAACAACAGCGTGATCAAATGGTTGAAGCGGCGTCTTGACCGAAGACGAATCATCTATTACCGTCCAGCCGTCAAACGATCGTCCCACTTCAAGCGGGAGCTGCAAGTACGTATTCAGCGGCTTGAGGCTTTCAAGTTCCTCAGCAGAAGGCCCATAGTCCTCATATTGCTCGCCTTCCTCACGCACGACAACAATCCGCTCATCCTCTAAACGAAACGTCCGCGCCATCACTGTCCCGCCATTGTCTTCATACACCGTCACATGACGATCATCATGCCAGACCGTCCGCGCCGTATACGACGCAAATTCATTCCCTTCACCCGCAAAATGCGCGACTTGACCATCTTTTAAAAAATAAGACGAAAGATCCACATTTGACGGAACATCCGCTGCTTCATCGATCACCGGCTCCTCAACTGGTGCAGGCTCTGAAAGATCATCCCCGCAGCCAGCCGTAAGCACAACACCCATAAACAAAAACGGCATCCATTTCACCAGCATCCACTCCTTTTAAAAAGGATTTAGTCCCGTCCAAAACGAAGCGCCCGCTTTAAATATCATCTGTCTTTCTTTATACAGGAACAGAAAGAAAAAGAACAAATTATTCTTGATACTTTTTAAACGCTAAAACAGCATTATGGCCGCCAAAACCAAATCCATTTGAAAGAGCATATGTGATCGGTGCTGAAACCGCACGATTCGGAACATAATCAAGATCGCATTCCGCATCCGGGTTTTCCAAATTGATCGTCGGCGGAAGGACGCCATCGATTAAGCTGTTCAATGTAATAATGGCTTCAATGCCGCCCGCTGCGCCAAACAAGTGGCCGGTCATCGATTTAGTCGAACTTACTTTCAATTTATAAGCATGCTCGCCAAACGTGTGTTTAATCGCATTTGTTTCCGATTTGTCTCCTTCGGGCGTACTTGTTCCGTGTGCATTAATATACCCGACGGACGAGGGATCAATCTGCCCCATTTCAAGCGCCAGCTCCATCGCTTTCGCTGCCCCTGTAAAATCAGGAGACGTAATATGGTAAGCATCTGTCGTCGATCCATACCCGACAATCTCGCCTAGAATCGTCGCGCCTCTTTGTTTCGCATGCTCATACTCTTCCAAAAACAAAATGCCCGATCCTTCAGACATGACGAACCCATCTCTCTTTTGATCGAACGGACGGCTTGCTTGCTCTGGCGTCTCATTTTGAGTAGACATTGCTCTCATCCGTGAAAAACCGGCAAACGCGAGCGGATTAATCGGCGCCTCTGCACCACCGGCTAAAATCGCATCCGAATAGCCGTGCTTAATATTCAAAAACGCTTCGCCAATCGCCTGATTTCCCGTCGCACATGCAGAAACAGGAGAGAAGCTCGGTCCGCGAAATCCGTACTTAATGGCAATGATCCCGCCTGCGATATTGCTGATCATCATCGGTATCATAAAAGGAGAAACCCGTCTCGGACCACTGTCCCGCAGACGCGTATGATTTTCTAAAATCGTATCGATCCCGCCAATTCCCGAGCCAATGTACACGCCGACCCGTTCCTTATTGATCGCTTCTAAATCAAGATTTGCCTGATCAAGTGCTTGTTTAGCCGCGGCATACGCATATTGGGTAAATAAATCGTATCTGCCTGCATCCTTCTTATCAATGTATTGTTCAACAGGAAAATCCGTCATATACCCGCCAATGCGCGTCGCCATTTCGCTGTACTCCTCGGACTCCAGCTGGCGAATGCCCGACTTTCCACTCTGAATATTTTTCCAAAACGTATCCACATCATGCCCTAAAGAGGAAGTGACCCCCATACCTGTGACAACGACTCTGCGTTCCATTTACAAAACTCCTTTTTCCTTCAATTTTACCATAACGTTCATATAATTTAATAAAAGATGCTGTGACATGCTTGAATACTAACTTTCTAGCCCGTCACTGTCAATGAAACGGCGCTGTTAAAAGGACAAAATGACAAAACAAGACAAGCGTGCGATTCAAACAGGGTCTGCCAGATGAAAATGGGGAATAAACGACCGCGTGCGGGAAACTGTACGCTCTATTCTAAACAAAGCATGATGGGAATCCATCATCATACATATATAAAGGGGGGAAGTAGAAGGAGGGGAATAAGCTTGGAAAAAGATGAAAAATATTTGAGAGCGAAAAAAAGGGTAGAACAGCTAAAGGCATTTTACATCCATTTAACCGTCTACATTTTAGTAAATGCATTTCTTTTTGGCCTGAATCTGTCTTCCAACCCGGGAGATTGGTGGTTTATCTATCCACTTGGCGGCTGGGGAATTGGGCTTCTCGCCCATGGGATATCGACCTTCGCGTATGGCCAATTTGGAGCGGAATGGGAAGCGCGAAAGATCAAACAATATATGGAAAAAGATAAACGAATCGATTGAATCAGAAACTATCACGGGCGTGCAGGGGCCAATAAAGGCTCCTTTTCTTTTAGCTCTTTTCTAAAAGAGTGTAGCTCAAATAAAAAAGTATTGTATAGTAGTAACGAAAAGAAGATGGAGGCTAAACTGTGATTAGGAGGTGTTCAAATGAAATGTAAGAGTTTTATCATTGCATTCACATCACTTGTTTTCACAACGGGTTTGCTCTTATTAGTAGGGCATATATTTACTATTCCTTGGTTAATGTTTCACTACGAATATACAGATAACGCAAATGGATTCTTCATGACAACGGGTTCATTCGTTCCTTTAGTGATCGGCTTGATTGCCAGTTTTATTGCGGAAAAAATTTATATTTATAAGTACCGACAAAAACTTGGTTGAGAACACCAAGTTTTTTTTGTACGCTTATTTTTGCAAGGGCAATAAAACTCACACGTTGACAAGAGCCGAAAAGCATTTCTTTTACTAGTTCTTGAAACAATATCTTCTCATTTAGAAAAGGGGATTAAATCGATAATAAACAACAAATAATCTGAAGGGTCTGGTAAAATAGTAGGAAACAAAAAATGGAGGAGGGGGGATGTTTGGAGGAAAAAGCACTCTTGCAAAAAATCAATAATGTATCCATTTGGAAAAAAAGAGATCAAAGGGCTCCTCATAAACCATTATTAATCTTGTATGCACTGGGCAGATTGCAGCAAGATCAAGTGAGATATATTCCATATGTTGAAGTGAAAGAAAAATTGGAAGAGTTGCTCATCGCATTTGGACCAATCCGAAAATCCTATCATCCCGAGCAGCCATTTGTCCGTCTGAAAAATGACGGGATTTGGGAACTTGATATGCCTTTTGACCAAAATTTCACGAATAAAAAGCTGATGTCAAGTAACGTGTTCGGTGGTTTTACGGAGGAAGTATTTGATCTTCTTTTAAAAAATGATCATCTTATTCAGGAAGTGGCTAACATTGTGTTGAATACACATTTTCCTGAAAGCATTCACGAAGATATATTGCAAGCTGCGGGACTTGATTTCAGTTTCACAAAAACGAAATCACGCGATCCAAAATTCAGAGAAAAGATTCTTCGCGCCTATAGCTATAGCTGTGCCGTTTGCGGGTTTAACGTCCGACTCGGTCACACACTAGTGGCGGTTGAAGCAGCGCACATAAAATGGCACCAGGCTGGCGGTCCAGATCATGAAGAAAATGGCATCGCGCTCTGTTCACTTCATCATAAGCTTTTTGACAGAGGGGTCTTTACGCTATCTGATTCAGGACTGTTCGTCGTGTCAGAGGATGCACATGGAACGCACGGATTGAATGAATGGCTCATGCAATTTCATGGAAAAGCTGTAAGAGAACCGATTCAAACGATATATGAACCAAATAAACGCTATCTGGACTGGCATGTAAGAGAAGTATTTCGGGGGCCTGCTAGATATACGGTTAATTATTAAATAAAGAATAAAGTAAAAAAGTTTTATGAGAGGAGCCAGCACGAGGTGAGCAAAATTGATGCACGAGCGAAAAGTATTCAGGAAACACTTCACAACGCCAAATATGGCATTGACTATTATCAGAGAGAATACAAATGGGAAACGAAAAATATTAAAGAGCTATTGGAAGATCTTGAAACGAAGTTTAGCGATAATTACGACGCCAACCATGAACCGAGAGAAGTGGAAAATTACGATAATTACTTTTTAGGTTCCGTCGTTATCAGCAATAAAGAAGGAAAGAAATCAATCATCGACGGTCAGCAACGGCTGACATCCTTAACTTTATTACTCATTTACCTTCACAATATACAAAAAGACAGAGCGGGAAGAACAGTAAATGTAAGTGAATTGATCTTCTCAGAGAAGTATGGGAATAAGGACTTCAACCTGTTTGTAGAAGAAAGAATGGAAGGGATGGAAGCACTTTTTAATGAAATTCAATTTGAATTTGAAAATCATGAAGTAGAGTCTGTTCGAAATATAGGTGCACGATTTGAAGATATTAAAGCTTATTTTCCAGAAGAGTTAAAAGGAGACGCTCTCCCTTATTTTATCGATTGGCTGCTGCATAAAGTGACGTTGGTCCATATTGAGGCGAACAATCAAGATGACGCTTACACGATCTTTGAAACAATGAATGACCGAGGATTAAGTTTAAGTCCTACTGATATGTTAAAAGGCTATCTTCTTGCCAATATTAAAGATGACAATCAAAAATTGAGAGCGAACGATCTTTGGAAAAAAAGAATTCTGGAGCTCGTTGAATTTGATAAAGTAGAAGAAATTGATTTCTTTAAACATTGGTTCCGGGCTAAATATGCTGAAACTTTAAGGGAAAGAAGCAAAGGCAAAGAGAATAAAGATTTCGAGAAAGTCGCTACGTCGTTTCACAAGTGGGTTAGGGACAATAAGAAAAATCTCCAATTGAATACAAGCAATGATTATTATGAGTTTATTACGAAGCATTTTGATTTTTATGCGAAACAGTATGGCCGTATTTTAGACGCAACATGGAATTATACCGAGGGTTTGGAATATCTTTATTATAATGCCCACAACAATTTCACACATCAATATCATTTGCTTTTGTCTCCTTTAAAAGTAACGGATTCAGAAGAAATTGTTGATCGTAAAATGAATATGGTCGCCTATTTCATTGATATGTGGGTCGTGAATCGGTTTATTTCCTATAGTACGTTAAATTACTCAGCCATTTCTTATACGATGTACAATCTAACAAAAGAAATAAGAAACAAAGACTTGGACGAGTTGACCGATATTTTGAAAAAGCATTTAAAGAGCAGTAACATCGATGCGATTAAAGACTTCAAAATGCATCAACAAAATAAGAAATATGTGCATTATTTATTGGCCCGTCTCACGCATCATGTCGAGGTCGAGAGTGGAATTGATTCGAAATTTGAAACGTATGTAACGAAAGAGTCAAAAAATCCATTCCAGATCGAGCATATTTGGGCAAATAAATACGAGCGGTACAGCGAACTATTTGATCATGAAAGTGAGTTTACGGAATACCGCAACCGAGTCGGTGGTCTATTGCTGCTCCCTAAACGAATTAATCAGAGTTATGGAGATGCCGAGTATCAGGTAAAGCTCAAACAATACTTCGGTCAAAATCTTTTGGCTAAATCACTCCACAAAGACTGTTATGAAAGCAATCCTAGTTTTAATCGTTATAGAAGAGAAAAAAATTTGCCATTTATACCCCACAGCGACTTTAGGAAAGAGGATTTGGACGAACGGCAAAAATTATATGCAAACATTGCGAAAGATATTTGGAACTTAGATAAATTAGATGTTTTAAAAACAAATTAATCTCTGTTAATTGTGTCACTTTTCATTTGTTTTGTCGCAATTGTTCATTAAAAAAGACGTATAAACGTACGCAACACCGTCCAATTATTTGGACGGTGTTTAAATATCATTACGGATAATTTTAATGCGAATGTTTATTTCGCATTTCACTTTTCTAACGAGATACACATCTCCCCGTTCTTTTTAATCCATACTCGCTGATGAGCATCAGTATATTTAAATTTCCACATTTGCCGATACCATTGCATTTCTTTTGCCTGTACAGGCAATCCGATTTTCACGCGGTTAAAGCCAGTACCCATTTGAATATTTTGATAAGATGATTGGTTCGCCCAATGGAACAAAAGATAAAGGATATCTTCCGGTTTTCGACAATCTGCTAGTTCGATGTTATCCATCACAAGACATGTCAGGTCTTCAGTAAGCCAGATCCATGATTGTGCCAAAACTTTGGGCCCTCGTTCAAATACTAGAAATCCGCTGTCAGGATTGATAAGTCCTTCAATCATGCAAGCTTCACCCGTACCGTCCAGCCGCTGGCAGCAAGCGGTCAAGACACCCAGCATTATTTGCCGTTCATCATTAGCGTCTAGAATTCGGACTTGTTCATTTTCATTTTTATAGGGAGTGTCTTGAATTCTGCATTTAAATGGCCGAATGAATATTTCTGGGTATTTTTGTTTAGCCAGTTCCCATTCGGTGACGGCTCTGTGATTGAGAATATAAGCTTTCATTTCAGCTAATGACTTGCCTCTTGGGAAGTTAGGATGGTTCCACAAGCGGGCTACCGAATGAATAGCCAGGTTATCGGTCGCCCCTGCATGACGAACAATCCATTGCTTTAAAGCTTCATCTTGAAACGGAATCGCTGGCAGGCCTCCGACAAAATTATAAAGATCTTTCCCATGTTTTCTTAATTTAGCTTCTACATCATAAATTTGATTGCCAAAAGCCAGGCTGATGAAGACCTGGTATTGAGGATCCAGCTCTTTTATCGTCAAAGCATATTTCATGCTTTTCACATTGAAATTTGAAACAACAAGATTCGTGTTCAATGCTTCTGTTGCTGAGATAATGATCGGGAAAACTTTAGGAATTCTGCTAAAACGGCTAATAAATTGCTTATATAATTTCTTTACTTTTTTCATAGTCTCAACGTCGGTTATTTTTGCGGTATCCATTTTATTATTTTTAATCAAATTGTCCAGTATATTGATGAGTTCGAAAGGAACGTTATGGTTAAATAGAGATTGCAGAACGAACCAATCATTACCTGACCCTTTTTTGTTCCTCACGAATGAAACACTCCTCTCATCGTTGTATTTTTGTTCATATGTATTGTTTTCCAGCCTATCTACCTTATTTGTTTCATCTTATGTGCTGCAATTTTGGTCGCAACGGCACTTGTCTATTAGCGGGTATAAATTTATAAGGCCTTCGAAATCTAATTTAAACTACTAGATGATCGGAAATGTTTTTTCGTGGATAATAACGCGATTCTAAAGGCGTTAAGTGGGCAAGTCATGAAAGGGAAGTTAAAGGGTAACGTAACAAATTAAAAAAATTTGTATCAGTACGGGATTGAAAATTTATACACTTTAAAACGTGGAGAAAGCGGAATGAAGCTGGAGAAATTAATTGTTTCAACTATCACTTCGAAAGCGTTAGTTGAAAAAGAAGCCTGTAAAAAGGACTACAGACTGAAATACAGTTCTTTTTCTTTTAGACAATGATCAACATGATTGTTTAACATAGCCTTTGTTTTAAAACTCGTGCTGGTCATTTCTGTATATACAGTTATACAGGATCTGCATTATAGAAGGACAGGTTAGTGAGGGCCGCGTTATTTATGTCATCATTTGCGAAACAAATGATACATGTCCTTTTTCTTGTTCTTTTCAATTTCCAGCCAAACATAGATGTTTACAAAAAAAAATAGATTTGGATTTTCTTGTAGGGTTCATATGATATAATATGTTGTATCATAAGCAAATCTATTGTGCTTCAATCAGTACAGTGAATGGAAGGACGGGACATCGTGCATATAATTAAGAAAAAAGTAGATATTCAGGACTTTATTGAAAAGTTTGAATTAATAGCTTCATATGATGATGCGGGACAAAAACATTACCTTGTGATTGAAGATCGGGAACGGGGAGGCGAGTGGACACTGATGAAATATTCAGAAAGCCACTGGACCCGTCATGGCAAAGGCTTGGATTATTGTGATCCGGATGAACAGAGGCTCCTTGATAAGGATTTGGTTGATTTTATTTGGAAAAACAGAAGCTTGTTTAATAGAAAAATTAAAGCGGCTGTAGTAAGTTAATGTTGGAAAAAGACCTTTTTCATTTATTCTACTGTGCTTAACTGCTTTTCTCGTTTATCTCTACATAAAAACACAGGCGAACCGCAACGGACCTGTGTTTTTTTTGTATAATGGAGAATATTCAACGACCAGTCCTTCTAATAAATCCCATAAAAATGCGCCACTGAAAAAGAACTAATGTTCCTTTTTCATTATCTATATTCGCGTGCATTATGCTATAATAAGAGCACGATAGAATAGAGACTCAAGGGCGGTCAGCATTCCCTCGATAGAAAGGGGGTGCTGCCTGTGACGACTTTTCAAACGCTTGTGCTTATGATTGCATTTGCCAGTTTGGTCGTGTCGATTATTACGTTGGCACAAAAAAAGTAAGTCACCCTTGAGCCAGCTAAGCAGAGGAATGACTTACTTTCTGTAGATGCTGATCCCCCTTGAAGGGAATTCTATTGCAGAGCCTCTGGTGTTTGCCGCACCAGTGGCCTTTTTAAATATGCTTCTTTACACATTGATTATACCTTAAAACCGCCAAAATGAAAAATAATTTAATTGTCTCCGCACTTGGTTCCTTTCACTCTGTTTGTTATGCGGCCTTTTATCTCTTCTCCTATAAATCGAGGGGAAGACACCTCCTATTTTGTATACCGATTGGCGTAGTTTGATGCAACGAAAGCATTGGGTTTAATTTTAGGTTCAACGCCCATCGATTCCATCCGGGTGACCATTTCTTTTACAAACTGGCTTGTTTTATTCCGTTTGCCGGCGCCGATATCAATATGGCCCTCCATCGTGAAGGTTGCTCCTTCGTATATGGCAGGAAGAACGATATTGATTAACTGATTTTTTCGGTCTTCTGTAAACAGGGACACAATCTCCTCGGTTAAAGATAATTCTTGGGAAATCCGTTCATGTAATTGTGTCATTCTTCTTGGAATGATCACTTTGCGTATACACGCCCATACACCTTGTCCTTCTTGCTGGATGACAATCCCGGTAATAAAAACGGTATGTTCGGTATGGACTTGGGAATCGGTGCCGATCATTAATCGATACATGCCTTTTGGATGCAGGGTCATGAACTGGACAATGCGATGGAAAACTTCTTCAAATGACAGATTCGTTTCTTGAAGGTTTTGAAAGGAAGGATTATGAGTTGGATAATCGTTCATCTTTTTCCACCACAGCTTTCCTTGCTTATTGAGAAAATAAACATGACCGAAATATAATAAATATATATGCCGTCTTCCTACAATGTATGGCAATTGTTTTATTGGTGTGTGGAGCAAAACATTCTATACAGAAATGGTGAAAGAGAGGAAGACAAATCGGTGAAGTCTATCTGCACTGGCACGAATGAGTTGTTTTTAAGGCCCCTAAAAAAGAACGACACTAATGCTTAATAGAAACGTGATAAAAAACAGAGCTCGGGGATAGCTCTGTTTTCATGATCTAGCCTAACATTTAAATAATATCTAAAGGCATTTTTTTACGAGGTTTTGGAAAAACGTCATCAAGACGATTTAAGTCTTCTTCTGTAAATTGGATCGTAGCTGCTTCAGCATTCTGGATTACATGCTGTTCTTGTACAGATTTTGGAATAGCAATGACATCATTCGTACGTAGTACCCATGCCAGTGCGATTTGCAAAGGTTTGACATTGTATTTTGCGGCCATCTCATTGATAATTGGATCGCTTATCAGTTGGCTTCTTAGAGAACCTCCTTGAGCAAGAGGGCTGTAGGCCATAATGGGCATATCCTGTTCTCGGTGCCAAGGTAATAAATCAAAATCAATTCCTCTGGACCCTAGATGATACAGTACTTGGTTTATCATACAATTTCGCCCGTTTGGAGTATTCCATAACTCGTTCATATCATCTGTATCAAAGTTAGATACTCCCCACCTTAAAATTTTTCCTTCTTTCTTCAGTTTTTCCATCCCTTCAATCGTTTCTGCTAAAGGAACACGCCCTCTCCAGTGTAAAAGATATAAGTCTAAATGGTCTGTCCCTAACCGTTTCAAACTGTTTTCACAAGCTGTTGAAATCATATCTAAACTGGCATGATGAGGATAAACTTTAGAAACTAAAAACACATCTTCCCTAAGTCCTTTGATTGCTTCTCCAACTACTTCTTCAGACTCCCCATTTCCGTACATTTCCGCTGTGTCAATTAGCGTCATCCCGAGTTCCAACCCTAAGCGTAAGGCTTTAATTTCCTTGTCTCTCAATTTGGGATTTTCTCCTATACGCCAAGTCCCTTGACCTAAACTAGGAAGGAAAGTGCTATCAGGCAAAGTTACTATCCGCTTTTTTAGGTGATTCTTTATTTCCGCCATTCTTTTTTCAGTAAGTAAACTCATTGAAGATTTCCCCTTTCTTTTTAACCTGATTTCTGAAAGAAGTCTCCCACATCTAAATGGTACGGGCGCGGCCCATTGAAGGTGGGGGATGAATGTCGGCTGGCGTTAGCCAGAAGCTTTTTGTTCATACTGCCAATTACTGTTATGACGGATTACCGTCAATTCCTTTAGACTCACTTGTTTGTAGCTCTTATCCGGGATCGTGATATACTCATCGTCAATTGTCTTGACATAAGCACCGCTTGTTCCCGTGAAACCAGTAATATAGCCTGTTCGCCCAAATAACCTCACTTTGTCATTCAAATAAAACCCTTTGAGCTGTTTCGTATTCTTCTCGTTTCGCTTACTCGTGATATTCTTCGTTGTACGGCCTTTTCTTGCGGTTGCTTCATGCAGGGAGCGTTTCTTTTTACGAAACTGTTTGATTTTGAACATCGCATTGGCATCCTTCTTGATGGCATGTATCCCACTAATCGCTAGCGCATCATTTGCATGCGTCTTTTCTAATCCCAGTTCTTTCCGTTTCGGTGTGGTGATCGAGCCGTATGTGAACGCCGCATCAGGATACTTAGTGAATACCCGCCTGCGGAATACATTCATGAAGGTGCCTTCTTTGTAACGTGGCAGCTTCTTTCCTTCCATCATCCACTTGTACAGAATTTGACCCTTTTGATGATTGTCGTACGTATGGCAATCCGTACAAACCGTCACCAAATTATCTGCCCGATCTGTTCCACCGTGAGAGCGATAAACGATATGATGCGTGTTCAGAATTTGTCCTTTTTTATTACATACTTGGCACGTATAGCGCTCTCTTGCCAGCACGAAATATCGAACATCATAATACCCATATGTTTGCCCTTTTTGGTAGTCCACACCTTGAATGTCAGGGTTGATCATTTTCTGCACATCGAATTTTCCCACTTCCATGATTAGCTTGGGATGGGGCACAAGTGAACAAAGACGATCTATCCAAAAAAATGTATTTTCTATTCGGCTTTGAATGCTTGGGGGAAGCCACCCTTCTTTCTTTGATGAAACACGATTCAAGAAGCGCGCTTGCCGGTAGCGAGTCTTTCGATGCCGTCTGCTTCTTCGATAAGTGCGTCGCGTATCTAGCAAACTTTTGACATCTTGACGTAATTCAATCTCGCCTTTGATCAGTACTCTATCTTCGCTCGTCATGGCGATGCCAACATGCTTTGCGCCTAAATCGACACCGACATGTACATCCTGTTTGTAGCCGCTGCTTCCATAGAGCAGCTGGATGGTAAATGGTTTGTATGATACAATCTTCGCTTTCTTTTGTTTCAATAACAGTCTTGCTTTTCTTGGCTTACACGGCATAAGAGCTTCACCTTGTTTATTCATGACGAACACGAGCATAACGTGTTCCCTCCTCTTAGAGTTTGTTACCCTTCGCCAATGTTGGTAAGGCTTTGCGGTAAAACCGCCCAATCAAGTTGACCGCTCCTACCCATCAGAGCTTTTACAGAGCCTGCACAGAGCAACGGACTAGGGTATCATCCGAGGGTGTGATAACCAAACCAACGTCGTTTGCGAAAAACGTAGGCTAGACAACTAAAGGCTTTTGAAGCCCCCACTTCAATCAGGTCGTAAGATCGATAAGTGGTGGGTAGTTGACTAGTTGGGAAAAGATGATTCATTATGTTTTCTTTAATTTAACTATGTATATTTTACCTTTCCTCCTTTTGTTGTGGAAGTAAAATGCATTATCAATTAAACCTCTTATTTTCTTATGCGCAGAAGAAAACAAACTTTTTAATAAGGAAAGATAAGGAGTGCTGTTTAAGATAAAGGTAAAAGAAGAAAAGGGAGGATATTATAGATGCTGAGTATGGAGGACGCTCACTTTCATAGGGCTCTCTTTTTTATTTTTTCTATTTAAAGGAGTTCTTACGGTGGCTTCACGTAGATGGCGGATATCATCGGCCCATGGAATTTCTCGTTCCATCTAACAATACGCTCACTCGCACCGGCTCTTGCAACAGGAAATACTGCGGTGATTAAGCCAATATCCGAAACCCCTGTAAGGGCCGGACTATTGATAATCCTTCTCTTATTATAACATCAACATTTCAACCTTTATCTGTTGCGCCGGATCTTGGAATAAACGGACAAATAATGTCTTTATGAAAAAAAATATAATTTTTTGATATTTGCGTTTTTTCGGTGCCAATCCCCCGGAAAAGGCGTTTTTTTAGTGGCGAGCTACCCTGCATGCTTATGCTGAATAAAGCGCTGTCATTTTTGCTTAGCGGTCTTTGATCAGCGTGTGTCCCTTTTTCTTTGACGCGCAGGCAAAGGCAGTCTGCTTCCCTTGACAACAAAATTCAGCATGTTACCATGGGAACCGTCATGAAAAATACGAACAAAAAAGAAAAAAATACGAACACAAAAAGGAGAGCGGGATGCTGAAAAATAAAACAGTCGCGTTTTTAGGTGCAGGTTCAATGGCGGAAGCGATGATCGCGGGCATTGTACATAATGGACAATTGGCTCTGGAAAACGTTATGGCTACAAACCACAGCAATCAGGAAAAACGGGCAGCGCTTCAAGCAAAATATGGAATAAGAGCGATGCAAAGCGGGGATTTGCCTTTTGATCAAATCGATTTCTTTATTTTGGCTATGAAGCCGAAAGATGCGGATACGGCCCTTCAATCATTAAAGGAGCGTATCCGGACGGATCAAGTGATTTTATCCGTAATCGCAGGAATAACAACATCTCATTTAGAAGCGTATTTCGAAGAGGGACAGCAAGTGATTCGGGCGATGCCAAATACATCAGCCATAACGGAAGAATCGGCAACGGCCATTTCCTCAGGCCGTTATACGAAAATGGAGAATATGAAAGAAGCTTCAGAATTATTGCGCTGTATTGGCGCAGTTTATGAAATTGAAGAAGCAAAAATGGACGTTTTTACAGGCATTGCGGGAAGCGGTCCGGCTTATTTTTATTATTTAATGGAACATATTGAGAAAGCCGGCAAAGAAGGCGGCTTTGATGCAGAAACAGTCCGGGAAATCGGTGCTCAAACACTTCTTGGTGCCGCTAAAATGATCATGATGCAGCAAAACACACCAGCCGAGCTGCGTGAAAAAATAACCTCACCAAACGGCACGACCTATGCAGGATTAAATGCGCTGGAAGCCTTTGGCGGCGGAGAAGCGATTTATCAGGCGGTAAAAGGAGCGGCAAAACGGTCCGAAGAAATCAGTCAGCAATTTTCCGCAAAATGAGAGCACGTGTAAAGACAAAAAGGAGTGGTTAGGTGACAGAAGCAAGAGGAAAACGGGTAGTTGTGAAAATCGGAAGCAACTCCCTGACAAGCCAACATGGTGAAATTAGTCGCAGGAAAATCGAAAAACTAGTTGATGAGATTGTAGAATTAAAAGATCAAAACTACGAAGTGGTCCTCGTCTCCTCGGGGGCTGTAGCAGCCGGATACCGCAAGCTCGGGTTTTTGCAGCGTCCAAATACACTCCCAGAAAAACAAGCGGCTGCTTCTATTGGCCAAATTCTCTTAATGGAAACGTATTCGAATCTCTTCTTATCCCATGGCTACACAGCTTCTCAAATGTTAATCACACGGGATGATTTTTCTGATGAAGACCGTTATCACAACGTTAGAAACACAATGTCTGTGCTGCTTGAACGCGGCATTATCCCCATTGTGAATGAAAACGATACGGTGGCCGTCAATCATTTGAAATTTGGCGATAACGACACACTTTCCGCAAAAGTGGCCGGACTGATCGGTGCCGATATGCTTGCTATTTTATCCGATATCGACGGTCTTTATAATGCCGATCCGACGAAAGATCCGACAGCTGTACGGCTGGAGCGTGTACGTGACATCACGCCGGAAATTGAAGCGGCTGCAGGAGGACCTGCCAGCGATGTGGGCACGGGTGGGATGAAGTCGAAAATTGAAGCGGTGAAAATCGCTATGGCATCCGGTATTCCTTCATTTCTGGGCAAAGCAGGCAAAACAAACATTTTGACCGATGCTGTCCGCCAAGAAGCGAAGGGAACCTATTTTGAAGTAAATGACGAAACGGCAAATCTTGATTATAAAAAGCAATGGATTGCGTTTCACTCAGGCCCGCAAGGAGAAGTAGTGGTGGAAGTGGAACGCGGCCAATGTATCTTAGAGCAAAGTGAAAGCCTGCTCGTTTCAGATATTTATGCCGTTAAAGGATCATTTGAAAACGGGGAAGTCGTCAGCATTAAAGATGTGAACAGCAATGAAATAGGATTGGGTATTATTAATTATTCATCTGAACAGTTAAGTGAGAAACAGCAGAAATATGAGGACAGAACCGCTATTGACAGCAGCCGATTTGTTTGCCATCATCCAGAGGTTTCCGTTCCGATAACTGTATAATACAAGGAGGCCGATATGAACGTAGTAAAAGAAAACGTACATGAGATCACCGAGCAAGCCATACGAGCGAAAAAAGCGTCAAGAACATTAGCTGGCATTACGACAGAAAAGAAAAATAAAGCATTGCTTTATATAGCAGATCAATTGGAAGCAGAATATGAATCTATTTTAAAGGCAAATGAACAAGATTTACAAAACGGACGTGAGCAAGGATATGACGAAGCATTTATGGATCGTCTTGCCTTAACGAAAGACCGTATTTTCGGTTTTGCCGGTGGTCTTCGGAAAGTGGCTGACCTGCCAGATCCGGTTGGAGACGTGCCATCAAGCTGGACGCTTGAAAATGGGCTGGATGTCAAAGCGGTGCGTGTTCCGCTTGGCGTTATTGGGATGATTTATGAAGCCCGTCCAAACGTGACAGCTGATGCGACAGGGCTTGCGCTAAAATCAGGCAACGCCATCGTATTAAAAGGTGGATCATCTGCTCTTTTCTCCAATAAAGAGATCGTTCGTGTGATGCATCAAGCACTGGAGCAGACAGCCATTCCGAAAGAAGCCGTTCAATTTATTGAATCGACTGACCGAAGTGCGGTTCAGCAGCTGCTGACGATGAAAGAGCATATTGATGTGCTTATTCCACGCGGCGGCGGTTCGCTCATCCGCACAGTCGTGAATAACGCCACGGTGCCTGTTCTTGAAACAGGTGTCGGAAACTGTCATCTTTATATTGATGTTGAAGCGGATACGGAGAAAGCGTTGAACATTTTAGTCAATGCTAAAACGGATCGTCCGGCTGTTTGCAATGCGCTGGAAACGGTCATTATTCATAAAGAATGGCTTGAACAAAATAAAGAAGTGCTGATTGAGACTTTTCAAAAACATGGCATTTCTGTTCACGGCGATGAAACAGCTGTGAATGTAATTCCGCAAGCAATGCCGGCGAATGAAGAAGACTGGGCAAGTGAGTATTTAAGCCTGGATATCGCTGTGAAAATCGTAGAAGACATGGACGAAGCGATTGATCATATCAATCAATACGGAACGAAGCACTCAGAGGCGATTGCGACTGAAAATAAAGAAACCGCCCGGATATTTATGACCGAGGTCGATGCTGCCGCTCTTTACCACAATGCATCAACACGATTTACCGATGGAGAAGCACTCGGCTTTGGTGCGGAAATCGGCATCTCTACACAGAAACTTCATGCCCGGGGTCCAGTCGGGCTGCCGGCTCTGACGACAATTAAATATATGATGAGCGGAGACGGACAAGTACGTTAATTGATACACCTTCTGCCGTGACAAAAATTCGGCTTGCAGACAAGAAACGGTCTGCAAGTCTTTTTTATTCTTCACTTATCTTCTTGCAATAAATAAAAACCAGATACAAGAAATATACGGTGATAATTAGGCGAGTGGTTTTTTAAAAAAATACTTTTAAAGCTCATCCAGTGTATAAACAGCAAATAACAATGAAAGATGACAAGTACAATCGCTAATGGAAGCAAAGAATGATCCAAAAACAAATGAAGTAAAAGGATGTTGGCGGTTCTGGTGCAAAAACTTAGGGACAGTTGCAAATCATCTTTAAATCTTGGACATGCTGATACTATTACTTTAAAAAAGGTGCGTGATCAGTATGAAAAAGCAAAATTTATTCAAGTGGAAACATTATCAGCCTGACATTATTTTGTTAACAGTGAGGTGGTACCTGCGGTACAAATTGAGCTTTCGTAATGTGGTGGAGATGATGGAAGAACGGGGCTTATCGATGGCTCACACAACGATTATGCGTTGGGTTCATCAATATAGCCCGGAATTAGATGAAAGAGTACGGCGTCATCTTCGACCAACAAATGACTCTTGGAGAGTCGACGAAACGTATATCAAAGTAAAAGGTCAATGGATGTACTTATATCGTGCAGTGGATTCCAAAGGAAACACGATTGATTTTTGCCTTAGTAAAACAAGAGACAAACAAGCTGCAAAGTGCTTCTTTAAGAAAGCTTTGCGGTCTTTTCATGTTTCTAAACCTCGTGTCATAACAGTAGACAAGAATCCAACCTATCCTGTAGCAATTAAAGAGTTAAAAGAGGAAAAACGTATGCCGGAAGGCATACAAATAAGACAAGTTAGATATCTCAATAATATAGCAGAACAAGATCACCGTTTCATTAAGAAACGTGTGCGCTCTATGTTGGGATTCAAGTCGTATAAAACAGCCACTTATATATTGAGTGGCATTGAAGCGATGCAATATGATAAAAAAAGGGCAAGTTCACCAAGGAGAGAAGTCTGTCCAAAATGAAGTTGAATTCATACATAAGTTGTTCGGCATAGCATCATAACTCGCAAGTTAGCGGGTAATATAGGTTCTATCTTTTTATCAAATTATTTTCGCACCAGAACCACTAGAAGTATTATGTGTAGTTGTAAATAAAGATTTGATAAATGAATTTTTCCCAGTCAATCTATGGCTTTTTTTTTCATATGATAAAAATATAAGTAGTATGGAGAGCAAAATGGTCACTTGCGAGATTTAATCTAAAATCAGTTAAAAGAAGGGAGGTGGTGAAGAATGCCGTTTTATCCTCCAAATCCCGGTCCTAAACCATACCGGCCTTATCCTAGACAAATGTCCCGCCCGCCTAGATATTATCCGTCCGGTCTATATCCTAGACAGGGCCAAAACGAGTATAAAGGGCAACAAACTCCTAGTATGTGGAACAATCTAAATCAGGTTATGACACATGTAGGGAATGTATCAAATGGAATCAATATGTTAAGACAGGCTGGTTCTTTCCTGTCCTTTTTTAATAACGGTAGATGATATAAAACAAGGGTATCCCTGTCTTCAGGGGAATGTCCTTGTTCAGCCTGTAGACAAAGTCTTCATTATGAAGACGGTGTCTACAGGCTTTTTTGTATAATAAAAACAACAAGATCTTACGGAAGATTTGTATGCTATCAAAACGGCTGAGGATGACCGACATCAAATTACTTTGAACAAGATAATTTAGGAACTATTCCAGCTCCGGAACCAGAGCCAACGCCTGAACCGGAACCGAATCTAGAACCACCTGTTCAAACAGGATTCGCCAACTGTACTGAACTTCGAAAAGTATATCCAGACGGCGTAGCTAAGGGGCATCCTGCTTATCAGGATAAAATGGACCGTGATAACGACGGCCGGGCGTGTGAGCGATGAGAAATGGCATTTACACGATTGATTCTATTGAAAAAGGTCACGCAAAGTTACTCTGGCGAGAAGATGAATCGATTGAAGAGTTAATAGCTGTTGAAAAAATTAGTTACGCAGCAAAAGAAGGGGATTTGGTAAGAATTGAATTGTCTGATGCTGGTGTGAAGATTACGTTTTTAAAGAAAGAAATGGAGAGTATTAAAGAGGAAATAAAAGCAATAAAAGTATAGTTGTTAAATTTTATGATCTCAATAAGTACATTGAAATTAAGAAATACTTATCCATAGTAAAAATGGAAATGAAAAAACGTGGCTTGAAGAAAAAAGAAGCAAAAAAATTAAGTAATTATTAGTATTTGAAAAATCGTCACTCCCTTATATAGGGTACAGCGACATTTCGCATTTTTTACTCTACACAAAATATGACATAGAAAAAACACGCCATTAATTGACGTGTCATAATTATTTCATTTTACGTTTGAAACAATCGCCATTATTTTTTCCATATTCTATTGCTATTAAATCCATTCCGGCACCATTGATCGCCATTGTTGTGTTAACAGAAATAGAATTAAGGATGCAGAGTTATAGCCGGACAAGAAAAAGACGAATGTCACCAAACACTCGTCCTAAATGAGTCATATTCATGGATTTGTCGGATGATTGGCTTCGATTTCAGCAGCTGTGAAAATGACCTCTGAATCAGTAGCAAATGTGAGATCCAATTCTTCTGGAACGATCCCGCACAAATCTGTCACCTTTAATTCGTATTCAAGTAACCCGATTGGATGATTGATATCGAGAAAAGTTATACTGGTGATTCTTTTTAAAGTACAGTCGCTTCTGCCGGAAATGCTGTCTCCTAACTTATAAATAGATACATCATTACGGAAAATTTCAAACTTGGCCTGTAGTTCTATTGCTTCCGATAAAACATCCTCTACATCGGGAATACCCCAAGGGATGGTCGCATGCAGCAATATACGGTCACTTGCCTCATTAACAAACAGCGTTGCGGTCCCTAAAGTAGCTGGAGTAATTTCATTTTCAAATTGAATAGGGATCATAATAGGAGTAGGAGTGACACTTCCGTCAAATTCTGTAAGCAATCCTCGCTCTAGTCCAGGAGGCGTTTGTTTCTGTTGATTTTGCTTTTCTTTCATGAACATCTCTCCATTCTGCGTATCATTATATAATTTATGATAAAGTGGATAGATCCGAAACGGCTGTTGCCTGCATACAAAGTAACTCCGGCAAAACACGCATCTTACACGCTAAAACTATTACATGGAAGAGCTGTTAAAAGCCAATAACCTTCCTTATCAAATTAAAATATGGCGTGGAGAACCTGCTCCTACCATTGTAGACTACAAAAGTAAGGGGAAATTTGATTTAGTCGTTATAGGAGGCCGTGGCCTTAATTCATTGCAAGAAATGGGATTAGGCAGCGTGAGTCATAAAGTAGTTAATTGAACTTGCAGACTGCTTACAAAAATTTCTTTAGTGGCCATGCTAGGTTTCCAACATTCAAGAGTAAAAAAGATAGAAAATCTTATACAACGAATGCGGTTAATGGAAATATTATGTTGCTGGACGGTCGTATCAAATTGCCTAAACTTAAAATGGTGAAGATCAAACAACATAGAGATATACCAACAGACCATGTTATCAAGTCATGTACTATTTCCATGACACTTACTGGTCAATATTATGTATCTATTTTGAATGAATACGAAAAAGAAATCGTGCAAAAAGAAGTGAGAACTGTCGTTGGATTAGACTTTGTAATGGCTGAATTGTACGTTAGCAGCGAGGGGAAGAGAGCCAATTATCCTCGTTTCTATCGTCAAATGTTAGACCAATTAGCGAAAGCTCAACGAGTATTTTCAAGGCGCACAAAAGGTTCTGAACATTGGAATACGCAAAATATACGTGTAGCAAGATTGCATGAAAAAGTAACGAACCAACGCAAAAAACTTTCTCCATCACAAGTCCAAAGAATTAGCCGTGAACTTTGATGCCGTAGCCATTGAGGACTTGAACATGAAAGGTATACAAGCACTTCACTTTGGTAAAAGTGTATCGGACAACGGATGGGGCATGTTCACTACATATCTAGACTACAAACTAAAAGAACAAGGAAAACAACTAATCAAAATTGATAAGTGGTTTCCTTCTACGAAAAAGTGTTCGAATTGTGGAATAGAAAAGAGTATACACCTATCTGAACGCATCTACCAATGTTCTGGATATACAGCAGACCGTGACCACAATTCAGCGATCAATATCAAAAATGAAAGCATACGCTTATGGGCGTATGTATAAAGGAAAAAACTCTTGGAACAAGAGGGTTAGCTCGGTCCGTTTTCGTTGGCTAGTAAAAGCAACGATAAGTCGAGAAGCCCCCACTTCAATTAGACCGGAAGGTTGAATAAGTGGCGGGTAGTTCACTACACGGTGGTTCCAATGTGTGTTCAAGAAAATCATAATGAAGTTTTGGGCTTTTTACCCAAAACAGAATTTTTAACGGAGCTTCTTACAGCGATCCATCACTTTATGATGACACTGAAAAAGTATGGAGCGCTTGAATTGAAATATCGCAGTCCAATCGATTTAGCACTTTATCCCGAAAAAATCCGAGATGAAATTAACGATTTTGAAACGGTGGAGAATCCTTGTTTCGGAATAGAGCAGCTTGAAATTCATCGAACTGAGTGAGCAATCCAGAAAAGTTGGAGGTGTTTTTATGAAACAACGATTTGGCTTCGCTGCATTAATTATTTTTGTTTTCAGTACGGTGATGACCTTTTTCCCTTCTTATGGGGTAGCCTGTTCTTGTGCTGAACCACCAGGTGTAAAAGAAAAATTTTCCCTTTCGAAAGCGGTGTTCAGCGGAAAAGTCATAGAGATTGAAGAGAAAAAAAGCATAACCGGCCTTCTTACAAAGTCTGTTCTTTTCGAGGTCAACGAGACATGGAAGGGTGCTGCTCACCCCCAAGTGAAGATTACAACAGGGAATGGCGGCGGGGATTGTGGCTATGAGTTCAAAGAAGGCCAAGAGTATTTAGTGTATGCGAATGACTCTGACATGTATGGCTCGAATGAACTGACTGCCATTATTTGCAGTAGAACAACTGAAATCAGTGCTGCACAAGAAGATTTGGCCATACTTGGTGAAGGGCAGACACCTGCAGAGCAGATTAACCTAGGAAACACAGGGCAAGACAAAGCATTCATTGTTTTAATAGCTGTTGCAGTGACAGCATTCTTTAGCTGGCTCTATTTCAGGAAAAAAGGGTAACGGGAAAGAAAAGAACGATGAAATACGCAAATGAAGAAGTTAAATGGAGGCGGAAAGAAGTATCGATCTCAGACTAGGAATTGATCAAAAGCTTTTGAATCAGAAGGATCGTATTACGATGTACCTCTTATTAATAGAGCAATAGATGCAAATTTTGAAGAAGGTCAAAAGGTGAAAATTTATTGGAGTGGGGGAGTAATGGAATCCGCACTTATCCTGAAAATCAAATAGCTGCTGTAAGGCTTTTAAGACAGCAGTTATGAAAATATTCCTGTTTATTCTTACGATATTATACTGCAACCTTAACTAAGATATATTCTAAAATAGAAAAAAGACTCTAACGGCAGTTTGACGCTAGAGTCTTTTCTTACTTATATGAATTTTAGGGAAAACAGATCCTATCTCTTTATTTATTAGGTTCTGCTGGAAGAGAAATATCCTCCAAGGCTTTGCCGGCTTTTTCATTTGACTGGTTATTTACAGCTATATCACCAAGGGATACAATTCCGACAAGTTTCTCGTTTTCCACAATTGGCAGTCGGCGTATTTGATGATTAGACATTAAACTTGCTGCTTCCTCTATAGACATATTTTTTGTTCCTTTTATGATCTCATCAGTCATCAATTCGGAAACTCTTGTATCAGTCTGCATGTTATTTGCCAGTCCTCTTATCACTAAATCACGGTCGGTAACGATACCCATTAATTTTTCATTTTCGCAAATTGGAATGGAACCTACATTCAGATCTTTCATCATAGCTGCAACTTCATTGCAAGAGCTTTGAGGGGTACAAGTATCCACATTAGATGTCATTACTTCTGATACCTTCATAACAATACCTCCTTCTTGTAATATTCACTTTTATACCCGTTTAATTTCCTCTAAAACAAAAAATACTACTCCCTCTATCGCTATCGATGTATGAATGGTTTAAGCCGCTGCAAAGGTATTTTACTTGTATACTGTGTACAAATGACGTAGAAGCTGAAAAAATGATTGATTCAAAACAACCGAAACGGGGAAATGTTATTATAATAGATTTCAAAACAGTTAAAGAAACGGTATCTCTAAAAAGAAAAGGGGTATTGCGAATGACTGCTCTGGAAAAATTTTTAAAGCGGAAAATAGGTGATTCGTCCACAACTCCCGAAACGTATTATGTTTGCAGAATGCTTCTAAATGCTACAAATGAAGCAAGTCGTGATGCATTAAAAGACCTCAAAGCAGGAAGATTGCTTGATGTTTTTGCGGAACGCCGTATGCAAATACTGGAGTATAAGCGGATTAGCTCAAGGTCTACATCTTGTATTAGCTTGTTAAGATCCGTGCGCACATTTAAAAGGTTTTAAATGATTTTTTTCTCTTTGTTCTAATTACTAACATATTAAAATATGTTGTGACAGTCACTGCTGGATACAATAGAATGAATCGAACAAGAGCCAAATCCACATATAGAAAACCGACAAGAAAACCATCTGCTTCTTGTTTCGTATAAACCTTTACTTTTTCTCATATATGAATATAAGAGGGGAATTGGAGGTGATGGAGTGTTGGTATCAAGAAGTTTAAAGTGGACAACAGGCGGTCTTGAGGCTCTTTTGGGCATTCCTTACATCAGTCTTGCATTTGTCGTATCATGGGAGTGGCGTCCGCTTGTTATTATGTTATTTTTACACATGTTCGCTTTGTTTTACAGTGCGAAAGAAAAAACCAACAAAACAGCTTCTATCTTAGGGATTGTCACATCCATCGTCGGGTGGATTCCTGTTGTCGGCGTAGGTATGCATCTTGCCTCTGCGTTCTTCTTGCTAACAAGTGCAGCCAAACATAAATCGGTCACGGAATAAGAGACACCGACATCGTCTATTTGAAATGCATAGGATGAAACAATGCGTGACTCGAATCAAAATAATTCTTTTGACGAGTTCACATCCCTGAATTCATCATCTTTAGATATGGGATGAGAGTGAGGTCGAACGAGGCGTGGCTTATGGCCCGTCAATCGTTCGTCTTTTTTTGTTTTTTAACGCATATCACTTGCGAAATGAACGCATATTCGCCTGTGGTGGACTTATAAAGCGAGAAAGGAGCACGGCCAATATGTTTGTCATGCATTCATTTCAAATTTTTTTAAGTCCTCTTAGGTAAAGTACTGACTGGTTAGGGGGCTGTTCTGATTAAAAGCGGGGCATCGGCTTGTTTTTCTGCCAGTCCATGCTGAATCTCCATGATAAATGAAGACGAATGAAAAAAGAAAATGGAGAGAAAATAATATGTATTTTAGTAGCATATAGTAGACAAAAAATGGGGAATGGAATACACCATTGGCTTCTCTTGGGATAACGGGTTTATCTGTGTTAGACTAGACAGAATCAAAAACAAGCTCTAAAAAAGAAAGAGGGAAACAAATGTTTAAAAAAATCATGAAACAAATCAAGCAGCTCTCCGGCGGGAGCAGTGAACGGCGACATGGCCGTTACCGTGGAGGGAGCAGCAGTGACCGAAGAAATCGTCATTATCGTGGAAGCAGTAGCAGCAGCCAGCGATATAAACGATCTCCGATGAGTGGAAGTAACCGCTATAAACGAAAGGGCCGGAGCAGCAGCTAATACAGGCGGTTAATGGCCGTTTTTGTTCACCTGAATGGCCGCATGCAGATCGGCTGACAGGTCTTCCGTATTTGAATACGGTTCTATGATTCCTAACAATCTTTTCAGCAAGTGAACAGTTTCCTTTTCTAAAGAAAGTTCTTCTGTCCAGGGAAGAGCTTTTTTGTTTTTGGATGAATAGGTCGTGTAAAGCAAGTATAAAAGGATTTCGCCTAAATCGTAGTAATCCTGTTGTTTCATCTCTAGAATATGTTGTTCTGTATGGAAAGAACCAGCTCGATCTATAGAGAGGCTTTGCTTGGATAAACCGAAGTCGATTAAAAAAGGCTTCTTATTTTTAAGTAAAATATTCGGTATACGCAAGTCTTGATGGTAAATGCCTTTTTCGTGCAGATCAGCCACTAATTCGAGCAGGTGAGCGAGAAAGAGAAGAGATTCTTGCTCGTTAAACGTTTTCTTATTTAAAAAAATCTGATCTTCCAGGTTGTCCCCTTCAATGAAACTCATGACATAAAAAAAAGAGCTGTCAGTTGAAAAATGTTCATATAATAAGGGCACATTTTGATGATGCAGCGAACGTAAAATAGAGATTTCGTTTTCAAATAGCTCCACCTCTTTTTGGTTACGGCGTTTACTCGGCCGTAGCTGTTTGATTACTCTTTTCTCGTTTGTTTTTAAGTCACGGCAAAGATACACCATCCCATAGCTTCCTGTTCCTATCACACTCAACACGCTGTATTGATCCTTTAAAATGGTTCCTTCTTTCATGGGCACATCAACAAAAAATTGATATATTTTTCGAATGGAACGTAAAATGGATATTGTTCTCACCTCTTCTTTTAAATTAGGAGATGACAGATAGCTTAACCTTCTTTCATGATCAAACTTGTAGATGTCTTAAGTATACACGAAGGAAAATAGCCGTCTGAATTTTATAGCATTTAGGTTGGAAAGCATGCTGACTTTCGTTTCGTGCATTTCCTGTATATACAGCTATAAGGGCTTATGCCGTTTCGAAAGACGTTCTCGAGTAATACACTACAGTACGGGCCAGCGATGGCTCTTCACATATACGGCATCCGTCAGGCGGCGGGTGCCATTTTTTTGAGCCTATTCCTTCGGCCCATCCTTATTCTATACGGATTCTTTTCTTTATATTTAAGGGGGGGAAATGCCGGCAGAGGACATGTGTAACGGCGATAAAAAGGTTCTAATATCAAGAGCATTTATCGTATACAAAAGCAGTCAGAGAGCTGATAAAACAGAAAAATCCGGAGAGAATGAAAATTTCTCTCCGGATTTGTGTATTATTGTTGTTCCTTTTCTTCTTGTCCCTCTGGAGCATTTTCATCTGGATCGAGCTGGTCATCGATTTCTCCGTCACCGATTCCATTGTTTTGATCAAGGCCATCATTGTTTTCGTTGCCTTCATCAGCCGGGTTGTTTTCTGGATCAAGCTGATCATCGACTGTGCCATCATCGATTCCATTGTCTTGATCAACGCCATCATTTACCCCATTGTCTTGATCAGTTTCCTCATTTGTACCGCCGTCTTCATCGACAGGATTGTTTTCTTGATCTAACTGATCATCAACTTCACCATCATTTACTCCATTATCCTGATCTTCTCCGTCTGCACAACCGGCTAATCCGCCAAGCGTTAAGGCAGCCGCCATTCCGCTCACGATTAAATTCTTTTTCCACTTAAAATCCATATAAGTATACTCCTTTAGTAAATGTGAATTAGTATGTAGCTTCCCCATTGCTTTAAAATTTAAACCGTATCTTACAGATTTTCCGAATGGGAAAGCCCATCGTCTTTAGACATGGGATGAGAGTGAGGTCGAACGAGGTGTGTCTTTTGGCATGTTAATCGTTCTAATTTTTTGTTTTTTCAACGCTTATCTCTTGTGTACAGAACATATATTCTGTTATGATGAGCGTATCAAGCGAGGAAGGGGGCACCACTATGTTTGTCACACATTCCTTTCGAATTCCTTATGATCCAAACGTATACGATGAATTAAGGATCATGCAACGGGAAGCCGCTTCTGTTTGGAATGACATTGTTCGGGAAGCGACTTCTTATTATTTCACGTGTAAAAAGTGGCTGAGTAAAACAGAGATTCAAGCCATCCGAAAACAAACCTACGATCTTCATTCTCAAACGGTTCAAGCGATTGCGGATAAATACGCAGCGAACCGTGAGACCATCCGACAGCTGCGAAAAACGGATAAAAAAGCCAAATATCCGTGGCGAAAAAAATATTATTATTGTATTCCGTTAAAAAAAGCGTCCATGACCATTTTCAAAGAGACCATCACGATCAAGAAAGCCGAATATGGATACGCTCTTTCAGACTTGTTAACAAAAAAGAAAGCGTGGACGGAAAAGGTTCCGAAGAAAAACAAGGCAGTCATCATTCCCAATCGGTCCGAGGAAAATCTTGAAAACTGCAATTATGCGGAAATTGTGTGGCGAAATGGAGCGTACTGGTTTTGTTATTCCGTTCAAGTTCCTGAAAAAGATCTCTCTTCGTATGACGGTAAAGTAGCCGGTGGTGATTTAGGAGAAATTCATGCGGTGACGGTGGCAACGGAGGACAAAGCTTTAGTAGTTTCAGGACGGGCGATGCGCAGTCTTTCCCAATTTCGCGCCAAAGCAGTAGCAGATTTGAGCAAGAAAATGTCTCGCTGCAAAAAAGGATCGAACCAATGGAAAAAATATCGGCAAGCGAAAAGTCGTATTCGTCAAAAAAGTAAACATCAGCTTGAACAATTGGAACATAAGACAACCAAAGAAATAGTGGCGTTTTTAGAAGAAGAGTGCGTCACGAACTTTGTGATTGGGAATGTATCAGGCATCGAGAAAAACACGAAGAAGAAGGCGGAAAAGAAACGAAAGAATAAGAAGGTCAGAAGGCAACAATTGTCGCTGTGGAATCAAGGGAGAATCAAACAAAAACTCACCTATAAAGCGCAGTTAAAGGGTATCAACGTGGAAGAAACAGAAGAAAGCTATACGTCACAAGACTGTCCGTTTTGCGGTGGTCGGCACCATGCCAAAGGACGAAATTTCACTTGTTCTGTTCACCAAACAGAAATCCACCGTGATGTCAACGGCGCGCAAAACATTGCCCGTAAACAACACCACATGGACGTCAAACCGCTATTATCGGTTGTCTACAAGCAGCCCGTTTGGTATAAACGGTTTTTGTCAGAGGAACAAAGACAAAAAATGAAACATCCAAACGATCAGCCGAAAAAAGAAAAACGTATCGCCAGTGAGATGGCGTAGTTGGCACAGACCTTGCCCTCTTGAAAGACTGTTTTTTTTCTCAAGAGTTGTTCGCCCAAGTCTCGCCTCTGCCTCTTTCGATGAAAGAATATAAGTGGGATGTTTGCGAAAAAGAACCCCATGGCTTCAGCCATGGGAGTGGTCAGTCTAAAGATGGAAATATTTCTGATTTTGATGATTCTTTGTTCTTTATGGATTCTTTACTAGCTGCAATTGCTCTAATTGCTCTTTACTTTCCTGTAACTGTTCTTGAAGTCTTTGAATCGGTTCCGGGTGCTCACTGTTTTGCCGCGCATTAGTGAGCGCATTATTTGCCCGCTCCATCGTATTTTGCGCTTGTTGGATCAATTGCGGAGTAGGATGTGACTGCGCTTGTCGTACAGCTGTTGTGACATTGTCGACCGAATTACGTAATTGAGAGATGACATTTTCATTTTTCCAGCTTACTTGCGTATGATCCATCATAGCAAAATCCTCCTCTCGTTTTTTGATGATCGTACGCCTTTACTATGCAAAAACAAGGTCGTTTTTATTCATTTCCAGCAGAAGGAGCCTGAATCCCGTAATGGTGGGAATGTCTGTTTCTTTTCATTATCCAAATCAACGAAAAGAGCATCGTTTGTAGAATACACATGGAGCATGATACAATACATCTATACGGATTGCTTTCTTTGAAAACGGAAGAGATGTTCAGACAACCATTGTACAAATAATGAAACAAAATAAACGCATGTAATAGTTCTGAACGCTTCTGGATAACGTCCGGGGCGTTTTTTTTTGAAGGGATGAAAAAAATGGTAAACGATGAAAATTTTTTAGCGCTGAAACAAACGGTGAGCGCGCTTTTTACTTATAAAGAACAAGGGGTCGACGTAAGTGGAGCGGATTATCCCATCTATATAAAGGAAATAAAGAAGTATTGGCAGCTGCTTTGGCTGGAGGAAATCGACGCCGTCAAGTTATATATCTTTAGACAGAGTCTATTTGAAATGACACCGAGTGAACGGGCGGGTGTACTTGGCTCGTTCGGTATTCAATTGACCGATAAAGATAAAAAGAAAGGAGTGACGGGCGTAATGGAGCGGCTGTACCGGCATTACCATAAGCCAACGGTACGGGCGCGCCTCGAACAAATCGTTTCATTGTCTGTGCGTGAAGCGGCTGTTGCGTTGCGGCAAGAGGAGACGATGACAGAGGCATTAGCCGAACTGCCGCCGGCCTCCATCTTGTTCACGGCCTTAAACGACGAGCGCCCCGATTGGATTGATTCCTTTATTAATTACGCTCCGCTTGAGTATGTAAACGTGCAGATCGAGCTGTTGACATTTGCCAGTGATATTCCAAATGATGTCTTTGCTTTTAAAAGAAACCAGGAGGCAGCTCCACCTCGTCCTCTACATAATGAACATGAACGGGCGGATGGGGAGAAAGACCGCGAAATAGCCAAATTGACGGAACAAGTTCTATTGCTGCAAAAGGAAAAAGAGGATCTGCAACGAGAATTCGATTCTTTTTTAGAAGAGACTGAGAAGGAAGGGAAGATGCTGCAAGAAGAGTGCGAGATCTGTCATGACGTCGTGAGGCAGCTGACCGATAGATTGGAGCAGCAAGCGCTCATGATTCGCGCCTTGAAACGTAAAACAGATGGACAGAAGGAGGAGCCTGTTCTTGATTTGCATGGAGCAGTTGTCGCTTTCATCGGCGGGGAAAAAGTGCGCCACTTTAAAAAAGTGGTCCATAAATACAACGGAAAGATGGATTTTGTATCGGAAACCGATTTGACACTCGTCGAAGGTGCAGTGAGCCGGGCAGACGTCGTTTTTTTTATGCATGGTTTTGCGGGCCATTCGCTTTACTACAAAGCGAAAGAAGCAGCAGCCAAATACGGTGTCCCGTTTGAATATGTAAATACAACGGGCGTCAGCGGATTTGAGCGGCAGCTGAAAAATTTTATCATTCAAACCATTTGAAAAAGGAGTGGACAGGATGTTGGAACTGTTAATGATAACGCGGACAGTGCTCATTATCCTGCTTGTTGTGCTGATCGCGGTATGGCTTTTGAAAAAATTAGTCCGATTGGCTTTTTTTGCGGCGGTGGTTTTGGGGATTTGGTATGTGTATACGCATTATGGGGGGCTCTAATAAAGAGCTCTTTTTGTTTGGCTTTTTTAGGGAAGATAAACATCACTTTTCCTCTGATTGGTGAATCTCACTGTGCCTATGCGAATAGCATGACGTATAGGCAGAGCGGGGAAGGTCGTTATTGCCTGCACCACTTTGTGTCTCTTCGCTGAACGATTATTTCATTAGAGGGAAGTGAGAAGGATGCAATTTTTTTACACCGTTCGTCCCGGTGATACGTTGTATCGGATAGCTAGACGATGGGAACTACCAGTCGAATCCGTGATTGCCGCAAACAATTTGATGCCTCCATATACGATTTTTATCGGCCAACAGCTGTCAATTCCACCAGGCGTTAATGCATATCGCGTGCAGCCGGGCGATTCGGTCAATCAGATTTCTCAAATGTATGGAGTGCCGTCATCCGTGATCATTGAAGCGAACCGGCTTCAGCCCCCTTACACCCTACAGACCGGTCAGCTGCTGAATATTCCGCCCGGTGTCCCTTACTATGTCGTGCAACCTGGCGATACGCTGTTTCAGATAGCAAGGCGTTATAACGTGACAACGGGAGGACAAAGTCAGCACGAGCTGATCCGGCAGGTTAATCAACTTCCATCCTCTATTATTTTTCCAGGGATGAGATTAATTATTCCTTACGCTCCTCCGGGTGACCGGGGACTCATTGCCTATACATCGAATCGCGGCGGACATGATGATATTTGGTTATACAATCCTCAAAATGGAACGAACGTGCAGCTAACAAACGAATTAGGGGATTCTTTCTCGAAACCGGTGTGGTCGCCAGACAGCGGTAAAATCGCTTTCGTAGGAAAGAACAGAATTCTCTACGTCATTTCAATCAATACCGGATCTATAGCCCGTATTGATCAGTTGGAAGAAGAAGCGCAATCTCATTTAGATTGGTCGCCGGACAGCCAGCGATTAGCCTATGTAAAGCGAGATCAGATTATATTGTATAACGTCACGCTGCACGAAGCGAAAAGCATTAGGCAGCCTGGTGCATCCGATGTCGGGTGGTTTCCAAACGGTGAGGAACTGCTGTTTCAAGCACCAGATGCATCAGGCATAAGCCAGCTATTCCGTATGCGAACAGATGGAACGGGTAAACAGCCCATCACAAGAAATACAGACGGTCCTCTCCATAATGCCCGTCTATCTTCCAATGGCACGTTTGCGCTTTATACAACGCCTGGTGCGAGTATTTCTATTATTCACACCGTGGAGCTTTCAACAGGCCATGTGTTTGAAGTGAAAGGAGGTCCGCTCGCCAAAAATTACTTCCCGGAATGGTCTCCTAACTCTTCGCAAATTGCTTACAGCGCGACCGCTTTTGATGACAGAGGAACTTTCTCGCAGATCCGAACCGTGGGACGCCGAGGAGAAAATGATCGGATAGGGGCGATCTCCCATTGCTTTGCGACACCTGTTACTTGGTCACCAAGTGGAAGAAAAATCGCTTACCTTTCCGGCTGCAAGGAACAGGAGTTTGCCAATGAGATGTGGATGCTCGATCTCCATCACCCTGTCCCCATTCGCCTCATCGAAGGCGTGAGGATCATGTCGCTGCAGTGGTCACCTTTGCCGATTTTGGATGTACCGAGAAAGACCTATACGAACCCGATTTACAACGTTCAATTCCGCTATCCGTCGCACTGGCAAAAAGTAAACGATGAAAGATATGAAGGGGCTGACGGCTTTTTTCAAATTTCAGCCATTTCCGCGGGTCAAAATATGGAGGAAGTATGCCAGAATGAAGCGTTCCATCGTTTAATGCCTTATGGCTCCACACCCCGTATCGTTCATACGCAAATTCAAAACGAAGAGGCATGCACCATTTTTCCTTCTGCCGACCAACCCGCTGAAATGAAGGGCCAGGCAGCTTTGATTGTCAAGTATCCAAAGCCGGTTGACATCGGAGGGGCAACGTACAATTACTTTATCTTATGGGCAGACAAGGAGCATCTTCCTGAAATCGCGGAAACATTGATTTTTTTACCGTGAGAGCGCTGGCATAGGACAATTTTGGGAAACGTTCATCCATCGTTCATGATTTCTGTTGCACATACGAAACAGCCAACCTGATTCCAGGCTGGCTGTTTGTTTTTCGATATCTATCTAATTTGCGATAAAAAGAATGATGAATTCTTTATCACTTCTTCGCCTTCCGTAGTTGTTGTACTGATGGTTGTTGTGGATCATCTTCTCCGCAAACTGTAATAACAGAGTTATCTCCGCTTTTTACGGCTAAACAAACAAAAATACATAATCTAATGCAGCATAAGGACATTATGTTGTATTAAAAAGCCCACATATTTAAAATATGTGGGCTCAAACCGTTGGTCCTTTCCGACAGCTTTTTTATAAATCCAGTTCAGGCGCTCGTGTTGCCTCTATATTTATGAGAATGAGGATGAGAACCGTTAACGGTCGTTACCCCCTGAAAAGTATGATAATGTCCCCCATTAGGCAATGGAATAGCAGGACCAGTCAATCCTCGGATTTCATGTTCGTGTCCATCATCAAATGAAGTAACCGTAAAGTATTGATGAGTATGGGGTACTCCGGTAGGTGCAGGTTCCGTTGTTCCAGCATAATAATGATGATGTCCTGCATCAAAAGAGGTCACTCCTGAAAAATGGTGGACATGGACGGGTATGGGCCGGCCATTCCATGTCGTAATATACAAGTGGTGAGAATGGCCGGAATCTGAATTTGAATCGTCTGAGTGCATAATCAAACCAGTAACCGGTATTTCCATATGTGTTTTTCGCCACCTTTCTTATCCTTCTTCTACACTTTATGAAAGTAAGAGCCATGAATTCCTCCCAATTAAAATAGATGAGGTAGGTGATTTCTCTTATAAGTATGTGAAAAAGAGATACATCGAAATGGAAGAAATTTTTCCGTTAAGGTTTCTGCTATTCTCTTCCTTCTCATAAATATTGATTTACAGGGGACGGACGATATAAGCATCTATTTGGTTAAAATAAAGGATGTGAATCTAATGGATTTTGTTCATGCCCAGGAATCACTTACGGCTATTCAATGGGCCTTAAGAGCAGTCGTTGCTTTTTTCTTTTTGCTTTTTACAGCTAAAATAATGGGACAGCGGTCCATTGCTCAGTTAAGACTGCTCGATTTTATTATGGCGATATTAATTGGAAACATTATTGCCCATCCTTTGTCGGATGAACAATTAGGACTAAAGGGATCTATGATAACGATGACAGTCTTAGTACTTTTATACATAGCGGGTGTGTTTGTAAGTTTGAGATGGGTCAAATTAAGATTCTGGCTCGAACCATCCCCTTATCCGCTCATAAAAAATGGACAAATCCTCTATAAAAACTTGAAGAAAGCAAGAATATCCATCGATTTTCTGTTATCAGAGTTAAGGAAAGGTAAAATGGAAGATGTTCAAAAGGTAGCTCTCGCATTATGGGAACCGGGTGGCTCCATTTCGTTTTTTCTAAATCCTCAGCATGAAGCCCTCACACCTGCTGATATGAAATTGGTAACAAAACCATTTTCTCTTCCTCGGACGATTATTAAAAAAGGAAAAATAAACATCGATGAATTAAATAAAAGCGGGAAGGACGAAATTTGGTGAAAAACAAACTGGAGGTAACAGCCAATGCGAAAATAAAGGATGTTTTATTAGCGACCATTGATCATGCCGATAATATGCAAATCTTTTTATATAAATAAGAAAGAAGTGCAGCCAGACATATCATCATAAAAGTCAAAATAAAGATGGAACAAAATCATTCTTGCTTTTGTTCCATTTTCTAATACTTGAGAAACAAAAAAGTCGATATATTATTGCTGTCTTGATGTTTATCTGAAAAAAATGAATTGATGATATCCCGTTTGATCAGGTTATGTTTAATAAATGACGGGCATTCATTGTCAATATTGAAGTTGCAGGAGCTTTTATTCTAGTACCACTTATACTGGTCATCTTAAAAATCATAGTGAGAATGACCATTTCCATCTCACTTGCGATTACATTTATTTTCATCTATGCAATAAGAATAATTAAATCCCCACCATATCCACAAGGTGGGGATTATTTTATGTTTACTAAGATTTGGACAAATGCTGAAAACCACCTGTGTATTAGCCGTTCCGATCTTTAATCTTATTCGTAGATTATAAGAGAAAGGAGGAAGATTAATGAGTTGTTATAAAAAACGCAGATGTGAAATATGTAATTGTGAGGAATGTTGTTGTAAATGTTATGGCCTACCAGGCCCACCAGGTCCACGGGGAAGAGCAGGAGAAGACGGTGAACGAGGAAGAAGAGGACTAGCAGGACCACAGGGACTTCAAGGGGTACAAGGAGAACAAGGGGAAACAGGAGCAACAGGGCCTCAGGGACCTCAAGGGGTACAAGGAGAACAAGGGGAAACAGGAGCAGCAGGGCCTCAGGGACCTCAAGGGATACAAGGAGAACAAGGAGAACAAGGAGAACAAGGGGAAACAGGAGCAACAGGGCCTCAGGGACCTCAAGGGGTACAAGGAGAACAAGGGGAAACAGGAGCAACAGGGCCTCAGGGACCTCAAGGGGTACAAGGAGAACAAGGGGAACAAGGGGAAACAGGAGCAGCAGGGCCTCAGGGACCTCAAGGGATACAAGGAGAACAAGGGGAACAAGGGGAACAAGGGGAAACAGGAGCAACAGGGCCTCAGGGGGTACAAGGAGAACAAGGGGAAACAGGAGCAACAGGGCCTCAGGGGGTACAAGGAGAACAAGGGGAAACAGGAGCAACAGGGCCTCAGGGACCTCAGGGGGTACAAGGAGAACAAGGGGAAACAGGAGCAACAGGGCCTCAGGGACCTCAAGGGATACAAGGAGAACAAGGGGAAACAGGAGCAACAGGAGCAACAGGCGCTACTGGACCAGGAAGTATGACGGTTTATTTAGCAACTGACCAATCAATTCCAAGTACTCAATTCCTTGGCCTTGGTAATGCTTCAAATGATTCATTACGAAATTCAATAGTCATACCACAGAACGCAACCATTACAAGGTTAGTTTTTAATAGCCGAGTGGTACCGGCCAATCCTGTAACAGCTACGATATTTATAAGACGGGGGTGTGGTAGTAATTTTGCTGCTACGCCTGTCACTGTAACTGTAACACCACCTGCTTGTTGTGGAATATCAGATCCGAGTCTTACTTTCAATGTTCTCCAATGCGATCTGTTAACTGTACAAGTTAACACTGGTGGTGGGGCTTTATCTTCAGGTGCAACTGTAACAGTCTTCTTTACTTTCTAAAAAGAGTTGTAAAGTAGTTTTAAACTTTCAGTATTTTAAAATAGTCGTGTTTCGACACGACTATTTTTTTATATTCCTTATTTAGGAAATGATGTACTTATTCCTTTTTCTGGCTACCTGTGAAATGAAAGCAGATAATTTATCTTTTAAGAAACAAAAACAGGGATTGTACTCACCATATTTTCTCTTTTTTCATAGGTTAAAATTAGAAAATCATGGCATTAATCGATAAACGGAACAAACATTTAGGTATAACTCTAAAATAGAAGGGGGTTATTAAAATTGTGAGTAAAAATAAAATAAAATCAGAACCATCAAAGGAACCTGTAAAAAAAATTTGCCTCTGCATGATTGTAAAAAATGAAGCAAAAATAATCCAAAGATGCTTAGACTCGGCTAAGCCTATTATTGATTTCATCTCAATTTGTGATACTGGCTCCAGTGATCAGACACCAGAAATTATTGAAAAATGGGGCGAAGAAAATAACATCCCTGTTACAATGGATTATGAAACTTTTAAGAATTTTGGATTTAATCGAAGTTTAGCTGTATCGTTGGCTCAAGAGACATATCCTGAGTCAGATTATTTGCTGTTGCTCGATGCTGATATGATCTTAGAAGTAGATTCTGAATTTGATAAGAGTAGCTTATTCGAAGATCAGTATCTAACCATGCAGTATAATGGTAAAATTAAATATTGGTTAACTCGTCTCCTAAAGACATCCTTACCTTGGAAATCGGTTAGAGTGACACACGAATATTGGGACATTGATTATTCAAGATTGAATACTGAACAATATCATAACTTTAATACAACGGGAAAATTAGATAGCCTTGTAGTTAATGATCAGGAAGATGGCGGAAGTAAGACTGACAAATTTGAAAGAGATAAACGTTTATTGCTTGAAGGGATCCAGAGTGGGGAGTGAAATATCCTGTAGTTTTCTAATATGCCCGTGAATGGCTTTATATCAAGCATTAAAGGGAATTTTTAAAATTAACATGAACTGTAGTATTCGATAATTTTCGATAGTGTGTGACCACGATGTGACCAGCGTGTGACTATTATTTTGTGAAAAATTAAGTCCTATTTTATTGCGTTTAATAAGTTTGTGAGATGTGATAGTATATGCCGAAATTTAAATATTTTGAAAAATCCTAGGGGTATTCACACTTGGGTATTTTTATTGATCTGGTAGCTTTATCTGCAAAAAGTTAATTACAAAAACATACGTTTAATATAGTGTGTTTGGGTGGTTTTTTGCAATGTCACATTATGCTAACAAGGAAAATCTCTGAAAAAGAACGAGCTGCCGGAAGCGCAAAAGGATGCATAAGGGAGATTTTGCCTCAAAATTTAGGATGGTAAATGGCGTTATGGTGGGTAATTACGGAAATTGTAAAATTGCCTTGTTTAACTAAATGGCAGGTTTGTTTAAGAAGGAGTATTATACGATACTTTTTCTGAGTTAAATAATACAAGCTCTACTAATGGTGATGAGAGCTTGTATTATTTCAGTAGTTATCTTGATTATTTAGTTAAATCGTTCCTATCCTGCATTTGAGGTGGCTCTTCAAGCCAACCATTATTCGCCATGATTTTTCCACCCTCATGCCCATAAGTAAATATGTCTTTTGCTGGCCCTCTTTTGGTATAAAATAGCGACGCAATTAGAAAAACCAAAAGAAAATTGGGGATTGCTCAATCATGCATGCTGGACTTGGCTGCCTCATCTGCAACTTTGTTTATGTTATTCGCGTTTAGGGGAGTACGAACTTGCTTTTAAACATAATGAAATTGCACGGCAATATGTTCCTCATCATGCGAGTGTTTTACACAATAAAAATTTTTTAGAGTCTACTCGCAAATTATAAAAGTCAAAATAAAGATGGAACAAAATCATTCTTGCTTTTGTTCCATCAATTAAAAAGTAGAGGCGTTATTTTGTCAGTTCTACTAGCCAGTTTTTAAAATCGACTAACCGATGGTGCTTAGGTGCCTGATCTGTTCCAGCGATAATTAAAGGTACCTCAGAATCTGCTTTGTGTAAGGATCCGTGAGCTGCTCCCCCTGCATGATTCGGGCTATGTGTGCCAACAAATTCATACCCGGGTTTTGCATCCACAATGATATATTGGCCTTCGTGTGAATGAAGTGCTCCATATAGTCTGGCAAGGGCATCAGGGTAGTCATCGTAGTTGATTTCATTTTGTTCATTGATCGACAAATCCAAAATGGACCTATCGCCATTTATATTCCAGGATTGTCCATATTTATCTTTATAAGGACCGTTTGGTGAAAAGGTAAATGGTTGATCCGATCCTTTCGCCAGTACATAGCCGATATGGTTCCTTTTCCACGCAATGAAACCAATTCGGGCATCCGTTTTTAATTTCGATGTAATGTCAGATAGCTCAATCCTTTCATCTTGTCTATAAATGTATGCCATCCGTTCATTGACAGCTAAAGCCAGTTCCTTCTTAGACGGTTCATCTGGATTCCAAAAAGTATATTCATCCAGTAACGTGTTTAAATCAATGAGTGCCTTATTGCGATCCTTTATAACAGCAGATTGGCCGCTGTCGCCTTGTACAACCCAAATGGCTTTTTGAATCGCTTCCTCCCATGATGAATAGCTGTTCAAAATTGTCTGAAGCTGCTTATCCACTTCTTCAATCCCTTTTTGCTCTTTTGGTCCGTGTTCATGAACTTGCTGATCTAAGTTTGGGAAATAGGCGAGAGTGAAAGCAGGCAATTGCTCTTTTTGAATGAAGTATGTCAACTCATTTGCCGTGAATTGATTATTGATGCCCATTGATTGCCACACATAATTATACCGGTCATTTTTCGGATTGTATTGCGACAGGCTGCCCATGGATAGAAGGGCCGGTCCGTTTATTTCTATATTGTGTGGCAAAAGATTCATCCCTGAAAGAAGGGTTGGAACATGTAAACGATGGGCATAATCTCCACGATACATCAGACCATTTATAGAAGCGGATTGAATGTGACTTTTCGCCAGTTCTTCGTAAATGGTAGGCGTATTTTTGTTTAAATGCGTCTCGTTTAACTCGATCAGGCCATCTGTTATCACATTTTTTAGGCCAACGTTCCACATTTCGCTTATTCCGCCTCCATAACTAATGAGGCGGTTTTCATCTTGTTTAAACCAGCTAAGCCCTGGAATCTTATGCTGATCAGCGTAAGTACCCGTTAAAAGAGTACTATCGATGGTTACAGACATCGTCGGGTAAGAGCTAACCACATTAGGAAGATACTGTCCATGTTTCATTAAAAATTTGAGTGCGGGCGCTTTCCCCTCATCCATTGCTTTTCTCAACGGCTGATCCATGAGTGAATCAATGACTAATACGACTACTGGTTTGGGAGCTGCCGTGATGGAAATGTTATGTAGATCTTTTGCGGGCGTCATCAACAAATACCAGCCTAGACCAGCGATAAACAAAAAGAAAATAAGAACGGACACGAATATTTTGCGTATCATGACGTCAACCTTTCCTTGATGAATATCGTTAGTATGGATAAAAAGAGGAAGGGGGATACTTAATTAAAAAAATAAAAACTTATAGACCGGCCTTGATACAGGCCGTGTCTATAAGCTAGGCTGTTTTAATTTGATTTATTACTGTTCTGATTGGTTACACTTTGTTTGATATTGTTCGTTGTTTGATTTGATGAACGCTGTTGAGAAGCTTGGTTATTCATCATCCCTTGAAGGGGCTGTGCCATTTTTTGTGCGGTCTGTCCCATCATCATTCCCGATGCAGCCTGTGGAACTTGTTGGGCTATGGACCCAGTCATTCCCTGCGCAGCCTGTGGAACTTGTTGAGCTGCGGATCCGGTCATGGAACTCATAATGGTTTGCAGGAGCGGCTGGAAAGTTCCATTGCGCAATCCTCTTGCTATTCCAAAAATAGCCGCACCTATTGCACCTAGTGATAACATAGAGCTGAGCATGCCGTTTCGATTATTCACTAAACATCCTCCTTCATCTTCTTATTTTGAAAAAGCTTTTTTATTATGTGAAAGAAGGCCGTAATTATTCTGGGTTTATTTTCTTCGTTTTGTATGACTTCTTGTTTTATTTTTATTGGTCAGATAAAGGAGGAAAATGAAGATTTTTCAAAGAATGCAGAAAACATGAAAACGGTCTTTACTAACATAAGCATTGATCATCATACCAATAAACAAATGAAAATGAATTGGCAAGGAAATGTGGTTCAACAATCGTTAAAATAATTTTATGAAAAAAGCAGAACTCTTTTTTGAAATAATGCTTTTTTCATGAAAGGGAAGATATTTAAAAGATATAACAAACAGCAATAATTTTGAAAAGGTTGGCAAACCCACCCAACTTTTTTCTGTTTAATAATGGATCTATGAAGTCTAAAATAAGTGCAATAAGAAGTTCTTTTTTTAAAATAATTATTACTTGTGTTAGGAACGTATATTCGATTATAGGGGCTTTATAAAGTATGGAGAGAACGGCCCTTCTGTTTGTGGCACATTCCTATCAAAATACTCTGCATCTCCTATGGTGGCGGCCTTATAAGAAAACGTCAATGGCTAATGAAAGGAAGAGAAAGACAGTCATGGCACATCCCAATGCAATGCTTTTTCTTCTCTGTTCAGGACTGGATTTCTGGAGTGCGTACCGGAAATAAAGAAAGGCACCGGCCGTAATAATGAGAAATTCTATTAGGATGCTTGCGGGAACCGATTCCCATAGGCTAAAACCGAGAAGCGGAAAATCACCTGCATTTCCAGGGAGAATGGGCATATCAGGGCGATGAACAATTACATCAAGAATCCAGTGACTGAATACGACGGCTCCCGTACTAACTCCTGCTTTTTTGCCCCAAAATTGCCCAGCAAGATACGCTGCTGTTATGGCAAGCAAGAGTGCCCCGACGAAGGAATGAGTATAGAACGCATAAATCATCATGCTGGCATAGCCGCCATCGCCTAAAGGCTTGATCGTCTCTACTCCAGCTAAATGAAAGGGGATAAACGCGATATCAAGCAATTGTGAGCTGACCAGCAGCGACCAAAGCGGCAGCTCGGGGGTTTTCCTTTTCACTGCGGCGGCGATTCCAAAGTGTCCAGCAAACATACAATGACCTCCCTGAGAACTTTCTGTATTTACTAATAAACGAAGCATGATCATTATAGCGTGGAAATAGGGAGGACATTTCTAAAGAATTGTAAAGTTTTAAGGATAGAGATAGATAATGAAATAGAGTGGGTCAAATACATCCATTTTTTTACGTCCTTTTGGTGAATGTGTGCGTATTTTATACAGACGCAGTAACAATTAGAGCAATGACATTGAAAGTGCCATGAATAATGATGCCAGGAAGAACGGAATGAGTCTTTTCGTATGTCCAAGCAAAGATTAAACCACAGACGAAAACGATTGGTAGAACATTAAATGTTGGGAGATGAACAATCATGAAAATGACAGCACTCACCGTTATTCCTGCTGTCATTCCATAATGAGTTCTAAGCCATCGATAAAGGAAACCCCGATATAAAATCTCTTCATAAACAGGTGAAATCATACTTGCTGACACCAAGGCAATCAGGAAATGGATTGGTGTTAATTGAGACTGAATACTTTCCGTTTTGCTATTTTCATATCCCACCCCTAATAGATCCATGACTATAACGATTGTGATACTGATGATCATTAAAACGAACGTCCAGCCCGCGACAGATCTCCAATATCTTATTTGAAACCTATTGACCCCTACTTCCTTCCAGGTGAGAAGTTTTGGCTTTAAAGCGATGAAATAGATCGCAAAAAGAAAGATGATGGACATAATAAGCCCAACGAGTGTTCCAGCGTACAAATCGTTTTGGAATAAGTTTGATAAGAAACTCCCCAATAAAAATTCGATGAAAAATGGGACAAATACGAACACAAGGACAAGAAGTTGAACGAATTCCTTCCATGACCATGGCGTATGCTTAAAAAACATCTCTTTCGTATTCAAGATAACTCTCTCCTTAATATGTGATATATTCAGTCTAAAAGGTTACGTAGCGTCACCTGCAAGTCCTTTTTAAGGAGGAATTTTCTTTGAACTATTATTCGACAGGTGAAGTATCAAAAAAGTTAAATACTTCGGTACGATCTTTACGGTACTACGATCAAATCGGTTTAATCACGCCTTCATGTAAAAAAGAAAATGGGACGAGATATTACAACGATGATGACCTTCTTACGATCGAAAAAATTACTATTTTAAAAAAACTTGATTTGCCATTGAAAAATATTGAAAAAGTGTTATCTAAAGTGACGATTGAACAGTTGTTAAACGTCCACAGAAGTTCATTGAAACAAAAAATTGAAGATCTTGAAGCAGCCGCATTGCATACAAATACACTGCTTAATATACTGAAAATGGAAGGGGCGTTAAATTGGGAACAGCTCATCCCTTTGATTAAAAGAGAGAAGAAAAAGGAATGGGACCATTTCTTTGATGAAAAAGAACAAGCGATTCTCTTTACTCGTCTTCCTAAACTGGAAGATGATGAACGGCAAATAAACAAATGGATCAATCTGATGAGGAGAATTGAAATTTGTTTAGAGAAAAAAGAAAGCCCAAGCTCAGAAGAAGGCCAAATCATTGCTGCGGATGTTCTTGTATTGACTGATGAAACATTTGGCGGAGATCGAGCGTTACAAGAGAAGTTTTGGAATGTGCGAAGATCAGCGGAGGCATCAGAAGCACTAAATCTATATCCTATTAGAGAAGAAGCGATAGTGTTTTTAGAAGAAGCAATTGATCTCTTTGAAAATAAGTAAAACGTTCAAGCCGTTCTTCTACTGCCGTTTAAAAACGGGTCGCTCTATTCTCTTTCTTAAACTGCTCCAGACAGTTTTTACATAGGCACGTTTTTCGTAATGAATGGGGCGATACAAGATCAAAAATCTCTTTTGGAAAAACTTCTTCGTTGCACCAGCATCTTCCTAATGATTGATCTTTAGAATGGCCACAATGATTGTTTTTGCCACAAAGTGGACAGTTCTCAAATTCATTAGTTCCTGCCTTCATGTGTAATCACCACCTCTATTTTAATTAGATAATTAATAATTAATTGTACCATGGTGTGAGGCTATCCATACATGAGAATAATGAGGGTCTGTCATGTTTTTTCAATGGAGGCACTTTTCACCCGCTTTAGCACACTAAATTTTCGGTTTAGTGTGCTATAAAGGGCTAATGCCGCTTCAGAAGCTGCTCTTCTGTATACACTACATTATGGGTCAGTGATGGCCCCCTCACATATTTCTACATCCGGTCAGGCAACGGATGTAGTTTTTTTGTCTGTCGCTCTTATGTGCTACTCCCTGATCATGAAGCCGATAAGCTTTTGCTTTGGCATCTTCGCATGGGGAATGAAAGGAAAATATTCGTTTTGTTTTTGAATACTCGGGTATACATAGCTGTGTAAAGTCGTGATTGTCGCTTTTAAAAATATGCAAACGTTATAAGCTGGCGGTCATGCATGTAAATAATAGATAAAGGAGTTGTATCATGTGAATAAATTAACATTGGACGTAGCCAAAAAACTAATCAAAGCTTCTGAGAAAGAAGCGAAAAAACTGAATGTTGCGATGGTGATTACGGTTTTAGATGACGGAGGGAATTTAATTGCCTCTCATCGAATGGATGATGCCTGGCTTGCAAGTATTGATATTTCACAAAATAAAGCATGGACAGCGGTCGCTTTAAAAACGAAGACGGAAGAATTAGAAGAAGTCACCGTACCGAAAACGGAGCTGTACGGATTAAATACAACCAATGACGGGAGAATCGTTGTATTTGGCGGAGGCATTCCTTTAAAAGTGAATGAAAAGGTGATTGGGGCTGTAGGGGTGAGCGGAAGTTCTGTTGACAATGACACACAAGTCGCAAAAGCGGCCGTGAACGCATTTGAAGAAATCATCAGTGCCTAAATATCAAAATAAAAGAGTAAAAATACATTCTGTTTTCGTTTGTATGCACCGAGCATAGGAGCAGCCACATTCATTTTGCAAGTGAATATGAATGCCGGAAGCGGGAAAGCTATCGGTGGTTCTATACTTGAAAGGGGATGAAGAAAATGGTTAAGCGGAAAGCGGAAAGAAATGCTGTGGAAAAATACGCTAAAACGCCAAAGAAAAACATTCAAGAAGCAGATTATACGGTGGAATTTTCTGATGGAGAAGATCCAATGAAAGGCGCAAACCGTAACTCTAAGCAAGGCCGAAAAGGCAGAGGCAATTGATGTAAAAAAAGTTGGATTCACGTGTAAAACGTGTAAATCTGATTGCTTAAGTACATTGCAGGGCTGTCGACAAAGTCGGCAGCCCTTTTATCTGAATCTTTACAGTATATTTTTCGACACTATTTGATAATAAAGTGCGTACTTTATTATCTGAACATTAGAACATATAATGACTGTAGCATCATGTTAGGAAAAAACTACATAAATAGGAGTGTCACACATGACGAACGTATTGAGCCAAACACCAGGAATCCAAGTATTTAAAGCAGCAGATTTAGACAAAACATTTCCAAAGCTGGATGTGGGTACGATTATCAACCAACCGGGAGTAAACAGTAAAATTGTTGATGTACCGGTTACAGAAACGCCAAATCCACTTACAATTGGCTTCTTCTCCATGCAGCCAGGCGAATCATTTGAATTCTTATATGAAGTTGTCGAATATAAAGTTGTTACAAAAGGTAAATTTGTTATGCGTGATCTAGAAGGCAACCGATATGAAGCAGAAGCAGGAGATGTTGTCCTCTTCACGCCGAATGTACCTGTTATTTTTGATGGTGAAAGTGATGGAGAAGCGATCTACACAGCACACCGTCCAGCTGATGCTTCGTTTATGTAAGAAGTAAAGAGGCAAATAGATAGAAGCAATCGGCGATTTCACCGATTGCTTCTTTTTATTTGGTGTTTTTCTTTTTAGCGGCATTTTCCAGTTTGGTTTTTGGTTCTTCAGCGAATTCCGTGTCTCCGTATCCTTGAGGAGTTACACTAGGAGCTTTCTTGCCTCTATTGCTTTTTTTGCTATTCCCCATTTTTCTCACCCCCATCTAAATACCACATCAATTGTTTTGAGCTCGTAATTGTAGTATCCCCAAAAGAAATAAATATAATCCTCTTATTATGCACTGAAGAGGGCAGTATCCCTTGTTAACACCGTTACCCATTACAAAAATAATTTGTTAGATAATTCATTTAATCACGTTAAATTTGATCCATAAACACGTATAGTGAACATTCAAAGATTATTTATTTCTTTAAAATTTTAGAAAGGTATTATATGATAAGTATCGTAAGTTTTACCAAGTTAAGAAATATTGGGTTTTTTATACAGAAGAATGAAAATTGAATATGTAATTTAAAAGTGCCCGAAGCGTCATGCTCGGGATAATAGGGAAATCGGTGAAAGTCCGATGCAGCCCCCGCTACTGTAACGCTGATGAAATTGTCAAACCACTGGTGCAAACTGGGAAGGGACAAGAGTAAAATGAAGCGAAAGCCAGGAGACCTGCTTTTAAATGTGAACGATACTTTTCGGAGGGAAAGGTTGAGGCTATTAAGCGTGTGGACTGGTATTTTTTTGCTATTTCATTCAATTAAAGACGCTTCTTAAACCTTGACTCTTTAGAGTGAAGGTTTTTTTTATTTCCCTCCAACCATCAGGAGGAAAAAATGACAACTTGGAATTTAGAAGGGACAAGATCCCACCTGTTACTTTGCAATGGAAGTAGTTGTATGAGAAAGGGCGGCGAAGAAGTAACGCAAGCCGTTCGTGATGAAATTAGTTTACTAGGATTAGATGAAGAGGTTCATACGACAAGAACTCGTTGTAACGGAAGATGTAAAGATGCTTGTGTTGTCATCGCTTATCCAGAAGGTACTTGGTATCGAGTGGATTCACCTGAAATTGGCCGCCAAATTGTTCGGGATATGCACGAACCTATTCTTGAAACGCATAAAGTGTATCAATTTGTGAATGGAGAAATGTCGCCTAATCCAGCTGCTTCTGCTCTTGTAGGGATATCAAAGAAAAAATAAAATCCTGTTACAAATAATGAAAGGAGATGTTTGTGTGGAACAAAAAGGGAAATTATTTGTTGTTGGATTTGGTCCAGGTGACTTTAAACATATTACGACGCGGGCTGTGGAGGCGCTTCAAGAAAGTGATTTCATTATTGGGTACAAAACGTATGTGGAACTGATTCAAGACTTATTGACAGATCAAACGGTGATCAGTACGGGAATGACCGAAGAAGTATCGAGAGCACAAGAAGCAGTAAAACAAGCGGAGAATGGCAAGAAAGTGGCGGTCATTTCAAGTGGTGATGCAGGGGTTTATGGAATGGCAGGTCTTGTGTATGAGGTGTTGATTGAAAAGGGCTGGAAAGAAGCAACAGGTGTTGAAATTGAAATTATTCCGGGCATTTCAGCGATTAACTCTTGTGCATCGTTGCTGGGTGCACCTATTATGCATGATTCTTGTACAATCAGCCTTAGTGATCACTTAACACCGTGGGATCTGATTACGAAACGGGTTGAAGCAGCGGCACAGGCCGATTTTGTCATTGCGCTTTATAATCCACGCAGTGGTCGGCGAACAAGACAAATTGTTGAAACACAGAGAATTCTACTTAAATATCGTTCACCAGAAACGCCAGTAGGGCTAGTGAAAAGTGCATATCGTGAGCGCCAGGATATTGTGATGACGAATTTAGCGGAAATGTTAAACCATGATATTGGTATGCTTACAACCGTTATAATTGGGAATTCATCGACATTCTTATATGACAATAAAATGATTACGCCTCGTGGCTATCAAAGAAAGTATACGCTGAATGCAGAAAAGCAACCATTGAAACCGCATCAACGATTACAAAAAGAGGCAGAACCATGGGCGATGGATCAAGAAACGGGCTTGACACAAGGCTCTTATGAAGAAGCGGCTGTCGGTTTGTTGACGAAAGCACCTGAGCCAGGGAAAAAGAGTACATCTTTTGAAATAGCGATGGAAGCTTTATCGAGAGTGTCCGGTCAAAGTGCTGCGCAGTCTATCACTCCACCATTAGTTCAACAAAAAATGGAATCGTTGTTTGAACTAGCTGTCAGTCCGGGTGTGGCGAATAAGCAATTTACACCAAAGCAAATGATGATGCTCGCGGAAGTCGTTGGCGAAAAAGGAACGATGGAATACACGCCGAATCATAAAATTATTTTAAAGATACCTACAACTGAACCAGATAGAATAACAGAAAAGTTGCAATCAGTCGGCTTCTTGCTGTCTCCGATCGGTGATGTTGTCACGTTGAAAGCATGCGACTTCTGTGATGGTGAAAAAGCAGAATCGATTCCTTACGCGGATGAACTGCAGCATGCGCTTGGCGGAATCGAGATGCCGAAGGAGCTGAACATCGGGTTTAACGGATGCGGCATGGCTTGTTATACGGCAGTGAGTGATGATATTGGAATCGTCTTTCGTAAAGGGAAATTTGATTTATTTTTAGGAGCAAAGCCGGTCGGTCGAACCGCTCATCCGGGCCAGCCAGTTGAGGAAGGAATCGAGCCAGATCGTCTCGTCGAAATCATTACGAATATTGTGGAGGAATACAAACAAAACGCGCATCCAAATGAACGACTATTTAAATATTTCAAGCGAGTGAAAAAGATTCAAGGCTATCAATATCAAGATATGGCGCCAAAAATTAAAATAGAGCCAGCACCGTGCGGAGATTAATAAAGAGGGGGAAAATGACGAATGAAAGCAGTATTATTTGTTGGACATGGAAGCCGATTAGAAGCTGGAAATAAAGAAGTGAGGGCGTTTATTGAACAATTAATCCCTACTATGGATGATCGCTTACTCATTGAAACATGTTTCCTTGAATTTGCATCGCCTACTATTTCACAAGGGATTGACAATTGTGTAAACAGAGGGGCTACAGAAGTGATTGTCATTCCAATTATTTTGCTGCATGCAGGTCATTCAAAACTGCATATTCCAGCTGAAGTCGAGGGTGGCAAGACGAAGTATCCAGATGTTCAATTTACATATGGCCAAACGATTGGTGTCCATCAAGAAGTACTATCGATTTTAACGGATCGTCTAGAAGAAGTAGGTTTGGACACGTCCGCTGAACATACGGACACGGCTATTTTGTTAATTGGTCGTGGTGGCAGTCACGCGGATGCGAATAGTGATTTTTATAAAATCTCCCGTTTGCTTTGGGAAAAGTTACATGTTAAATGGGTCGAAAGTGCTTTCATGGGTGTGACGGCTCCACTAGTGGATGAAGGAATCGAACGTTGTATAAAGCTTGGTGCAAAAAAAGTGGTGATGTTACCATACTTCCTGTTTACTGGCATTTTAATGGAGCGAATGGAGAAGATGGTGTCAGGCTATCAACAGCAATATCCCGAGCATGAATTTGTCTTAGCCGAATATTTTGGCTACCATCCGAAACTACAAACGATCTTAAAAGAACGTGCAATGGAAGCAATCGAAGGGAAATCGAGTGGAGCTCAAGATTTAGAAAACTATCGTTTATTTGCCGAAGAACATGGTCATGCGCATCACCATCATCACGATCACGACCATGATCATCATCACGATCATGTCCACGAGATGGAGAAGTCAAAATGATTTTGTTCTTGGCAGGAACAAGTGATGCACGGGAATTAGCGATTGAAATAAAGCAGGCAGGTTTGCACGTGCTGGCAACAGTGGTAACGGAATCAGCAGCAAAAAGCTTGCGGGATGCGGGAATAGACACTCAAATTGGGCGGCTAACGGCAGAAGAAATGGCGTCGCTCATTGTTCAAAAGGGATGTCAGGCGGTTGTTGATGCAAGTCACCCGTTTGCTGAAGAAGCATCGAAAAATGCCCTTCAAGGAGCAAAAGAAGCGAATGTTCCTTACATTCGCTATGAACGAGAAAGTCAACGGTTCCAAGATGATAAATTAATTCTTGTTCATGATTATGCTGAAGCAGCCAAGCTTGCTGCAACAAAGCGAGGCGTTATCATGCTAACAACAGGTAGTAAAACGTTAGAGATTTTTGCAAAAGAATTAGTCGGTCTCGAGGATACTAGACTCATTGCGAGAATGCTGCCGCGTATCGATAATATGGAAAAATGTGCGGAACTTGGCGTTGAACAAAAAAATATCGTCGCGATTCAAGGTCCGTTTTCAAAGGAGTTAAATAAAGCACTTTACAAGCAATATAATGTCACCTTGATGATTACGAAGGAAAGTGGCAAAGTCGGTTCGGTTGATGAGAAGCTGGAAGCCGCTTTGGAATGTGGCATTGAGACGATTATGATTGCTCGTCCAAACATCAACTATCAAAATGTGCATTCTAACTTTGAAGATGTGATTAGCGATGTGCAGCAACAATTAAACAACAAGTAGGAGGAAGATATGATGGATTTTAAAACCGATTTCAAACCATTAACCGTTGATCCAGATAAAATTTATGACTATAGTTTTGCCATTATTGCGGAAGAGATGGGGCCACATGATTTTTCAGAAGATGAATGGAAAATTGTCCGCCGTATTATCCATGCGTCAGCAGACTTCGAATTAGGAAAAAGTGTGATCATTCACCCAGGTGCCATTCAAGCTGGGGTAGAAGCGATTCGTAAAGGAAGACATGTGATTGCTGATGTGCAAATGATTGAAAGTGGAACTGGGAAAAAACGTTTCGAAAAGCATGGTGGGGATCTGCATTGTTATATTGCAGACGAAGATGTAACGATTGAAGCTAAACGCCAAAACACGACAAGAGCAATTATTTCGATGCAAAAAGCTGTACGTGAAAACGAGGGTGGCATTTATGCAATCGGGAATGCACCAACAGCTCTATTAGAACTTATTCGTTTGATTAAAGAAGGAATAGCGAAGCCAGATTTGATTATTGGCATGCCTGTAGGCTTTGTTTCTGCAGCAGAATCAAAAGAGGAACTAGCTAAAATTACAGAAGTTCCTTTCATCACGAATGTTGGACGGAAAGGTGGAAGTACCGTTACAGTAGCAGCATTAAATGCGATTTCTCTTTTAGCTGATCAGGTATAAAATCATGCAAAAGAAAGCCAAGAAGGACCCATCCGAAATGAGACATGGCTATACGACAGGGGCTTGTTCAACAGCCGTAACGAAGGCAGCTTTAACAGCTTTAATTACCGGTGAAGAGCAAGAAAGCGCCACGATTCACCTGCCTATTGGGCGTGACGCTACGTTTACAATCGAAAAATGTAAAATGGCGAAAGACTGCGTGAGTTGTGAAACGATCAAAGATGCGGGTGATGATCCGGATGCGACTCATCAAGCGCTCATTGTTTCCACAGTGAGCTGGATGGACACGCCAGGTATTATGTTGGACGGAGGAGTCGGTGTTGGCCGCGTGACCAAACCGGGTCTTCCGGTTCCGGTCGGCGAAGCGGCGATTAACCCGGTGCCGCGTAAAATGATTTTAACAACGGTAGAGCAGACGTTAGAAGAATTTCAGATTAATAGAGGTGTGAAAGTCGTTATTTCTGTTCCTGCTGGTGAAGAAATGGCGAAGAAAACATTAAACGGCCGATTAGGAATTATAGGTGGCATCTCGATTTTAGGGACAAGAGGCACTGTCGTTCCTTTTTCAAGTTCTGCCTATATGGCAAGTATCGTACAAGCGATAAGTGTTGCCAAGGCAAGTGGCTGTGAGCATCTCGTCTTAACGACAGGCGGCCGCAGTGAGAAATATGCGATGGGGTTACTTCCTGATTTACAAGAGGAAGCTTTTATTGAAATGGGTGACTTTGTTGGCTTCTCATTAAAGCAATGCAAAAAACAAGGAATAAAAAAAGTCACACTCGTTGGGATGATGGGGAAGTTTTCAAAAGTTGCGCAAGGCGTCATGATGGTTCATTCGAAAAGTGCACCCATTAATTTTGACTTTCTCGCGGAACTGGCACGGGATGTTGGTGCTAGTGAAGAACTTGTAGAAGAAGTGGTGAATGCGAATACCGCATCTCAGGTTGGCGATCTTATGTCTGAGCAAGGCCATGATGCATTCTTTGAGCATCTTTGTGAAGCTTGCTGCTACTCGTCTTTGAATCATATCAAGGGTGGAATCGAAATGGGAACAGCGATTTATTCAATGAAGGGACAATTATTAGGAAGGACTGTTGGTATTGACTCAGTCGATGAAATTAATTGGGATCGGGGATAACGGTCAAGAAAGCTTGTTGCCGCAATATGCCGAGTGGATTGAAGAAAGCGAAGTGCTTGTTGGCGGTGAGAGGGTGTTATCTTTCTTCCCGAATTATCAAGGAGAGAAGGTCGTCGTGAAGGGTGGTTTAAAAGCGATTGTTGAGCGATTGCAAGAAGAAATGCGTCCAACTGTTATTTTAGCTTCAGGCGATCCGCTTTATTACGGGATTGGTGGCTATCTGTCACACAAAATGAATATAGACGTGTATCCATATGTAAGTTCTGTCCAACTTGCTTTTTCAAAAATGGGCGAAGCTTGGCAAGATGCTTATTTAGTCAGTGTTCATGGCCGAAGTATAAAAGGCTTGGCACAGCGAATAGATGGGAAAGCAAAAGTGGCGCTGCTCACGGATGAAGAGAACAGCCCTAATCGCATTGCCGAATATCTTCTTTCTTTCGGTATGACGGAGTACCGCGCATTTGTCGCGGAAAACTTGCAGGGGGAAAATGAAAAGGCAGGCTGGTATGAACTCGAAGAAATGGTTCATCATGAGTTTTCTTCGTTAAATGTTGTGATTTTGAAAAAAGTAGCCAATGGACCAAGTTGGACGCTGGGTATTGATGATGAGGAGTTTTCACAACGGAAGCCAGACAAAGGACTAATTACGAAAAAGGAAATTCGTGTGTTAAGCCTTTACGCATTAAACCTGCAGAAAGATAGTGTTGTTTGGGATGTTGGAACGTGTACGGGTTCGATGGCAATTGAAGCAGCAAAACTGGCTCCAGAAGGGCACGTGTTTGCGATTGAAAAGAACGAACCAGATTTAGACAATTGTTTTCAAAATCAACGCAAGTTTCGGACGGATGTAACGGCCATTCATGGAAAAGCACCGCACGGGTTAGACACGTTCCCTGATCCAGATGCGATTTTCATCGGGGGAACTGGTGGCGAAATGGCCGATTTGATTCAAACATGCTGTCTTCGCTTGAAAGAAGGCGGACGAATTGTTCTCAATGCAGCGACGATTGAAAACTTGTATCGGGCGAATGAAGCTTTTGCAAAAGCGGGATTTCAAACGTCCATTATGCATGCACAAATTTCACGGAGCAAGCCTATTTTAGGAATGAATCGTTTTGTTCCGCTTAATCCCATTTATATAATTACGGCACAACGAAAGGAAGCCACGAATGAGTAATCTCGGCACATTATACGGTCTGGGCGTTGGTCCAGGCGATCCAGAGTTAATTACAGTGAAAGCATTTCGCGTTATTCAAGAGTCCCCTGTTATTGCCTATCCACGAAAGCGTAAAGGCAGTAAGAGCTATGCTCATCGAATTGTTGAAGTATACATTCGCCCTGAAGAGAAGGAAATGCTCGGGCTTGTTTTTCCAATGACGAAAGACCAAACCATTTTAGATCGCGAATGGAATGGGACGGTGGAGAAGGTTTGGGGAAAATTAAACGAAGGGAAAGATGTTGCTTTCGTTACAGAAGGTGATCCGCTTTTATACAGTACGTTTATTCATATGATGAAATTAATGCGAAAATTGCACCCTGAAGTGGAGATTAAAACCGTACCTGGAATTTCATCCTTTAACGGTTCAGCTTCAAGGCTAGGTATTGCTTTAGCGGATGGCGATGATCATGTTGCGATTATTCCCGCTCGCGATGACTACGAAGAAATGAAAAAAGCGATTGAAGATCATGACGCTGTCGTGTTTATTAAAGTGGCGAAAGTGATTGATTTAATGATGACTGTTTTAAAAGACTTAGACCTTTTAGAGAAAGCATCAGTTGTGACGAAGGTTACGTCTGACGAAGAAGTGATTTGGAAGGTCAGTGAGTTAGAAGGAGTTGAGCTTGAATATTTAACGTTAATGGTGGTGAGAAAATGAAGAAGATTTATATCGTAGGAGCGGGCCCGGGCGATCCGGATTTAATTACAGTGAAAGGTTTACATATACTTCAAACGGCAGACGTTGTTTTATATACAGATTCATTAGTGAACGAAGAACTAATTGCAAAGGCAAAACCGGAAGCAGAAGTGTTAAAAACAGCCGGTATGCATTTAGAAGAAATAGTCGATGTCATGGTGGATCGTGTAAATGCAGGTAAAATGGTCGCTCGTATTCATACAGGAGATCCTGCGATGTATGGGGCGATTATGGAACAAATCGCTCTTTTGAAGAAGGAAGAAATCGGTTATGAAGTCATTCCGGGGGTGAGTTCCGTATTTGCATCTGCTGCGGCAATCGGTGCCGAGCTGACCATTCCAGATTTAACGCAAACGCTTATTTTAACAAGAGCGGAAGGACGGACACCTGTTCCAGAATTCGAGAAATTACGAGACTTGGCTAGTCATCATTGTACAATTGCGCTTTTTTTAAGTGCTACTTTAACGAAGAAAATTGTGAAAGAACTGCAAGCTGCTGGTTGGAAAGACGAAACACCTGTTGCAGTTATTCAGCGGGCATCATGGCCAGATCAAAAAATTGTCCGCACAACATTGGTAAATCTAGATGAAGATATGCGGAAAAATGGAATTCGCAAACATGCGATGATCTTGGCAGGTTGGGCATTAGATCCAACGATTCATGAGAAAGATGAATATCGCTCGAAATTATATGATGCGAGCTTTACACACGGATTTCGTAAAGGAATAAAATCGTGATGATTGAATTGCAAGAAGGAATACAGCCATCTGTTGTTCAAAAAAATGCCTATGCGATTGTCGCGATTACGAAGCACGGTGTTGAACTATCCCGCCGTCTACATACAGTGTTTGCTCATTCAGATTTGTATTATATGAGCAAGTTTGAAAAAGGTGATGAAGAACAGAAACATATTCAGCTTTTTTCAGGAAGCGTGCGAATGTTGCTGCCCACGCTTTTCAGGCAATATAAAGGTATTGTTATGATAATTTCTCTCGGTGCCGTTGTAAGAATGATTGCGCCGATTTTAAAAGATAAAAAAACGGATCCTGGTGTTGTCGTTATTGATGATCGAGGAGAAAATGTGATTAGCGTATTATCCGGACATCTCGGTGGTGCAAATGAGCTTACGCACGAAGTAGCCGCCGCTTTAGGTGCAAGAGCGATTATCACGACCGCTTCCGATGTTCAAAAAACGATTCCTGTCGATTTATTTGGCTCTCGTTTTGGCTGGGTATGGGATTCGGCAGAAAAACTGACACCTGTAAGCGCGTCGGTCGTGAATGAAGAGCATGTCGCGATTGTTCAAGAGTCAGGAGAACCCGATTGGTGGATGTATGACCGGCCACTTCCAGAGCACATTATCAGCTATCCTTCTATTGCTGAAGCGATCCAAGCAAAACCGAAAGCCGCTTTAATTGTGACGCATCGTTTGTTAGAAAAAGAAGAAGAAGTGATTTTGGAAAATGGGATTGTGTTTCGGCCAAAAACGGTTGTGATTGGCATGGGATGTAATCGCGGAACCTCATCAGAAGAAATTGAGCAAGTCATTCTCGATACACTCGTTGAATTGAATATTTCGATTAAAAGCGTGAAGGCGCTTTGTACGATTGATTTGAAAAAAGACGAAGTAGGCTTGCTTGAAGTCGTTGAGAAGTACGGCTGGGAATTTGTCTATTATCCGCCAGCTGAATTAAACAGAGCAGCTATCGAGGCACCATCTGATACTGTGTTTAAATACACAGGCGCTTATGGAGTCAGTGAACCGGCTGTTCGCTTATATTCAGGAGCCGAGCAACTTGAGCTCGTTAAGAAAAAGTCAGGCAATGTCACGATTTCTGTCGGTGTCATTCCTTTTTAACAAATAAGAGACAAAAAAATTTTGGAGGTGTTTTGGTGTCTGGCTCCAGGCGCCATCGGCTCGAGGTCATAAGCTAATCGCTTCGGAAGGCAAAAAGCGCCTTCTGTCAGCGCTCATCTTATGCTTGTCGCCGATTACGGGCACCTTGCGCTTTTCATAAATGGAGGAAACGGTATGAGTACAAGAAGATTAGTCATTGCTGGGACTGGCAGTGGGGTCGGTAAAACGACGTGTACAATCGGTATTATGGCCGCGTTGCAACAAAAAGGCTATACCGTGCAAGGGTTTAAATGTGGACCGGACTATATTGACCCATCTTATCATACGGCTGTTACGGGCAGAGTTTCGAGAAATTTAGATAGCTGGATGTTTGAGCATGGGACTGTACGTGAAATAGTTGCACGAGCAAGTAAGGGTGCTGATATTTCCATCATTGAAGGTGTGATGGGATTCTACGATGGGAAAAGTCCATTAGAGAATACGGGATCAACGGCTGAAATTAGCATGATTACGGAAAGCCCCGTACTGCTTATTGTGAATTGTGCTAGCATGGCGCGCAGTGCAGCGGCAATCGTGAAAGGTTTTCAGACGCTTGCGACCGGTCCAAACATTGTTGGAGTGATTGCGAATCAAGTCGGCAGCGTCGGACATTACAATATTGTGAAAGCGGCTATTGAGCAAGAATGTGCCGTGCCCGTGCTTGGTTATATGAAACGGGAGCAAGATATTGATATTCCTAGTCGTCATTTAGGGTTAATTCCAGCCATTGAACGAGGCGAGCTGAATCCATTTTTTGAAAGACTCGCACATCTAGTTTCGGAAACGATTGATGTGGACCGACTATATGAATTAGCAGAAACGACGGAAATGCTGGAGGACTCTTCGGGTTTATTTGAACAACGTGAAGATCAAGGCGTTTGTATCGCTGTGGCCAAAGATGCGGCGTTCAATTTCTACTATCAAGAAAATCTTGAATTATTGGAAGCATACGGGGCGAAATTGACGTATTTTTCACCGTTAAAAGGGGAGAAAGTTCCGTCAAAAGCGGATGGTTTATACATAGGGGGCGGTTTTCCTGAAGAGTTTGCGGCTGAGTTAGCCCGTCATGAGCGTTCCAAAGCGTCGATTCGCACGTCCATTACGACCGGTTTGCCGACGCTCGCTGAATGCGGAGGCTTTATGTATTTAACAGAGTCAATTACGGATACAGTAGGTGTTAAGTATCCGATGGTGGGACTGATTCCAGGGAAAATTATGATGCAGAAGAAACGAGCTGCTCTTGGCTATCGTGAAATATTCGGAACAGAAGGGAATTTCTTAATGGATTCGAATCAACAAGCGAAAGGTCATGAATTCCATTACTCCACATATGAACAAGTTGAAGGCTTGCCATACGCGTATGAAACAAAAGGGCGTTTCGGTAAGAAGCAAGAAGGATATTTGAAAGAAAATCTGGTTGCCGGTTATACTCATCTCCACTTTGCTTCTAATCCGGAGCTTGTTGAGCGTTGGATTACGGCATGTGTCGATTACAAGCAGAAGGTATCGAAGTAAAACATGGTTTACTTGAATCATTGAAAAGGGGGGATTACGTTATGAAAAAAGGAAAAGTCTATTTAGTCGGTGCAGGACCGGGCGATCCAAAGCTATTGACAGTTTATGGACTCGAATGTATTCAAACATCGGATGTCATTGCTTACGATCGGCTCGTTAATCCGAAATTATTAGAATACGCAAAAGAAGGTGCTGAGCTCGTCTTTTGCGGGAAATCACCAGGAAGGCATCATCTCATTCAAGATGAAATACATACACTTTTAGTGGATAAAGCGATGGAAGGGAAAACGGTGACCCGTTTAAAAGGGGGGGATCCGTGTGTGTTCGGGCGTGTTGGGGAGGAAGCAGAAGTACTGGTTGCACATGGAATCGAATATGAAATTGTTCCAGGTGTGACGGCAGGGATTGCGGCACCGGCGTATGCGGGTATTCCTGTGACGCATCGTGATCATGCATCAAGCTTTGCCATTGTAACCGGCCACGGCCGTGATAGCAAAGGAGAAGATCATCTCAATTGGCCAGCACTCGCAACGGGTATCGATACAGTTGCTTTTTATATGGGCGTTGGCAACTTAGACTATATTTGTAAACAATTGATTGCACATGGAAGACAGGCAAAAACACCTGTTGCGGTCATTGAATGGGGAACAACGGAAAAACAAAGAACGATTACTGGAAATCTTGAAACGATTTATGAATTAGTAATAGAAGAGAATATCCAAAACCCGGCAATGGTACTCGTAGGTGAGGTTGTTCAATTACGCGAAAAAATAAAATGGTACGAAAAAGTGCTAGAAGCAGAAACAGTTACGAACTGAAAAAGGAGAGATACAACGTGTCTATTATTCAAGCATTGAAAGAACGTCGCGCCATCCGGAATTATGAGAACATCCCAGTCGAAGATGAGAAAATTGAGCAATTATTGGAAGCAGCGACATTTGCCCCGAATGATCGCCTGCGTGAGCCTTGGAATTTTTATGTGATGAAAGATGAAGCGAAGCAGCGCTATGAAACAGTAGCAGAGGAATTTTTGCAGCAGCGTTTTCCGACAAAGCCCAATTTAGTAGAAAGCTCGCTGAAAGTGATTACTTCGACACCGGTAGTCATTGTCGTAACGGCAGACCTTGTTCCAGGTGATTCGGATGCTTCCGAAGATAATGTATTTGCCGTATGTTGTGCGATTCAATCGATGTGGCTTGCTGCTGGAGAACTAGGTCTCGGGTTTGTTTGGCGTACAAGAGGAGTCGGCCTCGTTCATGATGAAAGAATGCACGAGTTTATCGGATCACCAGAAAATCAAAAGGTAGTGGGGACGATTTTTATCGGGTATCCGAAAGCAGATCAAGAAGTGCCAGCGACGAAACGAACGCCTTATACAGAAAAAACCGTTTGGCTCTAAATAGTATGAACATTTCTGGTGTACCATTGGGATGCAATTACATTGATTTATGGAAAGAAAATATGAAGGAATGGGATGGAACTCTTTCTAACCGAATGATTCATGATGAAGCGGAAGAAGGTTTTTGGCATTCTTTTATGGGAAAAAAGAAACAAATGGGCGAGGACTACATAAATTCTTACGCCTATAGAATTCAAGAAGAGCTCCTGACGTTGTTACATACGAATGACCATGTAGTAGAAATTGGTCCTGGCTGGGGAAATTATACATTTTGTGTGGCTGAAAATGTTAAACATCTTACATGTGTGGACAGCTCTCAGAGTGTTATCAACTTTTTAAGAGATGAATCTGAGAAGCATCAATTAAATAATGTAAGCTTTATAAATGACAAATGGGAACATATAAGTATGAGGGAAAGTTATGATGTAGTATTTGGGATAAACTGCTATTACCGTGTAAGTGATATAGGAGAAGCATTGCTTAAAATGAATAAAGCTGCATCCCGGCTTGCCATAGTAGGAATGACAAGTGGGCCGGAAAAACCTCACTATTTAGATTTACATAGAGAGCAAGGTTATTCGATTAAGTTTAGACGTAGGGACTACATTCATTTACAAAATATTTTGTACCAACTTGGTATTATGGCTAATTGTAAAATTGTTGAAATACCGAGTGTTTCCACATATCCATCATATGAATCTCTTATACATGATAATGTAAGCAAAATTTTAACGAAAGACTATGACAAGCGGGAAGTCGAACAAGCTTTAAATCAATACGTTATTGAAAAGGATGGAAAATATGAATATCCATATACTTTTCATGCAGCACTCATTTATTGGAAACCGATAAAATTTTAAGTTACAGTATAGATCTGGTAGTTGAAGCTTTGAGGAAGTAACGGCAAAAACATCCGGGATTATGCCCCGGACGTTATTGTCTGTGTGCTGTGCTCATTTTTGCGCTCATAGGCAATGAGTGTGCATTCTAATTCACTTTCCAACTGTTTTATTCTTTCCGTTTGTTCAGACGATAATTGTGCAACTTCAAAATTTTCAATCATTGTTATTCACCCTCCTGCCTGTAGCATCCCCAGAATAAATAATTTTAAATAGTTAGGTTTCCGCATATTTTCCGTTTTTTCTCAAGGATGAAAATGGTCAACTAGCCATTTGGGTCACATCAAATTCCCTATTAGAAAATGTGTGTGGTGTTCCCTCTTCAAGAAGAAACAAAAAAATTAAGGGAGTTTAAACTAAGTATTATACGGAGGCATCTCATCGGTACAATTTCCATTCAACTTGGCCCCACATTTATTAACCCTATGGTAAACGAGCTGGAAAAGTATTTACGAACGTAAAAAATACGGTCTTAAAGGCGCACGTAGAGCTCAATAGTTCTCAAAACGTTAATATCGTTATCATATCAACGTGTACAGGCTATCTCATTTTTGAAGTGAATGTAAATTGAATGTAATTATTTTACGAGAACAAAAGTTTCACCCGCTCCTTCCAGTTATAAGATGTTATACTAAAGATAACGAAGTGGCTGGAAAGCAGGTGTTGGGTCATGCGATCGAAGTATTAAAACGGCATCCCATTTTAAATAGCCTTTTCGATGAAGAGTGGAAGGAAGCAATTTATCTTTATCCCAATCCATTCATTTGCCTACTACATTGACCAAGACGATAATTCCTCTGCTAATTCATTTGAAATCGAAACGTCTTCATGACAAGATTGCAGCCACACCTATTACACCAAATCGGGTCTTCTCCAATATCTCCTTCAATATTTTAAATCATTTGTTTCTCTAATTTCACAACAGCAATTTAATCATACATTTAAAAAGCCATAGAGCGAAAAAGTAACAAAACATTGGAAAGTTTGTTAGAATTTTTCATAGGCATAAAAAATCCTGATTTTGCATTTGCGCTATTTGCCTTCGGACATGTTCTATTCGCTGTCCCACCCGGTCTATTAACAGTTATGCACGTTATCCACTAAGCGAACGTTTGAATTGTGCACCGCCAGAGGATTATTGAATGAGCCGGGTACTGGAAAAGTTTCAATTGCGGAAGATTTAGAAACCGCCTCGATTCCATGTGAAGATGTAGCGCAAACGATTATAACTGCTTTACCGATGGAAAATACTTTTAACCGTTCATTTGACCTTGTTACTGGTGAAGATTTAATCCCAGATTCATTGAATAAGATTTAAGCACTCAGGTGGAGTAAAGAAAATCGATTTGCTGATACAATAAGCTGATTGGAAGGATGTTATATTATATAATGAGATTAAGTATTTTGGACCAAGCCCCTATTACGAAGGGAAATAATGCAGTAGATGCTTTGAAAAAGGCGGAAGAATTGGCTGTTTTAGGCGATGAATTAGGCTATCATCGGATGTGGATGGCAGAACATCATGGAACAAACGACTTTGCAAGTTCAGCTCCAGAAGTGACGGCAGCTCATTTGGCTGCTAAAACGGGAAATATTCGAATCGGCACTGGGGGAGTGATGATGATGCATTATTCTCCATTAAAATTAGCTGAGGTGTTTAAAACGTTAAGCGCATTTTCGCCAGGCAGGATTGATTTCGGCGTTGGTCGAGCTCCGGGTGGGGACCAGCGTTCCATCTATGCTTTATCTGAGGGACGTCAGCCGCTACTGCATAATATGTATGAAAAATTTGATATGGCATTGCAGTTAATCAATGATGAAGCACCCGAAGATGACTTATATAATCAAACAATTGCCACACCATCCCAAGTCGTTTTGCCGGAGGCTTGGCTATTGGGTTCGACTGGCAATAGCGCTGTTCAAGCTGGAGTTAGGGGCGTCGGCTATTCATTTGCACAGTTTTTCAATGGCGAGCTGTCTAAACCAATTTTAGATGCATATAAAAAGAACTTTCAACCTTCTGCTTTTATGGAGAAACCGGAAATCAATGTTTCCTATATGGTGACAACAGCCGAAACAAAAGAAGAAGCTGAATTCGAAGCAAAGCCTCAAGATATTTGGCGTTTACTGTTTATGAGGGGCAGGATCATACCATTTTTGACACCTGAGGAAGCATATGATTATCCATTGACGGAAATGGATCGCATGACCATTAAAGAAAATCGTAAAATACATTTAGTTGGAGATGCTAAAGAAATAGCAACGTTGCTACAAAAAGAACAGGAGCAATACGGGTTTGATGAAGCGATGATCGTCAGTATTCCCCATTCACAAGAGAAACGTCTGGATGTTTATCGATTATTGGCCCGGGAATTGTTATAAGAGGGAGGTACGGAAAAAAATGAGCGCGATTCCTAAAGATGCAATGCGTATGCTAAAAGAGACGAGTCGTACATTTTATATACCAATTACTTTTTTGCAGAAGGAGTTAAAGTACTCGGTTACAGCTGCTTATTTAGTATTTCGGGCAATTGATGAAATTGAAGATCATAAGGAATTGGACAATTATGTAAAATACACGATCTTAATGCAAGTAAGCGAATTATTTAAACAACCATTTGATAACGAAGAGTATTTAAGAATTCTTGGGCGGACAAAAGATCAAATGCCCGAAGTTACACTCCGTTTAGAAGAATGGCTGCAGACTTGTCCAAAAGATGCCCTGCCAATAGTCACGAATGCTGCTTGTGAAATGGCATTTGGGATGGCAAAATGGGCAAAAGCAAACTGGGAAATCCGCACACGTGAAGATTTGGATGACTATACATATTACGTTGCAGGACTTGTTGGAGTCATGCTTTCGGACCTTTGGGAGCACTATGGCGAAGAAAAAACAGATCGGGAACTTGCCGTCGGTTATGGGCGCGGGCTTCAGGCGGTAAACATTTTGCGCAATGAGAAGGAAGATTTGGATGAACGTGGTGTAAGCTTTGTACCCGACGGCTGGAATCGTGCAGAGCTATTCGAATATGCAGATGAAAACCTGGCAAAAGCAGATGAATATATGAAGTCTCTCAATAAGAAAAGCATTTTATTATTCTGCCGTCTGCCGCTTGCCCTGGCTCAAAAAACGTTAAAAGCGATGAAAGAAGGGCGCGAAAAAATGACACGTGCGGAAGTAGAACAAACGGTGGAAGAAGTTAAAATCAATTAATTCCATGTTATGCAGGTGTAGAGGACGCTATTATATTTTGCAATCTGTCGGCTGCAACATAGAGCGGTAGCGAAATCTGTAAGAATCTTGATGGTAAAGACAGGTGTTGGCGTAGGCCAACTCAATCGAGCAAAGAAAATCTGAACATATTCAAATTGCGTTGAACGAAAAGGTTACGGGGGAGTCGATTTCCAGAGGATTGAAGTCGCTTGCGTTCATCCACAATGCACTCCCCGAAGTCGCATTTGACATTCCCTGCGTTGGAAAAATTTAATGAAGACACGTCATTGGAAATGAAACTGTTTATGAATTTTCTTCACGAAATCGTGGAAATAGAGATCAGCAAAAAGGCGCTAGGCACATTTGCTCCTTTAATGGCCGATCACATGATGAGAGAAGAATGTTATTACTTAACGAAGCTCAGCGAAACGACAAAACTGGAGCGTCCAAAATGTGATCCAACGAAACCGAGAATGAAAAAATAAAGAAGATTCATTTGATTCCGTCAGTGTGAACGTTTTTTTGTATCAAAAAGAAAGGAAGGAACGGACTTATTCGCTTCACTTAGGTGGCGTTTTTTTTTGTTTAATATTTAAAGGACAGGATATATAAATAATAGTGAAAATATTCTCTTTTTGAGAACATGAAAGGAGGAAAAGCCATGAAAAAGATTGTCTCTGAGGAGAAATTTTTAGAGTATATTCTACACTCAATGGATGAATCGCTAGTTTTGATTGATCAAGATTTGCGCGTTCAGTATCTAAACCCGTCCGCTGAACAATTACTTCAACTTAAAGAAAATCAATATAAAGGTAAACATATTTATAGTGACTTATATTTCATACAGCTGCCTTTCGAATATGACACAAAATTATTAGAAGACGTAGTAAGAACAGGCAAGGCGAGGAAGGGCGTGCTGAGAAAAACATTAATGGGAAGAACTCTATCGATAAATGCGATTCCGTTAATGGAAGAAGGCATAAAAAAAGGAATTTTGATCACAGCAAAAGACGTAACGGATCTTGTGAACATGCAAGAGGAAATTGATCGGGCTTTTGCTCTCACGCTGCCGAACAGCAAAGTAGAATATAAACTTAAAAATACGGTTGAATACAACGATATATATGACCCGAAGACAAAGAGGATTACCATCACAGGTGTCATACAAGACGGCGGCTACCGCCATGTTGTCAATTGCCTAAAACTTCTATCCCAGTTATATCATAAAGGAATTGCAGAAATTATTGGCATTGATAAAGACCAGTTAGTGCAGACCTTCATTTTTCATGACCTGGGTAAATCTCAGCCGGTTCTATCTGTTGGTGATGTAGTCGATCCTAAAAAGGTGTTTGAAGACAGCAAACTGCATGCGTATCGGGGCGCAGAGATAGCCAAACATTATTATTCTGTACACGATGACATCGCAGAAATTATTCATTATCATCATCATGGGGAACAAGAGCTACCTGATACTTTCCCATGGCGTTTACGGCCGATGTTCCGGTTATTTCAAGTAATAGATGGATTATCAGCTTCTATTACAAGAGGAGGAGGAAAAGTCGACTTCACGGTACAAGGCTGCATCATTACGGTAACGGAACGCAATCACCGGCCCCAGTATAATGGAACGTGGCAAATTGATTTGTTTACAGGAACAAAGGTGAAATTGCAAAAGGAGGCGTTTTAAGATAAACAGAGAGGCAGTCGTCTCTAAACAGGCTGTGTGAAAGAGGATGAAAATTTTTAAATATATATAAAGGTATGAGAATGTATGGACAAGAACCTGGCTCGGCTCAATCACTGCAAAAATTTAGGTAGAGGATATTGTTTCTCTTAATCATAAAAAAGATCTTTTAAAGAATGGGTATCAGTCGGTATGCTGCTGTCCTCTTCATCACCATGGTCATATGATTGGCCATTCTGTTATGTTTTCGGAACAAAAAAGAACATTTGAGACAGAGGAAATTGAAATATTTAGACAGTATAATACGTTTATTGAAGGCAAATTAGCTGAAATGAAGCATTATTTAATCTCTATCATTAAGAATTCAAAATAACTCGCTGCTAGATTACGAGAAAATAATGGAAAAGAGGTGTTAAATGTAAAGGGATATGGAGAAAGATTACGAATGCTTAGATTGTATCATCATCTTACAATGGAAAAGACAGCAAAGATTGTAGGTATAGCCAAATCAACTTATGCAGGGTATGAATCGGAATTTAGACAACCCTCTTTAGATAAAATCACTCTGTTTGCTGACTACTACGATGTCTCGGTGGATTATATAGTCGGCTTAACGGACCAAAGAGAAAGAAACTCCCAAAAAAAGTTTGATACAAAAGACCTTCTTTCTAAAGAGGAGCTCCACTGGGATGGGATTCCGTTAAGTGAAGAAGAAGTGAAACAAATGAAAGATTTTTTGAGAGTAGTAGCAGAAAAAAATAAAGGAAAGAAAGCAGATAAAAAGTCTGGTTAACTTCATAATTTTTATGTGCTCTTAATCTTGCGAAAATCCCTATGGATGTATAAGCAAAATAGAAAGAGCATGTTTTGAAAATAAATAGATCAAAACACGCTCTCACTCCATATACAATTAACTTTGTTTTAACGATGCCAGAGGAGTATCTTTATTGCACATTCTTCGTTTCAATATGCTTGTTATCCCAATCCTGCGCCGTCATCTCTTCTTCCTTTTTCCTCTTGTGGAACCCTTTTCCATAATAGAAGGCCACCAAAATTCCCAGCCAAAGCGGTCCAACGATTAGGGCAATTCTTGTTTCCGGGAAAAAAGCCATTAAGCCTACTACTAAGAGTAAGAATGCTAATGAAAAATAGGAAGTAAATGGGTAGAGCGGCATCTTGTATTTTAAGGCTCGAACTTGCTTTTCAGTTAAGCCTTTACGATAACGAATTTGTGATAACAAAATGATAGACCAAGTCCAAATCGCACCAAACGTTGAAATAGCGGTTACCCATGTAAACACTTTTGCAGGAGCTAAATAATTGAGGACGACACCTACTAATAGTGCCCCTGCTGTTACTAAAACGGCTACGCTTGGAACACCGTTTTTGTTGATTCTTCCAAATGATGTTGGCGCCTCGCCGTTTTCAGCTAAGTTAAAAAGCATCCGTGCTGTACTGAAAATACCGCCGTTGCATGAAGAAAGCGCCGCTGTTAATACAACAAAATTGATGATTCCTGCTGCGGCAGGGATTCCGAGCTTATCAAAAGTTAATACAAAAGGACTGCCTTTTGCACCAATTTCGGTCCATGGGTAGATTGACATGATGACAAACAAGGCACCTACGTAGAAAATAAGAATCCGCCAAAAAACGGTATCAATTGCTTTGGAGAGCGTTTTTTCAGGATTCTTTACTTCACCGGCAGTAATTCCAATCATCTCAATACCGAGGAAAGCAAACATGACCATTTGTAATGACATCAACACTCCGGTTATTCCATTTGGAAGCAGTCCCCCATGTTCCCAAAGATTACTTATACCAGTAGCAATTCCGCCATTTCCAATTCCGAAAACGATCATCCCAATCCCACTAACGATCATGAACATGATGGTGACGATCTTGATTAATGCAAACCAAAATTCCAATTCGCCGTAAGCTTTAACCGCTAGAAAATTTACTGCAGCCATGATCACTAAAGCGGCCAGAGCCCAAATCCAGCGAGGCACATCTGGAAACCAATACTCCATGTATATCCCTGCGGCCGTAATCTCTGCCATACACGTCACAACCCATAAAAACCAGTAATTCCAGCCAGTCAGGAAACCGGGCAGAGAGCCTAGATAGTCGCGGGCATACTGACTGAATGATCCGGCAACTGGTTTTTGAATCGCCATCTCCCCAAGAGCCCTCATAATAAAGAACATGATCATACCCGCAAATGCATAACCAAGTATGATACCAGGCCCTGCAAGTTTGATAGCCGTTGCTGATCCTAGAAACAGACCCACGCCAATCGCTGCTCCTAAAGACATAAGAGTAATATGTCTTGCTTCTAATCCTCTTTGCAGTTGATAATTATTTGATTTTTGACTTTTTTGCATGTACTGCACCTCCAGTTTCGTAAAAAATTTATTTATCTTTTTCTTCATAAAAGATAAAATAGAAAAGCAAAAAATATTATTTGAATAAAACTAACTAAGTCGTTGTTTAAATAAATCCCCCTATTCCCTTTATGTTGGTAACGCTTACAAGTATTACTAAGAAAGAAAGATGAACGTTTCTTGATGCTAAATATATCATGTTTGTACACGGATTATATTATAGAATAATACAAATATTTGTGGGGAGATTGTTTATATTACACAAATACGTTAAATTGTGCACAAACTCCAATTCTATTTGGAAAAGAATGCACACTAAGAGAAAGGTTGATTTTTAATGATGAAAAACAATCCATTTCGTGCTAGTTTTGATAGTTTGGAAGAGTTTGCTGATGCCATAAGTGAAGTGTTACGTTGTCCGATTACCATTGAAGATGCCAACCATCGGCTTCTTGCCTACAGTACACATGGTGATAAAACGGACCCTGCAAGAACGGCAACCATTATCGGCCGTCGTGTCCCTGAAAAAGTGATTAATTCATTATGGAAAGAAGGAGTTATACCTTCGTTGTTAAGCAGTCGTCATCCAATACGGGTGAAGACGATGGATGATATTGGCCTGGGAAACAGAGTGGCCGTGTCCATTTGGAAAAATGATGAAGTGCTCGGTTTTATTTGGGCATTGGAGATTGAGAAAATGTTAGAGGAAGAAGATATAGAATGTTTAAAACAGGCTGCAGAAGCGGCGAAAAATAAATTAATTCAGGTGCAGACTCGTAAAAATAAAAAAGAAAAACAATATCAAGAGTTTTTCTGGCAGCTGTTGACGAGTCATTTTCATAACAATAGAGAGATTAGTGATAAATTTCAGTTGCTGCAAATTACACCCCCATCTTTATACTCAGTTGTCGTCTACCAATTTTCACAGGAAATAACGACGGAGAAAGAGAAACAGATAGCCTATCATTTAAAAACTATTCAACAGCCAAAGATTTTGCTTTATACAATAGACCATGAACAATTAATCCTGTTTATTTCTCTTGATCAATGCGAACAACCATTGAAAAAACTAAATACGTTTTGTGATTTGTTTGTTGATAAAATGAAAGAGCGACACGGAATAGAATCGATTGTTCAAGGTTTTAGCAGTATATATAGTGATTATTTAAAAGTAGAAAAAGCGTACAGGGAAGCACGAACGGTATTATCGATAAAAGAAAAATTCCCATCTGAAGCAAAAGATATCCATAGCTATCAAAGCTTAGGGATATACAAGTATATTGATGTATTGTTGGAAAAAGCAGTAACAGACCAATATGAAAACTACTCCCTGAAAAAGCTTCACGAGTATGATAGTAAAAATCACTGCGATCTCGTCGAAACATTAGAAGTCTATTTAAACAAAGACAGCAATGTTCATGAAGCGGCGAAGGCATTAAATGTTCATACGAATACGCTAAATTATCGGCTTAAGCGAATATCAGAAATCGGTGATGTTAATTTAAAAGATGCTAATCAAAAGATCACATTATATCTGGATTTAAAGCTTGAAAAATTTTTATGATCGAAAATTTTGTAATCGCTCCCAATACATCGAGACAGACTTAAATGATTTGTTTAAGTCAACGAAAAGAGTCATTTTCTTTCTCCTATCTAAACAAAGATAAATCGTTTGGAATTGATTATTCTTAATACACAGCAATCACAAACCAAGTTATCTAAGGAGGAAATAGAAAATGATTATTGGGGTGCCTAAAGAAATTAAAAATAATGAAAATCGTGTTGCACTTACTCCAGCAGGAGTTGTTTCATTTGTGAATGAAGGACATGAAGTAATAATCGAAAAAGGGGCCGGTTTAGGAAGCGGTTTCACGGATGAAGATTACAAAGCAGCCGGTGCTGAAATGATTGATGGTGCGTCAGATGTTTGGACAAAGGCTGAAATGGTCATGAAAGTAAAAGAGCCACTTGAGAGTGAATATAAATACTTTCGTCCGAATTTAGTGTTATTTACTTACCTTCATTTAGCAGCAGAGCCGTTCTTGGCAAAAGCTCTAAAAGAAAGTGGTATGACCGCCATTGCATATGAAACCGTCGCTGTTAACCGTACTCTTCCGCTCCTTCAACCAATGAGCGAAGTTGCAGGCCGTATGTCTGCACAAATCGGTGCCCAATTTTTACAAAAATTTAACGGTGGTAAAGGCATCCTTCTTGCAGGTGTTCCAGGGGTAAGCCGCGGTAAAGTAACGATTGTTGGCGGCGGAATCGTGGGAACAAACGCTGCCAAAATGGCGATTGGTTTAGGTGCGGATGTTACGATCATTGATGTAAGCGCTGACCGTCTTCGTTATTTAGATGATATTTTCGGCAATCAAATTAAAACACTCATGTCTAATCCCTTTAATATTGCCGAAGCAGTAGCAGAAGCGGACTTAGTAATTGGTGCCGTCTTAATACCAGGGGCAAAAGCACCTAAGCTCGTGACAGAAGAAATGGTGAAATCAATGAAGCCTGGTTCTGTCATTGTAGACGTAGCCATTGACCAAGGTGGCAGCGTGGAAACAATTGATCATGTAACAACACATGATACTCCAACTTTTGAAAAACATGGTGTCGTTCATTACTCTGTTGCCAACATGCCTGGAGCAGTTCCAAGAACATCTACAATGGCACTTACAAATGTAACGGTTCCATATGCATTACAAATTGCCAATAAAGGTGTCATTAAAGCGATTTCAGAAAATCCACCATTAAAGCTCGGAGTCAATGTTGCCAACAATGAAATTACTTACGAAGCTGTTGCAAAGGATTTACAATATGAATATGTGACAGTGGAAGAAGCATTGGAAAAAGAAAAAGTGACTCACTTTGTGTTTTAGAAAGCAAACAAACTCACATAGGGGAAATGTAATGTTATCTAATCAATTAAGTCTGGAGGAATTATCTGCTCAAATTAATGAGATGCGTAAGTTACTGATCGCCACTGGTTTAAAAAAGGGATTTACAGATAGTGAAACCCTTAAATATAGTGAACAACTGGACAAGTTAATTATGCAATTTCAATAACGATATCGCTTCCCTCAAGTTCATTCTTGAGGGATTTTTCATATAAAAAGAGCCGGGGTCAGGGGGATTCACATGAATCAGCAAAGTTATCGAAATACATGGGCTGAAATTTCATTAGATGCGATTAAACATAATACGGAGCAATATAAAAAGTATATTAAAAAAGCTGTGAAACTGATGGCTGTAGTAAAGGCAGATGGATACGGTCACGGAGCTTTCCCGATAGCAAAAGCAGTTTTACAAGCTGGTGCAGACTATTTAGCTGTTGCCTTATTAGATGAAGCGCTGCTGCTGAGAGAGGAAGGAATTACCGAACCTATTCTTGTACTGGGGTATACACCGATTCGCTCCTTAAAGGAAGCGATCTTGGCAGGTGTTGACTTAACAGTCTTTTCTGAAGACGTGCTTAACGAAATCATCTGCCAATCTGAACAGCTGCAAAAAAGAGTATCGATTCATCTCAAAGTCGATACAGGAATGTCAAGAATAGGAGTTCAATCAAGTGAAGAAGCGCTCTTGTTGGCAAAAAAGAGTATGGCCTCACCATATATCGATCTTAAAGGGGTTTTTACCCATTTTGCTGACGCCGATAATGAAGATCCTTCTTACACGATGAAGCAATATAAAGAATTTATTTCAGTTATTTCCTATTTAGATCATCATCATATTCATATCCCTTTAAAGCATTGCTGCAATAGTGCGGGGACGATGAACTTTCCCGAGATGCATCTTGATATGGTACGAGTGGGAATTGGATTATATGGTCTTTATCCGAAAGCTTCATTAAAAAAACATTCGATCTCACTCAGGCAAGTCATGACACTTAAAACAAAAATTGCCGCACTTAAAAGGGTTTCAAAGTCTCAGCCTATTAGCTACGGATGTACGTATGCGCCTTTACGCGACAGCTGTATTGCTACGCTTCCAATTGGTTACGCTGATGGACTTTCCAGGCACCTTTCAAACCGCGGGCAGTTTTTAGTAAACGGGCAAAAAGTTCGGGTTGCTGGCCGTGTCTGTATGGACCAGACGATGATTGATGTCAGTGACGTGCCTGCCTGCCAACAGGGTGACGAGGTCATTATTTTTGGAGGCGATGATCAAGTATTTCAGTCCATTGATGAAATCGCCAGTCTCATGGGGACCATTAACTATGAAGTTGTTTGTTTAATTGGGAAGCGTGTTCCGCGCATTTATTTTGGTTCGGCAAAGAGTTTAGACGAGAATCACCAGCAAATTATCCAACAGGAATTTGCTTAAAAACCCTGTCAATTGGCAGGGTTTTTTACTGGAGAGGAGTTTCTTACGGTCTATTCAGCCAAGCTTTACGTACTCTGCGACAATGATTGTCATTAATTTTCTGATAGAGAGAGGAGAATTTAGAGCAAACAAGGCATACTTTCCTCTTAATAGGGAAATATTTCTTTATTATGAAAAACAAGGAGGCGGAAGAACATGACTGTTTTTTCAAACACTGCACTAAACGGCAAACATGTGCTGATTACGGGAGCCTCAGGAGAAATTGGCTCTGAAACTGCCAAAACAGTAGCTGCGATGGGGGCATCTGTGTCTTTAACAGGAAGAAATGAGGAGAAACTTTCGCTATTAGCAAATGAGCTGAAAGCAGAAGGCACGTCTGTTCATTTTTTGAAAGCAGACATGACAAAAGAAGAAGAACGGAATTTTCTTGTAGAGTCCTGTGAAAATCAACTAGGATTTATTTCAGGCCTGGTAAACTGTGCCGGAATAGCAGGAGGAACCGTATTAGAAGAACTAGAAGAAGCGTTTGTGAGAAACATGCTTGACGTAAATTTGATATCGGCAATGATGCTGACAAAGCTTGTATATGAAAAAATGAGAGAAAAACGTTCGGGCCGAATCATTCATGTCTCCTCGCTGTCCGGTATAAGAGGCACGCATGGCAACAGCGCGTACGCAGCCAGCAAATTTGCGCTGCGCGGCTTTACGCAATCACTCGCTGTTGAAGCGGTCCAACATGGCGTCATTGTCAATGCAATTTGTCCTGGCTTTGTCGAAACGAAGATGGGCAGAGAGGCGATAAAAGCAAAAGCACAGCGAAACGGTGTGACATTTGAGCAGCAGTATGAGGAAGTCTTAAAAGGTCTTCCCTCCGGAAGAATCACTACGCCGTTTGAAGTAGCCAACATCATTGGCTTTCTGCTGACAGATGCAACGCAAAATATAGTAGGGGAATCGGTCTTGTTGTCAGGGGGAAGCGTCATGAAGTAACAATGGTTCTAGTGGCTCCTTTTCAGCTTTAAACGGTTCTCTTTCCCTTTTCTTTATACTAGTTTCCTTAGAAGGTGATCATGTATTTTATCATTGACAGATGCAAAAAAAGAACATATGATGTAAACAATAGGAATGAACATTCATTCCTATATGGAGGTGCAGCATGACAACGAAACGAGAAGATATTTTAGCCGCTTCATTAGAGCAGTTTTCCATGCGAGGGTTTGACGGAACGACCATCCCGATGATCGCCAGCCGGGCAGGAGTCGGAGCTGGTACTATTTACCGATACTTTGCTGATAAAGAAGCGTTAGTGAATGAGCTCTTTCAACATTGTATGAAACAGTTAACGAAAGCCATTCAAATGGATGTACATGTTAAATCAACCGATGAACAATTTCGTTTTTTGTTCCATCAATTTTTTCATTTTTCGAAACAAAATCCGCACGTGGTGCGTTTTATTCACAGTCAAAAAGGAATGCCTTATTTAAGTCAAGACAGTGAAAAGGCGTATCAGCATTTGCTTATGTCCATCGAGAAAATTATTATAGAAGGCCAAATGAAACAAGAAGTATATGAATTTCCACCAAATGTGCTCATATCCTTTATTGTTGGAGGCATTATTGAGGTTTTGAAATTATTTGAAAGTGAGCGTATAGAGGATTCGACAGAATTAATTGAACGAATGGGTACTTTCATCGCGCGGGCAGTTCGGATTGAATAACAGTTCGACTGCTGTGTCTAAACAGGAATGAATATTCATTCCGTTTGAAATATTAAAAAGAGTTTCCTCATAGAGCCTTGAAAATGGTATGAGGACAAATGAAAGAGGAATAAAACGTAATAAGAAAAGGTGGTTTATATTGAAGAATACGAAAAAGATTCCAAAACCTAAAACGTTCGGTCCGCTTAGCAATATCCCTCTTATCGATAGAGAAAAACCAATTCAGTCACTTTGTAAACTGGCCGATGAGTATGGTCCGATTTATGAATTTGAATTTCCCGGTGCAGCCACTACGCTTGTTTCGAGCCATCAATTAGTAGCAGACGTTTGCGATCCAACGCGTTTTGATAAAAATCTATCTTCGTCATTGAAAAAAGTTCGTGCATTTGCGGGAGACGGTTTATTTACGAGTGAAACACAAGAACCGAATTGGAAAAAGGCTCATAATATTCTTCTGCCTAGTTTTAGCCAGCAAGCGATGAAGGGATATTATCCGATGATGATGGATCTTGCTTTGCAGCTCGTCCAAAAATGGGGGCGTCTTAACCCAAAGGAATCGATTGATGTACCAAAAGATATGACGAATCTTACACTTGATACGATTGGACTGTGTGGTTTTAATTACCGCTTTAACAGTTTCTATCGTGAAACGCCGCACCCATTTATTACGAGTATGTTTCGAGCCCTTAACGAATCGATGAATCAAACGCAGCGTTTAGGTTTGCAAGATAAGCTGATGGTGCGGACAAAACGTCAATATAATCAGGACATTGACGTCATGTTTTCGTTAGTGGATCAAATGATTGCGGAGCGTAAAGAGAAGGGGGATCAAGGAGAAGAGGACCTGCTCTCTCTTATGCTAAATGCGAAAGATCCAGAGACAGGCGAGAAATTGGATGATATTAATATTCGCTATCAAATTATTACGTTCTTAATAGCGGGACACGAGACGACGAGCGGCTTGCTGTCCTTTGCAATCTATTACCTTTTAAAGAATCCAGATAAGCTTAAGAAAGCATACGAGGAAGTGGATAGCGTTTTAACAGATTCAGTCCCTTCCTATAAACAAGTGAAAAATCTTACGTACATTAAGATGATTCTTAATGAATCATTACGTTTATGGCCGACTGCTCCAGGTTTTTCATTATATCCAAAAGAAGACACGGTCATTGGCGGGGAGTATTTGATTGAAAAAGGGAAAAGCGTTGTTGTTCTTATTCCAAAACTGCATCGGGATAAAGAGGCGTGGGGAGAGGATGTGGAAACGTTCCGGCCTGAACGTTTTGAAGATCCAAGTAAAATTCCTCAACATGCGTATAAACCATTTGGGAACGGGCAGCGGGCGTGTATTGGCATGCAGTTTGCTCTTCAAGAGGCGACACTCGTTTTAGGAATGATTCTTCAGCATTTTGAATTGATTGATCATACGGACTATGAGTTAAATGTGAAAGAAACATTAACATTAAAACCAGATAATTTTACGATACGTGTAAAATCAAGAAAAAAGCAGATGGCTTTGGCTGTTTCCAGTCAGGGAACAGTACCTGCAGAAGAAAAGAAATCGAAAAGGGAATTTAGACAGATAACTGATGTACACAATACACCGCTGCTCGTGCTTTACGGGTCAAACCTTGGAACAGCAGAAGGGATTGCAAGAGAGCTTGCGGAGACGGCCCGTTATGAAGGATTTCAGAGTAAAGTAGCTGCTCTTGATGAATATAGCGGAAAACTGCCTAAAGAAGGGGCCGTTTTGATCATCACTTCTTCGTACAATGGGCAAGCGCCTGATAATGCAGCTAAGTTTGTCAAATGGATTGATCAGGCGGAAGCCAGAGAGTTCAGAGGGGTGAAGTATACTGTTTTTGGATGCGGAAACCGTAACTGGGCAAGTACCTATCAGCGAATTCCTCAATTAATAGATGAACAACTGGCTGTTAAAGGAGCGAACCGCATTGTTCCAATGGGCGAAGGGGATGCAAATGATGATTTTGAAGCCCAATTGGATCATTGGCACGATCAATTGTGGACTGATTTAATGAAAGAATTTAATTTGAAAGAGACAGAACAGAGAGAGAAAGATGAAAGTACACTTACTATGGAGTTTGTGAAAGGGCCGATCCATACACCATTTGTGGCAACACACGACGCTTTTTCAGGACAAGTGAAGGAAAACCGTGAACTTCAAACAGAGAAAAGTGATCGGAGCACCCGCCATATTGAAATTGTGCTGCCAAAAGGTGTAACGTACCGCGAAGGAGATCATCTAGGCGTCGTTGCGCAAAATAGACGAGAGCTTGTAGAACGTGTTCTCGATCGATACCGGCTAACGCCACACGATCATATCGTTCTTAGCGGAAGTGGACGCAATGTGGCACATCTTCCGCTCGGTTATCCTGTAAGTGTGTATGATCTGCTTACGTGCAATGTGGAATTGCAGGAAGCGGCGACACGCGTACAGCTTCGTGAATTAGCCTCCTTCACGGTGTGCCCGCCTCATAAGCGGGAATTGGAATCTCTTTTAGAGGAAGAGACATACAAGGAAAAGGTCCTTCAAAAACGTCTCACGATGTTTGATTTACTGGAGCAATATCCGGCTTGTGAATTGCCGTTTGCTCGATTTATAGAGCTTCTGCCATCATTAAAGGCCCGATATTATTCCATTTCAAGTTCATCTAAAATGTTTTCCGATTCTTTAAGTATAACGGTAGGAGTCGTATATGAACGAGCATGGAGCGGACGGGGTGAATATAAGGGAGTGGCTTCCACTTATTTAGCGGATCGTCAAATAGGGGACAACATTACTTGTTTTATCCACACGCCGCAATCAGGCTTTCAATTACCGGAAAATCCTGAAACGCCTATCATTATGGTGGGTCCAGGGACCGGCATTGCGCCATTCAGAGGCTTCCTCCAAGCCCGTAGAATTCAGAAAGAAGAGGGAAAAAAGCTCGGGGAAGCACACCTGTATTATGGCTGCCGCGATTTTGAACAGGATTATCTTTACTGCCAAGAAATGCAGCAAGCGGAACAGGATGGATTGGTCACATTGCATACAGCTTTCTCTCGCGTAAACGGGCAGCCAAAGACGTATGTTCAGCATTTAATGAAACGAGACGCTGCCGCGTTAATTCAATTACTCGATGACGGAGCCCACCTGTACCTTTGTGGAGACGGAAGCAAAATGGCGCCGGATGTAGAGTCAACACTATGTCATGCCTATCAAGAGGTACATAGTGTAAGCAGGCAAGAAGCTAAAAAGTGGCTAGAACAGCTGCAACAAGAAGGCCGATATGCAAAAGACGTTTGGGCTGGAAGATAAATTGAAACTTCCAGCGCTTGGGCTTTCTGTTTATTAAATTCCGATAACTAACGATGAACCGTTCATTGGAAATAACGAACGGTTCATTTTTGTTTTTAAGGAGCTATTTATAGGGAATAGTAAGTATTATCTAGGTTATTGATCTTCTTCCCGAGGATTGACAGGCACTGGCAGCCATGATAAAATTGTTTTGAATTAGAGATATATTAATTAAAGATATATAGATAAAAACAAGCAAAATGAATAACCAACTGGAGGAATATAAAATGAATGAATTAAAAGGAATCCATCACGTAACGGCGATTACAAGCAGTGCAGAGAAGAATTATGACTTTTTCACGTATGTATTAGGGATGCGGTTAGTAAAGAAAACCGTGAACCAAGATGACATTCAAACGTATCACTTATTTTTTGCGGATGACACGGGCAGTGCAGGTACAGATATGACATTCTTCGACTTTCCGGGTATTTCAAAAGGAATCCATGGGACAAATGAGATAGCAAAAACCTCTTTTCGTGTACCGAGTGATGCAGCAATAGAGTATTGGATGAAACGTTTTGATCGTTTAGAAGTAAAACATACAGGAATCAAAGAACAATTTGGTAAAAAGACCCTTTCTTTTGTTGATTTTGATGATCAACAATACCAATTGATTTCAGATGAAAATAATGAAGGTGTTGCGGCTGGTACACCGTGGCAAAAAGGACCGATTCCTTTAGAGTATGCCATTACAGGCTTAGGCCCCATCTTTGTTCGGATCGCTGAATTTGATTACTTTAAAGAGATGCTGGAAAAAGTTCTCCTTTTTAAAGAAATCGCTCAAGAGGGAGCTTTTCATTTATTTGAAGTAGGAGAAGGAGGAAATGGTGCGCAAGTCGTGGTAGAAAAAAATGTGATATTGCCTCAGGCTCGACAAGGATTTGGTACTGTTCATCATGCGGCTTTTCGTGTGGAAGACCGTTCTGTTTTAGAAGAATGGATTAAACGGATGCAAAGTTTCGGATTCCAAACATCTGGTTTCGTAGACCGATTCTTTTTTGGATCATTATACGCAAGAGTGGCTCCGCAAATTTTATTTGAATTTGCAACAGATGGACCAGGGTTTATGGACGATGAACCGTATGAAACGCTTGGAGAAAAATTGTCATTGCCTCCATTTTTAGAACCAAAACGGGAAGAAATTGAAAAATTGGTACGCCCGATTGATACTGTAAGAAGCACAAAAGAATTTGTGAAAGAATAAAGGAAAACGTCTGATGGGGATTGATTGCCCATCAGACGTTTTTAAGTACAGGCGATGAAAGAAAGGCAAACAAAGGAGGAAGCAGCGATGCAACATTTTTTATATGAAGCACAAGCGATGAGGGTGAACTTTGGCACCGGGAAAATGAAAGAAGTTAGCATGGAACTGCATAAGGTGGGGGCGAAAAGGGCGTTAGTGATCTCCACCCCTGGACAACAAAAGCTAGCCAACCAGGTTTCATCTATACTAGGTCCATTATGTGCGGGGATTCATGCAAAAGCGGTGCAGCATGTGCCGATGGAAAACGTTCAGGAAGCGTTACAGATTGTGCGGGAACGCCATATAGACAGTCTTGTTCCCATTGGTGGAGGTTCCTCTATCGGTTTAGCAAAAGCCATTGCCCTAAATACTAGTTTGTCCATTGTGGCCATACCTACTACGTATGCAGGATCGGAAATGACGCCGATTTGGGGAATCACGGAGAATGGGATGAAAAAGACTGGAAAAGATCCTATTGTGAAGCCGAAATCGGTCATTTATGATCCGACTCTTACGGTTAATTTGCCAGCACGTGTGACGGTCACGAGTGGAATGAATGCGATGGCCCATTGTGTAGAAGGATTATATGCAGAAAATATAAACCCCATCATTTCTCTTTTGGCAGAAGATGGCATTCGTGCTCTTCGTTCAAGTTTACCGTCTATTATAGCGGATCCATATGATATAGAGGCACGCTCCGAGGCATTTTATGGTTGTTGGATTGGGGGGACTGTTCTAGGATCTGTAGGAATGGCCTTGCACCATAAGCTATGTCACGTATTGGGAGGCAGTTACAACCTTCCACATGCAGAAACCCACTCGGTCGTGCTGCCATACGTTATTTGGTACAATGCGGCCTACGCACCGAAAGCGATAACATCCATCGCACGTGCCCTTCATGTAGAGGAAGAGGATGCAGCGGGCTCTCTTTTTGATTGGGCTGCCTCTCTAGGCGCCCCTGCGTCATTGATGAGCATTGGGATGAGGGAAAGTGATTTGGATCAGGCTGCAGAACGGGCTGTGAAGAATCCTTATTATAACCCCCGGCCTATTGAGCAGCAATCAATCCGGCAATTACTAGAGTATGCGTTTAAAGGAACACGGCCTTTAAAAGGGATGGATATTCTTTGAGGGAAAGAGGAATTCATCTTTAAGAAACAAATCAAGCAGCTTATAATGGTAGAGGAAATTAACATTTGACAATTCTGAATGTATCATTTAGAGTTGCACTAAAATAAAAAGAACGGAAGGGTGACCCAACTAAATGAAGTACTAATCCTATTGACGAAAGCCGTTAGTTGAAGGTGTTTTTTTAGCAGATGAACGTTTCTGCCTTATTTTTGATGCCTTCACTCGGAGTTTTCAGAATAGGATTGGTTTTCTATAGTTGAACCTAAAAGGAGAAGTCTCTTTTTAGTGCCCACCTATACCTATGCCGCCTATTCTGAATATAGATAGGGGCATTTTTTTGTCCCTGGAAAATGAAAAAATGGGGGGATGATTGTATGTTTCTATTAGAAGTACTTCATATAAAGCACTATGTAAAGGACCGGTTATTACTAGAGACTGATCAATTACAAATTCATAAAAATGACCGGATCGGCTTAGTCGGCCGTAATGGCAGTGGAAAAACGACATTGTTGAACGTATTGGCTGGAAAGATAATTCCAGACAGCGGGACCGTTATCTGTCATGCTCAATGTGAACTTCTGCCGCAGCTAAAAAGAACAACAGATACAACAAAAAGCGGAGGAGAAGTAACACAGGCCTGCATTAATGAGGCACTCGTTACAGCTTCAGAAATCTTATTTGCAGACGAACCAACCACAAATCTTGATACAGAGCATATTGAATGGCTGGAAAAGAAACTGATAGAGTGGAAAGGGGCTTTCGTCGTTGTCTCTCATGATCGAGCATTTCTGGATGCCATTTGCACCACCATATGGGAGATCAATGAAGGACAAATAAAAAAGTATAAAGGCAACTATAGCGATTATGCAGAACAAAAAGAATGGGAGCATAATCAAAAGAAAGTAGCGTATGAAAGATATGAGGCAAAGAAAAAACAGTTAGAAGAAGCAGTGAAAATAAAAGAGAAAAAAGCTGAAAAAGCAACAAAAGCGCCAAAAAAGGTAAGTCAATTAGAAGCAAAAAAAGCGAAACCATACTTTGCTAAAAAACAAAAGAAACTCCAAAAAACGGCAAAAGTAATTGAAACGAGACTGGAAAAACTAGAAAAAGTAGAAAAAATGAAAGAGACTCCTTCGCTCAAAATGAATTTGCCTCATGAAGAAACATTTAAAGACAGAATTATTCTTCGTGTACAAGATGTGACAGGTGCCATTTTTGAACGTATTCTTTGGAACAAAATAAGTTTTCATGTTCGTGGTGGCGATAAACTAGCGATTATCGGTCCAAATGGCAGTGGGAAAACTACTCTTGTGAAAAAGATCATCAATCAAGATGAAGGGATCACGATTTCTCCATCTATGAAAATGGGCTACTTTAGTCAAAACTTAAATATACTAGATGTTGAAAAGTCGATTTTAGAAAATGTCCGCTCCACTTCCAAGCAGGATGAAACATTCATTCGAACTGTACTCGCAAGGCTGCATTTCTTTAGAGAAGATGTTTATAAGGTTGTAGGCATTTTGAGTGGGGGTGAACGAGTAAAAGTAGCGTTTGCGAAATTATTTTTGAGCGATATTAATACGCTAATTTTGGATGAACCGACAAATTTTCTCGATATTGAAGCTGCCAGCGCACTGGAATTGCTCTTAAAAGAATATGAAGGAACCGTAATCTTCGTCTCCCATGACCGCCGGCTAATCGAAAACATGGCTACACGCATTTTGGCTATTCGTAATAGAGAGATTGAACTGTTTGAAGGAACCTACACACAATATAAACAGGATGAACACCAAAAAAGCCGAAATACCATAGAAGATAAACGGCTCGTACTTGAAATGAAAATATCAGAAGTACTAAGTCGATTAAGTATGAAACCATGTGAAGAAATGGAAAGGGAATTTCAAATCCTTTTAGAAGAAAAACGGAAATTGGACACGTTTGAATAACGTAAAAGAGTTCCTTTCGTAAAAATATGAAATGAATAAAAAAAGGGCAAGGCATATTTGATAGGACTAATATGTCTTGTCTTTTTTTCTTTCAGCTGCCTTTGATATTATTTTTAAAATGATCGTAATCCGTTTTAATATAATGAAATAACTTTGTGTTGCCGCCATGATCCGGGTGAGTTATTTTTAATAACCCTTTATATTCTGTCATCACATCTTTATTACTCGCTGTTCTTGAAAGTCCTAGTTTTTTACTATAATCATTTGATTGAGCAGGAGAGTGAAGATAGTCTCTTTTCTTTTCTTTTAAATGGATTAATTCCTTATTCAATTCCGTATTTTCTTTTAATAAATCCTTTGTTTCATTTTGTAATTTTCTTGTCACATTCTGTAGCAGAGCAATTTCCTTATTTAGCTTATTTAACTTCTCTCTTTGCTGGAGTACTATATTTTTTGAAGTCTTATGAATTTCTTCTATTCCTTCTATATATTTATCTTGTGTTTTTATTTTTAATTTCAACTGGTGTATGATCTCGTCCTTATTGGGATCCGTACGATCATGTTTAAACAGCTTTGAGGCGGTGTCATCAATTGTATATTCAGTTGACCGAGTCTTCGTTCTATCGTATTTAATCTTCCCTTCATGCAGCCAGCGTCTAACTGTTTGAATACTCATGCTTTTGGTTAATCCAGCATCTTTTAACAGGTCAAAAGCTTGATCTGTGTCATCAATTATGTATCCGGTTTTTCTCTTTTCATTTCCCTCGTATTTAATTTTTCCTTCACGAAGCCAGCGTCTAACCGTTTGAATACTCATACTTTCTGCTAATCCAGCATCCATTAACAGCTCAAAAGCTTGATCTGTGTTCACAATGTTCCTCCCTTCGTTCTAATTACGCTATGTAATGATATTAATCTATTATAAGAAAAAATAAGCCGCATTATGTCCCTTATGGCAAAATGTCAATCATTCATAATCTTTATTACAATTTTGACATAAAAGATGATCGTCTATGGATTCGTCCAATACCGAGTAAACGAAAAGAAACGGCGATTACTCCGATGCTGAAAAAAGGAATTTTTTGATTTAGAAAAGAATAATCAGAGGTAAGAGAAAAGACGAATGGGAATTGATCGTTGCTATCCTGATTTGCTCAGCTATTCTTGTTCTCTTAATTAATGGCCCAATACATTTGCATCGGATAAGGAGGAAGGAGATGCTATGGCAAAAAATAAATTTCTTTTTCCTGTTGTATCGTTCCTTCTTGCTCTCCCTTTAACGGCCTGTTCCTCGAATATATCGCAGGAAACAAGTGGAAAAGAGCATCAGGAAGAGAGGAACAGAGCAGAGACCGATCGTACTCATGATTGGTCTTACGATGGAGAAAACGGACCAGAGCATTGGGATGATTTAGATCCTGCAAATGCAGCATGCGCGAACGGAAAAGAACAGTCTCCCATTAATATCGATATGTCGCGTGTCATAGAAAGTGAACAACTGGAAAAGATGGAAATAAACTATACACCGAGTGACTTTTCGTTAGTGAACAATGGACATACAATTCAAGCGAATGCCAGAACAACGGATAATATCGTGACTGCACGTGGCAAAGAGTATCCACTCGTCCAATTTCACTTTCACACGCCAAGTGAACATCAGTTTAACGGCCAACATTTTGATATGGAGTTGCATCTTGTGCATAAAGATGAAAAGGATCAACTGGCTGTTATCGCGGTCATGATGAAGGAAGGCATGTCAAACCGCGTGTTAGCAAATGTGTGGAGTGCTCTTCCCGAAGAAGAAACAGCAGAAGGTGTAAAATTATCAGCGCCCGTTGACTTAATGAGTATCCTGCCAAAGGACCAACAATCGTTTCAATATAGGGGTTCGTTAACGACGCCGCCATGTTCAGAGGCTGTGCAGTGGATTGTACTAGGAAAGCCGATTGATATATCTAAAGAGCAAATCGATGCATTTCGTCAAATTTATCCGAATAACCATCGTCCGATCCAAGCCTTAGAAGATCGTAAAGTGATGGAGAAGTAAAGGCCCGTGGAATTGTTAGCCAACAGATTACGATAAAAAGTCCTCCCTTTTTTCAAAGGGAAGACAAGGATAAAAGCACTTTTATTTTTCTAAAACTTGATTGATCACTTCATTCGGTTTGCTGTTATTTAGGTTTTTGTAAATACAGCTTGCCGGTTTTTCTCGTAAAGTTTCAGCAAAAGCGATGGCCAATTCAGTTTCACCTGCTACATGGATCTCTACCCATCCTCTTTCTTTCTTCAATCGTTCTACGTTCGCACCCATGCTTTTAAAGAACCTTTGCAAGTTTTCTTTAAGCCGGGACTCTAAAAAGTCTACTTTGCTGCTCCCGATTACATGACGACCACCGGGGTCCATGTCCTTCTTTTCTCCCCACTCTTCAAGGTTAGGATCGAAGCTGTAAGCAAAATCTTCTTTAACCCTTCCCATTGCTGTATCCAATATTCGGACTTCCCCGAAGCTTGGTAAAATGATGCCTGCTTCTGGATATGCTTTGTGCATATATTCCAATTGTTCTAGCACCGGATGATCTTCCCAATGAAAGCTTGATTTAACAGGGACTTGTACATAGTGAACTGACCATAATTCCGGATTCACTGAAGCAAAAAGGACCACACCTTTGCGCAACTCATCCTTATGATCATCAATTTCTTTTAATACTTTTTTCTTTATTTCTTTAAATAATGTTAATTCATTTTCATTTTTGGAATCGGTTAAATATTTCTCTAACTCCTTTAAACCGTTCTTTAAATGAATGTTCCATGCACCGTTTTGCTGTTCTGGGTCAGCTGGGTTTGTGTTTAAATAAACACTCAATACGCCACGTTCACCGCTGTGATATTTTTTTAAAGTTTGAAGTTCTTTGTTTAAGGTCATTAATTTATTAAACCTCCTCAAATTTCTCCGTGTTACAAGTAGAGAAAGGCATTCTAAAGCGCATTTAAAGTACGTTTGTATGAAACCGCAGCATGAAAAGAGGGCCAATTATTTAATGTAAACAACCGACGATCTGTTTGATGGCTTCTTCACCAGCATGTTCCCATTTATTTTTATTTTTTATTTGTCCGTCTGTATCCAGAGGGTCCTGGAACTGGTTAAATCCTGTAGCCGTTGCTAATGAATGTTCATCATTGTCTAAACCCGTATTGACGACATGTTTGATCACAAAAGGTGTTTGAAATTCAATCGAAGCATCAGGTTTCTCAAGTTCTCCATCCACCACAAGAAAAGGGATTCTTAAATAAATGGTCTCTGCTCCGTCACGCCACAAAACGGAATCAAAGCTCCCTTGATCATAATCCCAGTGCCCTCCTAAATCGTACCCGAGGTCTTTAAGCGTATCTTGCATATGACCAAAGAAGGCTTGTTTCCCTTCAAGATCTGTTTGTAACTTTAACATGATGATCCACTCCTTTTAAAGTATTCAGTGACTATCCTTTGCTAAAAATAAAACTAAAATACGTTATCATGAAATTAAACTTTTCATTGGAACAAATTTCTTGTATAACGGTGATGTTGATTTTTGATCTTCTTATTTCACGACCGGGACCGTTTAATGGAATCATTTGTGGTATTATTTTGAAAGCCATGTTAAAGAATGGCTATTTTGTTTAGGGAAGAAAGGGAGAATGATGGATTTTAAAAATTTATTTGTTGATATAGCGAATAGTGGAGACAATGAACAGGCAATTAAAATGAGCGCTTACATGCGTGACCAATTTCCATTCTTAGGAATACGTTCACCAAAGCGCAAAGCATTATGCAAGAAATACTTCAAACAAGCAAAAAAAGAAAAACAAGTGGATTGGTCGTTTGTCTATAATTGTTGGAAACAAGATTACAGAGAATATCAATATGTGGCTACGGATTATTTATTGCTTATGAAAAAGGATCTTACGGTTTCAGATGTTCCCAAAATCAAGGAATTAGCCATTTCTAAATCGTGGTGGGATACCATTGACGGACTTGATGGAGTAATTGGAGAGATTGCATTGTCCTATCCAGAGGTAAACGAAACGATGTTAGAGTGGAGTACAGACGAAAACTTTTGGTTGAAGAGGATCGCTATTGACCATCAGCTATCAAGAAAAGCAAAAACAAATACGGATTTATTGGAAGAAATTATTAAAAATAATTTTGGACAAACAGAATTTTTCATAAACAAAGCAATCGGTTGGAGTTTACGGGAGTATAGTAAAACAAATCCCAAATGGGTGAGAGATTTTATTAAAAATTATCACGAAAAACTTGCTCCATTAAGTATAAAAGAGGCTAGTAAATATCTTTAGCTTTTTTGTAACAAACGGATGCGCAGCAACTTTTTAAAACGTAGCTAAAATAATGTAATTTTTCTTCAAATTTCTTGTTTTTTTGTTCATCACAACAAATAAGAGGAATTTATTTTAAGAAGATGATGATCCCCAATCTAATTTTAAAATTTCTTTGAGAAGTGTTAATTGATCCGCTACGATTTTTTCTTCAAGTATTGCCTTTAAAGACTCATTTTTCTCATAACAATCTTTGTCTAATACAGTTAACTGTAAGCATTTATCTTTCTTGTTATTTTCTATGCTATTAATTTCCACTAATCCTTTTGACTCAAGGCTTTTTATAAACTTATGGGTCGCCTGACGAGAAATGTCTACATGTTTCGAAACATGCGAAATGGTTGGCTGCCTTTTATATGTCCTAGCCATGATATCCCATTCAGAATTCGAAATATAAATATCACTGCTGTCGTTCCATGATTTCTCACATATTCTACGAAACAGAACGTGACGCTCGCTTAATAAGTCAATTAAATCTAAGTTTTGTCATTCAGAATTCAACCATTTCACTCTAAACGTTTTGTTTGCTATTTAATATATAAAAATCAGTGAATTATGTCAACCTTGTTGACGTTCGAAGGATATTGTATTAAAATAAAATTAGTCAATAAGGTTGACGATAATGAATAGAGGAGCAAATAAAATGTTTAATGTTGGAGATTTGATTATCTATTCAGCGCATGGCATATGCCACATAGATGATATATGTGAAAAAACATATTTTGGCGATTCCCGAAATTATTACGTTTTACATCCCCTTAAAGATACAAAATTAACAATAAGTACACCGGTGGATAATAATAAAGCCGTTATGTTAGAAATTATTCATCAAGATGAAGCAGAAGAAATTTTAAACTCGTTCAAACGGCCAGGTATAAGTTGGATAGAAAAAAGTCATCAACGTTTCCAAATATATTCCGATATTATAAATAGCGGAAACCGAAAAGAAATTTCTAAAATAATTAATACGTTGATGCGGAAAAAGTATGAAGTTGAAATGAACCAAAAGAAACTTTACGATCGCGACCATAAACTTTTAACGTTTACTCAAAACATATTGTTCGCAGAATTGGCACTCTCACTAAATACTACTTTTGAAGCAATAGCTGAAAAGGTTACTAGCTTGATCACTGTAAATAAGTAATAAATAGGTTCATACTGAAGAGATAATTAGCGGCTCATTTAAACCAAATAGGAATCATTCCTTCATAAAGTCTTAATTTCTTGTAGAACAGGGGATTGAGGCTTTTTTGTTTTAAGTTATGTGTTTCGCATACTCAAATCTCAGAGGCATCCTTTGTTAGCTGCGGTGCTGAAAGAGGAAGGCAGACATGACAGCTGAATGTGGAATTTTCGGCCAGATAAGTACATTTTGGCTACTAATTAACGGAGCGTTAGTGTAGTAGATTAACGATCAGCATCTTGTATGCTGTGCACACATTTCCGGGCGCCTACATATTATTTTGATGAAGAGGTGGTGGAAAATGAAGGATATAAAAAATCCAATTGAAACGGAAAAACAAGAATGGCGCAAACAACAAACGAAACAAAGATTGAAGACATGGTTAACCATATTTTCTCCTGTATGTCTTTTGCTTATTTGGCAGTTTTTATCTCAAAGCGGACTAATTGACGCACGATTTTTCCCGCCGCCCACTGCGATTATTTCCACATTTATTGAATTGCTCACAAGTGGTGAATTGTTTCATCACATAAACATCTCCTTGTTTCGGATCTTCACTGGTTTCTTACTAGGTGTCATTCCTGGGATCGTTCTCGGTTTATGTATGGGCTTATACGCACCCATTCGACACTTTATTTCTCCTCTTATTATGGCGTTAATGCCCATTCCCACACTTGCTTTATTGCCGATTATTTTAATCATCTTCGGCATTGGTGAAGTGTCAAAAGTCGTGACCATTGCGGGAAGTGTTTTTTTTCCTGTTGTGATTAATACTGTTGCTGGTGTTATATCTATTGAATCCATTTACTTGGATGTAGCCAAAAACTACGGAGCCAGCAGGAAAGATTTCTTTTTGAAAATTGCTTTACCTGGTTCCCTTCCCGTCATGCTAGAAGGAATTCAGATGGGGCAGGCCATCGCCTTGCTGACCATAGTCGCAGCTGAAATGATGGGGGCAAGATCAGGAATTGGTTATTTGATTTGGACGTCCTACAGTGCCTTTTTACTAAAAGAAATGTTTGTTGGGTTAATTCTTATTTCGTTTTTTGGCTATATCTTTTCATTGTTATTACGGGGGTTGCAGCGAAAATTAATACCGTGGAGGTGACGATGGTGAGCATGAACCCCAAAATATCGATTCATAAATTGACGAAAGTGTTTTATAAAAAACAAAATAGCGTCACGGCACTTGAGAATATTTCAATTGATATCGAAGAGGGAGAGTTCGTTTGTCTCGTTGGACCGAGCGGTTGTGGAAAAACAACGTTGCTCCGCATATTAGCAGGGCTTGAAAATCAGAGTTCTGGTCACTTCAAGATTAAGAGAAGCAACGAAGATCGTCCGAACCAGTCGATGGTGTTTCAAGAACGAGGTGTTTTGCCATGGTTAACGGTGGAGGAAAATGTGGCGTTTGGCCTGAAAATGCGTCATTTACCAAAATCGTATGTAAAAGAACGAACAACCTACTTTTTAAATAAAGTGGGACTGGCAAAGTTCGCAAAAATGTACCCGAAAGAGCTGTCTGGCGGGATGAAGCAGCGGGTTAGCATTGCGAGAGCATTTGCGAATGATCCGGAAATTTTGCTGATGGATGAACCGTTTGGGGCATTGGATGAGCAGAACCGATATATTTTGCAAGAAGAACTGTTATCCATTTGGTCTGAAACAAAGAAGACAGTGCTGTTCATTACACATAGCATAGACGAAGCGTTGTATTTAAGTGACCGGGTGTTACTGATGAGTACGCAGCCGGGCAAAATCATTCATGAGGTAAAAATTGATTTGCCGCGGCCCAGAAAACTGGAAGACATTCGATCAAATCCGGAAATGGCCGCCAAATTTTTGGCGATTTGGCAGCATTTGCAGGTGGAAGTACAAGGGTCAAGATTATGAAGGGGGCATATGGATGAAAAAGTGGTTAGGTATGTTAGGGATCTTATTCTTACTGGCGGGATGTGCGGAAGAGGAAGCGGTGAAGGTGAATGATGACGTCAGTAAAGACCATCCGTCTGGCGACTTAGCCCCTTTAAGTAAAGAGACGAAAGTGGTCATTGCAGAAGATGGTTCTGCGTCAGGCGCAGGTTTTTACATTGCCAACGAAAAAGGATATTTTGACGATTACAACATTGAAGTAGAGTTTGCGACATTTTCCAATAGCGATGATATGTTGCCCGCTCTTGCATCTGGTGATGTGGATATTGCAGGAGGCATTTCGTCCGCTTCGTTTTTTAATGCGATCGCTCAAGGAATTGATGTGAAAATTATCGCTGATAAAGGGCACAATGAAAAAGGAAAATCGTATTTTACATTTGTAATAGGTGCTGATCAAAAAGATAAAATAAAGGAATACAGTGATTTGAAGGGCAAGAAAATTGCCGTTTCCACTCAGCACGCTGTGGACGATTACATTTTCCAGCAAATGCTTAAGCACGCAGGCTTAACGAAAAACGACGTTGAGTTTGTCATTATGTCTGACTTTGGCAATATGATGGCAGCGATTGAAAATGGCTCCATTGATGCCGCGCTGCAAATTGAACCACTCATTACACAAGGTGTGGCTGAAGGCATTCACGTTCGTTTCGGTGATGCAACCGATTTCGCACCGGAAGCACAAATTGCGATGGTACTTGGATCACCGCAATTTATGAAAGAAGAACAAGATGTATCGTTGCGTTTTATGGCTGCCTATTTAAAAGGGGTTCGCGATTATAACGATGCCTTCAAAAAAGGCGAGGGAAAAGATGAGATTATCAACATCATGACACAATATACCGCTTTAAAAAAGGCGGCCATTTGGGAAGATGTATTTGTGACAGGACTGGATCCAAATGGGAAAATGTTCATTGATGACATTCAGGCTCAGTATGAAATGTATAAGAAAAATGGAGCCATTCGGGGAGAAGTCCATTTTGACGAAGCAATTGACACAGTCATAACAGAAAAAGCAGCCAAAATTATAGGAGAATATAAATAATCATTCAAACGATAGCCCTGAGAAGCGTTATAATTGTATATCGATTCTTTTTTAGAAAAGACCCGAATTAAAAACCGGGTTTTTTCTATCTGCTTTGAGACGAATTCTATGATTACATAAGTTGGATTCATCTTTATTGTATATGCTACAATTTGTAAAAATGATGGAAGAGAGGTGCCAATAAAAATGAAGTCCGATTTGAAATTTGATTTCCATACCCATCACGACCGCTGCGGACATGCTTTGGGGACTATACGGGAGTATGTAGAAGCAGCTATTGATCATGGTCTGGATATGATTGGAATTTCCGATCATTCCCCTTATTTTTTTAGTGAAGAGGATCAGTTGTATCCGGGTATTGCCATGGGTAAAACTCAATTTTCGGAATATGTATCAGAAGTTTTGCAGTTGAAAAAGGAATATAGCGGGAAAATTGATGTTTTATTAGGTGTAGAATCCGATTTCTTTCCCGAACATGCAGATTTATATCGCCAGCAGTATCATTTGTATCCGTTTGATTACATTATTGGTTCGGTACATGTTGTAGATGGCGTTAATATTTTTAAGAGAGGCCGCTGGGAAGGTCTGTCGAATAAAGAAAAACAGCAAACGAAAGAAAATTATTATTACTTAATAGAAGAATCTGCCCGAAGTGGATTGTTCCAAATTTTAGGTCATATTGATGCGATGAAAGGGTTTTATCCTTCCTTTTCTGCCATTCAAACGGAAGCGATCGACAAGACATTAAAAGTCATTGCAGAATATGATCTAGCGATAGAAGTGAATACGTCGGGTAAAACAAAGGACTGCGGTGGATGGTATCCGGCAGATGAAATCCTCGAGAGGGCACTGCATTATGGCGTAAAAGCCACATTTGGATCGGATGCTCACACTCCAGATCGCGTAGGTGATGATTTTGAATTGGTAAGACAACGACTTAAAACAATCGGCTACAAAGAATGGGCCTATTTCAAAAATAAAAAAAGATTTCTTACTACCATTTGAACGACCCACCATTTACGAAAGAAAACCCCATTCGTTAAAAGGGGTTTTGTGAGAGGAAACTATTGTAGAATCCGGGCAGGTTTGGAGTATATTTCCGTTATATCGAGGTAATGATCATCCATGACCCGGATCGTACTTTAGGGAAATGCCCTTATGAAGGTTGTAAAAAGCCATTCAAGTTGACATTATTTTAAAAAAAGAATACAATTAGTACACAAACATCTCACTTTCAAGATAAATGATTTTGAGATGTTAGCCCATTAATATGTAAAGTGAGAAAGGATGAATGAATATGAGCAAATTAAAAAATAAAGTAGCTGTTATTACTGGAGGTGCATCCGGTATTGGGGCTGCCACAGCAAAATTATTTGTGGAAGAGGGCGCAAAAGTAGTACTTGTCGACTTAAACGAAGAAAAAGGAAAAGCCTTTGAAGCGGAGTTAAAGGCGCAAAATGCAGAAGCGCTTTTTGTAAAAGCAAACATTACCATTGAAGAAGAGGTACAAAATATCTTTAAACAGACAGTGGATACCTTTGGAAAAGTAGATATCGTCTTTAATAATGCAGGGATTGGGCGTGTAACAAAAACAGAGGAGCTTTCCTATGAGGAATGGCGCAACACAGTCAATGTGGATTTAGACGGTGTATTTTTAGTCGCGCGTGAAGCCATTCGTGAAATGCTAAAATCAGGCGGCGGCTCTATCGTCAATACCGCTTCTATGTATGGTTGGGTCGGGTCGCCAGGTTCAGCAGCATACAATGCAGCAAAAGGCGGGGTTCTTAACTTAACACGCTCACTTGCGTTAGAGTATGCAACGAAAAATATTCGTGTGAACTCTTTAGCACCAGGCTTTATTGATACACCTATTATTCCTGAAGAAAGTAAACAGGTGCTTGCTTCTCTTACACCAATGCAGCGTCTTGGCAAAGCAGAGGAAATGGCAAAAGCCGTATTATTCATGGCTTCAGACGATTCATCCTTCATGACAGGCAATACCTTAACCATTGACGGCGGCTATACGGCACAATAAAGTCATACTGCTAGAAGATCATAAAACGAATGAACAAGGCCCGTGAAATAAGAAATATCTTATTTTTAAGCTTTCGTTTGAGAATCTGAGCGACTTTGTTGACATTTACGCTAGTTTGATATATTATTAATTCAAGATAATTAAATTAATGATAATTAAAGGAGATTGACAATATAATGAATGTATTAGTAGTAAAAGCAAATAATCGTCCAGCAACAGAGGCTGTATCAAGTAAAATGTATGAAACGTTCATGAAAAACATAGAAGGTGCCAACGTCACAACGTACGATGTGTTTGCGGAAGATATGCCTTACTTCGGCCAAGATTTATTCAATGCTTTCGGTAAAGTACAATCAGGCGAAGAAATGACAGACGTCGAACAGCGTTTATTAGCGGCAAAACAAAAAGCAATGGATGCCTTAACAGCAGCAGACGTCGTTGTATTTGCATTCCCATTATGGAACTTAACCATCCCAGCTAAACTACAAACATTTATCGATTACGTGTACCAAGCTGGTTTCACATTCAAATATGATGAAAATGGCCAACTAGTCCAATTAATGACAGACAAAAAATTCATTGTTCTAAGTGCACGCGGTGGAATTTACTCCACACCAGAAGCAGCGCCAATGGAAATGGCTGCAACGTATATTAAAAATGTTGTAGGTGGCGTATTCGGTATGCAACTCGTAGATGAGGTCATCATTGAAGGTCATAATGCAGCGCCAGATCAAGCTGAAACCATTATTGCTGAAGGGTTAGCAAAAGTGGAAGCTGTAGCAAAAACATTCTCAGCAGTAAAGGCTTAATGATTCTTCCTATTTATAAAAAACAGCATAGCAATGAACAGACCAAATCGCATATGATTTGGTCTGTTCATTGCTATGGATAAAATGATTATTAAATACTTTGTTAATTGGTCCTTTCATTTGAAATCCTAAAAGGAAAATCATCATATCGGTTACCAAAAAAGGAGAGCAAAAATGACCATTAAGATGTGTAGAAAGGAAGGGAAAGACTGTCTGTTATAATTTTACTTTATCCGTACGGACGACACTCTTCTCGCCATATGCTTTTTCCCAATCGTCGCTGAAGGAATGGACATTCGCTTCCGTTGCCGGATGTGTGAGAAACTCTCTGATAATATCGGGTGCTGCTGTCACACCGTGCGCCCCGTCTAAACAAACGTTATGCACTTGCTGAACATTTTTAAAACTAGCAGCGAGTACTTGGCAGTTATAGTCATGTATCTCTAATAACTGAGTGATCTCTTTTACTACATTGACACCGTTCCCTGTCAGATTATCAATTCGATTCACGTAAGGTGCTACGTAAGAAGCGCCTGCTTTTGCGGCTACATATGCTTGCAAAGGTGTATACACAGTCGTCCCCAGTGTGCGTATACCTACTTCTTTTAATGTTTTAATCGCTTTTATTCCTTCACTTGTAACAGGTATTTTAACGACCACATTACCTGGTACGTTCTCACGTATATACTTCGCTTCTTCAATGATGTCTTCGGCCTTAAACGTCAGTGTTTGGACAAATAATTCTCGTTCATTTCCGATCACTTCGCTAATTTCCTTAAGCAATGACAAAAAATCCGCTTTTTCTTTTACAATGATACTCGGATTTGTCGTCACTCCGTCAATTGGATAATAGTCAATGAGTTCTTTAATCTCTTCTACATTCGCTGAATCAATCACTAATAACATATGAATCCCTTCCTTTCCTTTTGACTTCATTTAATAGAATTCGCCGAACAAGGGCCGATCCCTTCCTGTTGATGACACATGCACCTAACCGCTGAAAGATGAATAAAGTAAACCGGATTTAAAGAAAGAAAAAGGAAGGAAAATGATTTATAAACACTTAGCCTTAATCAAAAACGGAAGCCGTTTCCATGATCAGTAAGGATTATGAAACAGATGTTGCTGTGTTTGTTGAACCATCCCCCACTTATCGCTCTTACGAGCTGATTGAAGTGGGGGATTCCTACGATCACCAGCGTAACCGCCCGTTATTTAGTAGGCTAGCCCCGCAGTCCCTGCGGTTAGAAGTCGTATGGCTTCCTTTTTAAGATTTTGTCCTGCGTTACTATCTCTGTCTTGATGGACGCCACAAGAAGGGCAGTCCCATTCACGAAGATTCAGATTTTTCACGTCTTTGTTTTGGTATCCACAACCAGAACACAATTGACTGGAAGCAAAGGTTTTAGACACAGCCACAACCTGTTTGCCATACCATTTTGCTTTGTATTCCAGCATCGTTCTGAATTGAGCCCAGGATACTTCACTAATCGCTTTGGCTAACTTGTGGTTTTTTAACATATTAGATACCTGCAGATCTTCAATGCCGATCACATCGTGGTTTTTGACGATCTCGGTGCTGATTTTATGCAAGTAGTCTGTACGTGCGTTTGTGATTTTCTCATGCAGCCGTGCTACTTTTCGTTTTTGCTTTTGATAATTTTTCGCCTCATGGAGCGGACACTTCCGGTTTATCGCTTGCTCTTTCCGGCGGGAGAGAATCTTCTGTTCTTTTGCCAGCTTCCTTTCAAAAGAACGGAAAAACTTCAGGTTTTCGTATACCGTTCCATCAGAAAGAACTGCAAAGTCTTTCAGTCCAACGTCAACGCCAACAGAAGAATGGGTTTTAGGTTTTTCCGTTACTTCTGTTTCAACAAGGATCGAGATAAAGTATTTTCCACTTGGATTACGTCTCACGGCAGCGCTCAAAATACGCCCTTTGACTTCACGGCTCTTCGCAAACTTGACCCATCCAAGTTTAGGCAGCTTGATTTTATGATCAACAACGGCGATGTTTCCGTTTGTATGTTTTGTCGTGTAGGATTGAACGTTGTTGCGTTTGCTTTTGAATCGAGGTGCATCATTCTGCTTTTTAAAAAAGCGAGTGTACGCATCCGCAAGGTTCTTTAGTGATGATTGAATCGCAATGCTATCGACTTCTTTTAGCCAAACTAATTCTTTCTTTAGCTGTGTTAATTGAGCAGAACATGAGTTGTATGTTAACCCTTTACCTGTTTCTTTGTAAGCATCATTCCACTTTCCTAAAAAATGATTGAATACGAAACGGGAACAGCCGATTGTCTTGGCGATTAAGACTTCCTGTTCTTTATTTGGATAGATGCGAAATTTGAATGCTTTGTTTACCATCATGCACTTCACCTCCACGTCATCGTATAGTATACTCATTATACAATGTATCATTTTAATACACAAGGAGAGAATAGTATGTCACAAGTTGTAAACATGCGCTACCCGAAAGAATTATTGAAGCGCATTGACGAATTTAAAGAAAAGAAAGGGTTTGTCACTCGTACACAAACCATTATTTATCTCATTCAGTATGCGCTCGAACAGTCGGACAATCGAGGCCGCTGAAGCGATCCCTTGTCCGAAGGCGAGAAGACTCCCGCCTAAAAATGATAAAATTGAGGCACAAGCTTTAGAAATGGCAGATGCTATTAGCGATGCTATTGTACAGCAATTTCCCCATAAGTTTAAATGAATAAACATACAGGAATTCCAAAATAATTGGAAAATTAAGATTTGTGTAAACTAAGAGAGTTGGATATAATATACTTAGTTAGGAAAATAATTAATTGTGAGGGGAAGGAAATGATTATATTTATTCATTTCCTTTTTAAATAATATTGTTGAAATATGTAAATTCCTTTTAGGTTTGAAGTGGGGAGTTTACTGCTGCCCGTTCATATAGGAAAAAGTGTGCACTTTTTTAGATAATATGAAAAATACGCGACAGGAGGGCAAAACAATGATTCATTTTCAGGACAAAACATTTAACTGTGAAAAAGAGCTTACTCTTTCTATGTTTAGTGGGAAATGGAAAATGCGGATCTTGTGGCATTTAGGAAAAGATGGAACGAAGCGTTTTGGCGAACTAAAAGCGTTAATTCCAGGTATTACCCAACGAATGCTTGTGACTCAACTACGAGAACTAGAAGAAGATCGTCTTGTTCATCGTGAAGTTTACCCAGTTGTTCCACCTAAAGTAGAGTATTCACTGACCAAACAAGGAGAAAGTTTATTGCCTATTCTCGAAAAAATGAATGAATGGGGGAAAAACTATATGGAAATTCATGTAATAAATGAATTTTCAAATAGTGGAACTGAATAATGGAGGAGGGCTATGCGAAAGTCGCAGGACAATCATATAGGGTATTTAATTCATCAAATATCCCATCTTATTTTACAGCAGTATAACGAAAAGCTAGAGCGTGAAGGGATCACGGCTTCGCAAGAACGTGTGCTTGTCCTACTCTACAAACATGATGGTGTTACTCAGTCCAACCTGCAACAAGACTTGTTTATTAAACCATCCTCTGTAACAAAATTAATTGACACATTAGAGCGAAAAGGTTTAGTGAAAAGGACAAATAGCGGAAAAGACGGCAGAGTGAAAAAAATTAGTTTGACGGATAAGGGGAAGCAGCTAGAAGAGAGCTTATGGAGCATTAAAGAAGAAATGGAAGCACAATTATCACAGTACATAATGGAGGAACAGCTTGCTTCATTTATAGAACAATTAAAGTTAGTTAGAAAAAATTTAGTAGATGATCATTAATTTTTTTTATTATCTAACTAACGATACGTAATAAGAGATTGAGATGAACGGACTATAGAACAACTGAAAAGACGACTAAAATCATCATGATTTTAGTCGTCTTTTGGACGTATTGTTGCTATTATTAACAACTATCTGAAATAGTTAAAATGAAATGACGGTGTCAGTCCCCATTTTTTACTGTACTGGGGGAGTGACACCGTTTTTTTGGAGAATTAATCTTGATTGTCATTTTGAGGATCTATTGCTGATCGAACAAAGTAGAAAAATACTCTTCCAATGAGTCCAAGAATGAGAAGAAACCCTACCGTGACCGTCCATAAATAAGCCAAGAAACCGCCTCCTTTTTTGATGTATATGCAGGCGGATAAACAAAATTTCCGCTTGAATAACTATTTCAACAGGTCAATTTCTTCTTGAATGTACATATGGTAGTAAAGCATTTTTCATTTTTAAAGGGAGGGAAATAAGATGAGTGTGAAAAAACAAAGCGGCACGGACTCCCGTAAGAGACAGCCGAATATCCTCATATTGATGGTGGATCAGGAACGCTTTCCATCTGTCTACGAAGCAAAGCAGTTGAAGAAGTGGAGGAAAGAGAACTTAATCACGCAACAATTATTGCGAAAGAAGGGCATGGAGTTTTTAAATCATTATGCGGGAAGTACGGCTTGCTCTCCAAGCAGAGCAACTTTATATACAGGACAATATCCGTCGCTTCACGGAGTTACCCAAACGACCGGAGTTGCCAAAGGCCCATTTGACCCAGATGTATTTTGGATGGATCCAAACACGGTTCCTACTATGGGAGATTACTTTCGTGCAGCCGGATATCGTACGTTTTGGAAAGGGAAATGGCACGCGTCAGATGAAGATATTTTAATCCCAGGTACACACAATGCATTCCCTAGCTATCATCTGAAAACGGGTGTTCCAAGTAAAAAGAAAGAACGGTTGTACAAAAAGGCGAATCGTCTCCATCCTTTTGGATTCTCTGAATGGATTGGACCAGAACCGCATGGTACAAATCCGCGGAATTCAGGATCGTCTGCAGGAATGGGCACGAGTGGTCGTGACGAAGTGTACTCAGCGGATACAGTAAAGTTGATCAAATCACTAGAAAAAAGTTCAGCAAAAGACGATACTCCTTGGTTTATCATGTGTTCTTTTTTAAATCCCCATGATATTGCCTTATACGGTGTGCTAACAGCGAATTCCCCAACTTTTAATTTTGACGTCGATTCAACACTGCCGCACATTCAACCAGCTCCAACAGCTGGGGAGTCACTTTTAACGAAACCAATCGCACAGGAAAGCTACCGCATCACATACCCGAAAGCATTGCAGCCGATCATAGACAACAATTTTTATCGCCAAGTGTATTACAGTTTGCAGAAAAAGGCAGACCAAGAAATGTTTAAAGTCTTTGAAGCTCTTAAACAATCCAGTTTCTATAAAAATACAATCGTTTTATTTACATCCGATCATGGGGAACTCCTAGGGGCACACGGAGGTCTTTATCAGAAGTGGTATAACATGTATGAAGAATCGATTCATGTCCCGTTGATCATCCATAGTCCTCTGCTATTCCCGAAAAGTGAGCAGACCGATATGCTTACAAGTCATGTCGACGTTCTCCCGACATTGTTAGGATTGGCCGGAATAAAAGCAGAGGATATAAAAGAAAAGCTTTCAAAAGATCATACAGAAGTCCATCCATTAGTCGGGCGAGATTTGACATCACTCTTAAGAGGGGATAAAAACTGTTTTAGAGCAAATGAACCTCTCTACTTTATGACAGATGATGATGTGACGAAAGGATTGAATCAAACGACTGCGACAGGCCAACCTTACAAGTCAGTCGTTCAGCCGAATCATATTGAAGCGGTCATTACAACACTTTCAACAGGAGAAAAAAATAAAAAAGAGATATGGAAGTTTGCCCGTTATTATGACAACCCCCAGTTTTGGAGTAATCCAGGCTGTAGTGATACAGCCGTAAAAAAGTGTGAATCAAGCGATATTCAGCCGAATGAATGCTTTGTAACGCTTACGAAAGAAGAACCAGTTCCGGATCAGTTTGAGTTATACAATCTTACAATGGACACTCTAGAAGAACAAAATTTAGCGAATCCTGCTTTCGCAACGGAACAATCGGCTCGCGTTCAGCCAATTTTAGCGAAGATGCTTGCAGAACAATGCAAACAAAAAAAACTTTCTCCAACGAGCGGGAACGTTCCGGGCATGCCATCTTGTCGTTTTACTGAAAAGTTGGATAAGCTTCACTAAGTTGGGCATAAAAATGGAGGGCTAGTAGAATAACTTTACTAACTTAAAGGAGCGAGCTGCTTGCCACGTCAATAATGACAAAAGCCGCTCTTTTTAAGTTATTGTTCTATTTAGCTGGTTTTGTTGAAGAAGAACAACCAACAATCTTTTTTTACATAGCTAAAGCGAATTAAGCAAAGAACTTTATTCTACAAAGCAGGATGCATGATTAGTGAAAGGTGCCCCCGAAAGACTATTAATCAGGGTACCTTTTCATGGATCGGGATATATTTATAGGGACACAATGGCATACTAATGAAATTCACCATGCCGATCTTTTGATTCCACTTCCGGCTCAAAAGAATCTTCACATTCAGCTTGAATTAGCTGAGGTACTGTTTGACCATATCTAATCCTATTTTCAACTCTTCCAATGAGTTTGTAGAAGAAAGCGCAACACGCAAATACTTATCAGAGGTGGTCTGTCCACTGAGAAAACGGTCAGAATGAAAAACGCGAATACCGTGCCTCTTCAAATCCATTTCCAACTGTAACCCATTGTTATGCCCTTGAATCGGAAGCCAGCGATAAAAACTAAGAGGATGTCCAGCATTCTTTTGTATAGGAAAATGTTCCACATACATATCATTGGCAGACTGTGCAAGCTGCTTCTTTATAGAGACAATCTCATGTGCCTTGCCTGATAAAATAAGCTCTGTAATCACCTCTGCATCTAAAGAAGATGTTTTTACGTTCACGTTAAAAATGGCCTGTAATATCTTCTTACGTAAAGAATCACTATACACCATATAAGCGACTCGTAATCCAGAGCATATACTTTTAGAGGTACCGCATATATACACGCTTTGTTCGGGCAGTAAATTGAACATAGGCTGCTGATAATCAGAAATGATGCCGGCCGTCAGAAAGGCATGAATATCGTCTTCAATTAAAATTAACTGATATCTACGGATCACGTCTGCTAACTCGTGTTTGCGAAAGTCTGAAATCATCACTGTAGTCGGATTGCTGCAGGAAGGCATGAGAAAAATACCTTGAATATTTACTTGGCAGCACTGTTTTTCCAGTTCATTTGGCAGCATCCCAAACGAATCTCCAGGAATAGGGATTAACTAAAGAAGATAACTATATGGATTTCACTATGTAATCTCAGCTGTTCGATAAACTAAAAAGGACCGGGCTTTCTTTTGCCCGGTTTTTCTTATGCTTAAAAGAGTCCGATACAGGGGAAAAAAGGTATAAATATAATTGACGAAGGAAAGATTAACGAAGGAATCCTTAACTACGTAGGCAAATCAAAAAAAGTCTGTATGATGAGCCAGAAAAGGAAGGATCCTCAAATGTTCAAGATATTCTATATGCAGAGTGGTCTGAATCTGAAGGATTTTTCGTTAAAACGTATAGCGAAAACGAAAAAAGGAATGACGTTATGAGTGAAGGGGATTAGGAGCGAAACAAATGGACAAAACAGTGTATCTGGTCAGGCATTGCCAAGCTACAGGACAAGAGTTGAATGCGGAATTGACTGAAGAGGGAAAAGAACAAGCGAAAGAGCTTATACGCTTTTTTGAAAAGCGGAATATTAAGCACATCATTTCCAGCCCTTTCACACGGGCTATTCAATCCATCGAGCCAACAGCAGACAGCCAGGGCTTGCAGGTGGAAATTGACGACCGGCTTGCTGAGCACAGGTTGATTTCGAAAAACATAAAAGATTGGTTGGAACGTCTCGAAGAATCCTTTCGGGATATGGACCTGAAAATGGTGGGCGGAGAATCGAGCCGCGAAGTAGCAAAAAGGGGAATGGAAGTGCTTGAAGCAGCAGCCGACGGCACCGTGCTGGCTACTCATCGCAATACGATGGGGCTTTTATTGATGCAAATTGATGGCATGCAGGGGCTCAAAGAATGGACAGGATTGTCGCATCCGGATGTCTACGAAGTGAAAGTAAAAAAGGATACCTATTACGTAAGGAGAGTCTGGAGCTGAAAATTTGTCAAAAAATAGCCCCTGGTATCTTTTAAAGTGCACCCCCTAAAATAGTAACGTTCAAACCCGAGGGTTTTCAACGTCTATTCTAAGGGGTGCACTTCACCTTGCTTCGGGTATTTTTTGTCGGTGCCGGCCATTCGTCAAGCTCACCATATCCAAAACAAGGAATGACTTATGGAATGTCAACGCTAATTCATAAACCTACTTTAATAGGTTTTCAGACAGCAATACCTCTGTTTCAAATATTCCATTATATCATTAGGATATTACATAATAATCATGCGCCGTTAAATAATATTTTTAAATTTTGGTTATAAAATTCATGGAAGTAATAAAAAGGATCTAACATCTGGACTTGAACTGTATCCCGTATCCCGAATGGTAGACACTTAAAAGATCCCGTTTATAATGAGTTTTACGGATGATTTTTTCCCTGAATTCTCTAGAGAAGAAAAAATGATTATTTACGGAAAAATAAAAAATAAGATACAATCAGATCTATACAAAGATGAGATATGGCTAGCTGATTATAAGCGAATTAGAATTTTGGCAATTAAAGAAAGATAAAGAGAACATTGTAAAGAGGTAGTTACTATTACAGCAACCTTGGAACTATAGAAAAGTTTTTAATCATCGATACTCTAATATGTATATTTAAAAATGACAATTACTTCGTTCTGAGGTGATTTTTTTTTGTTATTTCATCTATCAAACAGTAGGGCTTTTTATTTTATTTTTTCAATACCGAAAAGTAACAGACATTGTTACTTAGGTTGTTTTATATGTTCCAAAACTCGTCCTTTTCTGAACATGGCCATCCGGTTCCTAAATTGACATTTATCGAAAAATACTGTACAATCTCCTTAAAATTTGTACCTATAAATATTATATGTAGCGATGAATTTAATAAACTGGTATGAAATCGGAGGGTTTGAAATGAAGTTTCCACATGACTTTTTATTCGGAGCAGCTTCCGCTTCTTTTCAAATAGAAGGAGCATGGAATGAAGATGGGAAAGGGATAACAAATTGGGATGTCTTTTCAAAGATTCCGGGGAAAACGTATAAGGGTACAAATGGAGATGTAGCCATAGACCATTATCATCGATACAAAGAAGATATTAAATTAATGGCAGAGATGGGGCTTGAATCGTACCGTTTTTCCATTTCATGGGCACGTATTTTGCCAACCGGAGACGGAGAAGTGAATGAAAAAGGCTTGGAATTTTATAATAATGTTATTAATGAATGTTTAAAATATGGGATTGTTCCATTTGTTACACTGTATCATTGGGATTTGCCTCTGGTGCTTGAAGAAGCTGGAGGATGGACGAATAAGCGAACAGCTGAGGCCTTCATCAAATATGCAGAAATTTGTTTTCGAGCCTTTGGAGACCGAGTCAAACATTGGATTACGTTTAATGAAACGGTTATGTTCTGCGGATTAGGCTATTTAAAAGGAGCGCATCCGCCTGGTATTCAAAACGATGAGAATAAATATTTTCAAGCAACACATTACGTGTTTTATGCACATGCAAAAGCTGTAGAAATTTATAAGGAACTACAATCTTACGGCGAGATTGGTATTACACATGTATTCTTACCAGCTTACAGCGTAGATGAGAAGCAAGAGAATGTATTAGCTGCTCGACATGCTAATGAATATGAAACTTTTTGGTATTATGACCCCATTTTAAAAGGGGAATATCCGTCTTATGTAGTTGAACATTTAAAGGAGAACGGCTGGACGCCAAGTTGGACAGAAGAAGAACTAGACACGTTAAAAAGAAATGCGGAAAAAAATGATTTTATAGGACTTAATTATTACCAGCCCATTCGAGTAGAAAAAAATCACGAAGCTGTTTCATCCATAGAACATTCAAGAGAAACATCTACTTTAGCTCCAGGCAACCCATCTTTTGATGGTTTTTATCGGACTGTGAAAATGGAAGATAAAACATATACAAAATGGGGATGGGAAATCTCACCTCAAGGATTTTTAGACGGGCTGCATATGTTGAAAGAGCGTTATGGTGATATTAAAATGTATGTAACAGAAAACGGTCTTGGTGATGAGGATCCGATTATTGATGGTGAAATAGTAGATGTTCCTCGTATTAAATATATTGAAGAACATCTAAAAGTGATTAAGCGTGCAATCGAAGAAGGCATTCATCTAAAAGGGTATTACGCATGGTCTGTCATTGACCTATTAAGCTGGTTAAACGGATATAAGAAGCAATATGGATTTATTTATGTTGATCATCATGATCATCTAAACCGAAAGAAAAAGCTGTCGTTTCATTGGTATAAGCATATTATTGAGACGAGAGGAGAAGAGCTGTAAATAAAAAGAACCTCTTGATTGTAATTAAGCCGTTTTCTGTAAAACAGAGGGAGTAAATCGTTTAACGAATAATAGGGAGATTATATGGCTGTAAAATATAAAGAAATAGCTGATTGTTTAGAAAAGGAAATCCGAGATGGAAAATTTGATAAAATAAAAAAGCTGCCGACGGAAGAAGAATTGATAAAACATTTTGACGTGAGCCGAAATACGATCCGAAAAGCAATTAGTCAACTGGTCAATCGCGGGCTTATTTATCAGGTGCAAGGCAGCGGAATGTTTTTACGAGAAGAATCTGTCACAGATTATATTAATTTAGGCAGTCTTAGAGGTTTAACAAAAGATTTGACTTCAAAAGCAATTGAGACAGAAGTTCTAGCCTTACACGTGATAGAAGCGGATGAAGGAAAAGCAAAACAATTACGTTGTGAAGCGGGAACACAACTTTATTACATAAAGCGGCTGCGAAGTGTAGATAAAGAACCCTTCTCAATTGAAATAAGTTACTTTAAAAAAGCTATTGTGCCATACTTAAATAAAGAGATTGGATCGAGTTCTATTTATAGTTACCTTATAGAGGACTTAAAATTAAACATTGGTTTTGCTGATAAAGTAATTAACTGCGAAAAAATCGATGAAGTCAGTGCGAGGCTGTTGCATGTTAATGAGCTGGATCCAGCCTTGATTATTGAAAATACAGTATGCTTAACTAACGGAACCATCTTTGAATTCTCTAAATCAATATTTCATTATCAAAAAGCAAAGATATTAAATCGAATTAATTTTAAATAGGCTCTGTTATAGAACGTTGTTGATTTATGGCTCATCAAACTGGAGCAACCTTTCAGCATAGCTGAAAGGCACCCGAAACAGCGGTTTCGGGTGAAATGAGTCAAAAATCGTTTTATCAAAAATCTTGTTTAACATAGCCTTTAAATAAAATAAGATTGAACCGGTGAAGACTTCTGTTCTTCATTGAAATAGGGAATGTCCTCGATATAAAAGGAAGACCAGTTGCACAGGCAGCTGGTTTTTTGTGTTTTAAAAATAAACTGTGTGGAAGAAGATCCGAGGACAACAGTTTTTAAAAAGGAAGGAGAGGCTGCAATATAATCTGAACAGATGGGAAATATATAGAAGGAAATGGCCAAAAAAGTAGCTTTTGCTCAACAGAGATAGAGGATAGTCACAATAGGATTTCTTCCATTCCAGGTTCCTTAAGACATTCCGCTCTAATCCAATATATCTTGAAAGGCCGTGGATTGAAAACCTTTGCAACAATTTTTATCTGTTTTAGTTTATACCGTATGTACAAATATTCATAATGCTTTATTTATAAAGTGTAGATAAACCCTTATATTTAAAGGGATACTTTTGTGTTGTAATATTTGTACTGCTGGTATATTATAGTTTATACGTGAAATGCGTATGCGGAAAATGAAGTGTACGTTTATAGGGGGAACAACAATAATGGATCACACGATAGAAAAAGAGAACCGTCCACCGTACGGGCTTATTGCTGTACTGATGATCGGCGCTTTTATTAGTTTTTTGAACAATACGTTACTCAATATTGCATTGCCGTCGATTATGAAGGACTTAAATGTAGGCCCGTCGACTGTGCAATGGCTAACGACCGGTTTTATGTTAGTAAACGGGATTATGATACCTACGACAGCTTTCTTAATTCAAAAATATTCTGTTCGCCGTTTATTTTTAGCAGCCATGGGCTTATTTACACTCGGCACTATTCTTGCTGGTTTTGCCCACGCCTTTCCTCTTCTTTTAACAGGCCGGATGGTCCAAGCCTCTGGTTCGGCTATTATGATGCCGCTGTTAATGAATGTCATGTTAACGAGCTTTCCCGTGGAAAAAAGGGGAACCGCAATGGGTGTTTTCGGTTTCGTTTTAATGGGTGCACCAGCAATTGGTCCGACTTTATCGGGCTGGATTATTGAACATTATGACTGGAGAATGCTTTTCCACTTTGTCACGCCAATTGCCGCTGTTATCGTTTTGATTGGCTTTTTCGTACTTAAAGATAAAAAGGATAAAGTGGATATCCGTCTGGATTTAATTTCGCTGCTGCTATCAAGCGTAGGCTTTGGCGGATTGCTATATGGATTTAGTTCTGCCGGTAATAAAGGCTGGGATAGCCCCGAAGTCTATGGGACGATTATTGTTGGAGCTGTTTCGTTGACGTCGTTTATTTTGCGTCAATACAAATTAGACAAACCAATGCTTGAATTCAGGATCTTTAAATATCCAATGTTTGCCCTATCATCAGCCATTTCCATGGTTCTTATGATGGCCATGTTTTCTGCTATGCTGCTTCTGCCTATTTATGTTCAAACAATACGTGGAATATCTCCAATCGATGCAGGGTTAATGATGTTGCCAGGGGCGATTTTGATGGCCGTCATGTCACCGATTACAGGGAAATTGTTTGATAAGTATGGAGGACGTGTATTAGCAATCATTGGTTTAATCATTACAACGGTAACGACTTATTATTTCAGCAAATTAACTCTTGATACTACTTATACACATTTAATGATTTTATATTCTGTACGAATGTTTGGGATATCGATGGTCATGATGCCGGTTTCGACGAATGGCTTAAATCAATTGCCAGCACGTTTCTATCCGCATGGTACAGCTATGAACAATACGTTACAGCAAGTATCAGGCGCCATTGGTACAGCGTTGCTGGTGACAATCATGTCTACTCGTGCGGAAACACATGCGGCTGACATCGCTGCGGGTGTTTCGGGAAATGCGGGGCAATTAACGGCTGAAATGCAACAGCAAGTGGCTATGAAAGCGATGTTAGAAGGGATTAATGATTCATTTTTAGTGGCTACCTTTATTGCGGGTGTAGCTCTTGTGCTTGCTTTCTTTATTAAACGAGCAAAACAAGCAGAAGATCCTCTAAAAGAAAAACGATCTGGTGAAAAGATCGCTGTTAAACTAGCGGATCATTAAACGTTAGTACCTTCTGAAGACTAGTCATCAAGCAGTACTCAAAACAAAAAGAGAGAAGAAATCGTCATAAGATGATTTCTTCTCTCTTTTTTTACTTCTATATAATATAATGGGTTTTTAGCGCAATGTTTTTAATGCGCCGCTCCATCCGATCACTTGGTCAAGCATACCATTTACATTATCAAGATGTAAGGCTGCAGGTTTGAAATCCGTTCCGTTTTCAAAGTCTGTAAATAATGACAATGTTGGATGTGTACGAACGTCTGCAACGAGTAATTCACCTAAAATCCCACGCAAATGTTCAGCTGCACGAGCTCCACCTGTTGAACCGTAGCTTACAATACCTGCTGCTTTATTGTTCCATTCATCACGTGCTGAATCAAGTGCATTTTTCAATGCTCCCGTGATGCTATGATTGTATTCTTGAACAATGAAAACAAATCCATCTAAGCTAGCCAATTTTTCTGACCAAGCTTTTATTCCTGGTTCATCGCCAGCTGTTGTAAATACAAATGGTAAATTGAAGTCTGCGATATCAACGATTTCATAATTTGCATCTCCGCGTTTGTCAGCAATTCCTTTTACCCATTCTCCTACTTGTGGACTTACACGTCCTTGACGAGTGCTGCCTAAAATAATACCGATATTTAATTTTGTCATTGTTTTTTCCTCCTCTTTCGATGTTTTACCAAATAATTTGTCTAAAAAACCCATTTAATTCACCACCAATAAAATTGTATTTTTAACTAAAATGTTTGAATGCAATCAACTCCTTTATCCGGAATTGAAGACTATCCATAATATTGTTTCCTGAGAAGGAAATTTGTATTATTCGATTGTAATTATCTTTATTTTATAAATCTTGAATACGAGATAATCATAATACAATGTATTTCATTTGTCAATACATTGAATCAAATGAAAAAATAATGGAAGGGGCCAGTAGTGGATGAAAAGAAACAACTTGTAACGGATCATAATTTCATTAATAAGAAATGGGAGATCCCCATAGCAGGGATCTCCCATTTCTCATGATCTATTAAATCGAAGCTGAATCGTGAACAATCGCTCTTGCTGCCCTTTCTTTGTTGCCGTGCAGAAAGGAGTACAGAACGGTCGTTGCGAGAATCATAAAACCCATGATGATATACAGAATGCTGTAGCCAATTATTGGAATAATGAATCCAAGTATATAAGGACCGAACCCAAGTCCTGCGTCAAGAAAGATAAAGAAGGTCGATGTTGCCAGTCCCATGCGATGAGGAGGCGTCAATTTAACAGCGATGGCCTGGGTGCATGACTGCATATTCCCAAAACCGAGGCCGATTAAGACACCGGCTGCTAATAAGGTGATGCTTTTGTCTGCCGAACCTAGCAGCAGCATTCCGGCTCCAAAGACTAGAAAGGCTGGATACATAATAAAGTTCGCGCCTTTTAGATCCATTAAGCGGCCGGTGAATGGGCGTGATACCAATACGGCAACTGCATAGACAACGAAGAAGAAACTTGCTGTATTCACCAGGTCAATTTCAATGGCATAGAAATTAATAAAAGAAAGGACGCTGGAGTAACAAAAGGCAATTGCCAGCGTAATGAAGGCGATTGGCAGCGCTTTTGGCTCCACGAAGTTAGAAAGCTTGAACCCTTTTATTCTAGCTGTTTTTGTTGATGTTTCGATCGCTGGTACATATAGAAAGAGTGCTGTAGTCAAACAGATGATCCCTAAAGCAAGGCAAAAACTAAAAATCATTTGGAAGCTAGTATGCTGGCTCATATAGAGTCCGATGAATGGTCCAATGGCTGTAGAGAGTGTGGCACTCATGCTGTAGTAGCCGATGCCTTCTCCTTTTCGGGTATCAGGAATAATCTGGGCCACAATCGTTCCGGTTGCTGTGCTCGCCACACCGAGCGCAACACCATGGATAAAACGATTAAAAAGCAGAAAGGCAATCCCGAAATTGACAAAGTATAAAAGCGTAGTCAACGTAAAAAAGAATAACCCGATAAATAACGTTCTTTTGCGGCCGAGTGAATCCATCATACGGCCTATAAACAGCCGTCCAATTAACGTCCCGATAATAAAAATCCCTGTTACAAGTCCGGCCTGACTTGTAGAAGCATCCAATGTATCTACTGCATAGACAGCAATCGTTACCATTAATAAATAAAAAATTAACGTTAAGAAAAAATTGACGGAGGAAACAATCATAAAATCCTTCGTCCACAGTTTAGGTCTTAATTGATTCACTTTTTTATCCCCTTATTCAATAATATTGTTTCGTATTTCTTTCATAATGCGAATGGCCTCAAGCTGTTCCTCCTCCGAAACGCCTTTTAAAATATTCTGTTCAAATTGGTCAATCGTCACACGAACTTCCTTATAGACGTTTTTCCCACGCTCTGTCAGCTGCATTCTCTTTTCACGCTTGTCCTTGCCAGGGACATGCTCGACATATCCGAGTTCTTCCAAACGGTTAATGGTCCTCGTCACGGTTGGTTTCTCCACATATTGATAATTAGAAAGCTCTACCAGCGTTGCAGAACCATTGTTTGATAAATAATACAAGGTAGACCATTGCGCCCTGTATAGATCATGCTTCGCGAGCTGTGCGTTTAGCTGATTCTCAAAAGGCCGATACAAAAGCAATAGTTGTTGAAAGAATATTTGAAATGTCTTCACTTTGAAACCTCTCTTTTATAAAATAGTTAGCATCGGTAACTATTTTAGTATGCAGGAACAATCGCTGTCTGTCTAGTATCCAAATGATATTTACTTAAAAGGAAAGACGGTATGGGAGCATAATAAGCTTAAGTTTGACATGAATGGATCTTTACAATAAGAAAAAACGGCTAAGATCATGAAGATTTTAGCCGTTTTTTCTATCGGTGTTGCCGAAAGAGTACCCCTACTTCAATTTTGCGAAGGGCAAAGTCCAAAAATAAGTAGGGGGTGAATTTCGGTTGGCGATAGCCAAGAGTTCTTTCCTTTATTTTCCTAGCTTGATATAATCAGTCTTAGAAGAAAGAAAGGCTGGCTGTATTATCAATGAAATTGGATAGTAATAATCATTCAGTATTTAGTTTGAATTATCACTTGGTGTTAGTCATCAAGTACCGTAGGAAAGTGATAAATAACGATATATCTGAACGTGCAAAAGAAATGTTTGTTTCACTCGGAGAAAGATGTCACATTTCGCTTATAGAATGGAATCATGACATAGACCACATTCATATATTGTTCAAGGCGCACCCTAAAACAGAATTATCAAAGTTTATCAACGCCTATAAAAGCGCCAGTTCTCGCACACTGAAAAAAGAGTTTCCGCAAATCCGAAAGAAATTGTGGAAAGAATCCTTTTGGTCAAGAAGCTTTTGCTTGCTGACAACAGGCGGAACATCCATTGACGTTGTACGTAAATATATCGAAAATCAAGGAATGAAATGAGGGGAGATGAAAACCATGTTGCTTAACAAAGCGTATAAATTTCGAATCTACCCTAACAAAGAACAGGAAATTCTCATTGCGAAAACGATTGGCTGTTCTCGCTTTGTGTTCAATTACTTTTTAGCGAAGTGGAATGATGCATATAAGAAAACAGGAAAAGGCTTATCGTATAGCGCTTGTTCTTCTCAGCTTACACAGTTAAAGAAAGAGTTGACTTGGCTAAAGGAAATTGATTCGCACTCCCTGCAATCATCCATAAAACATCTTGCAGACTCGTTTGGCCGTTTCTTCCAGAAGCAAAATAACTCTCCACGATTTAAGAGTAAGAAAAATAAGGGGCAATCTTACACGACAAATATTGAAAAGAAGAACCAGCTTCCAGAAGCAAGCATTGCAGGCAACCGCATGAAACTGCCAAAGCTGGGCTGGGTTCGTTTTGCTAACAGTCGTCAAGTGCAGGGGCGTATTTTGAACGCTACTGTCAGACGAAATCCTTCTGGTAAATATTTTGTTTCGATTCTTGCGGAAACAGAAATAAAAAAACTGCCGAAAACAAACTCAAGTACAGGGATTGATGTTGGGCTAAAAGACTTTGCCATTCTTTCAGATGGAACCGTGCATAAGAACCCCAGTTTCTTCCGTTCGCTTGAAAAGAAACTAGTGAAAGAACAGCGTATTTTATCAAGACGGAAAGATATCGCTTTAAAGCAAAACAAGGCATTATCTGAGGCGAAAAACTATCAGAAACAGCGCATCAAAGTCGCACGCATCCACGAGCGTATAACGAACGCACGGACAGACTACCTGCATAAGATCAGCACCGAGATCATCAAAAACCACGATGTGATCGGTATTGAAGACTTGCAAGTATCGAATATGGTGAAAAACTGCAAGTTGTCCAAAGCGATTAGTGAGGTGAGTTGGTCGCAGTTTCGTACGATGCTGGAATACAAAGCGGAATGGTACGGCAAGAAAGTTATGGCTGCTGCGAAAAACTTTCCTTCCAGTCAGCTTTGTTCCGCTTGTGGCCATCAGCATAAAAAGGTCAAGAACTTGGCACTGCGTGAATGGAGTTGCCCTTCTTGCAACACATATCATGACAGAGATATAAATGCCAGCATGAATCTGAAAAATGAAGCATTAAGATTGTTAAAGTTAGAAGCACTGTCGGAGTTATAAGCTGCTTGTACGACTAACCGCAGGGACTGCGGGGATCGCCTAATAAATAACTGACCAATAGGTTGGTGATCTTAGGAATCCTCCACTTCAAACTGTTCGCAAGAGCGTTAAGTGGCGGGAGGTTCAAGGACTCACACTGATATTCACAGTACAACAAACGATTTCATATATAAACTTGAGTAATTGGAATAAAAGTAAAATGAAAGGGAGGGTGGATAATGGTTTATTTTTTATTGATTTTATTCGGTTTAATAGCAGGTTTTATCATGCCTGTGCAATCAGCCGTTAACACCACACTAAGAGGGTATTCGTTAGGCTCTCCATTTATTGCTTCAACGATTAGTTTTATTGTAGGAACGATTACCTTAGTCGTTATTACAGCGTTTAAAGGGGATTTTAACGGTTTATCTATGAAAAGCTTTCAAGGTGCACCATGGTGGGTTTATACGGGTGGTATATTGGGAGCTATTTTCGTTTTGGCGACGGTTGTGTTAACACCTCGAATTGGTGTAGCCGCGATGATGACGATTATTTTAATGGGACAGCTTATTGCTTCTCTCATCATCGATCATTATGGTCTGTTTGGATTGGAAATACATACAGCCACCTTGATGAGAATAACAGGTGTTATATTAATAGGCATTGGCGTTGTGATCGTTCAACTTTTTTAGCCACAATCGTAAAAGGACTCAAGCGTTAGCCTGAGTCCTTTTACGATTCATTGAAGCTATTTATTCGTTCAAATAAACTAATTTCGTAAAGCATCAGCGAATCTTTTTGTAATAATTTGTGGTCTTGTAATGGCCCCGCCAACAACTACCGCATGAACATTGATATCTAAAACAGAACGGGCAATTTCTGGCGTAGAGACATTTCCTTCCGCAATGACCTTTGCCTTTTTAACATTTTTGACAATTTGTTTAATGACAGCATAATCGTTATCGTCAATTTTCAATCCACTTGTTTCTTCCGTGTATCCATATAAAGTGGGAGCCACAATGTCAAACCCAAGATTGTCGGCATAGATCGCTTCCTCGACGGTGGAAACATCGGCCATTAGAACAACATGAGGATATTTTGATTTTATCTCTTTATAAAATGCTTCTAATGTACGTCCGTCAGGTCTTATACGTGCTGTTGCATCCGTTGCAATCATTTCTGCGCCTGTTGTCATTAATGCATCAATTTCCTTCATAGTAGGTGTAATAAAAACAGGATTCTCTCCATAAACTTGTTTGATAATTCCGATGACTGGAAGATCTACTTGTTTTTTTATTTCCACAATATCAGAAACAGAGTTTGCGCGGATTCCGATTGCTCCACCTTCTTTAGCGGCTAAGGCCATACGTCCCATAATGTATGAACTGTGTAAAGGCTCACCCTCTAATGCTTGACAGGATACAATTAATCCTTTATAAAGTTGATCTACTACTGTTTGCATGTAAAACACTCCTTGTAAGGATAGATTCTATTCTCACTGATCCAAGTACTCTTCCACTTCATTTTTAACAATTGTTACTTGTGGACCGTAAATAATTTGTACACCCGTTCCTTTTTTAACAATCCCTTTTGAACCTGTTTGTTTAATAATACCTTCATTCAATAATGATTCATCTTTGACTGTGACACGTAAACGAGTGGCACAACAATCGACTACATCAATATTATGTGAACCGCCTAACCCTTCCACAATCGTTTTAGCACGTTCAGTAGCTGCTACTTGATCGACGGAAACGGCCTGTTCTTCATCTTCACGACCGAGGACTTTATAATTATTTCTCCGAATGAGGAATTTGAATGTAAAGTAGTACAAGAAGAACCATGGGATACCGACAACTAATACATAGAGCCAATTGGTTTTATCCGCTCCTTGGAGAACGCCAAATAAGACGAAATCAATGAATCCACCAGAGAAGGTTTGTCCAATTGTGATATTAAAGATATCAGACATCATAAAAGCTAATCCGTCAAAGACAGCATGGACGAAATAAAGAACAGGAGCAACAAATAAAAAGCTGAATTCAAGCGGTTCGGTTATTCCTGTTAAAAAGGAAGTTAATGCAGCAGAAAGAAGAATTCCTGCAACTAGTTTTTTATTCTTTGGCTTGGCACAGTGATAAATAGCGAGTGCTGCTCCGGGCAGACCAAACATCATCGTGATAAACCGGCCAGACATAAATCTTGAAACACCCTCATAATATTGGCCCGTTTGGGGATCCGCTAATTGTGCAAAGAAGATGTTTTGGGTACCACTAATCAATTTCCCGCCAATCTCCATTGTGCCGCCTAAAGCTGTTTGCCAAAAGGGCAAATAGAAAATGTGATGTAAACCTAAAGGACCAAGCATCCGTAAAATAAAACCATAGAAGAATGTTCCAATTGTTCCTGTGCTCGTCACTAACGAACCTAATTGATTAATGAAAAGTTGGAAATAAGGCCAGACGATAAAAAGAACAGCTCCTACAAAGATCGATGTAAAGGAAACAACGATTGGAATGAATCGAGATCCTCCGAAAAATCCAAGAACTTGCGGGAGTTCAATTTTATTGTATTTATTGTGAAGAGCGGCTGCGACAATCCCGATGATAATCCCGCCAAAGACGCCCGTTTCCAGAGTCTGGATCCCAACGGCCATACCTTGTCCGGCTCCAGCTAAATTGTCTTCAGCCAGTTGGCCAGTAATAGAGAGCAAGGCATTTATCGCGCTATTCATGACAAAGTATCCGATCATGGCAGCCAATCCAGCCGTTCCTTTATCTGCACGAGCTAGGCCAACTGCAACACCGACAGCAAAAATAATCGGTAAGTTCGCAAATACAATACTTCCTGCCGAACTCATAATCGTAAAAATCGCTTGAAGCCATCCAATATCTAAAAACGGATAAGCTGAAACCGTATTTGGGTTTGACAGCGCACCCCCTATACCAAGCAGCAAACCAGCAGCTGGTAAGACAGCGATCGGAAGCATAAACGACTTCCCGAATTGCTGGGCCTTTTCAAAAAACTTTCCCACAAGTACTACCTCCTATTAAATTTATTGAACGGATACGATCCCGTTATCTCCTTGCTTGACTTCACCTTGTTTTTTCACTGTAACATTCGCTGCATTAGTAAATATGACTGGTGTAACAGTAGATGGAGCAGATTTCTTAATAAAGTCAAGATCAACCATTAAAATTTCGGTTCCTTTTGAAATTTGATCGCCTTCTTTAACGAAAACCGTAAAGCCTTCTCCTTTTAAATTGACCGTATCTAAACCGACATGAATTAAAATTTCCTGCCCTTGTTTTGATTTAATTCCAATTGCGTGCTTAGTTGGGAAGACATTCATAATGACACCATCAACTGGTGATACAACGGAACCATTTGCAGGAACAATGGCAAAGCCATCACCCATCATTTTCTCTGAGAATACGGGATCTTCAACTTCTGTAATGGGAATGATCATCCCTTCAATAGGCATGACAAAGTCTTGATCATTTAGGGGCAACAAGCTTGTTGCATTAGAGGATTGAGCGGCCTCTTTTTTTACTACCTTCTCTTTATTCTTAAAAAATCCAAACATATGAATAACACTCCTTTTTTTGATTTTTTGACTGATCGGATTGAAAAGGCTTTCTGATATAAAAACAGCATAGCACCTTATTATTATAGATGTCTATACCAATTTTAAAATTTTTAAGCCTGTTTTTTACATGAGTCAGATCAATATGCTTTATTTAACCTATGTATTGTAAGGGATTCAGGGGAGAATGAATCGAATAAAATCAAATGGTATAGACAACTATACTTTAGGGATGCTAAGATATAATGAGATGAGAAAGGATGACATTTCAATGAATCCAAAAGGCAAACCTATTTTGCTCAAGGGCATGCAAATATATTCTGAACATATGAAAATTGAACGTGGATATATTAAAATAAAAGATCAGAAAATAATGGAGTTTGGACCACTTGAAAAAGTAAATAATGAGGAGCAATTTGACGTTATAGAAGTGGCTTCTACCTATAAGGCGATTCCTGGTTTTATCGATGTTCATATTCATGGAGCCAATGGTGCTGATGCGATGGATGCGACAAAGGAAGCATTAGATATAATGGCAAAAGCGCTTCCGGAAGAAGGTACGACTGCTTTTTTAGCAACTACAATGACACAAAGTGGTGTGGCCATTGAAGAGGCATTAGTCAATGCAGGCAATTATATTTGTAATCAGCAAACGCCAGGCAAAGCTGACATAATCGGAATTCATCTTGAAGGTCCATTTGTAAATAAAAAAAGAGCAGGCGCACAACCGCTGAACTATATCATCGATCCAAATGTAGAGGATTTTAAAAGATGGAATAGACTCGCGAAGGAAAAAATTAAGCTCGTTACGTTAGCACCCGAACAACCAGGCGGTTTAGAAATGGTGACGTATTTAAAAGAGAATGGGATCATTGCTTCCATCGGTCATTCCGATGCTACATATAATGAAGTAATCGAGGCAATTCATGCAGGAGTCAGTCACGTGACCCATTTATTTAATCAAATGCGCAGCTTGCATCATCGCGAACCGGGTGTAGTAGGTGCTTCTTTTTTGCGTGATGAATTAAAAACGGAGATTATCGTTGATGGCGTTCACGTTCGGCCAGAAATCGTAAAGCTTGCATACAAACAAAAAGGAAAGATGGGATTAATTTTAATAACAGACGCCATGCGTGCGAAAGGTTTAGAAAATGGCACTTATGATCTGGGCGGTCAAGATGTGACCGTTAAGGATGGAAAAGCCGTTCTTTATGACGGTACCCTTGCTGGGAGTATTCTAAAATTAGGACATGCTGTGAAAAATGTTATACAATTTACAGGCTGCTCACTAGAAGATGCCATTGAAATGGCTTCTGTCAATCCTGCCAAACAATTAAATATTTTAGATCAAAAAGGCAGTATTGCGGTAGGGAAAGATGCAGACATTGTCATTTTAGATGAACATCTAAATGTAGTGATGACATTTTGCCGCGGAAAACGTGCCTTTCACAGCGAAGGAGAAACGATATGAAGATCATTGAAGTAAAAGACTATCAAGAAATGAGCAAAAAAGCGGCTGAAATTGTTCGCGATAATGTACGCCGCAATCCAAACGTTAACCTAGGATTAGCAACAGGTGGAACACCTGTTGGACTGTATAAACAGTTAATTGAGGATCATCAAAAAAACCACACGTCATACAAACATGTAAAAACATTTAATTTAGACGAGTACATAGGGCTTTCAGAATGTCATCACAATAGCTATCGTTATTTCATGAACGATCACTTATTTAATCACATTGATATTCAAATGTCTAATACAAATGTACCTTATGGGAATGTGAATGATTTGAAAAAAGAATGTTCGGATTTTGAAGATTTGATCAAAGAACACGGTGGAATCGATCTTCAAATTCTTGGAATTGGAAGCAACGGACACATTGGATTTAATGAACCGGGCACATCTTTTAAGAGTCAAACCCATGTTATCGGCTTAACTCCTTCAACTCGAGAAGCAAATGCAAGATTTTTCGGCAATCGTGAAGAAGTTCCGGTCCAAGCGATTACGATGGGGATTGCGACCATTATGAAAAGCAAAGAAATTTTGCTTCTCGTATCAGGTACGAACAAAAGGGAAGCTTTTTTTCAACTCCTACATGGTGAGGTCAGTGAAAATTTTCCTGCTTCTATATTAAGAAAGCATCCACGTGTTACAATTATTGTAGATGAAGCAGCGCGCGGTTGACGATGCACCTATAATAAATACCCGTAAAGTGTCATTAAATAGCTTGCTTAATGAAGAAGCATTCATGTTTTTTGATTTACAAGGAAAGGATACAGGTGAATGAAGAATGATTAAAAAGAATTTCCCTATTCCTATTTACTATCAAATAATAGAACTTATTCAAGACCAAATCGAAAAAGGGGAGCTAAAGCCAGGAGATAGTCTTCCCTCTGAAAGAGAGTTTGCAGAAAAATACCAAATTAGCAGAATGACTGTCAGACAAGCATTTACTCAACTTGTAAACAATGGCTACTTACATCGATTGCAAGGAAAAGGGACTTTTGTGGCTGAACAAAAAATTGAACAGACGCTTCATGGTTTAACAAGCTTTACTGAAGATATGATCGCACGAGGAATGAAGCCAGGTAGTCAACTTGTCCACTTTGAAATCATTCCTGCGACAAGTCAAATTGCAAGACAGTTAGCCATTAAAGAATATGGGCCTGTATATGAAATTAAGCGAATTCGTTTAGCAGATGAGGTTCCGATGGCTTTAGAAACAAATTATATTTCGGCCAATTTGATTAAAGGGTTAACTGAACAAATTGTCAATCAATCTTTATATGCGTATATTGAAAATCAATTAAACTTCAGAATCGATCATGCATCTCAGGTTATTGAATCGTCCATCGCAAATGAAGTGGAATCACAGCATTTAAACATTCAAAAAGGGGCACCTGTCATGCGTATTCAAAGAAACACTTTTCTGCAAAATGGGACTCCTGTTGAACTTGTGAAATCATCCTACCGTGCCGATCGTTACAAGTTTATGATTGAGATGAAACGTTGAAAATGAATAAAGGTGGGAATGTGCAGCATGTTTAATCACTATTTCCAAAAGATCAAGAACCTATTAGAGATTGTTGAGAAAGAAGAAAAAGAGAAAATAAAAAAAGCAGCTCAAAAGGTTTCAGAATGTATTCAAAATGATGGTATCATTCATCTATTTGGCTGCGGTCATTCTCATATGATTGGGGAAGAGTTATTTTATCGTGCAGGTGGGCTTGCTCCCATCTATCCAATACTCATTGAAGATTTGATGCTGCACAAAGGAGCAGTACGGTCGTCAAAATTAGAAAAACAGCATCATTTTGCCGAGCAATTTATGATTCATCACAGGATTCATCCGAAAGATGTCGTGATTGTTGTCTCAACATCTGGAAGAAATCCTGTTCCAATTGATGTTGCTGAAATCGCTAAAAAACAAGGTGCTTTTGTTATTGCTATCACTTCTTCAGGCTACGCCAAAAGCCAATCATCCCGACATGAAAATGGCCAATATTTATATCGTTCGGTTGATCTTTCCATTGATAGTCATATTGAAGTCGGAGATGCACTTATGACACAAGAACCCCTCGCTGTAGCCTTTGGTTCAGGCTCAACGATTATGAGTATGGCCATTGCGAACGGTATAATGGTTGAAGCTGTTAAGATTATGCTTGAGAATGGCGTCACTCCTCCTATTTTTAAAAGCGGCAACATCGATGGAGCAGAAGAACATAATAGAGAACTCATTAATAAGTATAAAAGCCGAATTCCGATGCTGGAAATCTAACTTATTTCGTCTATTCTGAGACATAGCTGATCAAGAAAAAGGTTATTCTTTTTCTTGATCAGCTATTTTTTCATGAATCTCTGCTTCAATTGCCTGGACGTGTTCATCTTTAAGCTCTTGATGAGGATGAGGATGGAACCATTGTATTTCCCCTTCATGGACAAAGCCTTTGTATTCTTCACCTTGAATTTGAATGGTAAATTGTTGACGTTCATGCAATCTGCCTTCAAATGCTGGAGTGAGTTCGACGTCTTTAACTTCGCTCGTTGTACGATATTCTTTCATCAGCTTATAAATGCTTTTTTCTAAAGCCTCCGTTTGATCGTCACCGATCATTTGCCTCGGCTGCGGTTGAAGCCATTGAATTTCATCATTGTGAAAATGACCTTTAAACTCGCTTCCTTGAACTTTAACTACAAATTCATCCCGTTCGTGAAGCCGATTTTCAAATACAGGTTCCACCCCAAACTTTTCCAATTCATTTTCAGCAGACATGGTTTACACTCCTTTTAAAAGCATTCTCTTTGAGGTATTCCCTAGATTCATAATAAGTATTCTCTTTTTTAAGGCTGCATTTTTAAATTAAAGATTAGGCATTACTTTGCGGGCAAATAAAAACAGCCATGTACTTAGGACGAACGGCATAGTGAGAGGTGGCAGACCATATGGCAGTAGGAAACTATCCAGACTTGCGGTGATCAGTACAGAAGTTGCCGCCGCCAGAAGGCCGGAAAAAGGAATAAGCTTCTTTTTATTATGAAAAACGTCCGAAATGGCGAAAATCGTTAATATGGCGTTGTAACCGTACAAGCCAGAATTCAAAGCGGAATGTTCGCCACCGAAATAATAGGCGGTCAGCCATGAAATGATGGTGGCGTATATCGCCAGTAAACCTAACCGTCTGCTCGCCCAGAAAATACCAGCTAGTATTAGAAGGCCACTCACAAGATGATCAAGGAAATAAATTTGTCCAACACTTCGAACGAAGCCGCTCGTTAAATCGATTGGACCCGAGATATCCAGTTGCCAGTAAGCCAGGACCTGCGGAACGAGAGAATCGTCTACTTCGAGAAACTGTAAACGATGTGAAGCTGTCAGTAAAAACCAGGTCAAAATAATGTAAGGAACGGTAAGAGAAGGCACATCAAATGGTTTTGTGAAATGCATCATCCCCGCTGTGAAAATGGAGGCGATCACTGCACTGAACAAAGCGATGATCCAGCGATGATCTCCATCTAAGAAAAGCATCATCGCTAAACCGGAGAGAGCAGAGTTGAAGCTGAATAAACCTTGGGCAATCATTTTTTCATCGGCTCCACCTATTTTTGCGGTTGCTGTACCGATAAAGGAAGAAGCGAAAGCCACGATGCTAAGCGGGAGAGAATAGAGAGAAATGGCTGCCAGTACGATAAGCCCAGTGATGGCATTTTCAATTAAAAGAACTTGCGAGATCCCCTTTAGTGAAGCGGAAAGAATAGGAAATACACTGCTCGTCTTGGTGTTTTTCGGCATAAAAAAGCTCCTGACTTTAAAATATCTAACAAAAAACCAAATTTAATATGTAAAAATTGATATATGCGAGACTATCTTATATTATTTAGCAGAAAGAAATCAAAAATTTTGATACGGATGGAGGAGTTTACATGCACTTGTTGCCTCGTGAACAGGAAAAGTTATTAATTGTTGTGGCAGCGGATCTGGCAAGGCGCCGGAAAGATCGGGGACTGAAACTGAATCATCCCGAGGCGGTTTCGTTGATTACATATGAAATTTTAGAAGGCGCCCGTGACGGCAAAACGGTTGCTGAGTTAATGGAGTATGGGACGACGATTTTAACGGCAGACGATGTCATGGAAGGCGTGGCAGAAATGATTGACGATGTGCAAGTAGAAGCGACATTTCCAGACGGTGTAAAACTCGTAACGGTCCACGTGCCGATACGATAAGGGAGGAATTTTTGACATGATACCTGGAGAATACATTTTAAAGTCGGACGATATCGTTTGCAATGAAGGACAGGAAACAAAAAAGATTTCCGTTTTAAACAACGGAGACCGTCCTGTGCAGGTAGGGTCCCATTTTCATTTTTATGAAATTAACGAAAGTCTTGAATTTGATCGTGAAGCTGCTTTTGGATTTCGTTTAAATATTCCAGCGGGTGCAGCTGTTCGTTTTGAACCGGGGGATAAAAAAGAAGTACAATTGGTCGCGTTCACAGGTGAAAGGCGTGTATATGGATTAAACAATAAAACAGAAGGATCATTAGACCGGGAGGAATAACACATGAGCTTTCGTATGACGAGAAAACAATATTCTGATATGTACGGTCCAACAACAGGTGATGCCGTTCGTCTAGCGGATACAGATTTATTTATTGAAATTGAAAAAGATCATACGCAATATGGAGATGAAGTCGTTTTTGGCGGTGGTAAAGTGATCCGTGATGGGATGGGCAGTCATCCGCTCGCTGTTCGTGCCGATAATGTTCCGGATCTTGTGATCACAAGTGTCATTGTTTTGGATTATACAGGTATTTATAAAGCGGACGTAGCTGTTCGTGATGGCAAAATTTTTGCGATTGGAAAAGCGGGCAATCCGCTTTTGATGGATGGTGTCGATATCGTGATCGGCGCATCCACCGAAATTATTGCCGGGGAAGGCAAAATTTTGACAGCAGGCGGGATTGATACGCACGTTCATTTCATTAACCCTGCTCAAGTAGAAACAGCTTTAACTGCTGGATTGACAACGCTGATCGGCGGCGGAACAGGACCGGCAGAAGGATCAAAAGCGACGACTGTGACACCGGGTGAATGGAATATTCACCGCATGCTTGAAGCGGCGGAAGATATGCCGATTAACGTCGGCTTCTTAGGAAAAGGACACGCCGGTGCAGAAGAGCCGCTTGCAGAGCAAGTTCGAGCTGGCGTGATCGGACTGAAGGTTCATGAAGACTGGGGCGCAACACGTTCAGCAATTGATTTGTCTTTAAAAGTCGCTGATGAATATGATGTTCAAGTCGCACTCCATTCCGATACATTGAATGAAGGTGGTTTTGCGGAAGATACAGCGGCCGCATTTAAAGGCCGTCTTATTCATACGTACCATACAGAAGGAGCCGGCGGCGGTCATGCACCGGATATTATTAAACTAGCCGGCTATCCGAATGTACTTCCTGCTTCGACAAATCCGACGCTCCCGTACACGGTGAACACGATTGATGAGCACCTTGATATGTTGATGGTGTGTCATCACTTAAATCCGGATATTCCAGAGGATGTGGCATTTGCGGATTCGCGGATTCGGGGAGAAACGATTGCAGCGGAAGATATTTTGCAGGATATGGGTGTGTTTAGTATTACGAGCTCCGACTCACAAGCGATGGGCCGTATTGGAGAAGTTGTTTTACGGACATGGCAAACAGCGGATAAAATGAAAAAACAGCGGGGCAAATTTGAAAATGACAACGGTGTTGGTGATAACAATCGTGTAAAACGTTACGTTGCGAAATATACAATCAATCCAGCTATCGCACACGGAATTTCTGAGTATGTCGGTTCGATTGAAGTCGGTAAATTCGCCGATCTTGTTTTGTGGGATCCGAAGTTTTTTGGTGTAAAACCGAACATGGTTTTAAAAGGTGGTCAGGCTGTCTATAGTTTAATGGGCGATGCGAATGCATCCATTCCGACGCCTCAGCCAATTCTTTATCGCCCAATGTATGGGACAATGGGAAAAGCAAAATATAAAGCCTCTATTACATTCGTCTCAAAAGCTGCATATGAAGGCGGCGTTCATGAAAAACTGGGACTTCAAAAAACGGTCCTTCCTGTACACGGCATTCGGTCATTGACGAAAAAAGACATGAAATTGAACGATGCAACACCTGAAATTACGGTCGATCCAGAAACGTATGAAGTACGTGTGGATGGCGAGCATATTACATGTGACCCGGTAGACGTCGTGCCTATGGGACAGCGTTATTTCTTATTTTGAGGTGAAAAGATGATTATTGAGAAAATTGTAGGACATATTGACGAGCTTGATCCAGAGCTTGTTGCCTGTACACACAAAGAAAAAGTGTATTTAGAAAGCAGTGACTTAGTGAAACGCATTCAGCGCGTCAAAACGGATCATGGCCGTGATCTTGGCATTCGTTTAAGCGAGTCCCGTGAGTTAAATGCGGGCGACGTGCTGTACATGGATGAAAAGAATATCATTTTGATTGAAGTATTTCCGGACGACGTGATCGTTATTCAGCCGCGGAGCATGAATGAAATGGGGACGATTGCTCATCAGCTTGGTAACCGGCATTTGCCAGCCCAATTTGAAGAGGATCAGATGCTCGTTCAATATGATTATCTTGTCGAAGAACTGCTTGAGGAGCTAGGTATCCCGTATGCGCGTGAAAAACGAAAAGTGAAAAAAGCATTCCGGCATATAGGACATAGCCATGGATAACTATTTGCTGTCTTTATTTCAGCTATGTGATTCCAACTTGCCAACAGGGGCATTTAGTCACTCGTTCGGTTTGGAAACGTACATACAGGAAAATAAAGTACATGATAAAAAGAGTTTTTCAGAATGGCTGCAGATGTATATATCAGGGCAGCTCGTCTATACAGACGGGCTGGCCTGCCGTCTTGCTTATGAAGCGCTTGAACGAAATGATGCCGAGGCGATCTGGGCGCTTGATAGGAAAATAACGGTACAAGCTCTTCCGAGAGAAACGAGAGAGGGAACGTATAAGATAGGGGAGCGCATGTTGACTATTGGAAATGATCTTTATCCATCCCCTTTGCTGTCTCTGTATAAAGAAAAAACAGCGAATGGAGAGGCGTTTGGTCATCCAGCTCTTGTATTTACAATGATTGCCCACCAGTTAAACGTGCCGGAGAATGTCATTTTATCCACTTATCTTTATTCGACAATCTCAGGCCTGACTCAAAATGCCGTGCGCGGTATACCACTCGGTCAGACGGCCGGTCAGTTTATTTTGCGTGATATTCAGCAGTGGATCATAAAAGCAGTCGAACAAATCAGGACAATGGACATCGCCGATTTTGGAGCTGTGGCCCCAGGTCTGGAAATTTCCCAGATGAAACATGAACGGGTACATATCCGTATTTTTATGTCTTAATAATGAAAGGAAGTGCTTTTAAATGGAACCGATTAAAATTGGCGTAGGCGGCCCGGTTGGTGCCGGTAAAACAATGCTTGTCGAAAAATTAACGCGTCACATGCAGGATGACATTAGCATGGCGGCGATTACGAACGATATTTACACGAAAGAAGATGCTAAATACTTAATAAACAAAGGTGTTTTGCCTGATGACCGAATTATTGGCGTTGAAACAGGAGGCTGTCCTCATACAGCGATTCGTGAGGACACGTCAATGAATAGTGCGGCGATTGAAGAGTTGAAAAAACGCCATCCTGATTTGGACTTGATCTTCGTGGAGAGCGGCGGTGATAATTTGGCGGCTACATTCAGCCCTGAACTTGTTGATTTTTCCATCTACATTATTGATGTGGCCCAGGGGGAGAAAATTCCGCGCAAAGGCGGACAAGGAATGATCAAATCAGATCTTTTTATCATTAATAAAATCGATCTTGCTCCGTACGTGCACGCGAATCTGGATGTAATGGCTGCTGATACGAAAGTGTTCCGGGGCGAAAAGCCATTTATTTTCACGAACTTGCAGGACAATACAGGCTTGGATGAAGTCATCGACTGGATTAAACAAAATGCTTTACTTGCCGGGTTGAATTAAGATGGACAAATGGACAGGCGTTTTGCGTCTGAGCATGGAGAAAAAACGGAATAAGACGGTAACAAAACAAGTATATTTCCAAGGGGCATTTAAAATGCTGCGCCCCCATTATCTTGATAACAGCGGACAAGCATGTTATTTTCTCATTAATCCAGGGGGCGGATATGTCGATGGGGACCGTTACCGGATGGAAATTACACTTGAGGAGCAGGCCGAGCTGATCTTGACGACACAGTCTGCGACGAAAGTTTACAGAACGCCGTATACACCCGTTCTTCAAGAAAATGAAATCGTCTTGAAAAAAGGCAGCGTGCTTGAATTCATCCCTGACCCGCTTATTGCCTATCGTGATGCTAAGTATAAGCAAAATACGATCATTCAGATGGAGCGCGGAGCCACTCTTTTTTACAGTGACATTTTAACACCGGGCTGGTCTCCGGATGGAGAATGGTTTCGGTATGAGTTACTACAGCTAAAAAATGAAATTTATTTAGATGACAAATTAATTATGTTCGATCATTTAAAACTGCAACCCACTGAAGCGGGTGTGGATGGGATCGGTTATATGGAAGGGTATACTCATTTAGGTTCGATGATTGTGATAAGTGAACAAGTAAATGAGGACGTTCTTCAACGATTATATAGTGTAATCGAAAAAGATTTAGACGGGTGCAAAGCAGGACTGTCTCTCTTGACAGAAGGTGGTTTTACAGTGCGTATACTGGCTCATTCTACACAAAAAATTGAGGAACTTATGGCTGCTTGCAGCGCGTTCCTCCGCAAAGAATGGTATGACCGTCACCCAGTTACCTTACGAAAATATTAATTAGACAAAAATTTTGATGTACAAAAATGCTGATTAAATTGAAGATAGAAAGGGTTTTAAGATGGATGTCACGTTGTTTTCAATTTTATCACTGGGGTTCATACTGGGCATTAAACATGCGATTGAGCCAGATCATATTATTGCCGTTTCAACAATTGCCAGTAGAAGTAAAAAATTATCGCAGTCTGCTTTAGCAGGTGTTTTTTGGGGAATCGGTCACACGGCTACTTTGTTTTTGATTGGGATTACCCTTATTTTAATGAAAAATAGCTTTCCAGATAAAGTATCCATGTCACTCGAATTTTTAGTCGGCGTCATGCTTGTCTACTTAGGCATAGCCAACGTTTTGGCAGCGAATAAAAATCAACGTCATATCCATCGGAATCATAGCCAGTATGGAGATAAACATTATTTTATTAAGTCATCTCTCATCGGTCTCGTGCATGGACTGGCTGGAAGTGCTGCGATGGTTTTATTGACGATGAGTACAGTAAATAGCGTTTGGCAGGGTGCGGCATACATTCTTATTTTTGGAGCAGGTACGGTAGCAGGGATGCTCCTTTTTACAACTGTGATCGGTATTCCATTCGTGTTTAGTTCTTCTAAAAAAGAAATGAATTCACTGTTTACGATTATCTCTGGTATAATCAGTGTATTGTTTGGCTTGTACTATATGTACAATCTAGCAATTAAAGATGGACTTCTTTCGCTTTTCTTCAAATAGGCGAGTTTTTCCGTCGCTGCAAGGAGTGATATACAGTGAACACATTGGGGTATGCAATTCTTAGTATTTTGATTGGAAAGCCATGTTCTGGATATGAGTTGGCATCTTCATTGGAATCCATTTGGCCGGCTAGGCATAGCCAAATTTATCCTCAACTTTCAAAAATGGAACAGCAGGGATTTGTTGTTTCTCAAACGATCCAACAACATGGAAAACCAAATAAAAAGGTGTACTCTGTCACAGAACAGGGACAGGAACTATTAACAAGCTGGATGAATGAAGAGCCTTCTGATCCGGTAGTGCGGGATGAGTTTTTAATTAAGAATAATTCGATCTGGTTATCCGATCAGGAGAGCGCTGAAAGATTGCTGCATGATCGGATCAAAAAACTGAATAAAAAAATTGGTTCTCAGGAAAAGCAGATATCTACCATACAACAAGATATAGAAGATGATGAAGAGTATATCGCTTCTGAGCAATTTGGGCGTTATATGTTAATAAATAGAGGCTTAAGGCTACAAAAAGAAGAGCTGGAATGGTGTAAGTGGGCGCTGAATCTCGTGTCCAAAGGGAAAAAGCAAATTTGGTCGTTGGGACTACTTACTTTCATCAGCCTAGAAGAAGCATTAAAACTGGCTGTTTTATTTGTATAATAGGAGGGACGTTTTTAAAAGGATTTCTTTTAAAAGCGTCTTTTTTTTGTTTATTAAGAATGTAAAGCGATGGTTAATTAATAGTTGATTTTTGTAAACATAAAGGATTTTAGTATACCCCAATTGAAGTGTTAAAAGATACTGGGGTTGGCAGAAGAAAGAATGAGTATTGATAAATATCTTTTTATATGTTTAACGTTAATGTTGTCATTCTTGCTTAGTGCTTGTTCTGGAAATGAAAAAGTTATAGAAATAGAAAAAATATTATCTATGTAGAAAGAAGGAAAAATTTTGTTTTTTAAAATTGTAAAGAATGATTTCCTTAGGAATAAAATGGCAACAATGTCGGTGTTTGTCTTTATAACTATGGCAGTTATTTTGGCGGCTAGTGCAATAAATAACATTGCAAATCTGATTCAGTCGATGTCGGAACTGCAGGAACGTGCAGTTCCAGCTGACATTACGCAGATGCATTCCGGAAAATACAATCAGGCAGAAATCGATAAATTTACAAAAGCACAGCGTGAGAATATAGCGATGCAGGAGACGATGGTTCTTCAGAATATTGATGGAAGCAATATTCATTTTGGCCAAAATCAAACGATGGCTGGAACTATACAGGATATTTCATTTGTTGTACAGAATAAGAAATTTGATTTTATATTGGATCTGGATAATGAAAATCTGGATGTAAAGGAAGGTTTCGTTGCTGTTCCCATCTATTTCATGGAACAACATGACTTAAAAATAAGTGATACGATTACGGTGAAAAGCGGCGGGTATGAGAAAGAATTTGTCATTTCAGATTATGCAAGAGATTTTGAGATGAACTCTTCCCTTACTTCTTCGAAACGGTTTGTGATAAATCAGAATGACTATGATGAAATGCTTGAAATGCAGGCTGGGGAACTGGAATATCTGATCGAATTTAAGCTGAATGAATACGGGGATTCTGCTGCTGTTCAGACTGCCTATATCGAAGCAGGTCTTCCGGCAAACGGTCCTATAATCGAAGGAAAGATATTTGTGATGTTTAATGCCATGTCAGATATGGCAGTTGCGATTGTCATTATGTTTATTAGTATCCTGCTTATTGTGATTGCTTCGCTCTGTATCAGACTTACATTTCTGGCAACGATTGATGAAGATATTAGAGAAATCGGTGTTATGAAAGCAATGGGGATATCCAAAAAAGATATAAAAAAGGTTTATCTTAACAAATACAGAGTCATCTCAGTAGCAGCCGGTATTATCGGTTATCTGCTTTCCTTTGCAGCGGTAAATCTGTTAAACAGTAATATGAGACTTTACATATCTTCCGATTTATCAGGAAGCTTAAAATATGTACTATCGCTTATAGTTCCATTACTTGTATATTTCATGATTGTGATGTCCTGCCAGCAAGTACTGAAAAGAATCGATAAGATTTCTGCGGTGGAAGCTTTACGGAGAGATTCTATGGAACGTGGAAAGAACCGAAAATACAGTTTTTCACTGCTTAAGAACAAATTCTTCAGCACCAATATTTACATGGGACTTAGGGATGTATGGAAACGTTTCAAATTATACAGGTTACTGTTTTTTATTTTTGTCGTATGTACGTTTATTGTAATACTTCCCTTAAATATTTATAACACTATGAATTCACCGGAATTTTCCACATACATGGGAATAGGGAAATCCGACATGAGAATCGATCTTCGAAGGACAGATACGATTACAGAAGATTTTAAAAAGCTGCAGGAAGAGCTGAAAAATGATTCGGATATTGAAAAGTATGCGGCCTACATCACATGTTCCTACCAGGTCAAAAACGCGGAAGGTTCCTGGGACTATATGAATATTGAAACCGGAGATTTTTCCGTATTTCCACTAAATTATCTGGAAGGGAGAGCACCGAAGGGTGAAGGGGAAATCTCACTTTCCTATGCCAATGCGTCAAAAGACGGATTAAACAAGAAAGTGGGAGATGAAGTAGTCGTAAAGGTTGTAGGGACAGAAAAGACTTTGAAAGTAACTGGTATTTATCAAGATATTACAAATGGCGGGAAAACAGCAAAGGCACATACCAGTCTTGGTTTAAATGAGGATGCCGTTCTTTGGTATATTGTGAGCATGGATGTGGCTCAAGACGTTGATAAACGCGTGAAAATGGACTACTATCAGAATACCTATGATTCTGTGCAGGTAAATGATATCAAAGAATATACCAGGCAGACTCTTGGAAATATCATTGATCAGATGAGTACAATTGTTATAGGCGGAATCGCAATTGCAGTAATAATTGCTGTATTGATAACTGCATTATTCCTTAAGATGTTATTATCAAAGGATATGTCTCAGATTGCAATCATGCGAAGTGTAGGATTAACTTCTAAAAATGTTAAACATCAATATATGGCAGGAACTTTGATGGTACTGATATTGGGAATCCTACTTGGAGTGTTGGCTGCGAATTTTCTAGGGGAGTTTCTTGTAAGTATGGCAATGTCCACTATGGGAGCTGCAAAAATAGAACTTGTTCATGTTGCATGGCAGACTTGGCTGCTAGTTCCGATAGCGATGATTGTAGTAGTTGGATTTACGATTTCTGTCTGCTGTAAGGACTCAATAGAAGATGATTTATCTGTAGTGATGAGAAGTTAGAGCTGCTGTAAAAGGTCACGGCAGGAGGTGTATCTGCGAAGGTGGCAGAAGTCTCCTGCGTGAAGGTGCCGTTGCAGACAAGAATGCAGATTTCTGAAAAAAAAAAGGAATTCAATGGGTGCCTCTCTGGATATAGACTTTGGCATTGGAGGAATATAGATGAGCAATATAATAGAAGCAAGAAGTATGAACAAAAAAGTAGAATTAGGAAAAGATAATGAGCTTCATATCTTAAAAGATGTAAACTTGGAGATAGAAGAAGGTGAATTCGTATCGGTCATGGGACCATCCGGAAGCGGGAAGTCAACGCTGCTATATAATGTAAGCGGTATGGATAGAATTACTTCTGGCAGTGTGAAATTTAAAGGCCGTGAAATCGGCAGTCTAAAAGAAGAAGAACTGGCGAAGATTCGACTGGAAACAATGGGATTTATCTTTCAGGATATTAATCTTTTAAAGAATCTGTCATTGATTGACAATGTTATGTTTCCTGCTCTTGTATCAAAAGATGCGAATAAAAATGCGGTACATCAAAAAGCAAAAAAACTGTTGGAAATGACAGGAATTGAAAAGCTTGCAGACAATAATATCACTCAAGGCTCGGGTGGGCAGCTGCAGAGAGTCGCCATCTGCAGAGCATTGATCAATGATCCGGATATCATATTTGGAGACGAACCGACCGGAGCATTAGATTCCAAATCGACAGCAGACATTATGTCCATTCTTGCAGAGATTAATAAAAAAGGGACAACCGTCATGCTCGTTACGCATGATGCAAAGGTGGCAGCAAAAACCGAAAGAATATTGTTTATGGTAGATGGAAATATTGTTGCACAGAAGAAAATGCGTAAATACGATGCGCAGCATGATGATAGTAGGGAAAGAGAAGAAAGCATTATGAAATGGTTAGTGGAAAATGGATCCTAATTTTTCATTGGCATTCGCAAAAAGTTCATATGGAAAATGTATTAGGTAAGTTCGAAAGGAAAAGTTCTTAAGATTGTTTGTAGGAAAGACTCAGGATAATCCAGAAAGAAAGTTCCTGATAAGGAAAGTGTAAGAGATCATGTAAAATCCCATGCTTTTTTCAAGATGAAGGTCGTCTTTTTTTATTCCACGAGATAGTTTGTGAAATATTGTACTTAAACTATCGGGTGCGTGGAACAATGATTCCGTGAATTAAACTGTTCACTCCCTACTTGTAGAAACATGTTTAGTTGAAGAAGAAAGGACATTACATAGTAGTCAAATAAAATATGTAATGAAAAATAATAATGGATGAAGTCTTTGTAAGTAACTCTCTGTTATAGGGGTGGTCAACGTGATCATATCATGCAGTCATGCTGAACAGAGGGAGCTAGCGCATGGATCACATGCATGATCATCATCGCAACAATGTCACCCATCAGCTCCTATATTGACTTCTATCGATCTTTAAGATTAAGGTATAAGGAAGAGATAAGCTATTTTGTAAAGAATAATAGTGAAAAGAAGGAGCTGGTTTATGATGGGAAAAGTGACGCCCTTTTTAATGTTTCAAGGGAATGCGGAAGAAGCGATGAATTTTTATGTTTCTTTAATTGAGGATTCAGAAATAACGAGTATTACTCGCTATGAAGCAAATGAAGCAGGTGAAGAGGGAAGTGTGATGCAAGCCGTTTTTTCTTTAAAAGGACAAGAATTCATGTGCATTGATAGTCATATAAAGCATGAGTTTACGTTTACACCTGCTTTTTCCATATCGATCATATGTGAGACAGAAGAAGAAATGACCCGTATGTATGAAAAATTAACGGAGGGGGGAAGTGTTCTCATGCCGTTAGATGATTATTCTTTTAGCGAGAAATTTGGCTGGGTTATAGATCCGTTCGGTGTTTCTTGGCAGTTGACGCTCCTAAAATAAAGGATAGGAAGAGAACGAAATACATCAAAAAGTTAAAAGCATTCTAAAATGAATGAAAGAGCCTGCTGACGGAGTGAAAGAAATAGAAGAATACCAAAAGGAAAATGACCTTTCCTCGTTCGCAGGAGCAGGTAACGAACGAGTGGGAAAGGGCTTTCTTGTTTAGAAAATCTGTAAGGAGGGGAAACCGTGTTCCTCTGGCATGTTCATCATGAAATACGTATTTGGTTATGAAACTCATAAAGACTTTTTTGCAAATAGTCCTGTTATATCTCTTTTACATCGTGGGGGTCTGGTTGTCTGATCGTCTTCATTTACCGCTTCCAGGAAGTATCGTCGGGTTATTGTTATTATGGGCCGCTTTAATGTTGAAGATTATCCGATTAAAATGGGTGGAGTCGGGAGCGAATTTTATTCTCTCCTATTTGCCGTTATTTTTTATCCCCGCTACCGTAGGCGTGATGAATTATTTCCATGTTTTCGCTGGAAAGGGAATGATGTTAATCTTGATCGTTGTGGTGAGTACGCTTATGACGATGGCCATCGCCGCTTACACAAGTCAATATTTCGCCGAGCGGGAAGAGAATAAACGAAAGGAACTAAACTCATCATGCAAAGAACGCTTATAGCTCTTTTGATTATTGTTTTAACGATTGTGATATACGTCGTTATGAACCGACTTTACTTGCGCTTTTATTACCCGATTTTAATGCCGGCCATCACAGCAGCCGCTGCGATTGTTCTCATTTTAATCGGATTCCATATTCCTTATGAAACGTACATGATCGGGGGAGAGTGGATTAACGTAATTTTAGGTCCGGCTGTTGTCTCCCTTGCCTATCCACTATATAAACAGCGAGTAACCCTCCGGAAAAATTTGGTCCCGATTATGGGCGGATTGTTTATCGGTACGGTAGTAGGGATGGCCAGTGGGATCTTGCTTGCTAAATACGCAGGATTCTCTAAGGAAATTATCTATACGGTGTTACCTAAATCCGTTACAACACCTGTTGCCATGCAAATTGCTTCGGATTTGGGCGGTATTCCATCATTAGCGGCGATATTTGTCATGATCGCCGGATTTACTGGTGTTATTTTCGGACCGCGTTTATTAAACCTTTTGCACATCCATCATTTTATCGGCCAGGGAGTCGGATTCGGAACAGCCTCTCATGCGATTGGCACGGCGAAAGCATTCGAATATGGAGAAGAAGCCGTCTCTATGAGTTCTGTTGCAATGACTGTCTGTGCAGTCATTGGTTCTTTATTAGCTCCTCTTTTTGTCTGGCTCTTGTTAACATAAATAGCGAGAATTCCCCCCTTTGGCTAAGATTGTCTAAAGGGGTGTTTTATTTATACTAAAGGAATAGAATATCTCATGAGACAGGAAATCACTGAATCTTTATGTTACCTTGCTGAAAATGTATTTGTTACCGGGGCCGCAGCGTTCTCTTGTTTGCGTTTTTTAACTTTTAGAGGGAGAAAAAAGCATTGAGCCGATTTATCTAGCTTAATGCTTTTTTTTTGTGAAATTATTTGATAGGAGCTATCGTTTAAAAAAGCGTATAATAAGGAACTGAAAAGCTTGATCTCATTATTGAAAGTAAAGGCTTTGTTACAGAACACTGTTGATTTTTAGCTCATTGCAGGAAGATGCTCTCGAACCTCGTTTTCAGGACGAAGGAAGCCGGGGAAATCATCCGAGCCACCATATTGTTTAACATAGTCAAAGTAAAAAGGGGTTTATGCGAAATGAAAAGGTTATGTATCATTCCATGTGGTGCTAAAAAGATATGGGATGTTGATCCGTCGAGAGGTGCTGTGAAAGCATGTAATGTATATAAAAGCCCATTTCACACTGCTTGTCAAAAGTATGCAACGGCATTTTTTACTGACTGGGTCATTCTTTCCGCTAAACATGGATTTTTATTGCCAGACGATCTTGTGCCGGCGAATTATGATGTAGCCTTTGGAACAAAGAATGCTGCTATTATGACAGCAGAAGCTTTACGTCACCAACAGAAAGAAAAAGGATTAATGGACTATCAAGAAATCATCGTATTAGGAGGAAAAAAGTACAGGAAAGTGATCAGTGAAATTTTTGATGAAGTGGATCATGTTACGTACCCGTTAGCAGGATGTAAAGGAATCGGCTACATGCTGCAACGGTTGAACAACGCAGTAGAAAGCAAGGAAGAGATCAAATAACAAAAAAATTCATCTGACATAATGTGCAAAATTCAATAATATAATGTTAATAAATCGATTCCAAGTAAATGTGAAAATGGTGCTATAATGAGGAGAAATGATTTACAACGATAAAAAGGCAAGGAATACATTGATAAAAGTGAACATCTTTATTTAGGTGAGGGGTAACATATGAAGAAATTAGCTGTTATGATCGTCATAAGTTTATTTTTAGCAGGATGCAGCAACACGTATGACAAAGCGATGGAACAGGCAAAGTTAGCATTAGCAAATGGGGAATATGACAAAGCGTTGGCCTCATATGAGCTAGCATTAGATGAAAAGCCGAAAGATAAAGAAGCAAAGGCATCTTATGAACAGGTAGTTGCCTATAAACAAGTGGAAGAAGCGATCAAAAATGCTGAATGGGATGATGCTTTAACGAAAGCGAATCATCTGCTTAAAGAAGAATTAGCAAGCAGCATGAAGAATGGGTTAGAGCAACTGATCGAAACAGCAGAAATAAGTAAAAAGCAAGATGAAATGGTAGCCGAAAAAGTAGCGCAAATAAAAAGTGCAACGAGTGAAAACGAGTACGATGAAGCTCAAAAACTAATCGATGAATTAAAAGAAGATGAAAGTGTGAAAACGGCATTTGAACGATTTTCAGAAGAAGTAAATGAAATGGAACAAAGAGTGAATGAAGAAATAAAAAAACAAGAAGCGGCTCAAATAGCGAAAGAAGCAGCCGAGCAAGCTGCTAAAGAAACAGCGCAAACGATCGCGATCGCAAGTAAAAAGAACGAGTACATACAAAAACTGCATGAAATTGAGCGAGATTTAACTAATTTAGATTATTTGTATGAGAGTGGAACAACTGTAGAAATGAAAGAAGCAGAAGGCAAAACGTATACAAGATGGGATGATGCGTTAAATGAAATTTATGGTGTACTAAAAACGCAGCTTTCTACTAGTGAAATGAATCGTTTAAGAGAAAAACAACGCGAATGGATCACGTATAGAGATAACACCGCCGAGGCTGAAGCAGCTCCATTTAATGGCGGAACATTCGAATCGGTTCAATACCTTAGCACACTAGCACGCCTTACAAGAGAACGATGTTATGAGCTAGTGAATATTTATATGAAGTGATTTTTATTTTTCAAACGGTAAAATGATCTTCTGACGCATTGCATCTTGAGTAAGGAGAAGTAGAATGGGTGAAAGAAGAATAAATTGGGTGAGAGGAAGTCATGTATGTCGGAAGAAAATATAACGAGAATAGATTTAAATGGGAAAGAATTGGTTTTGATTGGCACGGCTCACGTATCGAGGCAAAGTGCGGAACAAGTAAAAGAAGTGATCGAATCTGAAAGACCCGATTCTGTTTGTATAGAACTTGATGATCAACGGTATCAATCCATTATGGAACGCAATAAATGGAAAGAAACCGATATTTTTAAAGTCATTAAAGAGAAGAAAGCAACGTTGCTTTTGATGAATCTCGCCGTCTCTTCCTTTCAAAACCGTTTAGCAAAACAATTTGATATTCAGCCTGGACAGGAAATGATTCAAGGGATTGAATCAGCGAAAGAAACCGGGGCGGAATTAGTGCTGGCTGATCGGAATATCCAAATTACATTTTCGCGAATATGGCATAATCTCGGATTGACGGGGAAGGCTCAATTGCTCACATCGGTTTTTTATAGCATTTTCAGCAAAGAGACAATTTCAGAAGAAGATATGGAAAAAATGAAATCGAAGGATACGCTTAACGCCGCTCTCACTGATTTGACGGAATCATTTCCAAAATTAAAGGTGCCTTTAATTGACGAGCGGGATCAGTATCTGGCACAGAAAATTAAAGAAGCTCCTGGTGATAAAGTGGTAGCGGTTTTAGGCGCCGCTCATATTCCGGGCATTACAAAAGAAATCTATAACGAACATGACCTCGATGCCTTATCTCAAATACCGCCTAAATCCATTGTACCTAAAATAATAGGCTGGGCGATCCCATTGCTTATTCTTTCCATCATCGCCTACACTTTTTGGGCGAACCCGTCTGCCGGATTCGATCAAGCGTTAAGCTGGGTTTTGTGGACAGGCATTTTAGCCGCCATTGGCGCTGCCGCAGCATCTGGACATCCGCTTGCTATTATAGCTGCTTTTATTTCAGCACCGCTTGCCACATTGCATCCGCTCATTGCAGCCGGCTGGGTTTCGGGAATTGTTCAAGCGTATTTCCGCCGGCCAAACGTTGGCGACTTTGAAACGCTTTCAGAAGATGTTTTTACGATTAAAGGCTTTTGGCATAACAAAGTAACGCGTGTTCTGCTCGTGATCGTTCTAACGAATGTGGGAAGTTCACTAGGAGCGTTTATAGGCGGAGCGGACGTCATCCGTGTATTCTTTCAAAATTTGTAGTCACATAAGAGAGGCTTTCAAAAGGATCAGAAGCGGCCGATTCCTTCTTAAATCGGCAAATGGTGTCAGCCCCCAGTATATAGAAGCCTGGGAGAGAGGCTGACACCATTTTTAGTATTTAATAATGAACTACAGACGACGCTTATTCGATCAACCTTATTGCTGTGCTGTTTGGAATACACGTTGAGTCATTTTGTTGAATTCTTCCACAAGTCCTGTTATCGGCTGTCCTTCCCCCAATTTGTCTCTATAGTCCGCCATACGATCTACAAAATCAGAATTGGACGATATAAACACTTCGTTAATCTCTTCATCTGTTGTCTTTACCTGATCTGTAATTTTACGCTCAAGCTCCTGCGATACATCTCCTTGTAAGCCATCTTTCAACACGACAGCTACATAAGCGCTTTGGTGTGCGACAATAACGGAAGCCTGTTCGACTTCATCTAGCTTCACAAGCTGATCAGCTGTCTGATCCGCCACCTCAAATCGTGTATGATCATCCGTTCGGGTCCTGTATTGATCTGTCACTTCCCGATTCTGTTCATAATTTTCATTTGCCATATTTTCAGCGGCACTGTTGGTTTCTTCATTCGTTGCTCCATCCCAACGATTTAAATTACATCCCATTAATAAAAAAACGGCCAAATAAGTTAAAGTAAGTACAGCTACTCTTTTCATCGATATGCCTCCTCTAGGTTATTCAATGTGTAAAGTAACCAATAAAACGATTTCTATGCTAAGAAGCCTCGGGTGAAACGGAATAAATTGAAAGAAAGGAAGTGCATGAGAGAGGGGCCATTAATATCCTCTTGAAGATGAGTAAAGAACAAGCCAAAGTTGTAGCAGAACACTTGAATTAGTATAATACCAAGTACACAAGCAAAACCGACAAAAGAGAGAGGTTATGAGTTATGTAATCCTTATAGGAATTCATTTTTATAATTTAGCACCGCTCTCTATATAATTCTAGCAGTGAGCAAATATTGTAAAAGCAAAATCGATAAAGAATAAATGGACAGGAGTTTTTCTATGGAGGAAAAAGACTATGATCGATTGCTTCGTATTCAAACGGAAGGCACGCTTGAGGGGCTAAGCCGATCGGCTCATTATAATCGTTACGAAGCGACACCATATAGAGCACTTGATGAGCTATTTGCAGAGTATGACTTAAAGAAAACAGATCAAGTTGTGGATTACGGATGCGGAAAAGGCCGGCTGCCTTTTTACGTTCACCATCGTTTCCACGTTACCGTTGTAGGAATTGAAATGAACGGCCATCTGTATCAGGAAGCACTAGAGAACCAGGCGAGTTACATGCGAAAAATCAAGAAAGCAGGCGGTACGGTCCGCGTTGAACGAGGATTGGCAGAAGAATATGAAGTGGCACCGGCCGATAATTGCTTTTATTTTTTTAATCCTTTTTCCATTCAAATTTTCATAAAGGTCGTCAATAATATATTGCGATCCGTCGAACAGCACAATCGATCCATCGATTTAATTCTTTATTATCCAACAGCAGAGTATATTCATTACCTGGAAACGAGTACCGCATTTGCCCTTTTTAAAGAAGTGAAAATATCAGGTTTGTATGAACAAAATGAGAATGAGCGATTTTTGATTTTTCGGCTGGAAGAGGTAAAAGAAGGATGAACCTAAACATGACAGTTTTGGTTCATCCTTCTTTCTTACCATTCTTTCGGTTCATAATCTAGATCTGCGAATAATTGATTGCGTTCTTTCTTTGTTAAGTCTCTCCATTGTCCGACTGGCAGATTGTTTAAATGAATATTCATAATTCGCGTTCGCTGCAGCCTGTAAACATTGTATCCCAGTTCTTCACACATACGGCGGATTTGCCGATTTAGTCCTTGTGTTAACGTAATTTGAAACTCGTATTTTGACAGCTGTACGACTTCACAAGGAAGTGTTTTTGTCCCTAAAATGTGAACGCCCTCTGACATCTGTTTCAAAAAGGCGGGACTGATCGGTTTGTCTACTGAAACAATGTATTCTTTTTCGTGTTTATTTTCAGCACGCAAAATTTCGTTGACAATATCTCCATCGTTTGTAAGAAGGATTAAGCCTTCTGAATCTTTATCAAGTCGTCCAATATGATGAATGCGCAACGGATGATTGACTAAATCAATAATATTTCCTTTTACTTTTTTTTCCGTCGTGCTCGTAATGCCGACAGGTTTATTTAACGCAATATAGACATTGTTTTTGGCAATCCCAATCGGGTTCCCACTTACACGAACATCATCTCCAGGCTCGACTTGACTGCCGATTTTTGCAATTGAGCCGTTGATCGTCACTCTTCCGTCCATAATTAATTTATCTGCTCCGCGCCTAGACGTTGTGCCAGACTCGCTAATGAATTTATTAATTCGCAGGTTAACCACATCCTCATGTGTAAAATTTTATGATAGTCCAGCTTCTATCTTAAAGGAAAGATGGTTTTTTTAGCAAGAAATTGCTGAGAATCATTTGCCTCATGTAAAAGTCTAAACAAAAAGAATGAGTCAACCGCAGTGAAAGTGTTTTATTTAACAGAAACATTTCGACAAAATTTACCAAAAGTTCCTACATACTTTAATAAAAACGATGCTATGAAGTGGATGATGTATATAATAAAGGAGATGATATTCAACACGCCGTCTATCAATCACTTGACACATCATTCGATCTTCGTGCAGAACGTTTTACAAAGAATGGGCGAGTATACACCATCACGTATAAAGCAATCGACAAGGCTGGAAACGAAACAACGGCGGCCGCAAAAGTGTCTGTACCGCACAATAAATAACAATTAATGAGAATGAATGTTAAAGCGTTTGCAAATAATCTAGAAAGAACCGGTCAGAAATACGGGTTAGTCACTTTATGTATTGCAGGCGGCATGGGAATCGCAACGATCATTGAAAATACAAGAGCATAACCTAAAAAATCCCCAAAATCAGTGAACTGATTTCGGGGATTTTTTTATATGTGATGCTTGCGCTCAGAGCCGTGATCATTCCCGTTAGTCAAATTCTTTATACACTCTCCCGTAACGCAGTACATCGTAAATGGCTTTGCCGTCACTCGGGTTGTTTTCGCCATAATCGATCGGAATAATAGCGAAAAACATAAGGTAGACAGAAAAATAGACGAACTGGTAAAAAAAGAGATGTGTCTGTAAAACTCCCGTATAAATGAGCCCGTTAATAATCAAGATGGACAGCAGATTGAAGATTGGCCCGCCAGCATAAATAAGCGCATGCTTCCAGCGGCGATCCCGTCGAATTTTTTCGCAATAGCAGGCCGCGTCAATGAAGTATAGTTTCCGGATTTCGATTCCTTTTATTTTAATCAATCTGCCCCCGCGGCCAATTGTTAATGTTGTTTTCCCGCCAAACAGGAAGGCGAAAAAAGCATGGCCGCTTGCATGAATGAAAAGAGTCAGTGGCAGTGTAATAAAGAACGCCCAGACGAACGTTCCCATATCGTTAAATGTAAACAAAATACCAAACTCCTTAGTGAAAAAAATAGTGTTATATGAAGTGTATACCTCGTGTTTGCCGATTAAAACATTATGGATTTATTTGGAAAAATTTATAGTTTAAACAGACAAAAAAAGTATGAATAGACAAAATCCTAAAAGATAAAGAAAATGTGTAATTAGTCTCAATTGTTGAAAAATATAACAATCTTAATTGACATTGATAATCAATATCAATTAAGATGTCCATGTAATCTATTAAAAAGGAGTGTCTAATGATGATCACATGTAAGAAGGAGAACGAGTATTTAGAATTTCAAAATGAAAAAGAATCTAATGCAAAATCTTATCCGCATCATTTCCCCTTAGCGATTGAGAAAGCGGAGGGCATGATGATAACGGATATGGAAGGAAATGTTTTTTATGATTGTTTATGTGGTGCAGGAACACTTGCTTTAGGGCACAATCATCCAGTGGTAATTCAGGCGATAGAAGATGTGTTAAAACAGCAAATACCGCTGCACACGTTAGACTTAGCCACTCCGTTAAAAATCGAATTTATGCAAGAAATATTTTCCATACTGCCTAAAGAGTTAAGGGATTCTACTAAAATACAATTTTGTGGTCCAACAGGTGCTGATGGGGTTGAGGCAGCGATTAAATTAGTGAAGAATGCGACGAAAGGGAAGTCTATCTTGGCCTTCCAAGGTGGTTATCATGGATCGACGCAAGCAACGATGTCAATGAGCGGTAATTTAAGCAAAAAACAGCATTTGCAAAGTTTACTACCGGATGTTCATTTTTTACCTTTTCCGTATGAATATCGATGCCCATTTGGTATTGGCGAAGAGAAGACAGCTAAAATTAGTGCCCAATATATAGAGAATGTATTAGATGATTGTGAAAGTGGGATCGCATCTCCTTGTGGCATGATTTTTGAAACAGTGCAAGGGGAAGGCGGCGCAATTCCAGCCGATATTGAATGGTTAAAAGAAATGCGGCGTATTACAGCAGAGAGAGGGATTCCTTTAATTATAGACGAAGTTCAAACAGGAATTGGAAGAACAGGTGAAATGTTTTCTTTTGAACACGCAGGTATCGTTCCAGATGTTATTGTTTGTTCGAAAGCGATTGGCGGAGGCTTGCCAATGTCAATCATTATATATAAAGAAGAACTAGATCAATGGAATCCAGGTGCACATATTGGGACATTCCGAGGCAACCAATTAGGCATGGCTACTGGGTTAGCAACATTAAAATATATGAAAGAAAACGATGTACTCGAAAATGTAAACGTACGCAGCAAGCAAGTTTTCGAACGATTGAATGAGTTAAAAGAAAAATATGAAGAGATTGGAGATGTTCGCGGAAGAGGATTGATGATTGGAATTGAAATTGTGAATCCAAAAGCCCGTAAAGATCGATTAGGACATTATCCACAATATGAAGAACTAGCATTGAAAATTCAAGAGAGATGTTTTCACAATGGTTTAATTATTGAAGTAGGAGGACGTCACTCAGCCGTGATGCGTTTCTTGCCGCCATTAACAATGACAGAAAAAGAAGCGGCAGAAGTATTAACGATTTTTGAAAAATCGGTCGTTGAAGCGATTCAAATTATGAAGACAAATGAGTAAGATAGCCAAATTGAAAAAGCATTCTGTATTATTTGCCATCTTGGTCGGTGCTTTTTCTTTAGTTTTGACGAATAGTGCTTTTAATGTTTTATTACCGAGCTTCATTCAAATGTATGGTATATCCACTGCATTTGGTGGATGGATTATTACACTGTACCTTTTAGCGATGACGATCACCATGCCGTTGACTGCTAGTATTGTCGATCGTCTCGGTAAAAAGAAAACCTATATTTTGGGAATTAGTTTATATGGTCTGTTTTCTATGATCGGCGGTTTGTTTTATCAATATGTACAGATTATATTGTTAGTACGCTTTATGCATGGTATTGCTGCTGGTTTGATGATTCCGCTGTCGTTAGTTTTGTTATTTGATATTTACAGTAAAGATGTGCGTGGAAAAGTGACAGGGATATGGGGGATGTTATTAACGATTGCACCAGCTATTGGGCCAGCGTTTGGCGGTATCATGATTCAATTCGGTGAGCTGAAATATTTATTTTGGATAAATGTTCCGTTTGCACTGCTTTCATTCATACTGTGTTGCAGGCAAATCAAGCTCGATCAACCAGCACATAAAAAAACGATTCGTCTTAAAAGTATTTTATTAATGGTTTTAGGAATTGGTGGATTAAGTCTAGGCATTCAACTATATTCAAACCCTACTTTTCCAAGGTGGTTTATATGTATATTGCTTTTTTTAGGACTAGTTATTTTGATTCGTTTTATTCAAAAAGAAAACGGACAAAAAGAACCGTTAATTCGTTGTAAGTTATTACGTAATCCAATATATGCTATTACCGTCATTATGTCTGCCATACAGGCATCCGTTATGTTTGGGGTTCTCTTTGTTATTCCATTGATGTTACAGGAGGTGTTTCATTTATCCCCTTCTATAACGGGTGCCATGTTTATTCCGGCAGCTATTTGTACGAGTTTGTTTGTTTGGATCGGTGGAAACTTAATGGATTCAGGAAAATCATTCCATTTTATCGTTTATGGCATTGGCCTCATTGCCATTTCAGTATTGTTGTTTGCATTTGTCCCGAAAGAGACATCTTTACTGGTTATTATCTTCTTAATGGCCGTAAGAGGAAGTGGTATTGGATTATCAAATATGACCGTAACCACCATTGGACTTAATTCATTAACAGATGATGATCTGCACGAAGGATCCGCCTTGTCGAATACGATAAAACGTTTAGCCTCTTCCTTTGCAGTCATGTTATTGACCGGTTATTACGACATTCGTTGGCAAATGATTAGTCGAACAGGAGAGAGTGCTCAATACGCAAAATGGATGGCATTAAAAGAAGAGTGCATCATATTAGGATGTTTTATGTTAGTAACGCTACCGTTAGCTTTGTTTTTAAATAGAAGAAAATTAGATGTGGGTGTTGAAAATGGCAAATAATAAACGATTGAACAGTCGAGAACGAGCAAATTTCCATACGTGCAAAACATTATTGAATTGTTATATTAGAGAGTTTTGTAGTAAAGACTCGAACTTATTTACGGTGAATCAAAGTAAGAAGACGTATTCTCTTTATTTCCCGGCGAGTGATGCAACCATCTCAGGTGTTCTTTCGTTTTATTCAGAGATGGGTGAGCATGAATATGAATACTATGATGTAAATGATGATCGAGAACTTCATTATGCTTATTTAGTTCAATTGATTGTGAAAGAGTTAAAGCATGATAATCTAACAATTACTGATAAACGATCGATTGATTTTTTAACTAAAGTGAAGAATAGCTATCATAAATTAGCTTTATTTTTAAATCAGTCAGCTAATCAGCACAAATGGAATTATGTAACATCCGAACAATCTTTAGTATATGGGCATCCGTTTCACCCTTTTCCGAAAAATACCGAAGGATTTACAGAAGAGGAAGTGAGACAGTTTTGTCCTGAGCTCCATACTTCTTTTCAGTTATGTTATGTAGCTGTTAGAAAAGATGTTTTTCAAGAAGAATGGGTATCAAAAGAAAGAAAAATAGAACTGCATGAAAGTGTGGAAGCGCATGTGCAGCATGTGCTTACAGGGAAAAGAGACGATTATAACATTTTGCCCATTCATCCATGGCAATATGAACATGTGAAAACGATGAAAGAAGTAAAGAATTATATCGATCAAGGGAAAATGATACCACTCGGTCGCTTTGGTCCGGTGGCTTATCCAACCTCTTCCGTGCGTACGGTATTTATTCCAGAGATGAACTGTAACATTAAGCTATCGTTAAACATCCAGATAACGAATATGGTGAGAAACAATAATAGAGAACAAATGCGTAGAACGCTGGATGCGACGAATTATATATTGGAGAGAAACTGTTTCCAAAACGAAGTACACACAACGATCGCATATGAGGTAGGCGTATGTACTTGTCAATTTGCCGATGATGATGTAACCAAATTATTTACGATCGTCTATCGTCCAATTGAATTTGATGAAACGTCAACGTATGTTTTGTCTAGTTTAGTAGAACCGTCTGCTCAAGGAGGTCCATCTCGAGTAGGTTCGATGATTGATCATCGAACGATAGAGCAATGGTTCATCCGTTATTTAGAAATATCACTGTTGCCTATTGTTCGTTTAGCAGAAGAGAAAGGCATTCACTTTGAAGCCCATTTACAAAATTCTTTATTGACGATAAAAGATGGAATGCCTCATGTCTTTATTATTAGAGATTTAGAAGGTGTAAGCGTGAATAGAGAAAAGGTTGAAGAGGATGTTGATACGACAGGCCCTCTTTTCTATTCAAAAGAAGCAGCATGGGCACGCACTTCCTATTATTTTATTGTGAATCATTTAGGCTCTTTCATTCATGCAATTGCTAAAGATGCAAAAGTAGACGAAAAATATTTTTGGGCTATTGTACGCCGTGTTCTCACGCAAGAATATGAAAACAATGAAAATGAATATGTACGTCATTTACTAACGACTCAGACATTTGCCGCTAAAAAAAATATGATGAGTTGTCTTATTGGACAAAGTGAGACGCCATCTTACATTCCAGTGAACAACGTAATGAAGAAATTAGGGAGTGAAATGTATGGAAATGCTAAATTACCAGTCTCAAGAAACGTCATCATTCATAAATGAAGTACAAGAAAGAATCATGCGCCAAACAATAGAGGCATTCATATATGAAGAAATCATTGAAGTAATAAAAAACGGAAGAGAGTGGTCTTTTACAGGAAAAAGCGCTACAGGTAATGCCGTTTATTATTCATGCAAAGCAGATGCCAAATGGTCTTTCGGCAGAATAAAAATAGAAAAAAATTCGATAAAACGAGAAGGAGCGAGATGCACGAATCTCTATGAATTTCTTGAAGAAATCATTCAGAACAATCTGAAAGGGAACTATACAGATCAATTTATCCATGAATTATTGGAGACTTTTGTAAAGGATAGTCAGTCCAAGTCATTTCAAATAAATCATATACCAAAACAAGATAAGCATTATGAAGCGTTGGAAAGTCATATGGTGGATGGTCATCCGTATCATCCAAGCTATAAATCAAGAATTGGTTTTTCTTTTGCAGATAACTTTGCCTATGGGCCAGAATTTAATCAAGACGTTTCAATCTGCTGGGTGGCGGTCAATGAACAGCTAATCGATGTCAACGTTTCGCAAGAGATGTCAGTGGATGAAATCGTTAAGCCTCATTTGACGGATGAAGATCAAAACAAGTTTATGGAACGGATAAAAGAGAATGGGTGTCAAGATACAAAGTATGTTCTTTTGCCGGTGCATCCTTGGCAATTAGAGCATCAGATTCAATCGGTCTTCGCTCAACAATTGAATGATAAAGATATCGTGATAGTAGGAGCATCTAATAGTAGGTATCGAGCGCAACAATCGATTCGTTCGTTATCTCATCGCGACAATACACATGCATCGTATATAAAACTGCCGTTAAGTATAACCAATACGTCAACGAGTCGAATTCTTGCTCATCACACTACTCAAAATGCACCACTCATAAGTGACTGGTTAAATAAAATTGTTCATCAAGACTCATTCTTATCGAATGGAAAAATAAATGTGTTAAGAGAAGTGATGGGTGTGTCTTTTCGATACGATGAACTGCATCCTATTCAAAATCGTTCGACTTATGGAACGCTTGGCGCCGTATATAGAGAAAATGTTTCGACCTACCTTGAAGAGAATGAAGAAGCGTGGCCGCTAAATGCTCTATCCCATATTCAAAAAAACGGCGAATCTTTTATTCAGTCAGCGATTGATCAATATGGGATTGAGGCGTGGAGTGATGCATTGATTAACGTTGTTACCCTTCCGATTATCCATCTGCTGTATGCTCATGGAATCGCACTAGAATCTCATGCCCAAAATATTATTTTAGTCGTTGAAAACAATTTCCCAAAACGCATCATCATTAAAGATTTACATGATGGTGTTCGCTATACACCGGAACACCTTTTGAAACCGGATTGGGCACCGACATTACATCCGGAGCCAGAAAGTCACCGGAAAGTGAATCGATACTCGTTTATCCAAACGGAAGATGTTTCAGAAGTAAGAGACTACACATATGATGCTTTTTTCTTCATCTGTATGACAGACATTTGTTTCGCGCTTGAAAAATTGGGGTTGAGTGAACAAGAGTTTTGGCGTAAATGTGTAGAAACGATTGCGATGTATCAAAAGAGTTACCCGGAATTTAAAGAGCGATTTGACCTTTTTAATCTATTTTCTGAAGATGCCCTAATCGAAGAAATGACGAAGCGGCGTATTTACGGTGATGGTCAGTTGTACTTCCGCAAAGTAAAAAATCCTTTGTTGCGGGCAATGGAGTCATTGGAATGAAAGTCAATAAGCTTAAAGAAAAAATAAATAGAAATCAACCTGTTTTTGGGATGTTTGTATCTATCCCGCATCCTATTATGATAGAGCTTATTGGCCATGCGGAATTTGATTTTGTCATTATTGATTATGAACATGCATCCACGAATATGGAAACGATTGAAGAGATGGTTCGCGCAGCAGAGTTAGTCAATATTACGCCACTTGTCAGAATATCGAAAGTGGATCGGAATGAAATATTGAAAGTGCTTGATTGTGGGGCTCAAGGTATTGTCATCCCCCATGTTCAGCATAAGGAACAAGTGGAAAAGGCCGTTCACTATGCTTACTATCACCCAATTGGTATGAGAAGTCTTAATAGCGGCAGACCAGGTGTTTTTGCTAAATATTCTTTACATGATTATATTGCGAAAGCAAATGAAGAAATAATGATTGTTCCGATGATAGAGAGTTTGGAAGGCATTCATGAAAGTGAATCAATTTTATCTTCACCTCATGTAAGTTTTGTTTTAGAAGGGGCGGCGGATCTGTCCCAGTCATTGTCCGTACCATGGGAGACAGATCATCCAGAAGTTCAACGACATTTAGAAGAATTATATGAAGTATCAAAGCGATGTAAAGTGCCTTACGCCATTGTGTCTAGAAATCATCACAATCATAAAAAGTGGGTGGAAAAGGGGACTAAGATTTTTGTGTTAGGGGACGAGAGAGGGACAGCATTTCGTGCCTATATGGAAAAATTAGCAGACTATCGAAATGTAACTGGAGGACTGTATGAATCGTTATATAAAGAAAATAATACATGAAGTACATGAGCAAAGTACAGATCCAATCTGCGCTTATATTTATGATTTAGAAGGCATTCAACAACACGTACGCAATATGGTAAAAACAATGCCGGACCAAACGAACTTATTTTATGCGATTAAAGCAAATCCAGATAAGAGAATTATTCAGGCATTGTTACCATTCGTAAAAGGATTTGAAGTGGCATCCATAGGCGAATTGAAAAAAGTAAGAGACGTTTCCAAAAGCGTACCTATTTTGTTCGGAGGACCAGGCAAGAAAGATTATGAACTTGAAATGGCTCTGAAAGAAAACGTCTCTTATATTCATGTAGAAAGTCTTTTTGAATTAAGGAAATTAATCCTGTTAGCGAAAAAAAGGGACAAGCATATGAACGTTTTGTTGCGTATTAATTTAAGAACAAAAACGTTACCTAAAACGAACATTTCAATGGGAGGTCGCCCAAGTCAATTTGGCATTGATGAACAATTAATCGGAGAAGCGATCTCTATTTTGAAAGAAGAAGAAAACACACATGTTCATTTAAAAGGTTTTCACTTCCACTCATTATCCAATAACATGCATGCAGCGTTGCATGTAGAAATGATCCATCATTATCTTCAAAAAGTAGAACAGTGGAAGCGTGCATATGGATTAAATATTAACGTCATTAATACTGGAGGTGGATTTGGCGTCTCTTATGATGAAACACCTGGATTTGACTGGCCGCTTTTTACGTCGCTATTAGCGCAAAGTGAAGCCGTGCAAAACTTGGGCGATACCCAACTGTTTTTTGAACCAGGGCGGTTTATCGCTGCGGACTACGGATATTACGTGGCAGAAGTAGTCGATATAAAAATGTCGGCAGATCAATGCTTTGCTGTTATCAGAGGCGGTACGCACCATAATCGATTACCGGCTTCCTGGGGGCATAACCATCCATTTTCCATTGTCCCATTAGAAAGATGGCCTTATCCGTTTCAGAGACCTGAAATAAACAATTCAGATGTAACGATCGTAGGTGAGTTATGCACACCAAAAGACAGACTTTATGAAGGTGCTGAGGTGAAAAGAATGTGCGTTGGAGATGCCATTGTATTTGAAAAGTCAGGTGCCTATTGTTGGACCATTTCTCATCATGACTTTTTAGGTCATCCCCATCCGGATTTTTACTATATAACAGAAGGGAATCAGTATGAATAAAACAATCACTCAAACAAAAATGGTGACGGCTGAACAACTGATTATGAAAGACGTAATGAATGCATTCATTGCAGAGCAATTTTTTCAAATTGATGAACAGACAACAAAAATGCTTTTCGATGCACCCAGTGCGATTCAACAATTTTATCCGAAAAGTAAACAATCATTGGTTTATATAGATAAAGTATGTTTTCTTGTGGAAAAAAGTTATCGACAGGGTTATCAATGGGTACCCGGCTCTTCTATTTATAAGAAGGAGAAACAAGGCTGGATAGAAATAAGTTCCCCTGTGGAACTTAGCCAATATGTATTAGGTCATACGCTATCTAAAGAAGCCTATGCACATCCAGGTGTAGCGGATTTCTTGGAAGGATTAAATGTGTCCATCCAGCAATTAAATCTTAGTATAAAACAGATGGAACGAAATTCAATTAGTGCACCGAAGTCTCCTTATGACTGGTTTGTGAAGGGAGAGATGATCGCATCTTTACGAGATCGGCCCTTTCATCCTTTGTCAAAAGCGAAAATAGGTTTTACCTCACAAGATTACCAGCACTATATGGCTGAATTTGGTCAGCAGACGACTTTATGCTGGGTAGCTATACGTAATAATTTAATCGTAAAAGGGTGCCTGGAAAATGAAATGGAAAGTCTGGATGTGCTGAATGAGGAGCAGAAAGCGATCATCGAAAAGGAGTTAATACGGAAAGAAATAAGAAAAGAAAACTATACCATTATACCCGTTCATCCGTGGCAAATGACTAATATTATCTTACCAAATTTCAAAAAAGAATTAGCGGATCAAACGATTATCCTTTTAGATTCAAAAGTAGGCGATTTTTTGGCGACATCTTCCGTACGTTCATTAATATCGCCTCAACCATCTGTGAAAATGTTAAAGTTACCCGTTAGTATTACATCTTTAGGTGCTGCACGATACTTGCCAGTCGTTAAATTATTAAATGGAATCGCTGGAGAGCAAATGTTTCGCCAAGTAGTGGCATGCGATGAGACGCTTGCCGATAGAGTATTTTTATGTGAAGAAAAAAATTGGTGGGGATATATGCCGGAGTCTATGGGCCTTTTTGATGATCATCCTCGCCACTTGGCTGCCCAAGTGAGAGTGTATCCGCAAGAAATTATGAAAAAAGAGTATAAAATCATCCCGATGTCTTCTTTAGGTGTTGTCATACAAGATCATCATTTTTTAACAGAAATCATAGGAGAAAATGCAGCAAAAGAAGAGGTCATCCACTTTTATACGGATTTAGCCGCTGTGTTTTATGACATTACGATGAGGTTGTTTAAAGTGGGGATTGTACCGGAAATACATGGTCAAAATTGTTGTGTCGTGCTGAAGCATAATAAAGTAATTGGATTATTATTTAGAGATCATGATTCTGTACGTCTCCATCAGCCGTATTTAGACAAACATCATATTAAAGATCCGGGCTATCATATTAGACCAGGCTATTCGAATAGTTTATACAATGAAACGATTGAAAAGTTAATTTACTACGTTCAGTCTCTTGGAACACAAGTGAATTTGGCCGCCATCATGGAATCGTTATCGAATGTATATGCTATTCCAGAAAAAAGACTTTGGCAAATTACTGAAGCGAAATTAAGAGAATCTTTACAAATAATCGATATTCCTGAAGCGGATAGAGAGATCCTTCATTATAAACTATTTCAAAATAAAGAGTGGCCAGTCAAGTTAATCATTCGTCCATTACTAGAAGCGGAAGGTGTACCAGGAGCCATGCCATCTGGAAAAGGCGTTGGGCACAATCCATTTTATGCATATGAATAAGGAGGCTTCTATGTTAACAGTTCACGATAGAGTAGAAAAATACTCAGCCGATGAAATAGAAAAATTCAAAATGGTCTCTACGTCTACAATCGGTCACTTTACAGATTTTGGTTTTTTGGTGGATTATAAATGTACGATTCCAGTAACAAAAGTGTTTGGAGAAGTGACAACAGTCAAATTATCTAGCGGAGATGGTTACCCACTCAATGCTGCATTTCAACAAGCCAAAAAAGGCGATATTTTAGTTATTGATACGTCAGGCAATAAAACACATGCTTGCTGGGGAGAGTTTAGGGCGAGGAAAGCAGAAGAAATCGGACTATCTGCCGTTATAGTAAGTGGAGCCGTAACAGATATTTCCTATTTGAGAACGAGTCGTGTACCTGTGTTTTATGAGTCGATTTCTCCAAAAACGACAAGAGTATTAAAGTTGGAGGGAGAAGTGAACACAGCCATAAGTGTGGGAAACGTCGTTTTTGAATCAGGTGATTATGTCATTGCGGATCAAGATGGAATTTTCAAAATTAACCAATTAAACTATAAAATGTTCATAGAGTTGGCGATTGAGAAAGAAAAAAAAGAAAAATTAAAAAGATTGGAAAATAATGCTGTACATTATGAAAAAAAACAGTATCATATAAATGAAAATGATTATCAATACCAAATGGAAAAGTAGTGTACGTATGTTGCGCAGTAATAAGTTATTTTCGATTATGTTTTGTGTGATGGCACTGATGCTACTTATAGCAGGGTGCAGCAACAGTAATGAAGAAAAAACGACAACGAGAAGAACGCGTCGTCATCTCAAGAGGAGCGTGTAGTTAAGGATGCTGGAGAGGAGACAACGATTAAAGGTACTCCTGAAAGAATTGTCACGAGGAAATTTATCCGCAATTATCTAAATTTGCACCAACGAATATGGACGATACCGTTTATGAATGGAAAGATACGTTGCATTTAATGGCGAATGCATTACAAGAAAAAGAAACGGAATTATTAGCCGAGTGGGATGGACATGTAGAAGATTTCAAACCACGAACTTAATGCTCGGTAGTTTATATGACATTTATGAATTGAAAAAATAAGTGAAAAGCTTATGACAATCGTGAACCTGCTGATGAAATGAACGATCCTCGTTCATCATTGAAGTAGGTTCTCTTTTACTGATGGACGAAATCAAACTATATGTAGCGAAATCCCTTGTCGGGAATGCTTTATGTTTGATTGACGTCATACTCTATTTTATTAGGAAGTATCTTTTTACTAATCGCAGATATTAGTAGGAGGTTGATTCATCCCCCTGTGGAAAGTCCTTTAGGTGAAATTACTGCATTTATCGGAGCACCGTTCTTTATTTATGTCGCTTTTAAAGGAGGACGTGCGCGTGGCTAATCGATGGATCGTTCGGTCGAAAAAGGGGAGACTATGATTTTGAAGATAAAGAAAGATGTGTATAAAACGATTGAGGTATTGGGTAGTTTATTGTTAGTCATTTTTTAGGGTGGGTGGAATCGATATTATACCACTTCATGAAGTGATCAATTCTTTATTTACTGATTAAAAATCGAAATTCATTTTAAGGATGATGTAAATGAGCAGTATTGTGATGAACGAATTGAAAACGTTTGATATACATATGGAACAGGAGAGGCCCACGGAAATTGAGATAACGGATTTATTAAATGAAGAAAAATGTTTATCGTTTCTCCAAAAGCAAATGATAGAGATGAGAGCGCCTAGTTTAGCTGTCACCGCCTCTATGCTTTCGAAAAGATATGCTTATCTCGTCGTGTCTTCCACTTTATATAGTATGGTCGAATTCAACTGTGCCCTTCATTTGCCGGTAAAAGCGTGTGCATTAAGTAAAGAACGTACATTATGTGTTCAAGCAGGCATGTGCAAATGGCAGGAAGTAAAGAGTTTGGAGAGGGAACAATGGCGTGAAAACGTGCTGCGTACCCTTTTTACGTCCCATATTACGCCTGTTTTAACCATATTGAACAAAACATCTCGCGTTCCGTCGTCCATATTGTGGGAAAACGTAGCTATTCGAATTAACTCCATTTACCGGAAAACATTAGCGAAGGAAATGGATCCAGTTAAAATTGAACGGTTAAACAGCGACTTTCATTTTTTGAAAAATGCGAGCGGGGCTCTGTTTAATTTAAAGGAAAACCCGATTAGACCGTATTTAAAAATAGGAGAAGAACTTATCGTAAATCCATGCCGAAAAACGTGCTGCATGTACTATAAATTAGAAAAGGATGTTGAAGGAATCGGTTATTGTAGCAATTGCCCCATTAAAAGTAAGCAAATAAAAGCAAGGGATTCATACAATAAATGAGATTAAAATAAATGTGAAAGATATCACACTGGCATATGGCAAAACGATCATCATTGACTCCTTAAATGTAGCCATTCCTAAAGGGAAAATCACCCTTGCTCTATGATTTGAATAGAGAAGAGAATCGAACCATTGTCATGGTTTTGCATGATATTAATTTAGCTTGTCGCTATGCAGATCACCTCGTATCGATAAAAGATCAAAAAGTGTTTATTCAAGGTGCCCCAGAAGATATAATAACGAGCGAAAACATAGAACGTATTTACGGATTAAAATGCCGTATCGAGACAGATCGTCAATTCGGTACGCCAATATGTTTCCCGGATGGAAAAGGGAGAAAAATAAAAAATAGTTGATTCCAATTTTAATAGAATCATATTTTTGGTAAAAAATTCATTTTATATTACAAAGAAGGTCGAATTTGTCATCATAACGTAAAACAAATTAATGTTTCATTTTGGTAAAATCAGATTTATAAGGAAGATAAAGAGATTAATAGAAAAAGAATCCGGGGGGTTTATGGTGAATAGTTGCAAAAAAGTAATCATTTCATTTATAGCAGCATTAATGTTTTTAACCCTATCTCCGTTAGCAACTTTTAAAACAGAAGCTGCATCTATCGGAGAAGCGATCGTCACCTATGGAGAAAAATTCATGGGCGTCCCATATGTTTTTGGCGGAACAACACCAAAGGGGTTTGACTGTTCCGGATTCGTACAATATATTTACAAACAAGCGGCAGGTATTTCGCTGCCACGAACAACAGATCAACAATATAATGTTGGAACTTCAATAGCAAAAAGCGATTTACAACCAGGAGATCTTGTTTTCTACGCGAATACATACCGCAAAGGAATTTCACATGTTGGTGTATATGCTGGTGGAAATATGGTATTAAACGCCACATCAAGCAAGGGAATTGATCTTGTTTCACTGGATAATTCATACTGGGGTCCTAAGTATGCAGGGGCAAAACGCGTTTTGGATGGAGTACAGAAACAAGAGTGGTTTACAGATGTCGATCAATCTTCTTCTACATACACAGCGATTAAAACATTGTCAGATCAAGAAGTAATTACAGGATTTGAAGATGATACATTCCGTCCAAATGAAAAAGTAACACGTGGACAAGCCGCGGCAATTATTAACCGTGTTTTGAACATCGAGCCAAAAGCGATAAATCATTTTACAGATGTACCAAAAGCAAACCGTTTTGCTTATGATATCGCAGCAATGCGTGAAGCAGGTATTATCACCGGATTTGCAGATAAAACATTCCGTCCTGAAGCAGAAATGACAAGGAATGAAATGGCTGTTATCATTCAGCGTTCTTTTGACCTCAGTCTGTCAAAAACATCGGCAGCAAGTGTCAGTTACGCAGACATCAATGTGAACCATTGGGCTTTCGAAGGGATTGTAACAATGGCGAACATCGATCAAACAGGCATTTTTGCAGGTGATAAGTTCTATGGAACGCATCATGCGACACGAGAGTCATTTACTGTTGCCATTTATAACGCAATGAATGCAAAATAAGAAAGAAAATGAGAAACCGTTCTAAAATCCAGTAAATGACTGAATTTTAGAACGGTTTTTTAAATCCATTATAAACAGGCTGGAAAGGCTTTCTGAGTAAAATTTTACTTTAATTAGAAAAAGAAAGAATAGTCAAAACAAGTTATTCGTGATTTAATAAATATATCTGTTCATGCTAAAAATGTACATCTATGAGATTTTTGACTAAAAGGAGAGGATATAAATTGATTGATCATAGTAAATTAACAGACGAAGAGGCCATCCAGTGGTTTTCTAATGTAGAAGATGAAATAAAGCTTTTGATCGACAAAACTGGAAGAATCAAATACATACATCCTATTATAGAGAATGTTTCAAAACACGCTGTTTTTGATATACTTGATCAAAATTTACTTGATTATATTCATCCGAATGATAAAGAAAAGACGGTAGAACATCTCCTTCAGGCACAATTACCCCATCGCTTTACCCCCTTCGTAATTCGCTTTCTTCGAAAAGACGGTTTTTACTGTAGATTGCATGTATCTTCAGGAAAGCTATCTGAAAGAGGATGGATTCAAGCCATCATACGTAACGCAGACAGAGAAGAAATCCAGGAAAACAATTCTGTCGTGACAGAGGAGCAGATGGCGTATGCAGAGGCAAAAAAGTTAATTAAAAAACAAAATGAATTACTGCTCATACAGGAAAAAATGATCACGGAGATTACAGAAAATATTGAAGAAGTCATTTGTCTCTATGATATTCATGAAATGAAAGTTTTATATGAGAGTCCTTCATTTAAACATTTTTGGGGAATGAGCGCAGAGGCGATATTGAAAGATCCGAACCTTTGGTTGAAGAAAGTTCACGAAGAAAATAAAAAGAAATTGCAGGGCTTTTTCCGTCAACCAGAAAAGTGGCCAATGGAAATAGAATATGAATTTAAAGGAGAGCGGGAGTCAGACACACGCTGGATTCGATCAAAAATAACACCTATTGTTATAGATGAAACAAAGAAGGTCCTTCATTACTTGTGTGTTTCGCGGGATATAACAGATATAAAAAAAAGAGATCATATGTTAAAAAAACGAGATGAATTAGGAATCATCGGGCAACTGGCAGCAGGGATTGCTCATGAAATCAGAAATCCATTAACAGCGGTAAAAGGATTTATACAGCTTCTCGGTGAAGAAACGAAGAATGTTTACAGCGACGTAATCATGTCTGAACTTGAACGCATCGAATTTATTATGAATGAGTTTCTCATGCTGGCAAAGCCCGAGCAAGAAGCGGTTATGAAAAAGCAAAGTGTAAATGAGTTGTTAAACGAGATGATTGCTTTCATGACACCAGAAGCGCTTCTCCATCAAGTGGAAATAAAAATGGAATTGGATCAAGAGCAGCCGATCGTTGATTGTGAGCCGAAACAGATTAAACAAGTGATTATGAATCTTGTGAAAAATGCCATTGAAGCAATGCCTGCTGGTGGGGAAGTTCGAATTACAACAAAAAAAAGAGAAGATGGATGGATGGCCATTGATATAAAGGATCAAGGAATAGGGATACCAAAAGAAAAACAAATTTATCTTTTTGAACCTTTTTATTCAGAGAAAGAACGAGGCACGGGCCTTGGTTTGATGGTAAGTAAAAAAATTATCGAGCAGCATAAAGGGAAAATTCACATTTATAGCGAAGAAGGTTCCGGCACATTGGTACAAATTCTTATGCCTGAACGACCCACTACTTAACTAACGTTTGAAGTGGGGGGGGGATTCCTGCGAACACCAGCCGGTTAATAGCACAAACGACTCCTGCGGTTATGCAAGCTTGTACATTTGAACTCACCGCACGTTTTACTCTGCTTGATTTTCGCTCCTTTGATACGTGCGGGAGCGAATGTTGTTTGCACATTCTACAGTACAAAGCCTTTCTCGTACCAGTCTTGTATGTGCAGATTTAAAAGAACAGCTCATACAGGAATAACATAACATGCAAACAAGTGTTTTGCATAGTGAAAGCCGAAATTCACCCACCTACTTATTTTTGGGTAATGCTCTTCATAAAATTGACGTAGAGGTATTCTTTCGGCAAAATCGGATAGAAAATAATAATTGATCATAAAACGTCTTTAAGAATGATCAAATTCGTTTAAGTTCGATCAATCTTAAGAATAGTATGTTTTTTGGGAGCAGTCAGAAAGGGATGATTAACGGCTTATCTTCGCTGAGTATTTCATATGTATAGGCGAGTCGACAGTCGGCACTGCGTTTCTTCTTTTTATTTCCTTCTCAAGCAATTGAATGAAGTCTTCGTCTAGCTTTAATGTAACGGCACTTTTATGTGCGTTTAGTAAATGTTCATCTGATAGATACTCTTCCTTCGTATACCCCGCTTTCACTTCTGAAGAAAAAAGCATCCATAAATTGTATAATCTTTTCACTTCGGCATTGACCTGTTTCAACACAAATACCTCCAATTTCTGAGGCGGTCCAGCCATCGTAGCCATTTGACCTTAGATCTGTAACTTTGCGTCCTAACCTTTCGATTAGTTTGCCTGTTCTGAATATTTATTCTCAAAACCATAATACCATACCATTCATTAAATAAACACGAAAAATAATAACGTGAAATTCTCTTTTAAACAACCGGATAAAACTTCAAAAGTTCTCTAAATTCGACGTAATAATTTTGTTCGTTTTACAATATTTTTATAATAGTTACGTTATACTGTATAATAATATAAAGCGCTTTCAAGGGAGGAGATTTGATGATGAATTGTGCAGCTGATTTAACATGTTCTACCTGTGGGGGAAAGGTATTGGAAAAGGATTTAATTGCATGGACTGAAAAAAATAATATTATACATCTCATTTGTGACACTGTTCAAATAAGTGAAGGGGTAAGATTTATGGGACGGGCAGAAGAGTTGAGAGAGCAGCTTTTGTGAACAATTTTATCTCTTTAACGAACCTGCTTTTGCTCATTTTGAATGGAAGCAGGTTTCCTTTTGCTTCTTTAGACAGCTACTTTATGGAAAAAAATGCGTTATCTGATCAAATGTTGAAACAGAAACGTATTTTTTATTGGCTAGTACCTTGCAATAAATAGTACTAAGTATTATATTGTTTAAAAGAGGTATTTTTTATAAGTTAGTACTATACAATATATAGTACTGAGAAGGAATGAGGGATGGTAACTTTGAATGTACAATTTAAAAAAGGTGTGTTAGAACTATGCGTTCTCGTATTACTGGATAAGCAAGACCGGTACGGATATGAACTTGTTCAAAAGATATCTGAGCAAATTGCCATATCTGAAGGCTCTGTCTACCCGTTGTTAAGGCGTTTAACGAAAGAAGAATACTTTACAACCTATTTACAGGAATCATCAGAAGGTCCTTCACGTAAGTATTACACGTTAACGGACAAAGGGAGAATATATCTTCGCGAGCTTACCAGGGAGTGGAAGGAATTTTCAAGCGGTGTTAATCAATTAATAAAAGAAGGTGTCAGTGATGAATAGACAACAATTCTTGAATAGTTTAGACGAATCTTTACAAAAACTTTCTTCAGATGAACGGCAAGATATTTTGCAGGATTTTGAAGAACACTTTGCCAATGGAATAGCAGAAGGAAAAAGCGAAGAACATATTTCAGCTTCTCTCGGTTCACCCAATCAAATTGCAAAAGAACTGCTTGCTTCTCATCTTCTTGAAAAAGCGGAAAAAACGGAAACGACGGGAAATATTATTCGTGCGATGTGGGCGGTGATTGGATTAGGGTTTTTTAACGTCGTCATTGTGCTCGGACCATTTATCGCAATTGCTGCATTGGTTTTTGCCGGGTGGGCGTCAAGTATTGCATTTATTACTTGTCCTTTATTCGTTTTCGTGAATGTGATCTTCAATCCGGATACATTTATTCTATTTGATTTATTTTTCTCGATGATGCTTTGTGGACTGGGCTTATTTATTGCCATAGGCATGTTTTTCATTACGAAGGCACTCATCCGCGGGTTTGTCGGCTATTTAAAATTCAACACGAAAATGGTTAAAGGTGGATTAAAACATGTTTAATATAAAAAAAATAACAATCATTGCACTCATTCTTTTACTCGTGGGCGCCGCGGGCAGTTTCATTACATTTCAAGCAATAAATCAATCTGTTTCTGTCTTAGAAGAAAAAGAAATAGCTGATCAAAACATTACACGTTTGAGTGTGACGACAGACAACGCTGTTCTCGAAATCATCCCGACAAATAAACGAGAAACAACAGTCGAGCTGTCAGGAACAGCGAAGAAAAGCTCGGCATATACGCTCTCCACTGACGTAGAAGGAACGACACTTTCGGTCCAGTTAAAAGAGCGGCAGACAAAATTTTATAACTTTGATTTTATATCAACGTCATTATCGTTGAAAGTATATGTACCTGAAAAAATGTATGATTCGCTTAGAATTTCCAGTGATAATGGACGCGTTAAAGCGGAGAATTTCCATGTGAAAGATATCCAAGCAAAAGTAAGCAATGGACGTGTAGAACTGCGAGATATTACGGGTTCTACTGTCACTGCTGAAACAGACAATGGGCGTATTCAAGCAGAAAAGCTCAATGTAAAACAAGTGAAAGCAACGGCAAAGAATGGCCGCATTGACATGAAAAATGTAGCTTCTTCAGCTGTCGAAGTGAAAGCAGATAACGGAAAAATCGAACTTGACGATGTGGATGGTAAGATGATAGGGAAAGTGAAAAATGGAACGATCTCTCTTATGACGAATCATTTAGATCGCCCAATTGAATTTGAATCCGATAACGGCAATATTAAGATTCAAACGGAAAAAGAGCCGACCAATACGACATTCGAGGCGAGCGTTGATAATGGAAAAATCGATCTTTTAGACGGGTACAGACCGAATGAAATAATAGGAAATGGGGATCATGTCATTAAATTAACAACAGCGAATGGGAAAATTTCAGTAACGAAGTAAAAAATAATAAATAAATAGTATTCATTATTGGAATAGCTGGAATAAAGCGGCCTGCATCGTGCAGGCCGCTTTATTCTATTGATAAGAAAAATAGATTCGATAAAGGGGTCTTACTGCCCGCTGATGTGAATCCTTTGTGAAGATTTCGAACGAAGGTATGAAATCTACGTTATATATGTTAATATATTCTAGGAATTAGTGGTAAATATTACGAGTGGAGGCAAAAAGGTGAAAAAAGGTTTAATCATTGTTGGCATAGCATTTTGTATGTTAATTACTCTTTTTGGAGTGAATAGAGCTGCGTATGCGGCGAATTTTGTCGATGTTCCAGATCGAGCGTCAAAAGAAGTGAACTATTTGTCGATAGGTAAAATTGCCAACGGATCGTCAGCGACGCTATTTGGTTCTGAAAAAAAAGTCACGCGTATGGAAGCCGCTGCATTCATCGGCCGGGCGCTTCAGCTCGACGGTACAAAGCGTGTTACAAGCTTTAAAGATGTTGGTTCGGGCAGTTTTGCTTCAGGCTATATTCAGTCGGCTGTTGAAAAAGGTATTCTTTCGGGTTACGAAGGTGGACGGTTTTTACCATATAATGAAGTGTCACGCGGAGAAATGGCTGTCATGTTGTCAAAAGCATTTGGATATAACTTCGGCGGCACGTTATCTGGTGCTGCGAATGCATTGACATCACGCGGTATTGCAAGCGGGATGACAGATGGCACATTTGGTGCGGATCACATTATTAAACGCGCGGATTTCGCTATTTTCCTAGCACGTGCGATAAACCCTGAATTTCGTGTAAAAGAGTTTTCAAGTTTTACGAAAACATTATGGACAAATACAGGTGACTTAAATGTTCGTTCAGGCCCATCCGTATCGTATCCATCTAAAGGAAAGCTATCAAAAGATGTAAAAGTGATCGGTGCACATGAAGTGGCAGGATGGACATATGTAAAATCAGGCAGCACAATCGGCTTTGTGAGCACAGCTTATTTACGAGATACAGAAACAGCCAGTGCTGCTCAGCCACCGGTAACAGGAGCAGATTCCCGCCTTTCTAGCCAAACGATTATTTTAGATCCAGGTCATGGAGGCAGTGATCCAGGTGCAGTCGGATTTGGACTGAGAGAAAAAGACGTCGTGCTTTCTACAAGTTTGAAAGTGAATAAACTGTTAAAGCAAACATCATTCAACGTGAAAATGACGCGTTCAGATGACCGTTATATTACGATTAATCAGCGTTCTTCCTTTGCAAGAAAAAATGGCGGGAATATATTCGTTAGTATTCATGCCAATGCTGCTTCATCATCAAGTGCAAGCGGAACGGAAACCATTTATTCTTCTGCTGCTAATCCGCACGGTGCGGACAGTAAACTGCTTGCAGCAAAAATCCAAAACCGTATGCTTGAAGCATGGAAGCTGAAAGACCGCAAAATAAAGAGTACAAGACAGCTAGGCAGAAGTTTAGGTGTGTTAGATAATAATAGTGTGCCAGCCGCTCTTGCCGAACTTGGTTTTATCTCTAATAAAAATGAGAATAACATGTTAAAATCAGACTACTGGCAGACGGTAATGGCGAAAGCGATTTATGACGGTGTTTTAGATTATTATAAAGCGAAAGGCTACCAAGTCGATTCTCTTTATGCGGTCGGAAAATAAGCAACAAGAAAGGCTATCCTTAATCAGTGGAATAACTGACTAGGGATAGCCTTATTTATATTTAGGCTATGTTAATAAATAATGTCAATAACTATCAAAATAGATTAATAGGAAACGATTTAAACAATTATGCTTTGATATTGCGTCTCGAAATGGGGGAAAAGTAATCGAGTTTAACTCCATATCTTTCAATTTATTTGATAGAATAGATGTGGAAATGAATTTGCAGGAGGTTGTATTGTATGAGAAAATGGTTTCTAACAGTGATGGCATGTATGCTGATCAGCCCAATACTTTTGCCGGGGAAAGCAGATGCAGCGGCGGCTGTTTTTGAAGATGTTTCGCCAAAGCACCGAGCGTATGAAGCGGTCTGGAGTTTGGAATCAAAACGAGTGTTTGAATCGGATGAAGACGGAAAGGTACGTCCAGGAATGTATGTGACGCGTATGGAAGCAGCGGTGATGCTCGCGCGCATTCTTGGATTGGAGCGAGAGACAAATCATGCTGGATTTCGTGATGTAACGGTACTGAATAAAAATTATGATGAAGTGGCGGCATTGGCAGAGCGTAAAATATTGCAAGGGTTTACGGACCGGACAATGCGGCCAAATGATATTTTAACCCGTGCACAAATGGCAAAGTTAATGGTTGATGCGTTTGGCTATGAGCAAAAAACATCGTTCACATTGCCGTTTAAAGACGTAAAAGTATCTAACTGGGCGGCACCTTATATTGAAGCATTAGTCCGCCACAAGGTAACGGCTGGAACGACAGCAACAACGTTTTCACCGGATAAAAAGTTGACACGTGCTGAATTGATAATGTTTTTAGACCGTGCACATAAAGCAAAGCCAGTGAGTGCCTACAATGATCAAGAAATTTTGAGTTTAATACGAGAAGTGCAAAATAAGGCGTCTTCGATTATTTATCATTATTTATACGTAAATGAACCGAACGGCAGCCGTCCTGCTTTTTCCACGTTTAAACGTGAATTAACACCTTTTGCAGAAGGCAAGATGCTTTCAATGATGGAAGAGTATTACAAAGTAACATGCACGTATTGTGATTGGATCATTTATAGTGAAGTGCATGATTGGGGTTTGCCATATGAAATTATGGAGCGGAGTAACGAACGCATAACTGTAAAAGTCCGCTATCCGCTTGGGATGGATGAACCTGCTTCGGAAACGTGGACAATTGTGAAGCGAAACGGTCAATGGAAAATGAGTGAACTGCCTAAATATGCGACCGCGTACGACGATCCCTTCAATTTAACGGTGGCAGAAGCGGAAGAATATTTAATTAGTGCGTATGAAGATATATATAACTATGAAAAATATCGGCAGTATGTACAGAACATTTCATACAGGAAAAAAGATAGAAACGGGCACTATGAATTTTTGATTGAAACCAACGTAGAGGATTACTATGTTTCCATTGATCCTAAAACTGCTATTATTGATGAACGGTAAAAGAAAAATTATAAGGAAGCTAACCGTATGTAAGGTTAGCTTTTTCGTTTTGTTTACAAGTCTATTTTATCGAATATGAACATCTTTTTTTGAGAAAAAAATCATTGACTTGAATAAATAATATATGATATTATAATAAATTTGATAAAAAAATTAAAGTGTGGTAAACTTAATAAAGATAGTAAATTTGGAGGTGGATTCATTGTTTCAAGTAGGCGATGAAATTTTTTATCCAATGCATGGAGCAGGTGTAATTGAAGCCATAGAAGAAAAGGAAATTCTTGGAGAAAAGAAGCAATATTTTGTGATGACGTTTGCCATTAATCAATTACAAGTGATGATTCCCTTAGAGAAAATGAAACAGTCATCCATTCGAATGGCCGTGGATATACGGACGATGGAAAGTATTTTACATTTTGTTCATCGCGAAGAATCTGGAGAGTCACTCTCGTACAAGGAGAGATACAAGGTGAACATGGAAAAAATGAAAACAGGAAAAACGAAAGAATGTGCGGAAGTCATACGCGATTTAACACGAATGAACGAAGCAAAAGCGCTCAATTCAAGTGAAAAGATTATGCTGCGTAATGCGAGAAAATACTTAATTAGTGAAATGGGATTAATTAACGGGATCACGGAAAATGAAGCAACTGATTTATTAAATTACCGTATTGCCAATTAGAAACATCAGGCTGCACGTTTCTTCTAAAATAAATAATCGAATGCATATGAATTAAAAAAGAGCCGAAAAGCTTTTTTTTTTGTGTCTTACGATGAAAGTAGTTATGGATAAAAAAAACCTTAAAGCAGGGGGGAAGTCCCCCTGCTTTAAGGTTTTTTCGTTAAGCAAGAGTAGAAGAACACGATCACTTATTGGATTCATCTTCGTTATCTGTCTCTTCGTTAAACCATAGTGGATCTTGGTTATCAACTTCACCGTTGTAGTTGATCAGGATCTCTTCTCCTGCTTTTATATCGGTGTAAGCATAGAAATCAAATGTATGGTTCTTGAAGTTAATATCATACGTAGCATTCGGTGTATAGGAATGGTTAAACAGCATGCCATAGCCTAATACGAAAGCAGTATGGTTTTTGCCGTATTCAAATGCATAGTCATCAAGAAGTGTTTTTTCGATATGAACGTGTTGTTCATTCGGATAGGGAATAACAGGTGCTTCGTGCAGCAACTCTCCTTTTGCGATATCACGTTTCGCAAATACTCCTCTATTGAATTCTCCATCGCTGAGCGTGGACGTTTTAATCTCAATCATGTTTGTCACCTTCCGCGTTCTTTTCAAAAGTATTTGATCTTTTAAGCATGACAGTGAACTCAGCTAAATGCAAGTATTTCAATTGTGAAGAAGAAGAATTTATAAATGTTTCTTTTTGCGGAGGAGCATCTTCTGTTAAAACCGTATAATGAAAAGAAAGATAAAAAAAGAAAGGAGGAATCGATATGAACAGTTTAGAGATATGGATCGAGTATATCATTGAGCAAGCGGGCTGGCTTGCACCTATTCTTTTTATTTTGTTCCATTTGCTGCGTCCCATTCTATTTGTACCTATCGTCGTCGTTTGTATAGCTGGCGGATACTTATTTGGGTTTATAAATGGCACACTGTACTCCATCATCGGTTTATCGCTGATGAGCGCGGCTTTTTATAAAGTAGTTAATCATTTTCCATCTATACGTGAGAAGATGCTAACGTTAAAAAGAAAAGTACTTAAAGACCAAAAGATGACAGTTGGTCAAGTGATGATTTTGCGTATGATGCCTTTTGTTCATTTTCATTTATTATCCCTTTATTTAATAGACATGACGAAATCATATAAAGAGTACATGAAATATTCTATTTTAGGTATTATCATTCCATCGATGGTTTATACGGCATTTGGTCAATCAATTACCGATATGCCTTGGCATATATCATTATTATTTTTAGCTTGTTTAATAGCTTTGTATAGTCTATTAGGAAAGTTGAATACAAAGAGGAAGTTAAAAACGAGATAGGGAAGTTAAAAACAATTCATCCAAGGCTTTCGTTTTGAGCGCAGAATAAACGAAAGTACCCCCACTATGGGACGGAGCGAAACCAATGAAGGTTAGCGGGGGTAGCATCAGAGTAAGAAGATTATCATGTCCTAAGCGTCTAAAATCCAACAGATGGAAGATTCGCTTTATTCAGTTCGTTCAACATGCAGTTCGATCAAATTCCCATCTGGATCGGCACAGAAAATTTGGGCAAAACCGCTTTTACTAGTTGGTTTTTCGAGTACCGAAACGTTATGGTGCTGTAACCAATGAAGCGTTTCAGCATAATCATGAACACGGAGGGCGAAATGACCTTCACGGCTTGATAATGATTTGTCAGTGCGAATCGTTTGCGACTGAGGGATAACGAGGAGATGAATTTGCTGCTCACCGGCTGCAAACCAAGCGCCTTCAAAATCAAAGGGAGGGCGTTCGAGCTCTTGCAAGCATAAAACATCCCGGTAAAATTGTTTCGCTTTTTCAAGATTGGTGACGTTGACCCCGATATGATGTATTCCTTCATATGTAATCAAAATAAAAGCCTCCTTCTGTCTCCATCATACCATATGTCATCCCCTTGTTCGCCGTATTCTGATTTGTTCTGCTAAAAAGAGTATAATAAGAAACAAAACAGAAAAGGTGTTTTATTTTATGAAAACGTATATTGTCGTTGGAGCGGGTATTTTAGGCGCATCTACCGCTTATCATCTCGCAAAAGCAGGAGAGAATGTAACATTAGTTGACCGGAAGGACCCCGGAAGAGCGACAGATGCGGCAGCAGGAATTGTCTGCCCATGGCTTTCACAGCGCCGTAATCAGGCATGGTACACATTAGCCAAAAATGGAGCCAAATACTATGCTTCTTTAATCAAGCAACTGGAGGCAGATGGTGAAAGGGACACGGGGTATAGCCGAGTAGGCGCGATCAGCCTTCATACAGAAGAGGGAAAATTGGATAAGATGGAAGAACGGGCATATAAGCGGCGTCAGGATGCCCCGGAAATTGGCGAAATCACTCGCTTAACCATGACTGAAACGAACAATTTATTCCCGCCTTTAGCCGCGCGCTATGAGTCTGTTCATATAAGCGGCGCGGCGCGTGTAAATGGGAGGGCTCTCCGTCAGTCTCTTGTGAATGGTGCCAGAAAACATGGAGCGTCTATTCTTCAAGCAGATGCTTCATTAGTCTGTAAAGACAAGATCATCACAGGTGTTCAGGCGGGAGAAAAGACGTTGCATGCTGATCATGTGATTGTCACAGCAGGCGCTTGGGCAAATGAGCTCTTGCAGCCGCTGGGCATTCGTTTTTTAGTTACGCATCAAAAAGCGCAAATCGTCCATCTGCAGCTATCAAACACGGATACGAGCAGTTGGCCGGTTGTCATGCCGCCAAATGATCAGTACATTCTCGCATTTGAAGAAGGCCGGATTGTTGTGGGTGCCACACATGAAAATGGAACTGGATTTGATGAACGGGTAACAGCAGGCGGGCTGCATGAAATTTTTGATAAAGCGCTGTCGGTAGCGCCAGGTCTTGCAAATAGCATGATACTTGAAACGAGGGTAGGATTTAGACCATTTACACCTGGTTTTCTTCCCGTGATCGGTGCACTGCCTGATTATGAAGGATTATTTATTGCAAACGGGCTTGGCGCTTCCGGGTTAACGGTAGGTCCGTATCTTGGTTCTGAACTGGCTAAGCTTGCTCTTGGCAAAACAACAGAAATCAATCTTCATGATTATGAAGTAGCTGGGGCATTGGAATAATGAAGCAAAAGAAAAAGTGAACAGCATAGAGGGTGGATAAAATTGGATAAAAATAAGAAAATACAATCATTTATATATACATATGCATTCAGTAAAGAAGAACATTCGTTATGTCGCATGGAAATGCGCTCGCTTTTTGGAATCGAATCGGAATCGAAACTGATGAAAAGTACAAATAAAATCGATCCGAGCCGCAGCCCATTTATAAAGGAACGAATTGACATCATGTTTGAAGGGGACGATTTGCCGGATATTTTAGCACAAGTCCAGCAAATTGAATTGTTTGAACAGACATTTAAGGTCCTCTTTGTTAAAATTAATGACCTGGATAAATCGGAAAAAATCGAATATGACAAGCGCCGTGTGATTGAGCGGGAAATCGGCATGCATATTCATGGTGAAGCTGATATTCATGATCCTGATCATACATTTGGCATTGTGACAATGGGCGGCCGGTGGTATTTTGGGAAATACCAAAAAGGTGAATCTGTTTGGTTTCATCACTTGAAAAAGCCGCGTGAATATTCTACAGCACTCAGCACAAGAGTAGCTAGAGCGGTTGTGAATATTGCCGTACCAAATCCTGATGGTGTCCGGGCGATCGATCCATGCTGTGGGATTGGGACTGTATTGGTAGAAGCACTTTCTATGGGTATTGATATTGTCGGCCGTGATATCAATCCTCTTGCTACAGGGGGATCAAGAGAAAATATTGCTTATTTTGGGCTTCGGGGCGATGTCACGTTGGGTCCGATCGCTGATGTTTCGAACAGTTATGATGTAGCTATTATCGATTTACCGTACAATCTTTATACACATATAACCCGGGAAGAGCAATTTTCTATTCTTCAGCATGCGCGTCGTTTTTCCCAAAAAGTAGTCGTTATCACGATCGAAACCATCGATGAGATGATCGAAGCAGCAGGATTTATCATTACAGACCGCTGCGTGGCCAAAAAAAGCTTATTTTCGAGACAAATTATTGTGTGTGAATAAAATCATGAAGAGCTGTTTTTAGTCAGTGAATAGCTGGCTGAAGAACAGCTCTTTTTTTAAAAATATAAAACAAAAAACAGTATATGTATAATTCAAAAATAAAATAATTAAATTACAAATGAGTAATAAAATATCTGAATAGAACGTTTTTTTTACGGGCATAACGATAGAGAGAAATTTTTAAAAAGGTGGCTAAAAAAGAATGACGTTAAAATTAGTGAAAATTGTCCGTACAAATCCGGTTTATCATAAGTGGTATGAACAAAATTTAAACGAAACATTTCATGTGATGGATGACGGACGGGAGAGATATATTGTCATTTGGCCGGCATTTGAACGGCGGAATCGGCGCAGTATTCCAAAAAGTCTTTGTGAAGTAGTAGATGGGGAAGAGAACGATATACGCAATAATCCCGTTGCACGTCATTATTTAGGAGAATGGGCTCAGCCGCTTGAAGGAGGAAATTGGTGAATCATAACCAAAAAATGTGTTTAACACATTTGAAATATTGGAAGATCCCTGAAAATAATTTATTTGAGGGATTTTTTTGTTGTCAATAAAAGGATTTATGAAAAAAACGGATTAGGGAAGTCTAGAGAAGATATTAAAAAAGGAGGTTTTAGGTGTGCGCTTATCATTGTTATTATTGCCTTCTTTGATCGCGTTCTTCTTTCTTTTTTCCTCTGCTGTTTTAGCTGAAGAGCCGCCAACGAGAGAGGAGCAATTGAATGCACGGATGGGATATTATATAAAGTATGAGGGCTTCATGTTACCATGGTATTATTTAGCTGCAGTGGATCAGTTTGAACGCAATATAGAGCAAGTGCGTACAGATATTCCAGAAAAAAAAGGTGTTATCGCTATTCAATTTCCGGATGAGGTATGGTCGGGGGCCCTTAATCCAAATCAAGAAGATACAGCTCCCCAGTCCATCACTTTTTTTGAAGGGAAAGGAAAAGATGGGAATCAGGATGGGATTGCCGATCCGGATAATGACGATGATGTGATATATACGATGGCAGCCTATTTAAGCGAATATGGACATACAGAAAAAAAGATTAAAAAAGCATTAATGGATTATTATGGACGTAAACAAACAGTAAACCAAATTATGACCATTGCGAAAATTTATAAACATTTTCAAACTATACAATTAGATGAGCATGCCTTTCCGATTCCTGTTGAACACAATTTTAGTTATCGTGGCACGTGGGGAGCGAGTCGAGGATGGGGAGGTCTCCGGATACATGAAGGAACCGATTTATTTGCGGATTTTGGTGTCCCTGTGCGGGCGACATCATATGGAATTGTTGAAGTAAAAGGGTGGAATAAATTCGGCGGCTGGCGAATTGGTATTCGCGATATTCACAATACGTATCACTATTTTGCTCATTTAGCTTATTTCAGTAAAGACATTAAAAAAGGCGACATTATCAAACCGGGGGATGTGATTGGATATGTCGGCAGCTCGGGATATGGAAAAAAAGGGACGTCTGGTCAATTTCCTCCACACCTTCACTACGGGATGTATAAAGACAATGGCCGAAACGAATGGGCGTTTGATCCATATCCATCTTTAAAACTTTGGGAAAGACAGGAACGGGAAAAACGCAAGTAAGCTTCCCCCTTAAAAACCCGACAAGAGTGATCTCTTGTCGGGTTTTTTATGTGCCGCTTCAACAGAATTAATCATATAAACGCTTTTTTCTTAATAAACTGAATGGAAAATAGGACAGAAAGCGGGGGTGTAATAATGAAAATTCATGTGGTGAAGCGAGGGGATTCGTTATGGCGCATTTCCCGCCAATATGGGACTAGCACTACCGAAATTGTCAATGTGAATAATCTTGAAAATCCCGAAACATTAGTTATTGGCCAGGCGCTAGTCATTCCAGAACCGTACCTTCGCTATACCGTGCAGCTAGGAGATACGCTTGCAAACATTGCGGCTTATTATGGAACAACTGTGCAGGAAATCATGCAAACGAATAAAATGACAAATCCAACTAGCCTTTACCCCGGCCAAACTATTGTAATACCGGTGATCTATCATACCGTAAGAGCAGGAGACACCTTGTACAAGATCGCAGCTAGCTATGGAACGACGCCCGAAGCGATTTTACAGGCCAATCAACTAACAACTTCTTCTCGTCTTTATATAGGCCAAAGCTTGAAGATTCCGACTGTACCAAAGCCCTTCATTGATGTGAATGCATTCTCGTACACATTCGGGCAAGCCGGTGCACAGCAAGTACGTGATGTGGCTTATGATTTAACCTATGTAAGTCCATTTGGATATCGAATGAAAGAGGATGGCAGCTTAGAAGGCATTGATGATGGTCCGACGATACAGGCAGCCCAGTCAACGGGTGTTGTTCCTATGATGGCCATTACTAATTTTTCCAGCACAGAAGCAGGAACGGATCTTGCACACACGATTCTTTCAAGCCCCGATTTAGTGGAAAAAGTATTAACCAATACAATAAAAGTGATGAAAGAGAAAGGGTATAGAGGACTAAATATCGATTTCGAGAATGTCGCACCTGCAGACCGTGAGTTCTATAATCGTTTTCTCGAGCGGGCAGTGGAGCGTTTACATTCTGAAGGCTACTTTGTGTCCTCCTCTCTTGCACCAAAAACAAGTGCCGATCAAAAAGGGTTATTAGTGGAAGCGCAAGATTATCCTGCACATGGGCGGATACTTGATTTTACTGTGCTCATGACCTATGAATGGGGATATCGAAAGGGGCCGCCACAAGCAATCTCCCCGATTAATCAAATGAAACGTGTCCTTGATTACGCCGTGACCGCTATCCCGAGAGATAAAATTTTATTAGGGTTTCAAATTTATGCACGCGACTGGCTCGTGCCGCACAAAGAAGGACAGGAAGCGGAGACCTTTGATATGCAGGAAGCGATTAGACGAGCTGTCAAATATGAGGCTGAAATAAAATATGATGAGATCGCCCAATCTCCATTCTACACGTACAAAGATGAACAGGGACGTTCCCATGAAGTCTGGTTTGAAGATGCCCGCAGTGCCAAAGCTAAATTTGACTTAGTGAAAACGTACAAGCTTAGAGGTCTTAGTTATTGGGTACTTGGTTATCCATTTCCTCAAAATTGGGTACTGCTGGGCAACAGCTTTATTGTCCGAAAACGATAATGAAATTGGGCAAAAAAGTTTGTTTTTCTTTTAAAAAATAAAGAAGCGGGTATAATGTTTGGAGAATCTAATGTGAAAAGAAGAGGGAGGAAGCAGCATGGAAAAAGTGGAAGTAGGCGATATCTTTACGTTGATTGATGAGAACGATCAGGAGCAGGAAATCGAAGTGCTCGGCACGATGAACTTAGAAGGGACAGACTACGCGGCTGTCGGATTTGTGGATCAAATTCAAGAAGACTCAGAAGAAGAGATCGATGTCTTCTTTTTAAGAGTGGAAGAGGATGAGCAATTATCCATTATTGAGAGTGATGAGGAATTTGATCAAGTATCAGCTGCGTTTGAAGAAGCCGGAGAAGAGTAAAGAGACGATTGGAAGCGAGGCTGTTCTAGTCAGTGAATAACTGATTAGGACAGCCTTTTTTTATTCTTCCTATCTTCTCAATGTCTTGACGTGGGGGGGTCTTCTTGTCCGTTAATACGTGATAAAAGAGAAAAAGCATACATACACTTTAGGAAGAGCGGGGATAAGGAGGTAACGTATGGATATTGTTGTGAGAGCGGGTGATTCGTTATGGTCTTACAGCCAGTTGTTTACGATCCGTCTGCAGCTAATTAAAGATTCGAACCGTGAACTTCAGTCGTTCGATCGACTGTCGATTGGACAAAAGATTCGAATTCCAGGCTTTGTTACGCAAAATTACCGAATAAAGAGCGGTGATTCTCTGTGGCGTATTTCGGAGAACTATAAGATCCCGGTTGATGCCATTATGCTGACAAACCCTGGACTCATTCCTACTCAACTCCATATCGGCCAAATCATTCGTGTACCGCAGCGGGTTACTTGGCGGATTGTACAGGGAAAAAGACCGTACGATTACAGTCAAATGATGACAGATCTGAGGCAATTACGAGCCGTGTATCCATTTTTACGTGTGCCTTCAATCGGGCGTTCTGTACTTGAAAAAGAAATACCGGAAGTGACGATTGGCAATGGAATGAAACGGGTTCATTATAATGGTTCATTTCATGCGAATGAATGGATCACAACACCGGTCATTATGACGTTTTTAAATGATTATGTTTTATCATTGACCAATCTCCAGCCGATCCGGGGTCTTTCAACCTATCGTTTGTATCAAGAAAATTTCTTATCTATTGTGCCTATGGTGAATCCGGATGGGGTAAACCTTGTGTTAAATGGACCGCCCGCGGATGAGCCGTGGAAAAGCAAAGTAGTCGAATTAAATAATGGCAGCACCGACTTTTCGGGATGGAAGGCCAATATTCGCGGCGTAGATTTGAATGATCAGTTTCCTGCGAAGTGGGAAGAAGAAAGAGCGGATAATCCGAAAGAGCCGGGACCGCGGGATTATGGAGGGGAACAGCCATTATCTGAGCCAGAAGCCATCCGGATGGCAGAACTGACACGAAGACGGGATTTTTCAAGAGTGCTTGCTTTTCATACACAAGGAAAAGTCATTTACTGGGGGTTTGAGAACTTAGAGCCGCCAGAGTCGGAAATACTAGCCAACGAATTCGGACGGGTCAGTGGCTACGAGCCTGTCCAAACGATAGAAAGCTATGCTGGATACAAGGATTGGTTTATCCAGGAATGGCGCAGACCTGGATTTACCGTCGAACTTGGAAGCGGAACGAATCCGCTCCCCATTACTCAATTTGATGAAATTTATCAAGAGGCACTAGGTATTTTTCTAGCGGGACTGTATATGTAAGGCGTTGACCCGATTCAGTTTTATAAAACGGATGCGATTCTTCCATAAGAAGATCGCTTTTTTTTATCAGGTATATGTGACGTCAATTATAGAATTTTTCCTTTCAGTGGTCGTACAAGCTATTCCCTCTGAATAAGATGCAAAGACATCATTTTAACGGAGGACTGTTTCATGAATTCTATATTCACCTATATTTTTTTAGGCGTATCTTTAGCTGCACCAATAGGTCCCGTTAATGCTGCGCAATTAGATACGGGAATTAAAAATGGATTTTTTCATGCTTGGATTTTTGGTCTTGGTGCTTTAGCAGCCGAGGTCCTGTATATGATCATGGTTTATGTTGGGGTTGTCCAATTTATTGAATCTCCTTTTATGAAAACACTTCTCTGGTCGTTTGGATGTTTCGTTCTTACGTACACCGGAGTAGAAAGTTTGCTAACGGCCAACAAAATTGAAGTGAATGTAAGAAAGGGAAAGACGATTCCTCTAAGAAGATCGTTATTGTCAGGGTTTTTCATGTCGCTGTTGAATCCATTAACGCTCCTTTTTTGGTTAGGCATATATGGTTCCATTTTGGCAGAAACAACCGAATTATTTACAGGAAGTCAAATCTTTATTTATAGTATCGCTATTATTATTGGGAATCTCTCCTGGGATGTAATGATGGCAACAGTATCCAGTGTCGCACGAAGGTTTTTATCCATAAGGCTATTAAAAATCATTTCCATTCTTTCTTCCTTATCGATGATTGGATTCGGGGTCTACTTTGGCATACAGGCTTATCAGGCGCTATTTTGATCCGCTTAAGCAGGGCTTTCATTCATCAATAAAATGAAAAACCAATTAAAAAGCAGCATTAGCTCTGCAACGGTTGTAATATATTCGTACACTTTTTCAGGCAATTGTAAAGAGGTAACAACGGAAAGAATAAGCACGACGTAATCCGAGCATCACTTTTCCCGACTTGGGAGTGTCCTCTTTATTACGGAGATGGATAGCCATTACGCCCATCATTTCAATTCCTCCATAGGCGTAAAAAGCGAACAAAAGAGAGAACTCCAAAACCCGATCCCTCCATTTTGGGAAAACCATTAACAGAATGAGAAAGACCTTCTTTTTCAATATACGTTCCACATGCAGCCTTACAGCCGCCGCACGTTTTTTTCTCCATTTTCACGCTACCTCATGAAGATAGGCTCTCGCAAGGATGTGGATTTGTGTAATTGAAAACGAAAAGAATACTTGCATAATCAAAAGGACCAAACAGCTATTTTAGCTGAATGGTCCTTTTCCTAACAAACGATCAGTCTCTTGAATCAATGGTTTCGATAGGGACGTTTGTTTCTCCCACATTACGGTAATACTTTTTTTGCACTTTCTCTTTTGACAACATGTTCTAAATACGTTAACAGCTGTTCTCTCATTCCACTTCTTTGCAGCCCAATCTCTGTATTTGCTTTTAAATATCCAAGCTTGTCACCAATATCATATCGGCTACCTTCTATTTGTAAAGCATAGATGATTTCATCGCTGCACAATTCCTGTAAAGCATCTGTTAGTTGAATTTCATTCCCTGCTCCTTTTCTGCCTTTTTGTAATAGAGGAAAGATCGAAGGCTGTAAAATATATCTTCCCATAATCGCAATGCGTGACGGAGCTTCTAATATGGACGGTTTTTCGATTAAATTCTGAACCTCACATACATTTCCAATTTGTTCTCCGGGAGCAATAATGCCATATTTACTCACTTCAGCCGGTTCAACCGTCTGAACGCCAATCACATTGGTACAATATTCGTCATAAACGTTTATTAGCTGCTGTAAGGCAGGTTTTTCAGACACCATAATATCATCACCTAATAAAACAGCAAAAGGTTCTTTGCCAATAAATTGTTGAGCGCATAAAATAGCGTGTCCTAATCCTAAAGGTTCCTTTTGCCTAATATAATGTATATTCGCTAAGTTGGAAACGTCTTTTAACTCTTTTAATAGATCAAATTTTTCTTTTTCAATAAGTGTCTGCTCCAGTTCGATGGATTTATCGAAATGGTCTTCAATGGAGCGTTTATTTCGTCCTGTTACGATAATAATATTTTCGATTCCAGAATGAACGGCTTCTTCAACAATATATTGAATAGCCGGTTTATCGACGATTGGCAACATTTCTTTCGGCAGCGCTTTCGTTGCGGGCAGGAATCTTGTACCTAGCCCTGCTGCAGGAATAATCGCTTTTTTTATTGTCATAGAGACTCCCTTCAATCTTTATACCATGTGTTGCCCGCTGTCTATATAAGACAGCGGACAACTAGGTACACTAATATTTGCTGATCAGTTCTTTATCAACCATTGTGTAGCCTCTCGAGTTTTCAAAAACATATTGAATAACTTTTATAAACTCATTTTTCTCCAGCTCATTGAAAATGATCTTGAAATACAATTTATTATCTTCTTCATATATTTCTTGAATAACGCCGCCAACGCCTGACAGCTCTGGATTAGAAAGCTCGACAAGGTCGCCTAGTTTATAGGAATCATTTACAAGATAATCATTTTTGTACAAAATAATTTGATTGACCGACATTTGATGGATATTAAAGGTGGAGTGACTTTTTTCAGATAAGTTGGATAACCAAACGTGAGAATTGGTGAATGTAATGTTTTCTTCTCCTTCCGGCTTTGGCCGTTCTATGCAGACAAGAATACTGACAAAGATACTGGAGATGTTATAACAGCACCAAAGTAAATTTACAATGATAGAGGAATAGGAGTACATTTCATAATACATTTTATATAAACCGAAGATAATCGCTGAGATGGATAGAATGAATAGGATGATGTGAGGTAGAGCGAGCGTAAAGTGAAAGTATTTAGAGTTCGTCTTTTGCACTTTTGATGTTACATTAAAATCGAGCTGTCTTTTCAAGAAAAATTCAGCAAAAGCAGCTTTAGCAAGATAAGGGGCTAACGCTACTTCATATATATTTGCCCAGTACATCGTTCGGTGGTTTTGAGAGAGTATTTTAAAAATCAAGAATGACGCGACAAGAGAGGGCCCCGCAAATAAAAGTAAATCATATAAATTTGTTGAAACGAACGGAATGCCTGTCAGCAGGAATATAATCGGTGCGATAATAAACATGAGCTTTTGAAGACCACAAAACCAATAGAGAATACCACTGAAATAAATAAGACGCTGCGATAGGTTGAGCCCTTTTAGTTTTGTAGGCCCCCATTTTTTCATTACTTGAATGTTGCCTCGCGCCCACCGTTTCCGCTGCTTCACTAAATCACCAAACGTGTCAACGCTCATTCCGAACACTAACGGTTCATTGACAAAGACTGTTTCATAGCCTTTTGCCTGAATGATAATACCTGTCGCTAAATCTTCTGTTATACTGCCGGTTGGAAAACCGCCAATATCTTCGACTGTACTTCTTCGGAACACGGCATTTGTCCCAACATGAAGAACGACATTAAAAGCAGCCCGGCCCGCTTCAACAAATCGCATAAAGAAATCTTGCTCATTTGGTATTTCTCTAAAGTATTGCAAATTATTTTGAAATGGATCAGAGTTATAAAATACTTGTGGCGTTTGGACAAATCCGACCTCTTTTTTCGTGAAATAGCCCATTGTTCTCCGTAAAAAATAACTTTTCGGAATCATATCCGCATCCAGCAGCATGATAAATTCCCCGTTTGTTTCGTTAAAAGCATTATTTAAATTTCCGGCTTTTGCATGTTCATTGGACTCACGGGTAATGTAGCCTACATCAAACTCTTCGGCAAGCGATTTAATTTCTTCTCTGTTTCCATCATCACAAATATAGATCGATAATTTCGAAGCAGGATACTTTAACGATTTACAGCCCGCAACGGTCTTTTTAAGTACATCAGCGGGCTCATTATAGGTGGCAATAAACACATCAACAGTAGGGGAGGTTCGAAATAAATCCATGCTTTTAAACTGAATTTTATACTCTTTTAAAAAGGTTAAACGAAAAACGTTAGACTGAAAAAAATCAACAAATTCAGATAAAAATAAAACAATGCCAAGGATGATGGTTAAGGTACTAAACATTGGAATGGTTTCTAAACCTCGCCACAAAATGTAGGCGGAGTTACAGAGGACAGCCATAAGAATGAAAAAAAGTTTGAACTTTTTCCATTTGCAGGCTAATAAATACAAGAGGAATAACAGCAAGACAATGAGGATGGTCAAAATGACTTTCGCATTCATATTGGTTACTTGCATCACAACTTCCATTCTAGAGCCCCCAGTGTTTATGAGGCAGCACAGCCGTCATAGCCATATGGCCTTAGACCTGTAACTTTGCGTCCTAACCTTTCGATTAGTTTGCCATTGTCTGCATGATTAATGTCGGGATCATGATTCTATCCCACTTTCAAGTTCAATGTATGAAAGGGCACGTGTGCTTATTCAGATGAAATTGAAAACGAAATTGATAGACATAAAAAGGTCCAACAGCAATATTAAATACACGGCTCATTTCGATTTTAAACTAAAGAGAATGAGCAAGATCCCGCCTACAAGGCAAATGCTTTTTGTTAACGGAATTTTTTCAGCAAGGCCGACAATTCCTATCGTTGTCGTAACGATCAAAATAAAAGGACCGACTAAAGCAAGTAAACTGTTGATATAAAAAGCTTTTTCCAAATCGTTAAATTTAAGCATCAGCATCGCAGCGGTTATTTCGATACTGCCAGAAAGGAGTCTTAATATAATCATAAGCAGAAGTGTTTTTTCAATGAAGAAGCTCATCATATCACCCTCAGACATCTATTTATTTCTCATCTATATGCCGTTAGCGAGTAAACTAGGCCAATTAAAATGAATAAGATAGCAGAGGAAAACGTACAGTGACGGTAGTAAACCATTCCATTTTAGGGGGATGAAAAAATGGGGAAAAAGTTTAATATCATGATAAGTTTGCTGTATATTGTTTTCATGGCATCATTGTCGACTTATTTTTATACGAACGGTCAGTCTTTTGAATTAATGGTTTCGATAGCGGGCGTTTTATGCGGAGCGGTGCCCATTCTGCTTCTTTTTTTGATAAAAAGTCAATTGAACTGCGTGTTCGTTACTGCGTATTACTTTTTCTTATTTGCTTCACAATACCTAGGTTCTATCAAAGGGTGGTATACAATTAGTTGGTGGGATACCTGTTTACATGGGATGAGCGGGGTCATTCTCGGCTGTGCAGCCATTGCTGTATATAATTATTTTGTTCTAACAAATGGAAGCTCATCTTTCTTTCTTTTTCTATTCGCTTTCTCGTTTGCGGGGCTTGGCGGGGTGATGTGGGAGATTTTTGAATTTAGCATGGATCAATTAATTGGACTGACTACTCAAAGTGGTGGAAATACAGATACAATGATGGATTTAATCGCAGACACTGTTGGCGGGCTTCTTATTGCGGTGTGGGCAGGATGGGGGAGAAAGGGAACAAAATCTATACTTTCTTGAATCTAAACGTTTCAAGAAAGTGTTTTTATTTGCTAAAAACGAGTAAAATGAAGAGAGCTTCGATAGATTTTGATCAATGCGGGGGAGATGAAAAGAATTAAATGGTTTCTTCTTTTTTTACCATTGTATTTAATGCAGTTTCACAATTAGTTGCGTTAATAGGGTTTATTGTTATCGTTGGATTTATACTGGATTTTTTACAAAAACAATCCATTACATATTTATACCGAACGTTTACTAAAAAAGGTTATTTAGTAACAGCGTGGATCGGCACACCAATTCATGAATTCGGACATGTCATGATGTGCTTGCTGTTTAGACATCGAATTAAAAAGGTGCAATGGGTTCCGAGAAGAGGAGATACGCATTATTTAGGTTTTGTGGAGCATAGCTACAACCAGAGAAGCCTGTATCAGAGAATAGGCAATTTTTTCATTGGTATTGGACCTTTTATTTCAGGTGTAGTATCATTAATGATTCTTTTGTACTGTTTTGTTCCTGAATCATATCACCTATTTACAGCCTATTTAGAAAATGAAGTTCGGCCAGAACGAATGAGCATGGAAATAGTGAAGAGTATGTTTATCTCTCTCGGTGTATTGTTTCAAAGCTTGTTCACAATAGAGAATATCGTGAATCCGTTATTCTGGCTGTTTCTTTTTCTCGCTATAAGCATATCCACACATATCGCTTTAAGCAAAGAAGATATAAAAGGGGCCGCAGCTGGAATTTCTTCCGTATTCATTCTCTTGCTAGCGATCAATTTACTTGGGTTCGTGTTCCATTTTGACACCCATCTAATAATATCTACTTTTACAATCTATCATGTCTATACAATCGCTTTTGCCGGTTTAGCTATTTTGTTTTCTTGTATCACTTTCTGTACGTGTTTTATCCTTTACAGCATAAGTTATCAAGTCAAACGGCGTTAACTGAAAAATAAAGAGCTGCGACCCAGAGCTCTTTATTTATTTAACATTCTTATAGAGTAAGCCCACTTTTCTTCAGCCAATTCACCGTTTATTTTAACGCCTATTTCATATCCCTGTTCCGCCGCTCCGATCAAGCTTGTGAATGAATTTTTAGCATCTCCGACAATAGAGAGCCCTTTAATGTTTGTTTGGCCATGAGCATCTGTTTCATATTCGCCTTTCTCATTTAAAGGAACACCAAGAAGCGCAGGAATCATGGAAGCCTGCTGCTCGTTGGTCGTTACCCAAAATCCACCTTTACGAAGGACTGAATCCCCGTTTTGCAAAATAATTCTTTCTAGATTTCCTTTTGTTGATTGGAATTTAATGATAGGGGATTCAATCAGCTGAATGTTGTGTTGAATGAGTTCTTGTTTTTCTTCTTTTGTTAGATCAGCTGTTCCATTTGTAAACGCAATTAAATCTTCACTCCAGTTGTAAATAAGTTTTATAAAAGGAAATAGACCTTTCCCGTTTCCAAATACAGCTAAAGGCTCATCTCTTCGTTCCCAGCCGTCACAGTAAGGGCAGTGAAAAACCGTTTTTCCGTACACCTCTTTTAGACCTTCAATGGCCGGTAAGTGATCTTTCATACCGGTGCTGAAAATGATCTTTTTGCTTGCCGTTGTTATTCCGCTTTTTGTTGTTGTGATGAAAACATTATTTTTTTTTTCGACTTTTTGGATGAAATCTTCTGTAATTTTAACATTTGGATACTTTGTTAGCTGTTCATGTGCAATTTTTCTAAGTTCTGATGGTTTTATCCCGTCTCTAGTCAGAAAACCGTGTGAAGCAGCTGCTACATAATTTCTTGGTTTTCCCTCATCAATCACTGCCACGTTTTTCAAAGATCTGCCTAAAACAAGGGCGGCACTCAATCCGGCCGGGCCGCCTCCTGCAATTACAACATCCAGAATATCCATTTCCGTTTTTTTCTCCAAATTTATTCAATTCCCTTTCTTACATCGTCCATTAAGTAATTGATAAATGTATGGTCATTTACAAGCGAGACGGCATAATTCCGTTTTAAGAAATGTTCTCCTTCCTCAAAACTTGCGAAGATCTGATCCATTTTTATTTTATTTTGTACAATTGCCCAGTCACGATCGTTTACTGGATAAAGAAGAAAGATCTCATCCATCCGGTTTTTATACAGCGTACCGAAAGAGGATCGTTTCATGTTATAACGATTTCGTTTCGCATCTTCAGGCAATGATTCAAGATGAAACGTATCTTTCACAAACTCATTATACGCTTCGTCGGTTAAAGAGCAGCCTGCTGCTTTTGCATGCCCACCTCCACCAAAATGACTAGCCACTTCAGACACATCAATATGATCGTGGATCGTTCGAAATCCTACCCGCTTTCCGCCCATATTTAAAATAGTAATATAATCGAGGTGCGGATATTCTTTGCCAAGTTCATTTCCAAGCTCTGAGTGATAAGATTCAGCATAAACGATACCTGTAAAATGGCCGTTCGTTTGAGTTTGAACAAGTTCCCGCCTTTTCCGGCGAATATAGCGTTCGATTTTATTATCTTCCATATCAAGCAGTTTCTTTTCAAACTCATCAAAGTGAAAATGATTGTTTGTTGTAAGCCGATGGAGCATTTTTTCTTCAAATTCCTCAATTGAAAGTAAAAAGAAAAGGGCGTTAAGACTTTTTGCTTCCTGGTTGTTCTTTTTCTCCCACTCCCACGTATCATACTGTCTAACGAGTTCCACAAATTCTGCTATGGCGTTTGATGGCTTCATTAGTTGATGAGTAACAAGATATTCATAAAATAAAGACGTTGCTGAAGTTAAATGTCCTTCGGCGTCCTCCACCACTATATGCCCCCATTTATAACGGTTAAAATGCAGGGCCGTTTTATGGTGATCAAGCAGCTGTATATTTCCGCCGGCTTGATGAAAAGCATCCAGTCTTTCTTCATTTTCTTCATTTACAGACAAATCGGTAATAAGTAAGAATGTATTTTTGTCATCGTTCTCCAAAAACCATTCCACTTGCGCATTGAGACTTGAAATGGAATTGTAGCGGACTTTTACCTGGTCTCCAAAAGCAAGCTTTGCCAAAATACCGCATCCGACTCCATCTAAATCATTATGAGACAACAGTTTATACATCTTTTCACCTCAGAATGTAGTATGGTTTCAAAATTGAAAATTATTGATAAAATAAATAGATAAACAAAAAAAAGCATCTTCAAGAATGAAGATGCCCACTGTTATAATGTAAATCTGCCTTCTAAATCATCAAACCCTTGGTCGTTATGTTTTCTTATTTCGAAAGTAAAACCATCGTGGGAAAACACACTGACTGTATTGTTTTGACCAAAATGTCCTTTTACATCGTACATAAATCCGATGTAGCCAGCTCCTTCACCTGGTAAAAACTCTTCTTCAACAAAATGAACCTCTTGATAACCAAAATCTCCATTTAATAATTCTTGTTTGATTTTTTCTGCTGTATGTACTAATTCACATGTCATTTTTTCAGCTACTGCACTCATTTAATGTATTCATCCCATTCTCTTTTATAGTTACGATTATCAACGTTTCTTTTTCAATTTAAGCCGATATGCTTTAATTATCATACATAAGCAGCATTTAATCAAAGTGAATGTAAGCGGGAACATTGGCAATGAAAGCGAATAACATGCCCCTTTATCTCACTCATTCATCTTTTTTCGCCTATTATCTTCTGTTTTCAAAAAAGTGAAAAGTTAAGAGCATTGGCTTTAGGAAAAACCGTACATGTATCTCCATTTAAAGCCGCAGGAAGACAGAGCATTTTTCATCTGAACAAGATAGAATAGCTGCTATAATCCAGAGTTAATCTGATATGATGATGTACAAAGATAAAAATGAAAAAAGGAACAAGAGGGATGATTAAAGTGAAAGAAACGATTATTTTTTTACATGGAGTTGTTGGAAATAAACATGCATTTAAAAATGAGATGGAGGAGCTAAAAGATCAATACAAGTTGATTGCTTACGACTTTTATGATCCGGATACGTTAGGACAAGAACATCCTTTTTCTTTAGAGCTCTTGCTGGAACAGCTCTATAGCCATTATAAAAATAATGGAATAATGGCTGCTCATCTATGTACATTAAGTTTTGGCTGTATACTCGCAATGGCGTTTGCTAAAAAATATCCCGATATGGTCAAAAGTTTGACATTTGTAGGAGGGTACTTTTGCAATGTCCCCTCAAAATTACACACGAAACGTACTCAACTATATAAAGAAAAACAAGAATTTGACTATACGACATGGCTGAAGCGATATGCGAAATCATTAAATCCAAATAAAAAACAAATACATGAAGATTCGGAAGCTATTTTCCTGAAATATGCTTCAATGCTCCATCCTGCTATTCTGGAAAAAGCCACTAAACTACAGCTTGAGTTCGATACAAGAAACGCATTAAAAGGAATAAATTCACCCATTTTATGGGTGATGGGGGAATATGATGAATTGTATAAAGAAACACTTTTTGAATTGAAACATTATGTACCTCATGTTGAATATGAGGAATTAAAAAAGGCGGGTCATGCCGCTCATATTCATCAGCCAGAACAGTTTATGTATGTATTTAAACGATTTCTTAAAAAAACGAAACAAAAAGTGTAGATGAATGTAAATGATTACAGTGCAAAAGAACTACATGTTGCTTATATATGTACGTTATAATGACAATTACAGAAAAAGGGATGGTGGCAAAATAGTTTAGTAACATGCACGTCAAGTCATCCATTTTTTAATCGCGGCAGGGAGGGGATATGAAAGGATGTCAATAAAGAAAAAATGGCCATTGATTTTTACCCTATTGGTTTTATTTATTTTAATCGCCAATAGTACCTTACATTATATACGATCTAAAAATGCGTTACTCGAATACAATGAAAGAGAAATAGCATTGATTACTCAGGAAGTTTCTTATCAAGTAGAGAACGCAAAAGAAGGATCCTTGTATGTGGAAAATATTATTGGAAGAGAATTAAGAACCGCCGCTCTCGCTATACAAAAATCGTTGCCGCCAAATCATGAAGATGTAACGAATGAACAGTTGAGAATGCTTGCGGATGAGTTAATGATTTCTCATATTACATTATTAGCGCAGACAGAAGATGACATCGTCGGTGTAAAATCGTCCGATCCACATGAAATAAATATGTCAACGAAGGAATGGGGGTACTGGTACGATGCTTTTCAGCAGCTCTTTGCTTTATCGCCTGTCACCGCTGCAGAAGGCTTAGTGCTGCCCCATTATTGGTCTGGTCCCATTGAAGTGGCAGCAAGTAATCCTAATCACATAGACAAGTGGGGATATTATTATGATGGATCGACCAATTATATTATCGATCCTTATTTACGTGACAGCCAAGTATTAGAGTACGAGCAGCAATTCGGGCCAAAAGATGTAATGGATCGTTTTAAAAGAGAACTTGAGGGCGTACTGGAACTGACCGTCTTTAACCCGAAATATTTTGGTCAAGAGAACAGAGTGATTAATAAAAATGGAGAAAGCTTTATTCGGATTGCGGATCAGCCTATTTGGTATGGGACATATCAATACAATAATCAGCAAATAGATAAAAAGCTAATTCAAAAAGCGATCCAAACAGGAGAAACGCAAACGTATATTGAGGAAATAAATAATAAAAATATCCAGAAATCGCTCGTTCCGATTGACGTAAATACGGCGGAACCATATGTGATCGGATTAGCTTACGATTACAGCATCATCGAGGAACAGCTGAAAAATGAATTGTTAAAGCATCTGCTATTCTCTTTTCTATTTAGTTTAATTGTCTTCGGAACGAGTTTTGTGTTTTCTCGTTCTATTACAAAACCAATCGGATATATCGTTGAATGGGTAAACGAGATTGCAGCAGGCAATTTTGGTAAAAAGATTTATTTAAACCGCAAAGACGAGCTCGGACATCTCGCGCAAAATGTAAATGCTCTGTCAAATTCCTTGCAGACCTATGTTGCGGATTTAAAAAAGAGCCAGGAAGTGATTCAATTCCAAGCGTATCATGATCCGCTGACTGAGCTGCCTAACAGAAGATATTTTCAAGAAAAGCTGAATGAGATGATTGACAATGCAGAAAACGAAGGCGGAAAAATTGGTGTTTTATTTCTCGATATAGACCGGTTTAAAGATGTGAATGATTCCCTGGGACATGCAAGAGGAGATCAGCTCATACAGCTGATCTCCAAGCGGATCAACGATTTTCTCCCTGCCCAAAAAAGTGTTTTGACGAGACAAGGCGGAGATGAATTTGTTATTTTATTTCGCAACGTTGGAATAGAGGAAGTAAAGAAAACGGCAGAAAACATTGTTGCGGCTATTAGACAGCCTTATGTCATAGAAGGAATTGAAGTAAATGTAGGAGCGAGCTGCGGGATGAGTCTATATCCGGAACATACAAAAGACAAAGAGGCACTCATGATCTGTGCAGATGTCGCAATGTATGCAGCGAAGAAACAAGGCGGCAATCAAGTAGTCGTTTATAATGAAGAAATAAACAAAGCGAATAAAGAGAAACTGGTAATCGAAGTACGTTTGAGAAAAGCGATTGAACAAGGAGACATTGAAGTTTACTATCAGCCGAAAATAAATGCCAGGGAAAATGTTGTAACAGGAGTAGAAGCATTGTTAAGATGGACAGACAAAGAACTTGGATTTGTATCACCGGGCGTGTTTATACCTGTTGCAGAAGAAACAGGATTGATCCATTCATTGTGGGAATTTGCCATGAAGCAAGCTTGCTCGCAAGTAAGCGAGTGGAATAAAAAGCGATTGCAGCCACTTCATTTGGCCGTTAACTTTTCAGCTAAACAATTTCTTGATCCTACTTATACGATCGGGAGGGTAAAAAATATCCTTTCTGACTGCCAATTAGCACCTAAATATTTTGAAATAGAAATTACGGAAAGTACATTACTTTACAATTTAGAAGAAACGATCAAAGCTTTAAGAGAGATGCAGGAATACGGTGTGACCATTTCAATTGACGATTTCGGAACAGGCTATTCGTCGTTAAGTTATTTAAAAACATTACCGATAGATTGTCTTAAGATTGATCGATCATTTATTCAAGACATTATGGAAGACTACCGTCATTCTGAAATTACGGAAGCTATCATCAACCTGGCCCGCAGTCTCCGGTTAAAGGTCGTAGCAGAAGGCGTTGAGGAAGAACATCAAAAAGAATTTTTGATGAAGAATGAGTGCAATCACATGCAAGGCTATTTATTTAGTAAACCGCTTTGCAAAAAGGACTTAGAACAATTTCTTCGTCAGACTGATTTAAAATGATTGGTATGTAAGGTCCTTCCTGAATGGCTACCTAATTGTTGGATAACATAAAGAAGATCATACACCAGCGAAGGAGTGCAGGAAATGACGTTAGTCCGTCTTGGTTATGCTGCCATGAGCATGAATGTGAAGAACGGTTCTCCTTCTCAAACGATGACCTATACTCACTTTTTAAAGAATGAAGACAGGGAAGCGGCCATAAGCAAGCTAGAAAGAATCGCCATATCTAATTTAACGAACTGCTTGCGGCTGCTGCAGCATAACGTTGCTCATGATATTGAATTTTTTCGGTTGAGCTCTAAATTAATACCGCTGGCTAACCACCCTGATCTTGCGGGTTGGGACTATATGAAGCCACTTACGGATAGTCTAAACCTAATACGCTCTTACCTGCAAAGGCATCCCGGTATGCGTGTTGACTTTCACCCTGATCATTTTGTCGTGCTGAACACGCCGAAAATCGATGTGTTTAAAAATGCGGTTAAAACGCTGAATATGCATAAAGCACTTCTTGAAGGAATGGGAATAGAACCGGAACATCGCTGTGTTCTCCACGTTGGAGGCGCTTATAAGGATAAGGAAAAGGCGCTAGAACAGTTTATTAATAACTGGGGTACTGTTCCGGTGTCACTGCAACAGATGATTATGCTGGAGAATGATGACAAAACCTTTACATTAAAGGAAACACTCTATCTTTGCGAAAAGCTAGGGATCCCTTGCGTATTCGATTATCATCATCATCTCGCTAACCATAAAGAAGGAACAAGGTGGGAAGACGAATGGACACGTATTGTAGAAACATGGAAAAAGTCGAAACTCCCTTTAAAAATGCATATTTCAAGCCCGAAGTCTGAAAAAGAGTTCAGGGCCCATGCGGATTTTATCGAGGTAAAAGGATTTATGAATTTTCTTAATCAAGTGAAAGGCAGCCTTCCACAAATGGACGTCATGATTGAAGCAAAACGAAAAGATGATGCTTTATTTGCATTAATGACAGATCTGAGTCAAGAATCAGGAATTGAATCCGCAGGTGGAGCGAGCTTTTATATACGATGAGTAAACGTGATTAGAAAACAAAGGCGGCATAAATGATTCATTCATTTATGCCGCCTTTTCGTTAATTATGCTCTGTATCATCAACAATAGCTTTAAGTTCTTGATTAAACAATTCATTATTGCATACAGCATACTCTTTCTCTTCGTTCACGTACTTTCCGTAATCAGGAATAGCGATCTGGTTAAATTCACTGACAAGCTTGTGTAAACCTTTTGTCAGCCATTCACCGGATAGGGGCGAGCCGTGCCCGGTAATGACAGCAGATGGTTGTAACGCGTCTAACTTTTTAACGGATTCCCATGCTGCAGGCCAATCTGTTGTAAAATACCGCGGGGGTCCATTTATTTCTGGTTTCTGTGTGATTACGTTATAGAGCGAATCTTGTTTAACCGTCACAAACGCATCACCTGCTACTAACAAACGGTCCACTTGCCGGAACAAAGAGATATGCCCGGTTGTATGTCCTGGGGTGTGTACCCATTGCCAGTCAGGCATTTCAGGGACGCTGCCATCGTGAGGAAGAGGCTTTACGTATTCTCTGATATTAATGGATTCATGTGGGAACAGTGAAGACATTTTCGCTACAAGGCCGCCTTCTACGGAAGGGTCGGGCTCCGGGTAATCCATTTTTCCAGTTAAATAAGGGAACTCAAATTCATGTGCGTAGACAGGCACTTTGTACTTCTCGGCTAAATCAATGACAGCACCGACATGGTCGAAATGCCCGTGGGTTAAAATAATGGCTTTTAATCGATGACCAGATCCAAAGCGCTCTTCCGCTTCAGAAAGGATTTTCTCCGTTGAGTTTGGCATTCCGGCGTCAATTAATGTCCATTCATTGCTTTTGGCAGGATCACCGATAAAACAAACATTTACGATCTGGATCGTATAGCAGTAAACATCTTTTGTAATTTCTTCCCCATTGCTACTGTTTTTAGAGGTAACTGGAAGGACTCTTTCCGTTGAAGAACTTCTTTCCATTTGCATTTCCTCCTCCCATGATCTCTTTATATTTACCCAAATTGGTGTCAGGAATAACACGAACAAAAAAAGACTGAGGAGATCTCTGATCAGCCGATGATTTATCTTATTGTTCCTTAGTCAGTTAAGCTTTGTGCTGTTTGCGCTGCTGTTACATCCACCTGGATTTGCTCGTCAACATTATACGGATGGTAGTACCCTTTCGCCATCATGTAGCTTGAAATATTTCCGTGTGTGGCGATCGCAGCCATCAATTGCTCTCTCAGCACCGTTCTTACTTCAGGTGTTGCGGCTTCCGTAAGAGCAAATGCGGTATTTTTTACACCTGTTTTTGCGGAAAGTAAAAAATCTGTCGCGATGACTTGATCTGTCATTCCACTCATTCCAGTGATGTTTTTTAACAACCCATTCAAGATGGTGTCCCTCCTATTTTCAGTAAATCCTGTAATTGTTGGATTTGATATTTTCCTGTGCTGACGTCACTGTTAAGAATATCCTTAAGCTCTTGATCTTCAACTAATGTACTCATAGTACTCGATTTCGTTAAACAGAGGTTTTTTAACACTAATAGTTCATGAAGTTCCAATGTTTCATGTTGTCCCAAAGTCGATGGATTTTCCACTTTTCTCACTCCTTCTACTAGTCACGGTCGTTTTTTATCTTGCCTTCTTTGAGCACTATTATTCACACCAGGTTCTTGTATAAAAATAAAGAGTTACAGGGGAAAATACACACGTTACTATACGTGGAGGTGAAATGATGGCACAAAAGGGTTTAGGTTATCACGAAACAATGGAAATACATGAGCTGGTGAATTTAAAAACGGTATGCATACTTAAATCAAAAGCGTTTCAAGGCGTTTGCTTTGACAGTGATTTGAAAGCCATGATGGAAAAAGACGTGAAACAATCGATTCATCAATTGAATGAACTCCAAAGCCTCTACACTGGAGCCAAAACTTATTAAACTATTGGAGGTAAAAAATGAACGATTATTTAGATCCAATAAACTCAGTAGGTATGCCCGAACTTGCCGATACAGGAATAGCAACTGAATTTTTACTGTCAGTTAAAAACGGCGTGAGATATTATGCGGTAGCATTGACGGAATCTCCCACTCCTGAAGTTCGCTCCGTGCTTATAAAACATTTGGAAGAAGCAATAGATTTACATGGGGAAGTAACAGAACTCATGATGCATAAAGGCTGGCTGCATCCTTATAACGTGGATGAACAAGTAAAATTGGACTTGAAATCTGCCCAAACAGCTGTCGATATCGGTAAGCTGCCGCTCTTCCCAGGCAATACAAATCGAAAAGGGTTGTTCCCAACCCCGCCGAAATAATAATGAACATTGTGGAGGAGATCAACTAATGAAAGCTGTTACGTTCCAAGGTGTGAAAGAAGTCGTCGTGAAAGAAGTACAAGCGCCCAGTATTCAAAAACCGGATGATATCATTGTTAAACCAACATTGACGGCGATATGTGGATCAGATTTGCACTTAATTCACGGAATGATTCCTAATTTACAAAAAGATTATATCATCGGCCATGAACCAATGGGTATTGTAGAGGAAGTCGGCCCGGAAGTAACAAAGGTGAAAAAGGGAGACAGGGTCATTATTCCTTTTAACATAAGCTGCGGAGAATGCTGGTTTTGCAAACATGAATTAGAAAGTCAATGCGACAACTCAAATGATAATGGGGAGATGGGTGCCTACTTCGGATATAGCGGCACAACTGGCGGCTATCCGGGCGGTCAGGCAGAGTATATGCGTGTTCCTTATGGAAACTTTACACCTTTCAAAATCCCGGAGAACTCCGAAGTTGAAGATGAGAAACTTGTATTGCTTGCAGATGCGGCATCTACTGCAAACTGGAGTGTCGACAATGCAGGAGTAAAAGAAGGCGATACAGTCATTATTCTTGGATGTGGTCCAGTGGGATTGCTTTCACAAAAATTTGCCTGGATGAAAGGGGCAAAACGCGTTATTGCGGTTGATTATGTTGATTATCGATTGGAACATGCGAAGAGAACCAACAATGTTGAAACGGTAAATTTTGAACAAGAACAAAATATTGGCAATCATTTAAAAGAAATGACAAGCGGTGGAGCGGATGTGGTGATTGACTGTGTGGGAATGAGTGGTAAAATGACCCCTATCGAATTTATTGCCTCAGGCTTAAAACTTCACGGTGGAGCGATGAGTGGTCTCGTCATTGCAAGCCAGGCTGTACGAAAAGGCGGAAATGTTCAAATCACCGGCGTTTACGGTGGAGCGTATAACGGATTTCCACTCGGCGATATCTTTCAACGAAACGTAAACATTCGAACAGGACAGGCGCCGGTTATCCACCGCATGCCGTACCTTTACAATCTGATTGCTGAAGGGAAATTTGATCCAAGCGATGTTGTTACACATATATTGCCATTGGATCAAGCGAAAAAAGGATATGAAATGTTTGATACAAAAACGGAAAACTGCATAAAAGTCGTGCTGAAGCCGTAAAAAAATGGTGTATAGAGGCAAAAGGTGCGAATACACCATATAGTAAATTTACTTAACGTTTGAATGAATGGGGTAGCAAATGAGCCTGGTAATATGCTGGGCTCTTTTTATGTAAAGGATCAAAATAATTGAAGAAGTGTTTATCTCTTTTTGTCGGGGGAATACTCTTGATATCATTAAAAAAATGGATGGAGATGGATACCATATGGTAAAAGATAAATTTGAAGAAATCGATGAACAGACACCGCCACAGACGCAAAGTCAGCAGCCTGGCATTGAATCAGAAATGACACCGGAGCCAATTTATGATGATCAGGAGTATGAAGGATCTGGTAAGTTAGCCGGTAAAGTGGCGCTTATTACAGGCGGAGACAGCGGGATTGGTCGTGCGGTCGCGGTCGCCTATGCGAAAGAAGGCGCGAATGTTGCGATTGCGTATTTGAATGAAGATGGGGACGCAGAGAAAACAGGGAGGTTAATTGAATCATACGGTGTGAAGGCATTGAAAGTGGCGACAGATATAAGTGATGTCGAGAACTGCAAAAAGCTGATCGAGCAAGTGGTTTCCGAGTTTGGCGGATTAAATATTCTCGTGAATAATGCAGGCAAACAGTATCCAACAAAAGATTTTTTGGCTATTACACCCGAGCAGCTGCGTGAAACGTTTGAAACAAACATATTCTCCATGTTTTATTTAACACAGGCCGCATTAAAACATATGAAAAAGGGCGATGCGATCGTGAATACGTCCTCTGTAACAGCGTATCGAGGTTCACCTGAATTGATTGATTACTCAGCAACAAAAGGAGCGATTACATCCTTTACGCGTTCCCTTGCAGCGAATCTTGCTCCACAAGGCATTCGTGTCAACGCCGTAGCACCAGGCCCTATTTGGACACCGCTCATTCCAGCAACATTTGACGCGAAAAAAGTGGCGGAGCACGGGGCGGATACACCGATGGGACGCCGCGGCCAGCCGTCTGAAAATGCACCGGCATATGTATACTTGGCCTCCAATGATTCCACATACGTCACAGGCCAAACGATGCACATTAATGGAGGAGACTTTATTACATCTTAAAAAAGAAAGTATTTGAATTATATTATATGAGGAAAGGAAAAAGCCGACCATACGGGCTTTTCTCTTTCCTTTTTATTTAAGCTCTGTAAAACAACGTTCTATAACAGAGTCTTTATTTAAAAAATACAGCTGGATATTTAACAATTCCAGAAACATGATTAAGAGCGTGTTCTTGCAACGCCAATATCATAAATGCCTCTTCAGGTACTTCGAAAGGTGCTTTTGTTCCCCATAACGATGCTTTTTTGAATCCGAATTTCGGATAATAGTCTGGGTGCCCCATTACAACAACAGAATGGTGTCCAAGTTCTTTTGCTTTTTGTTATGCTTCAAGCATTAAAAGCGTACCTATTCCTTTATTTTGGTAATTTGGTAAAACGGAAAGGGGAGCAAGAGCAAGTGATTCTACAAATTGATGGTCATTCATAATTTTTATTTTGGATAAAAGAATATGACCAACAATTTCTTTATCAATGGCCACCAAAGATAATGCTGGAATAAAGATGTCGGATTTTCTAATACGAGATACTAATTCATGTTCCTTTTTATCACTGTACTCCATATTTCTAAAGGCACTCTTTACAACATTTTCGGTCATTTTATAATCTTCTGGTTGCTCTTGTTTAATGGTTATGCTCATTCTATTATCTCCTCATTCATATAAGATCTATTTTTTCTGGATACCCGTATTTTATCAAATTTGTTTAATGGTTTTTTGTATAACAGCAATCCCGCCATCGTTATAAATGGCGGGATTGCTTGAATTTAAAATTCGAACTTCTCCTGTTGAGGAGTCCGTTTTTCCTTTTGTTTAAATCGCCGCTTTCGCTGGTAATGAAAAATGGTCATTAAAACGATGCATTCAGAGAGAGGTATGGCGAGCCATACGCCGGTTAAGCCGAACAGTGACGGCAATATGAACAGCAATGTCAGCATAATGATAATTTCACGCGCAGCCGTAATCCAGATCGCCATCCGTACGTGGCCGACCGACTGATAGTATGTCATCATGACGAAATTGATGCCCATAAACAAGTAGGCAATGAAAAATAATTGAAGGCCGCTTGTGGCAAGTTCTGTAACAGAAGCTGGGAAATTTCCAAAAATGGTGACGATCGGTCGTGCTGCGAACTGTCCGATAAGGAAAAAAAGGACACCGGTTCCCATCGTAATCCAGACGGCCATTCGAACGGTTTCTTTCTTTCGTTTTTCGTTTCTTGCACCATGATAATAGCTAATGAGCGGTTGAATGGCAGACCCCATGCCGAGAAACATCATCAGCATCACGCTATGAACATAATTTAAAATTGAAAAGGCAGTAACCCCAGCTGTCCCAGCCATCTTTTCTAAAATAACATTGTGTGAAATCGTGAAAACAGACACGCCGATTTCAGCGAGAAAGCTTGGAAATCCGACAGCAACAATAATGAAAAACAGCCGTTTTTTAAATGAGAACCGGACAAGTTTCAAATTGCTTTTTTTACGGAAAAAGTGAGTAGACAATACAACAATCGCGATGAATCCGGAAAGAACAGTCGCTGTTGCCGCACCGGCAACGCCGTAATCAAACACGTATAAAAACAAATAGTTAAGCGCAATGTTTGCAATGGCTGCTATAACGAGAGCAGCCATTGATACGTTCGGCCCGCCATCATTTCGTATAAAGACACTAAACACGTTTTCAATCGTAAAGACAAATCCAAACAAAAGAAGCACGGTCATATAGTCAGAAACATAAGGATACGTCTGTGCATTGGCACCAAGTGTATAGGCGAGCGGTTCGCGGAATAAAAAAGCCGTAATGCCAATGAAAAGGGTGACGATGAAAATAAGGACAAGTGCCTGCGTAAAAATAGCCTGTGCTTGTGCTATTTTTTTCGCACCCATCGAGATGGAATATCGAGTAGCTGCGCCAACACCGATCCAGAGTGAAATGGCAATAAAAATTGTGTAAACGGGTCCGGCAATCCCGACACCAGCGAGCGCTTCAGCTCCTAATCGGTTCCCCACCATTATCCCGTCGACGACCACATTGACAGCCATCAAGAGCATACCGATCATAGATGGAATTAAGTAATGAATAAACATACGGCTAACAGGTTGCTTATCTAGCATTTCGAGCGTTGTTTGTTGGGCATTCATTTTTATGCTCCTTTTGGAAATGAAAAAACTATTTTTGTTTTTTGAGTTTTTTGCGGCAAAGGAAGGCAGCCTGACTTTATGGGATCAGACTGTTCTAAGCTTACACTTCTTCTTTTCGGACGAGACCGAATAGAAGAATATCCACGATAGAATTTAGTGCTTCTGTAACCGTGATGCTGTTTTCTTGGAAAAAGCGCCGGTCAAGCGTAGCATTCGTAGCGTCGATGATCAACTTCATAATGAGCGGGACGTTGGTATGAACGATAAGTCCTTCCTGAATCGCCTGTTCAATGAGCGCGCGCAAATCATCCCACTGGTTGAGCGCCGTGTTCATTTTTTCCCACTGAGCAGGGTAGTAGCGCTTCATTTGATCCAAAATACGCAGATCGTAAAATTCATTGTACGAAGGGACAACTGCGATCGTCTGTTTAATTTTTTCAAGCAACGTGAGATCCGGATTTTCAATGATCTGGTCCGTACGCTCGTCAAATTCAGCAAGTGTCGAGTCGATGATCGCATCTAAAATATCGACTTTGGACGAAAAGTGTTCATATAATGTCCGCTTACTAATACCAAGCCGTCTTGCGAGATCATCCATCGTAAATTTCATGCTCTTGTCGTGAATCTCTTCGATGAATGCTTTCATAATGCGATTTTTCACGTATCAATCCTCCATATAAAACTATTGAAACAAAAATAGTTTTTTGAGTTCTAGATTCATTATATACGTAAGGAAATGGAAATTCAAATGTAAGATTCTTTTCCTAGGCGAATAGAGCGCAATTTGCTAGAATAAGCAAGCATGTCAAAAAAAGATTTATAGAAGAAAGAGGAGATACGATAGATGACTGGTGATCAACGGAGAAAAATGATTATTCTAATGGTTAATATGTTTATTGCAATTGGAAGCTTTGGGATTATTATTCCGATTTTGCCAGCTTACTTAGAATCAATTAATGAAGGCGGGATGGCCGCCGGGCTTATGATCGCCATTTTTGCGGGAGCGCAACTTGTCTTTTCACCGATTGCAGGAAAATGGGCGGATGATTATGGCCGCCGGAAAATGATTATTTTCGGATTGTTTGGTTTGTCACTGTCCATGTTTGTTTTTTACGCGTTCGATTCAATTTGGATGCTGTACGCATCACGTGTCATCGGCGGTATCGGAGCAGCCTTTTTAGTTCCAGCAATTTTTGCATATGTTGCCGATATTACCACATTTGATCAGCGCGCGAAAGGAAATAGTTTCATTTCGGCTGCGATGTCATTTGGCATTGTTGTTGGCCCTGGCATCGGTGGATTTTTAGCTGATTTTGGATTGAAAATGCCGTTTTTGATTTCAGCTGTCATTGCGCTTGTCGCTGTCTTATTTTCCGTCTTCATGTTAAAAGAACCAGACCGTCAGCCGCAGCCGATCGTCGCTGCCGCCCCAGTCAGTGAATCAATGGCGAAAAAAATAGCCCGTTCGGTGAAAATGCCGTATTTCATTCCACTCGTCATTACGCTTGTGATGAGCTTTGGTTTAATGGCATATGAATCGGTGCTCGGATTGTTTGTCGATGATGAATTCGGTGCGTCCCCACAGGATATTGCGCTTATGGTGACATCAACCGGGATTGTCAGCGTGATTGTGCAATTGTTTGTCGTCGATCGCCTCGTCACCCGTTTTGGTGAAGGAATCGTGCTGAATATCTTTTTAGCTGTCGCCGCATGCGGGTTTTTATTGTCTGTTTTTGCGAACAGCTACGTGTTATTTTTCGGTATCTCCTTGCTTATCTTCCTCGCAACATCGATTTTGCGGCCTGTCTTAAATACACTTATTTCAAAATTAGCGGGTGACGAGCAAGGGTTTGCGATGGGAATGAACAACATGTACATGAGCATTGGCAACGTGCTCGGTCCAACGTGTGCAGGTCTACTGTACGACGTAAACATTATTTATCCATTTGTATTAGGATTAATCTTGCTGGCAGTGACCTTGCTTATTACAATCGTCTGGCAAAAAGGAGCCATCAAACAAGAAAAACTGTCTTCCTAATGGAAGGCAGTTTTTTTATGAGGTATTTATTTGAAGAGTGAAGATGCACAGAATGTTCTAAGGTCATTCATATGTAGAGACGATATTAATTCTTTTTCACAGATGACTTAAATGCTAAATATTGCGCTTTGTATTGATTATATGTATCCCATGTGTCAAATGTAAGACCGACAATCAATTGCTCGCCATCATTGTAAACGGTACGCTCAAACGTCTTGATATAGCTGCCGTCATCTGCTTCGATTGTGTACCAATGTACATTGCTGTCTTGTTTCTCATCTTGCAATGTTTCGAATAATTCATTTACTTGAAAGTCATTCGGTGTTTCGTTTTGCGGTCCTGAATAAACAAGGAAATGAATATTCTCCTCGCCCGGATTAACCGTCAACATTCGAACGTTATCATTATTATTATAGGAATGAGAAGGATGGGCTGTATACGTTTCCGGAAAATATGCCACAAAAGTGCCGCCGTTAAAAGTAACTTGCCCATTAGAGATGGTCATATAGTCTCCTTTTGGTTTTTCAATTGTAACGACTTCTTGCTGTGGTTCTTCTACTTTCACTGTCTCGGTTACGGCTTCAGACGGGGCAGTTTCAGGTTTTATTTCTTGTGCTTGTTCGGGTTTGCTTTTAGGCTCATCATTTTCTTCATTAAGCGAAATATGGATCTCGCAGCCAGCCAACCACATAATTGAAAATAAAAGCAATAGAGTAGAAAATAAATGTTTCATGCTGTCCTCCTGACAAATTTAAAATAGTAAAATAGAATGACCTTCATCTATTATTTTATAATTAAAAACCGCGAATGAATAGTAAAAATTAACTATAAAAAGTGGACATCATTGATCCAGTGTATAGATTTCTATGAAATTGGCATAATGAAGAAAAGGATGACTACAGTTGATGGGATGATGAAAGGAAAGAAAGACGGCATACAAGCGAATCGTTAGACGAATTTGAACTTTTAAAAGCGCTTCCATTGACTTTTTGAACTGTATAAAATAAAATTACAGTATGATGTAGCGAAAAAAGGGGGAAAATGTCGATGAATAGCGATTTTACTATTGCTGTCCATAGCTTAGTATACTTAGCTAATTTGCCTGAACATATGGCGAGCAGTGAAGCGATTGCTCATAATGTAGCGACAAACTCTGCACGTATACGGAAAGTGATGAGTACCCTTCGAAAAAAAGGATTGGTCAAAACGAAAGAAGGAATCCACGGCGGGTACTTGCTTAGCTGTGGCCCAGAGAACATTACATTGGCAGACGTGTATCATACCGTTTCGTATGGCACACTCCAGCCCAATTGGTGTACAGGCGATCCAGAAGATACGTGTCCGATATCGTCTAACACACAAGTCGTGATGGACCATATTTTCAATCAAGCAGAAGATTGTTATGAATTATACTTAAGCCAGTTTACGGTAGCCTCCGTATTGGACAAAATAAAAACATATAGTTAAACGATTCATAAAGGGGTGGAACAAAATGGGAATCAATATGCAGTTTCAAGTGGGGGAATGGGTGCAAGGCGAGACATGGGATAAACAGAGAATATACGGATATATCATAAAAATAGAAGATCCAGAAGATATTATGAAAGTCTATATCGTTGATTCAGTGAATAAAGAACTCATCGGGCGGATGATTCACGTGCTGTCGAAGTCAATTGAAAAAGTACCGGATACTATTGTCACAGAAGCAGCAGCGCTTGAACAACTAATTGATATGGCGTTATTAACGAAAGATGAAGAATGGTTTGAGCGATTAATCGCCCAGCTTAAAGACGTGAAAGAGCAGTATATTTAGACGACAGGAGACTCATATATGAAAAAGAAATATACGCCGCTGTTTAAAAACTTTACGCTGAAAAGCGGCATCGAACTTCATAACCGCATTGTTATGGCACCGATGACGAACTGGTCAGCGAATGAAGACGGTACCGTGTCAGATGCAGAGCTTGCCTATTACGCACGTCGTTCAAGCGGTGTTGGTATGGTGATTACTGCTTGTACCTACGTAACATCGAATGGAAAAGGGTTCCCTGGTGAATTTGCCGGTGACCGTGACGAGATGATTCCAAGTCTTAGTCGCCTGGCCAAGGCAATTAAAGGAGAAGGAGCTAAAGCAATCTTGCAAATTTTTCATGGCGGGCGGATGGTGCCTTTGAATCTGGTTAATGGCGATGTTGTCAGCGCAAGTACTGTCCCAGCAGGGGAAGGCCCAACACCACGTGAATTGACTGCTGCAGAAGTAGATGTGATCGTGGAAGCATTTGGTGAAACAACGAGACGCGCTATTGAAGCGGGCTTTGATGGGGTAGAAATTCATGGTGCAAACGGATACTTAATTCAGCAATTTTTTTCACCGCAAACCAATCGCCGTACGGACAAATGGGGGGAGCGTCTCGTATTCCCGCTTGCGGTTGTGGATAAAGTAAAAAAAGTGGTTTCAGAACATGCGAAAACACCATTTGCGGTTGGCTATCGTTTTTCTCCAGAAGAGCCGGAAACACCGGGTATTACGATGGCTGATACATTGGAACTGATTGATGCATTAAAAGAAAAAGAGCTTGATTATTTACACGTGTCACTTGGTGAGTTTTGGTCGAAACCAAGAAGAGGGGCTGAAGATTCTCGAACACGCCTTGAAATCATTCAAGAACGTGCCGGTGACAGTGTACCGGTAATTGGTGTCGGCTCGATCTATACAGCTGATGATGCCCTCCAAGCATTATCAACCGGTGTACCGCTTATTGCGATTGGCCGAGGTTTAATCATTGAACCGGATTGGCTTTTAAAGATTAAAAATGGTCAAGATGGTGAGATTAGGACAAAAATCGACAAAAATAATCAAGAGCAACTCGTTATACCGAATCCGCTCTGGAATGCGATTGTCAATACACCGGGCTGGTTCCCAGGTGTTTAATAAATTTGAAAAGTGATTAAATAAAACAGGCTGGATAATTCCAGTCTGTTTTTCTGTATAATAAGAAAGAACAATTATGACAAACCAATCGAGGTAACGAATGAATAAACAATCATTTAACGACTTTTTATTAAGCAGTAACATTGAACGAGCGCTTAAGGAGTTAGGCTATGCAGAACCGACAGATGTGCAGGCGGCCGTTATTCCAGTAGCACTTGCACAGAAAGATGTCGTCGTAAAATCGCAGACAGGAAGCGGCAAGACGGCGTCATTCGGCATTCCGCTTTGTGAGCTTGTGGACTGGGAAGAAAATAAACCGCAGGCACTTGTGCTGACACCGACGCGGGAGCTAGCAGCGCAAGTGAAAGAAGATATTACTAATATTGGCCGCTTTAAGCGGATTAAAGCGACGGCTGTATACGGCAAGCAGCCATTTGCCAGACAAAAATTAGAATTAAAGCAAAAAACACACGTTGTCGTCGGCACACCAGGTCGTGTACTTGATCATATTGAAAAAGAAACGTTAGCGACGGAAAAAATTCAATATTTGATCATTGATGAAGCGGATGAAATGCTTAATATGGGGTTTATCGATCAAGTATCAGCGATTATTGAAAAATTGCCATCAGAACGTGTGACGATGCTCTTTTCGGCGACACTGCCGGAAGACATTGAATCGCTTTGTCACCGCTATATGAAGAATCCGAAAGAAATCGAAATGAAAGCAGCCGGTTTAACGACAGAAAACATTGATCATGCGGTGATCACGGTAAACGAAGAAGAAAAGTTTTCCTTGTTAAAAGACATTTCTATTGTGGAAAATCCGGATAGCTGCATGTTATTTTGCCGGACGAAGGAGCGTGTGGAGACGTTATTTCATGCGCTCGATGAATCTGGGTATTCATGCGGGATGCTTCATGGAGGAATGGTACAGGAAGACCGGTTTGCTGTGATGGATGAATTTAAACGCGGCGAGTTCCGTTATTTTGCAGCGACGGATGTAGCAGCAAGAGGGATTGATATTGACAATGTTTCACTCGTTGTCAATTACGACGTGCCGCTTGAAAAAGAAAGTTATGTTCACCGGACGGGACGGACAGGCCGTGCGGGCAATAAGGGAAAAGCAATTACATTTGTGACACCACATGAAGGGAAATTTCTTGCGGAAATTGAGTCGTATATTGGATTTGACATACGAAAAGCAAGCCGTCCGTCGAAAGAAGAAATAGCGGCAGGACAGGCTGCGTTTCAAGAAAAAAGAAATGCACGCCCAACGTTAAAAAAAGAGAAAAGCCGTGAACTGAATAAAGATATTATGAAGCTCTATTTTAACGGTGGGAAGAAAAAGAAAATTCGGGCTGTTGATTTTGTCGGAACGATTGCAAATATTCCGGGTGTGACAGCAGACGATATCGGGATTATTACGATTCAAGATAATGTATCCTATGTCGAGATGCTGAATGGAAAAGGGCCGATCGTTTTGAAAGCAATGAAAACAACGACAGTCAAAGGGAAACAATTGAAAGTCCAAAAAGCAAGAGTTGAATAAGCAGGAAGAGAAAAAAGCTTTTGGTACTTTGTAAAATTAAAGACAAGTGAATGTATATTCTTATTATAAGAGTAGTGGATTGTCTTTAATGTCACACATTATATAAAAATTAGTACATCACTTATATATAGTGGTGTACTTTTTTTGTTTTATAAGACCTTCAAATGACCTCATTTACTACAATAACTTACCTTTATAGTAATTATTTTATAAATGCAAATAGTCGTAGTAAAATAGGAACATATATTCCTAAAATATATATTCTTTTTTGGAGGTGTTTTTTTGAAAGAATACTCGGTAAAAGAGGTAGCTGAACTATTAGGAAAACATGAAGAAACAGTCAAACGTTGGATTCGGTCAGGAAAGTTTCCTAACTCATATAGAAACAGCGATAAAGAAGGATGGAGAATTATCGAAGATGATTTATTAAGTCTAAATAATGTAGTGCCTATTAACAAGATTAGACAACAAAATGATGTTAAGGAAGCGAATGTCGATGTAACAGAGTTAGTTAAGTTAGCATATCAAGCTGTTACTTTGACTTCTCCTACTGATGAAATCTTACCTATCTTATCTGTTGTAGGAGTTAAACGAACCTTAGAAATACTTCTAATCATGCAACAATCAGCCACAAAGGTTAAAAACCCTGACGGGTTTATTCGAAAAGCAATTCGAGAAAATTGGAGTCCAACTTCCAACCCTATAAAATTACCAAAAAAACAAAGTAAACGATTGTATGAATTAACGCAACAAGAGTTTGATAAAAGCATACAAAAGAATAATCACGTGTCCTTCACTACTTTGTTTGGTGGCCTGGAAAATGGTGAACGTCTATCGTCAAATAAGGTTACAGGAGAAGTTTTTATGGACACATGTAATCAAGATCCAAATATCCTTGATGTCCACGAAAATGCAGTAAATATGGCAATTATCAAGTTGACCATTCAGTCTTTCCTATACGAAAAGTTTAAAGACGCAGTTAAAGGGATCAATTTTTAGTAATATTTCTATCAAAAATGAGCCTGTGGCTCATTTTTTTGTAAAATCAGACTAAATTCTGAGCTATCAAATTTGATAAAAACGCCTATGAAGCCCGTAATAACAGGCTTTTTTGACGAAAAGTTTTATTCTTGACAAGTGATACTATTCTGCGTTACTATATACTGGTAATCAGTAATACTAAATATCAGTAACACAAAATACCTGTGCTGAATAAAATATAGTGAAATACAAATGGAGGGGGAAATTTGGAAAATATTACGGAAATGCTGAAAGGGGTACTAGAGGGTTGTGTGCTTGAAATCATCAGCCGTGGCGAAACTTACGGCTATCAAATCACGCAACAGCTGCGAGAACTTGGCTTCATTGATGTAGTTGAAGGCACAGTTTATACGATTACCATGCGGCTTGAGAAAAACAATCTGGTGGACATCGAGAAAAAGCCATCGACTATGGGACCGCCGAGAAAATTTTACACACTCAACGCAGCAGGTCAAGAGCAACTTGATATTTTTTGGAAAAAATGGGAATTCGTTTCAAGCAAAATTAACGAACTCAAAACAAAAATAAAATCAAAAGGAGAAGTAATATGAGTATTATTGAAAAAATTATCGGAAGTCTGGATGACAAGCGGGAATGGAAGGCGATCGAGGCGCGTGCGAAGGCACTTCCAAGTGAGTACTGCAACGCTTACAACGCTATCAAAAAATATATGTGGACCTCTGGTGGTCCCTCCGACTGGAAGGACATCAGCCGTATCTTTGGCGGCATTCTCGACCTCTTCGAGGAAGGTGCAGCGGAAGGCAAGAAAGTCACTGATCTCACGGGTGAGGACGTGGCCGCTTTCTGCGACGAACTAGTGAAGGACGAGAAAACTTGGAAGGACATGTATCGCACGAAGTTGAACGATACGATTGGTCGAGGCTAACGGCGAAATCCTAGTGGATTTTCGCCTAGCAACGTCACTAACGACGCAAACCCGAAAATATCGTTCGAGTTTGCTCCGTACTGATAATATTCTGTTTTTTATTTACTTTGCTAAAAGTTTATTAATAATAATTTCATTAACGCCCAGTTTTATCTCCTCTTTGTAATAAATTAATTAAAAACTATTTTGAACATTTCTCTGTCCTTCTTTAACTAAACTGCTCGATTGTATGAATTAATCGAGTTGTTCGAAGCCGGTGCTGCGGAAGGCAGACAAGTGCTGGAAATCACTAGGGACGACTTGGCGTCCTTTGCCGACGAACTAGTGGGAAACGCTAAAACCTATGTCGACAAGTATCGTGAAGATTTGAATCAGAGTATCATGAAGCGATTAGGAAAAAAGTAAATTCAATAGATAATTCCGACTGAATAGCTGGTTACAAATGTGAATGTGCCACCTACACTATTCAGTTATATTTTTAACTATGTAGTAAGTAATACAGATTATCAGTCAGACTGAGTAGAAAAGTATAGGCAATCTAGCGCCTTGCTGCGCTTTTTATAAGGAGGAAAAAAGTATGAGCAATGCAGTGATTTCTGTAAAAGGGTTAAAAAAATCCTTTAAAGATAAGGAAGTCTTAAAGGGGGTGGATTTTGAGGTGCGGCGTGGCGAAATTTTCGCACTGCTGGGCTCAAATGGAGCGGGCAAGACGACGACGGTCAACATCCTCTCGACGCTGATGAAACCCGATAGCGGCGAAGTAGGTATTTGCGGCTTTGACATCCAGCGTCAACCAGATCATGTTCGCCAGAGTATCAGCCTGACAGGGCAGTTTGCAGCTTTAGACGGCATGCTCAGCGGGCGGGAAAACCTGATGATGATCGCCAAGTTGCGGGGAGTTTCCAATCCTGCTCAAGTCGCCGACAATCTGCTTGCAAGATTCAGCCTGACCGATGCGGCCAACCGCCGGGCAGACAAGTATTCCGGCGGGATGAAGCGCCGGCTTGACATCGCCATGAGCCTGATCGGGACGCCAGCAGTCATTTTTCTCGACGAACCGACCACAGGGCTTGACCCCGAAGCGCGGATTGAAGTCTGGGATACCGTCAAGGAGCTTGCCGGCGGTGGCACGACCATCTTGCTGACGACCCAGTACCTGGAGGAAGCCGAACAACTGGCGGACCGTATCGCCATCCTGCATGGTGGAAAAATCATCACGACCGGTACCCTTACCGAACTCAAGGAGATGTTCCCGCCAGCGAAAGTGGAGTACATCGAGAAGCAGCCGACATTGGAGGAAATTTTCCTCGCGATCATCGGCAAAAAGGAGGAGATGTAAATGAAAAGCAAAACAGGGGTATTACTAGGGCGTTTAATGCGCAACATCATGCGAAGCCCGGATATGATTATCACGGTGGCGATTACGCCGATTATGATGATGCTGCTGTTTGTCTACGTATTTGGCGGCGCTATAGAGACAGGCACGGACAACTACGTCAATTATTTATTGCCGGGAATCTTGCTGATGGCTATCGCATCCGGCGTCGCTTACACTTCCTTGCGACTGTTTACGGATGTAAAGAGCGGGCTGATGGCGCGTTTCATTACCATGCCCATCAAGCGCTCATCGGTATTGTGGGCTCACGTGTTGACTTCGCTTGTTTCCAATGCGCTTACTGTCGTGGTGGTTATCCTCGTCGCGCTCTTGATGGGCTTCCGTTCCAGCGCTGATATCCTGGATTGGCTCGCGGTAGCTGGGATACTCGGGCTGTTTACGCTGGCGCTGACATGGCTGGCGGTCATTCCCGGATTGAGAGCGGGGTCTATGGAAGGGGCGACAGCCTACTCGTACCCGCTGATTTTCCTGCCGTTTATCAGTTCGGCCTTTGTCCCCACCGAAACCATGCCTAAAATTGTCCGTGTGTTCGCTGAGAACCAGCCCGTGACTTCAATCGTAAATGCAATTCGTGCCCTCTTGTATGAAGGGTCTGTTGGCAACGGTATCTGGATCGCGCTTTCCTGGTGCGTCGGCATCATGGTCATCGCTTACTTCATCGCCAGTAAAGAATTTAAACGCCAGTTAGGGTAAGTACACCATTATGGGATTAACCAAATCAATAGTCAGCCGCTCCGATGAATGTATTTGCTACACATGGAAGGCTGTTTAAATGCCGGTGCAACCATCGATGAGATCATGGAAACCCTCGGAAATGGTGTGGTTGGTGGCGGCTCGATCACTTATCCAACTCGAGGTTTGCCATGCATGCTTTAGAAGAATTTACAGCGGGTAGTGCTCTTTCGCAGGAGGAGAAATTAAAAGAATAAAGCCCATAGATATAATTGGCAGTAAAGAGTCCACTTTGATAATCAATGTCATTAACTTAAGGAACTATGGATTACATTTAAGTTGGAATGTGATTCATAGTTTTTTTTCGATTGAAGGAAGAAATTTTAAGGCAGCACGAAAAGAGAGAATTTTTCTCCCTTAAATCGGATTATAAGTTGTTTTATTCCATCTTATCCACTGAAAGGCTTTCCTTGGCAAAAGGGAAGTTGGGAATTTCAAAGTCACTAGCCTTTACCAAAAAGTCTAGTAAAGATGGTCTTAAATTTACATTAAAAAAGTACGGAATAATTTAGAATTTTATAAATGAGTTATGAGCGAGTATAAAAATCTCTATTTCTTATTGAAAAAACGGGACAGCATTTTTGAAATAAAAGTTAAGTATGTGAAGAAATGTACTTAAAGTAACGGGTGCTTTAGTTGAAGTAACTTATGGGGTTTTGTTGTGGTAAAAACTTTGGTGTTGTTGTAGTAAAGAGGTCATATGTTGTACAAAAAGGATAGATGTTAGGAGGTATACGCCCTGTTCATCTATCCTTCCTTTTTACCTTATATAATGTGTGACAGTATAATGAATTGTTTAATTTTAGAGCTATATTATTATTTGCTTGACTTTTAATAAAACCCCAGTCAAAAGCTTTTTTTTTGTATATTGACAGAAAATTATATACATTTGCTATTGACAATAAAGTTGATGTGAAGTTAAAATGTTTCATATGGGCAACATTTTGATTCAAACGCATAGAATGTGCATATGGAAAACTAAATACGACTTCTCTTTTTTTAAATAAAAAGTTGCCTTAGGCAAAGATTTTAGGTGGAGAGAAAATATGATTGGGAAGGAGATGAAGAGGATGAAACCGGTACTTGATGTGTCAAACTTATTTGTTTCTTATCATGGGAATGATGCGATTCGCAATGTCAACTTTTCTGTTAAACCAGGAAAACTAGTCGGGATCATTGGACCAAATGGAGCGGGAAAGTCAACATTATTAAAAGCGCTGTTGAATTTGATTCCAAGAGATAAAGGAGAGGTTTTATTTCATGGGAAATCATTTGCGGATATAAGAAAGTCCGTTGCTTATCTCCCACAAAGAAGTCAGATTGACTGGGATTTTCCAATCAACGTTTTAGACACGGTCCTGATTGGTACATATCCGGGTCTTGGCTTTTTCAAAAAACCTCGTAAAAAAGAAAAAGAGTGGGCACTTCAATGTTTAAAAGAAGTCGGAATGGATGGTTTCAGTAAGCGGCAAATTGGTGAACTCTCAGGTGGTCAGCAGCAACGTGTATTTTTAGCAAGAGCGCTTGCTCAAAAGGCTGACATCTTTTTTCTTGATGAGCCATTTGTCGGGGTGGATGTTTTAAGTGAGGAAACCATTATTCGTATTTTGAAGAAACTCACGAGTATGGGGAAAACCATTTTCGTCGTTCATCATGACTTAAGCAAAGCAAATGAGTATTTTGACCAACTCCTTTTATTAAATAAAGAACTCATTCAATTTGGTGATGCGAACATTGTTTTTCAAAAGGAAATTTTAGCTAGAGCCTATTCCGGTCAGTTTTCATTTCTCGAGGAGATGGGGGTGAACGCGTAATGTCATTCATTGACGCAGTTATTCAATACGAGTTTTTACAAAAAGCGTTATTGACGTCTACAATGGTGGGGATTATTTGTGGGGTCATTGGCTGTTTCATCATATTAAGAGGAATGGCCCTGATGGGAGATGCCATTTCGCATGCTGTTCTTCCTGGTGTAGCAATTGCGTATATGCTTGGGATCAATTTCTTTATCGGAGCAGTCATTTCAGGCGTTGTAACGGCTATAGGTATTGGCTTTGTCAGTCAAAACAGCCGGATTAAAAATGATATCTCGATAGGTATCATGTTTACCGCAGCTTTTGCTTTAGGTATTATTTTGATTACATTTATGAAAAGCAGTACAGATCTTTACCATATCTTGTTTGGGAACGTTTTAGCTGTCCGGCCGTCGGATATGTGGATCACGCTTGGCATAGGAATTTTTGTTTTATTATCCGTCTATTTATTTTATAAAGAATTGCTTGTGTCGTCATTTGATTCGACAATGGCACAGGCGTATGGATTGCCGACAAAGTGGATTCATTATTTTTTAATGACATTGCTGACGATGGTGACAGTAGCCTCTTTGCAGACAGTCGGCATCATTCTTGTTGTCGCTATGCTGATTACACCGGCTGCAACCGCCTATTTACTAACGGATCGATTATGGATCATGATTTATTTGTCCGCCATTTTTGGTGTCATTGCATCCATTGTAGGATTGTATTTTAGTTTCACCTATAATTTAGCTTCAGGCGGGACAATCGTACTTGTTTCTACCGTACTTTTCTTATTGGCCTTTTTCTTTTCGCCAAAACAAGGAATTTTATGGCGCGCGATAAAATCAAGAAACAAAAAAATGTCACTTTCATAAAAGTGTGGAGGAGAAAAAAATGAATCCTTTTTTTAAGCTGCTATTTATTAGTTTAATGGCTATTGTATTTACGGCAGGCTGCAGCGAGGGAGAGCAAGGCAGCTCGGAAACAAAAGAAGAAAAATTACAAGTGGTGACAACGTATTCTATTTTATATGATATTGTGAAAAATGTGGGTGGCGATCAAGTGGAAATTCACAGCCTGGCTCCCGTCGGGTCAAATCCTCATGAATACGATCCGCTGCCGGTAGACATTCAAAAAGCAACCGATGCAGATGTTATTTTTTATAACGGTCTAAATTTAGAAGCAGGTAATTCGTGGTTTGAAAAACTGCTTGAAACGGCAGGAAAAGCAGATGAAGATGCACCGGTATATCGTATGAGCGAAGGGGTCGAAGCAAAACATTTAACAACAAAAGGGAAAGAAGGAGAAGAAGATCCTCATGCATGGCTTGATATTCGAAATGGCATCAAGTATGCAGAAAACGCCCGGGATGGTTTGATTGAAGTAGATCCTGAACATGCAGCTGTTTATGAAGAAAATGCGGAAGCATATATAAAACAGTTACAAGAACTTCACGAGCAAGCCGTAGCTGACTTTAATGAAATACCAGAGGAAAAGCGGTTTATCGTTACAAGTGAAGGAGCTTTTAAATATTTTAGTGCAGCATATAACTTCCAGGCAGGATACATTTGGGAGATCAATTCAGAAAATCAAGGAACACCCGAACAAGTAACGCAAATAGTGAAGTTAATTAAAGACAAAAAGCCTTCTGCTTTATTCGTTGAAACAAGTATTGACCCGCGCAGTATGGAAATGGTTTCATCGGAAACAGGGGTGCCCATTGGGGGGACGCTCTTTACGGATTCTTTAGGAAAACCGGGAGAAGCTGGTGATACGTATATAAAGATGATGAAATCAAATATTACGGTTATTCTTGAAAACGTACAATGAAAAGAGTCTGCTCAAAAGTTCGTGAAAACGGACATTTGAGCAGACTCCTTTTTTATTTCACTTTTTCAAAAAACGTCTCATCATATGCATCGAGGTAAACGTCCGCTTCAATATCGGCGTTTTGGAATGAAACCGTTTTAAGACCTGCTTTACGAGCCGGAATTAAATCAAGCGAGCGGTCGCCAATCGCCCAGTCGAGGTCGTATTTTTCATTCAAATAATGATAGGCAGCTGCATCTGGTTTACGTGGAAATCCATCATCATCAGGACTAATAATCTCATTGAAAAAGTCGATCAGCCCCCATTTTGTCAGTAATTCAATCGTTGATCCTTTCGTTCTGTGTGTGACGATGACGTTCACATCAGCTGCGGCCAAAATCTCTTTTATGCCGTCAAACGGAGGACTTCCTGCTTCAGATTGCTTATGATCCAGCTCGGTAAACAATGGACGGAAATCTTCTGAAATACGATACTGCTCAAAGGCAAGTTTCGAGTTTCTTTTCAGCCAGCGAAGTGCTTCATTCCGGTCAGTCGTCTCACCATGCGCCGCTTCATGCACCGCAATAAAACTATCGAGAATCGCTGGATATGTATCAAAAATGGTTCCATCTAAATCCCAAAGTAACTTCATATCTCTCTCAATCTCCTTTACACATCATATTTCCATTGTACACTATTTTCAGACAATAATAATATGATTGTTGACTAGATAATTCGCATAAGAAAGAAGAAATATAAATGAAGCAGAAAAAGAAATACATAAGATTAAGTTGTCGGAAAATAATTATTATTTAATGAAAGCGGTTTATAGAAGCATGAACACTTGCTATTTACATAAGAACACGATATCTCTATATAGAGAAGAAATTGTTCGATCTATACAGGGAGGATATAATGTCTAAAGTCATTGCCATTAACGCAGGAAGCTCGTCGTTAAAATTTCAGTTGTTTAACATGCCTCAAGAAACAGTATTAACAAAAGGATTGGTGGAACGAATCGGTTTGCCGGATTCTATTTTTTCGATGTCGAATCCCGATGGTTCAATTGAGAGAGAAGCAACAAATATTCCGGATCATGCGGTCGCCGTTCAAATGCTGCTAAGTAAATTAGTGTCTAATGGCATTGTCGCATCTCTTGATGAAATTGATGGCATCGGCCACCGTGTCGTGCATGGTGGAGAAGCATTTAATGATTCGGTGTTAATGGATGAGGCGACACTAACGCAAATTGAAGAATTATCTGACCTTGCGCCGCTGCACAATCCGGCCAATGTAACGGGTATTCGTGCTTTTCAAAAAGCATTGCCAAACGTACCGTCTATTGCAGTATTTGATACAGCATTCCATCAAACAATGCCGGAGAAATCCTTTTTATACAGCTTGCCGTATGAATACTATACAAAGTATGGGATCCGCAAATACGGTTTCCATGGGACGTCACATAAATATGTAGCGGAGCGTGCGGCACAGCTGCTAGGCCGGCCGCTTGAGCATTTGCGTTTAATTTCATGCCACCTTGGCAATGGCGCGAGTATTGCGGCGATCGAGGGCGGTAAATCAATCGATACATCAATGGGCTTTACACCGCTTGCAGGCGTACCAATGGGCACACGTTCAGGAAATATTGATCCCGCTTTAATGCCATTCATTATGGAGAAAACGGGGCAAACGGCCGATGAAGTGCTAGATATATTAAACAAAAAAAGCGGCATGCTTGGCATTTCCGGTTTATCGAGCGACTTGCGTGATATCACGAAAGCGGCTGATGAAGGAAACGAACGGGCAGAAACAGCGCTTGAAGTATTCGCAAGCAGCATCCATAAATATATCGGCTCATACGCGGCACGGATGTCAGGTGTGGATGCTATCATTTTCACAGCCGGTATCGGTGAAAATGACATTGCCTCGCGTGCCCGTATACTCCGCGGTCTCGAATTTATGGGTGTATATTGGGATACCACCCTCAATAATGTCCGCGGACAGGAAGCGCTTATAAGCTACCCGCATTCACCCGTTAAAGTAATCGTGATTCCAACGAACGAAGAAGTGATGATCGCCCGTGATGTATTGCGGTTAACAGCGATGTGACACGGTGTCACTGCATTCTCCAAAGTGTAGGGTAATGGTTTTAATGTTATATAATAAGGAAATCAAGTCATTTGCGACCATTACCACGAATGACCCCTTAATCCTCTTTCTTGTACTTACTCAGTATAGGAAGGGGATTTTTTTAATGGTCAGAAAAACAAAAATTCAGCACAAACTGACGGTTGAAAAGGCAAGGGATATTGTTATTCGAATTAAGCAGATGGATGGTTTATCTGAACATACGATAACGAATTATCATAAATTGTTTAACGATTTTGAACGCTGTTTTGCAAAAAACAAGTACATGGAAAACTTTACAGTTGAAGATGCAAGAAGGTTTATTGAGTGGCAACTAACTGAAAAACAGCAGTTCAAAGGTGTGCGATGGGACAGGGAGAAAAAGATTGGTGTCAACAAAACATCAGCAAACTCCTATTTGAGATTAGCAAAGGCAGCATTCACTACACTAATTAATGAAGGGCATCTTGAAGAAAATCCGTTTTCTGTATTGAAAAATATCAAAATGCAAAAGAAGCAAGTGGATACGTTATCTGATGATGAACTAACTAAACTATTAAATTCACTTGATAAAAGTTGGTATGCTGATTTTCGTGCTTATGTACTTATCCATGTATTGTTGGATTCGTTCGGGAGAATAGGTGAAGTATTGGCTTTGAAGAAGCAAGATATTGATTATGAACATGGTTCTATTACATTCAATGAGACAAAAAATAGTATGTTCAGAATTGTACCTATTACAAAAAAAACTTTGAATCTTATTGAAAAATTAATAGACGAAACAACGGATTTCGAAAGTGAATATATTTTTTTAACGAATGTAGGTAATCCTTTGAGGGCCGATCCATTCAGGAAAAATCTTCATGAGATTGCAGATCGAGCAGGTCTTACAAAGCGTGTTCATCCCCATATTTTCCGTCATACGAGTAGTATGTTGTTCTTAAAAAACGGCGGCTCATTGAGAGTGTTACAGAAGATACTTGGTCATGCTGACATTCAAACTACAATGATCTATGCTCATGTACTGGATGACACAATCAAAGCGCAACATGAAAAATTTAGCCCAATTAAATATTTGAATGAAAGAAGAGTAAAGAAAACGAAAACATCACGGCAAGCGAAAAAATAGGCACGAAAAAAGAAGCCCTGTGTTACCAGCACAGGACTTCCATTTACGCAATTGCGTAGTCAAACAATATTACTAACCTAATTAGAGTGTACGATATTAATTTTAAAAATTCAAGTATCGTATGCTTATTTGACTACGCCCAAAATCAAAAAATTAAAGGGGCGTATCCATTTTGGCAAAACAAGCAATCACAATTATTTCATCTATCGAAACATATCAAAACCTCACTTCATTTAAATCGGTCAAAGAATTGAACGAAACTGTACGCAGCTATAAAGAAAAATATTCTGCCGCTCTCTCCAAAAATCAATTAGCCGTTTTAAACTTCCTTCATCGTTACTCATGTAAATATATTGGAGTATCGTTCCTGTCTAAGTCCAATATTGCTGAGTTGCTTCAAATTAGCCGTAGAACGGTTATTAGAGTATGCCAACACCTGGAGTCACTAGGTATTATCAAACAGCTAGAAATGAAGCGTAGGAGTGACATGAGACAAACTTCAAACGCTATTATCATTCAACCTATTAATACAGAAGAAATTGATACTGGCACACAAGGCGTGACTGAAATTAGCGATAACTGTCACACCAAAAAAACAAATTCTTCTCTTAAAACAAAATCTATTAATAACAGTATACGTACAGAGAGCGTAAATCAGCATGAAATCATTGATGAAATTGTTCCTGATGTAATCAATAATAAATTCGGCAAGTATGCCCTTCAGTTTTGGAGCGTAAAACAAGTCATGGAATTTTACCGTATCGCTCTGATCAACAGTAGATCGTACTCTTTTGATAAAGCTGAGTGGATTGAGATTGCCTTAGAATCATTCAAACAGCTAATTTACAGTGTTAAACATTCATGTATCACTAATCCATTCGGCTATTTTACTGAAATCATTCGTAGGAAATTGAAAATGAATCATGTGAACAATCTGTTCGAAGAAGTGTGGTCTGGGCTGCCAGTTGGTGATTAACTTGTACACCTGTATTTGTGCTTGTTATAACTACGTATTACTTGTGTAAGTAGTAATGTAACTTGGTGTTCAGTAGGTGATAACGAGCGAAATTTATCTCCCGTTGATTTCGTAATCGTCTGTATATTTCATTTAAAATTTTATTCCTGTATGATTGGAATAATAAAGGAGGAATTTAAAGTGATACCTGAACACGAAGATGAATTAAGAAAAGAATTTTTAGGTGAAGATGGACTAGAGAAAGAATCAAATGATGATAAAAGAACATTTGAAGAAGCAGTAAAGTATACTCTTGATAACTATAATGAAACTTTGAAAGGACTAAAAGACAGATGAGTCGCAAACGTGATGTACTACAAAAAATAGTTGATTCAGTTTCAGATGAAACATTAGAAAAGGTATTTCCGAAGCTCATGAAGGTATTTGACGACTTGATTCCTATTGATAATGAAGAACTAACCGAAGAAGAAGTAGAAGCGATTAAACAAGCCGAGGAAGAATATGCTCGTGGAGAAGTTGTTACATTAGATGAATTGAAAGAGACACTAGATATACAAGATAGTGCAACGAAAAGTAAAAATGAAACGGCGACAGCGACAGAGATAGCTTATGTTTTTAAAACTGAAAAAGGATACATAGAATGCCTCAGTTGGGATACTGTTCGGTTTTGTGAGGATATTCATAAGGCAGAGAAGCGTCATGAAAATTTATATTGGCTGTTAAATATGGCTGAAATTTACCGAAAAAAATCTGGTATTGATGTCGAGGTTGTCAGATGTAAAGTAGAGCATATTTACACACAAATTGAGCCTAAATTTAAAACCATTAGAAGCGATTATTTAGAAGCCCTTCTTGAGCAAATAGAAGCAGAAAAACTAACGTATAAAGAAATTGCAAGAATATTAAGGGATATAACGAAAGAAGACAGCCGTTAAAAATGTCCATTTTCCCTATTTTACGTACATAAAAAGTGCCTTGAACCATTGATACGTAAGTATTTTCAAAGTGTGCAATAGGAATATTGATTAAAATTTAACTAATTTATTTAAAAAAGTTTTAATTATCTATTGACGTTAAATTTTATCTATGGTATATTTAATATAGATAAACGAAAGCGAGGTAAAAATTACGTGAATGGCATTGACTACTTCTTAGAGCTAAACAACATAAAGACAGGTGAACTAGCGCAGTATTTAGGAATTAAGCAGCCGCAGATCAACCTTTGGAAAGACGGCACACGCAGGATACCCGACAAACATCTATTCAGCATGATTCAATTCTTCAATGTACCTGATGATAAGACTTACCTAATAACCAACACAAATTTAACTGAAATTGATAAGTGTGAAATCAAAATCATCCATCTGAATAACACCTTAGCCGAACTAAAGGAAACCGAGCCAAAAACACCTGATGAACTATTGGAGATTCAAACAAACATCCTGAAGCATGAAAATGAGATTAAGCTTCTGAAATCACGCATCAAGCTATTGGGATTAACAGATGAGTTTTACGCCGCCATGAGAGATGCTACCTTAATGGATCAACTCAACAGTCCTGAAAAATTCCAAATGAAATTGGATATAGGGAAAGAGGCGATAGATGCTTTGATTAAAAAGCTCGATTCACTATAATCCAACACAGGTGATACCATGCACAATGACAACTGAATAAAATTAAATCAAGGAGGTGGATCAAGTGGCAATGTTTGAAGAAAAGGAAACACTAATCATTCCAGTAGAGTTGATTGAAGCATATAGAGAAGCTGGTCTTATTTAGCTTGCTTATTTTTTGCACATTTAGTTAAAATTTAACTTGATTATCTGATTAAATTATAATACGATAAAAGAGTAGTAAAAAAAGACAAAAAAAATAAACCATTCAATATGGTTCAAAAATTGGAGGAACTTATTCATGACAACTAACACACTATCGGCATTGGCGGCAGTTAAAAAAACAGAAGTATTATTCACACTAAAGGTTTCAACTGTCCCCGTGAATGTGAGTATGGAAGCACTATTAAATAGTGAATTAATGCTTGAGTTAGAATCCGATCACAATGACATTGAAAACGTATCAGGTGATGTTCTGCCGTACCAAATTATCGGATTTGATATTGAAATTGACCTAGAATGCAATCTTGCTCACATCTACTACTCTTGTCTTGCTCAAAATGAAAACGAACACGATGTTATTGAAAAATTCAATTCAGAATCAATCCAAAATAAACCTTATTCATTGCTCAATGAAAATGGACAAGTTATTTTACTATCAGCAATGATCAGCGAGATTGCAGATGTTATGAATACTGAGCATTGCTGACATAACTAGGTAATTAGGAAATTAGGTTTAAGATGTCGGAAATCTTGAACCTGTACTCATTATAAGACCATCAATAATCTTGGTCAATGACAAAGAATTTACAGTCAAAATGGACAAGCAGTAATGGGGCGGCACGAAATGGTTTTGTCCCATTTAAAGATAAAATTGGAGTTTTATTGTGATTTTGTAAAAATAAAACCCTTATATACCAACGTTTTTGGAGTGTCGAAAATATAGAAAATGAAATTAAAACTGGAGGCAATTAAATAATGAGAAACAAATTCGTAAGTGAAGTAGTCACGATTGATAAAGTGAAAAGTTGGAAGTCAGGACAGGTGGTAACGATTGAAGCAGGTACGGGCGCAGGTAAATCACATTTCATTAAAACTCACCTGTACGCACATGCGGAAAAGAATAATAAGAAGATTCTCATGCTGATACATAGAACAAATTGTGTTGATCAGTTCAGACGAGAAATGAAGAAAGCAAAAAAATTAGATGCCATTGACATTAAAACTTATCAATCCATTGAAGAAAAATATAAAAACAATGAAACATTCGACTTTTCACCGTATGAATATATCGTTTCAGATGAATTTCACTACTGGATGAGTGATGCACCATTTAATAAGTACACCGATATTTCACTCAATGCCATTCTTGAACAAGAAAACATCACGAGAATCTTTATGAGTGCAACAGGTGACAGTATGAAGCGTTACATCAATGCCATCAAAAAAGTTAAATCAGAGGATTATGTGGTTGATAGCAACTACAATCACGTTAAGTCACTTGGTTTCTACAATAATGATGAAAAAGTAGAGAAGCTGCTCCAACAGGCAGTAGATGGAAATAAGAAGACAATCGTATTCATTCAATCAGCAACAAAGGCATTTGATTTGTACAAGAAATTCAAAGATCATGCAATGTTCGTTTGCAGTACATCCAATGATAAATTTTATCCTCACGTTGATAAAGATAAAGTAGCTGAAATGCTTGATAAGGAACGCTTTGAAGATTTAATCCTGATCACCACTACTTGTCTTGATGCAGGTGTGAACCTTAAAGATGATGATTTAAGACATGTCATCTGCGATGTAAAAGACATTGGAACATTAATTCAATGTATCGGCCGCAAACGAATTATGAAGGACACTGACTACATTCACCTGTGTATCAAGATAATAACCAATCAGCAATTAGGTGGTATGCAGACTCAAATTGACAAGCGTTTGGAAATGGCTGAATTTCTTAGAAGTCATACAGTTGAAGAGTATATTAAAAAGTTCCCTAGAGAATACGATCAGTGGAACATTGTTTACGATGAATACATAGACGGTGAATCAGACAAAGCAACTAAGAAGGTAAACGACTTGATGTACCTAAAATGTAAAATTGACCGCAATGAAATGGATGCCATGAAGCTTCTTAAAGAGTTTGGCTACTGCAAGTATTTAGCGAGATTATTTGAACGCTATGACGGCATGAATAATTATTATGACTACTACGTTGTTGATGTGGAGGAAAAAAAGATGAATCTGAATGAACATTTGGATAGTGTCATTGGTGAAAAATTATCCAAAGTAGAACAACAGGAATTGATTAATAAAATTGATTTAAAAGTGAATGGTAGACAGCAAAAGAGTTATAAGAAACTGAATGAAGGACTAGAGATGATTAATTTACCTTATATTATTCTTCCTAAGAAAAGTGGAAGTGTACGTTATTGGATAGTTGAAAAAATAGACATTTAACATTATTGGGACAAACATGATGTAAAGCACTATAAAGAGGTTATCACCAATTTTGTCCCAAATAATGAAAAGTTTAATTACACATAGAAGAATAAAGAAGAAAAGGATACGCACATGAAGGGGTGAATTGTGTAGCGTAGCGAAACAAGAGGGGAAACTGTGTGCAGGTATTTAGCTTTCCCGCACTTGGAAAGGTAAATAGTTGGTTTCAGTTTCCCTTAATCTCTTGACCTTAATGTTTTGATTTATACATATACGATTATTAATTATTACTCTACGAGGTAGCAGATGATGAGATCGCTACGCTTTTCTCACATCTGGTTCGACAGCACACTGTCTCACATCATCTTTTATTTACATATTGGATGAATCACAAATTAAAAAAATATCTGGAGGAATTATAAATTATGAAAAATCAAACTAATAACAAACCTGTATACATTATGTCTTTGGAAGCAAGTGTAATTCATGAGCATGAATCAAGAGGTAATCTCATCAAGAGGGAGTTTCTTGGTATGATTCCGTATTCATTAGAGTTGATGAAGTTGAAAGAAGTTGGATTGAAGAATATTAAATCACAGCGTCAACCAAACAAAGACCTATCCATTGATGTGATTAATGTCAAATTCAATACAAAAGTCAAAAGTGGCGATTACATTTTAGGTGTCTTGAATGAGAAGATTGATAAAGTAGAAGATAAATTAGCTGTATGTGATTTGAATGATAAGGATGCAGTCAAGAAGTTAATTGATGAGTTACTGGCTGCTCTATCGAAATACAAAGCATTCAAAGAACAATTAGAAACTGAATCAGGTGCGGCCAAGTGGAATGAAGTATCCAGTGATGAATTGCGTGAGAATTTATATGCAAATGGATTCACGATTACAGATGTGGATTATGATACAGGTGAGATTAAATCATCAACTGATTATATGGTGTACAAGCGTTCATCATCTAAATCACGCACAGGCCAATGTCTATTCATTAAGAAGTCATTGTACAAGAAGATGATTAAGTGGTCACGTATGGGATTGCCATTTAAGAAAGGGAAGAAAGTTGATCTTGCTTCATTATTAGCGTATGAATCATTAGTTGGCTCATCATTGGAAAGCACGATTCAAATTCATCCAAATAACATCCTCATGGTTGATGATTTAGACAGCAAATTCAATCAGGTGTGTAGCGTAGTGAGAAAAGGCAAGGATAGATTACTAGACAGCTTCAAGGAAGAAGTTGAAGTGAGCAATTCATTGTTTGATGGAGAAGCATTACTTGAATCATCTTACTTTCCAGAAGGTAAATCAATGATGTTACTGCGGCAACACATGTTTAAATCAGCCGCATTCAATACAAACATTCAGGCATTCTTAATGGATAACTGCCCTGAAGGAATTAATTATGATGAATGGGAAATTGAAGATATGTTTGGTCAAAAGATGCTTGCTAAAGACATTCACATGATTACCACTCCTTCATCCGTAAAATCATTGAAATTTGCACATGTATTCACAGATGTAGAAGAAGCTGATCGTAAAAAGCACATGTTTAATTACTGGAAGCAATTAGTTGAATCAGAGGGCGCAGTATTCGGTGTCTGTAAGAATGAGAAGAAATCGAAGCGTGGCATTGATGAAATGGGTAACATCTTACAGCAAACATCGTATCAGATGTTGAACAGTATGCCATTAACAAGTGATGAAATTGCTGATTTGAGCGCATATGAGCAAGCATACATCGAGAAATTAAAGAACGATGATGATACATATGTGAATTATCTTCTTGAAACAGCAACGGCAATGAATAGTAATAAAATGTTGGCTGCCATCTATAAACAAAACAATGGTTTCGCATATTCTCAAGTATTTCGTGATCAACGTAAATCAGATATTAATAAATACGTGACTCATGTGAAGAAAGGCAAGCTACGTCTAAATGGTGATTATGCCGTACTTTTAGGCAATCCAGTGGAGTTTTTGTATCATGCAATCGGTAAGCTGAACGATGATCTTACAGTTGATAAAGAGAATGTACAGGTGTTGAAAGACAATGAAGTATACACATCGTTGTTTAATTGGGAAACTGAATTAGTTGGTTTCCGTAATCCGCATACGTCACCTTCAAATGTATTGGTTGCTAAGAATACATTTAATGAGGAAATCGCAAAGTATTTCAATCTTAGTGCTAATATCGTTGTTGTGAATGCGATTGATTTTCCGATACTTGATAAATTATCAGGTGCAGATTATGACAGTGATACGGCATTATTCTTGGATACACCTGAACTGGTCGCCGTTGCGAAAGAAAGATGCGCTAAATATCGAGTATGTATCAATAAGGTTAAAAGTGATGCTACTCCTTATGTGTTAAGCAATGAGGATATGGCTAAAATTGATAATTCACTTAGTATGAGTCAACGGTACATTGGGCGCATTGTGAACATGGGACAAGAAGTAATGTCTCTGTATTGGGATAAATTGAATAACGGAGCGAAAGAAGAAGATATTGAAAACCTAATGAAGAAAGTGGATGTGGCTACTGTATTATCAGGCATCGCTATTGATATGGCTAAGAAGACGGCTGCCATTGATATGCAAGAAGAAATCAATCATGTGGTGAACAATTACACATTGAACACGATTGAAGTAGATAAAGTAGATAAAAATGGTGAGGTAGTGAAGGACAAAGAAGGAAAAGTGGAGAAAAAGGTGATTCATACAAAGCCAATGTTCTTCAATTACATCAGTGAAAGTAAAACCATTAAAGAACGTGTCTCATACTACGAAACACCGATGGATCACCTGTTTAAAGCAATGAGTAATCTTGATCCTGCGGAGAAACGTGAAAACATTGAGTTTCAAACATTCTTGGAGAAAGTACCAACAAGAAATGCAAATAGCAAACAGAAAGAAGCAGTTGAAGCATTGATTGAGGAAATGAATAATGAATTAAAGTTTGCCGCTAGAATCAAGGATGAAGAAGAACGGGACATTAAGAGTCAGAATATTATTGATTCTTATAATGAGAAGGTTTTAAAAAAGAAAATAAAGCCTGATACTATGTACATCATCTTAAAGGACTTGGGAGAAGCGACAGGCAATCTCAAGCTGCTAAATGCTTTGTATGTGAATCATGAGGATGTATTCTTAAAAACATTCAAAAAAGCATGAAAAAGTCCGCAAAAAGTCCGCACATATACTGGAAACCCTTGACACATAAGGGTTTCTATGTACATCGAAGGTTACCTTATGGAAGAGAATGAGATTCTTGACCAACTTTCATTATTTAACCTCCAGTTTATGATGAATCGGCAGTCAGGTGATTGCCCTTTTTTCATTTAACATTTTAATGGAGAGGTGTGAGAAAGAATGAGCAAACAGGAACGAGAAAATTTATTTATCTTAAAGTACAAAAAAGGAATTAAAAATACTGAATTAGCAGAAGCCATTGGCGTGTCAAATGCAATGATCAGTATTTTCTTCAATAATAAAGCATCAATGGGCAAAGATAAGGTTGATAAATTAGTTGAATTTATACATAGCAAATAAGTACAACTGGAGAGGAAGAATGAATGAAAGTGTAAGTTTTAATGTTTTTATTTTTTTATTTAAAAAAGATTAAAGTATCTCAACTAAATATTATCAGGTCAATGGAAAAATGTCAATGGTAGTTACAATATCTCCATTAATGGGCGGCGCATGAGACACCGACATGGATTACTAAAAATAATCTGAGGGAGATGAAAAAGTATGAATGAAGAAGTATGGATAGACACAGTTGGTTAATTTTTTTTATTGGTCAAAGTTAGAGAAAGTCAAACTACATAAAGAAATAAAAATAATACATAGTCAGAAATACATATTGAACGAAAATAAACTGGAGGAATAAATCATGAAAAACGAATTGAGTAAACAAGAATTGAGTAGATTGTCACCTGTGCCTGGATTTAGTAATTACCGTTGCGATGTGGGAAATGGACGAGTGTATAGTCTCATCAGTAATAAATGGATGACGACTAAGGTGAATGCTGATGGCTATTGTCTATTGCATTTGAAGAATGACGAAGGGAAGCTAGAACACAGATACTTACATTGGATTGTATTTGATTCGATGTGGGGGCAAAAAATGCTATACAGCAAGACAGGTTATCAAGTCAATCACATAAACCGTGATGGTTCAGATAATCGTATTGAAAATTTAGAGTTGCTTAATAAACCGTCTGAGCAATTTACGGATGATGTTAAAGATGATATGCGTAAGAAAGTTTATTTGACAGATAAGCAAAAGGAATGGATTGTTAATCAATTTTATTTATACATAGAGTTAAAAGCTGAAAATGGTGAGAGAATTAATAAGATGGATTTCTATAATGAAATGGCTGATAAGTTTGGATGCTGCTCAAAGACGGTACAGAAATTGATTTTGAGAAAGATTGCTTGATGAATAGAATACATACATAATGTTGCCGATCAGGGAGATGTGACTTCCGAGTCCTCTCCTGAACAATAATTATTGCAGGGAATAAATAACGGAGTATAAAGTGAATTACATTCTTCTTAATGAGTGGATTGGAATAAATTTGTGATAGGAGTGAACCCTGTCTCTTTGGAGAGATTGAAACGGCTCAGGAGATGTTAGTTAGGGGTTGAACGACGGTGAGGTTTAACCTTGATGGTTTCCCCACCAACCTTGCGTGTGTAAGGTTTGACAGTGACAATTTTCTTGCCTTTAGCCGTTTTCGCCATAATTATCACCTCCCTGCTTCTTCAAGTACAGGGTTCTTTTGTATTATAGCACAAATTACCTTGAAAATAGTAAAATAGTTGGTGGTGGAGAGGTATAATGTCAAAGATTGTAGAATATAGTAATAGTATAAATAATCTACAAGGAGTAATTCATGGACAGAAGCATTATGGGGTACAATATCAACATCATCCAACAAGGTGACCAGTTTAAAGTTGAAGTTCCTACTCTAAATAAAGAATTCAAATGTCAATCACTTGGAACTGCACTGATTCAAATTTACAAGCAAACTGTTGACCATATCAATATGCTAGAATTGAAAGGTAGTCTTATACCAAAGCCAGATAACATTGAAAATTTTCACGGTAAATTGCAATACGATATGTTCATGGTTAATAGAAAAATATCGAGTTATGGTTATTGTATAATATCGGAATTCATGAAGAATGAAGAATTTAGACAAATTGAACAAATGTTAAATGATTTAGATGATGACTCGGAAAATGAAAGTAAAATTGGTCAAATGCTTTCTGGTAATATAATGCTACCTGCTAACAGAGCGTTAATGATGACTGCTGTAATAATGAAAACAAAACATGTATCAGATTTTTCACACTTAATTGAAAGAGCATACATGCAACTAATGCTATGTGATTTTATTTCTGTTACGATGATTTTGACTCCTGTAATAGAAGGAATATTTTCTAAATTTATTGGACATGATCCGACATCTATCAAGCCGGTTCAGAAGAAAAAAGTATACAGGAAATTAGCTGAATTGCAGTACCCAGACACACCACTTATGAAACACCCTTACCTGTTTGACGAATATATCAGATGTTTTATTGATATATGTGATGACGTATTTTTTAATACAACTGATAAGGCCGAAGAATCGGATTATTTTAATCGTAACTATATTACACATCTTGCAGGCAGTGAAAGGTTTTATAGCAGAAATAACGCTCTAAAGATTGTACTATTATTAGACCTAATTACGTTTATTATTTCTTATGCAGATGGTAAAGACTACTTATTTAATAAAAATAAAGATGACAAAGATTTTCAAAAAAGATGGAATTATTATGTTTACTTAGTGGAAAAAAGTATTATGCCGATTAAAAAGGTTGAATACGATCTATTTATGGAACATAAAAACTTTAAAGGATATCTGTAAAAGCATCTATTATATAGATGCTTTTTTATTTTTGAGAAAGGTATAGTCGGACTGTTTGTGTATTACAAAGTGTAATAGAAATCAGGCTATAGAAATAAATCCTACAGCCTGTACTTTATTAAACACTTTTCTTTGCTTCTTCTCGTGTCCAAAAAGTTTCTCCACAGGTAGTACAAGCATAATCACCAGTATGCGCACTTCCATAGTACTCCCTCTCTAATGAATGGTCACACGGTGGATTTCCTTTTTCATTCCACTTTCTTTTACGTTCAAGAGCTTCTTTAAATTGCATGTTGCATGCCTCCTTTGATTTGATATTGATAGTCTACGCAATAGTTACAAACTTTATTCACTATAACTAGTTAAGGAGTATATAAAATTAAATGACCAGGAAGCCAATTAAACTATGCAGCATTACTGCTTGCAATGAGTTGACACTTGAACAATATTGTGACAAGCACAAGGATGAAGAAAACCAGGAACGGTATGAGCGCAATAAGTATTACGACAAGTATGTGAGGGATGAAAGACATAAGTTTTATGATAGTAAGGAGTGGAAAAAGGTTAGAAAGGTTGCCTTTAAACGTGACAATGGATTGTGTCAGGTGTGTTTGAAGGATGATAATAAGATTACAGCAGGAGATATTGTTCATCACATTGTGGAGTTACTAGACGGAGAAGAAGGATGGAGTAAACGATTGGATTTAGGTAATCTAATTACGGTCTGCCGTAGTTGTCACAACAGAATACATAGTAATAAATAAAGATAATATATTAATAATCTATCCAGTGAGTCAGATATGGATTAGATTAGATTCAACAAGATAACAAAATAAAAAATAATAGAGAAATTGTCTAGAAAAACAGGAAATAAAATTTTGAAAAATAAAAATAAGACAACGGGGGATAGTCGGAAACTTAAAATTAAAAGTTTAGTAGCCGGCGAGTGAGCACAAAAAATACAAAGTTCGTATTTGAAACCAATCAGGGTCAATATTAGTACTAATATTAATACTAAAAAAGGTTATTCCACAAGAAAGGAGATGTTTACAATGGTAAGAAAAGCAATGCCTACACACCTGCACCTTATTAATGATAATAAGTCACACCTGACTAAAAAAGAAATTGAGCAGCGACAAAAAGCAGAAGAATCAATTCAGTTTAAATCAGATAATATTAAACCTCCATCGTGGCTTTCGGTTGAAGGTAAACGGCTGTTTAAAAAGCTTATCAAAGAGTATGAACACAATGAGATTCTTGCAAATGTCGATGTGTATTTAATGTCAATGTATTGTGACGCTTTGGCGGATTATATTGAGTGTTCAAATATCATTAAAGAAGAAGGGTTAATGATGGAGCATACAAATAAAGCAAAAGAAACTAATCGTGTTCCTCATCCATTACTCACAAAGAAGAAAGCATTATTTGACCAGATGAATAAAATAGCTTCTGATTTTGGGATGTCACCTACTGCTCGTGCAAGATTGGCGATTAACCTACAAGCAGATGAAAGTGATGATGACAATAAGTTCAGTGATCGTTTGTGAGTAAAGAATTAATTGAACGTGTTTGGGATTATGCAAACGATATTGTCTCAGGAAAGATATTGGCCTGTAAGAAACATATTCAGGCATGTGAACGTTTCTTTGGTGATATGGATAAAGTAGAAGATGAAGATTTTCCATATTATTTTGATGTACAAGAGCTAATTGACTTCAATGATTGGGCTTTAACATTCAGACATAAAGAGGGAATACTGGCAGGACAAGCTATTGAATTAACTGATTTCCAATTATTTATTGTGGCAAATATATTTTCATGGAAGCGCAAGGATAAGCACACGAGAAGATTTAAACGGGCATATATTCAACTGGCTCGGAAGCAAGCAAAGTCGCAATTACAGGCTCTCATAGCTTCATACGTTGGATTTTTAACTAATGAGAAACAGCAAATTTATATTGCAGGTATCACGAAAGAGCAATCTAAAATTGTGTATCAGCAGATGTTGGATCAGATAAACGAAGTTAAAATACTAAAAGGCAAATACACAACCAGTTACGGGATTACAACTCATTTGAGAAGTGGTTCAATTATTCAACCATTATCTAAGGAAGCAAGAAAGACTGGGGATGGGAAATTTCCATCATTGGCTATTATTGATGAGTACCATGCTCATGAAACAGACGAGATTTATAATGTATTGTCTTCAGGTATGGTAGGTAGACAGAATGCTTTGATCGTTGTGATCACCACCGCAGGATTAGATTTGAATGTTCCTTGCTATCGAGAATATCAGTATTGTTCAAAGATACTTGATCCAGCTAATTCAATTGAGAATGACGATTATTTTATTTTAATTTGCGAGTTAGATGAGGGCGATGATATTAAGGATGAGCGCAATTGGATTAAAGCAAATCCGATAGTCGCTACGTATGATGATGGTATGGAAGATTTGAGGAGCCGTTTTAAAATAGCATTAGATCAACCTGAAAAGATGAATGAGTTTATGACTAAGAATCTAAACATATGGGTTCAAGGTAAGAAAAGCAGTTACATGGATTTAAAACGTTGGAATGCTTGCGGCTGCCGTACTGATGAATCACCTGATTTAAAGAATAAGGAAGTTTATATTGGAATTGACCTGTCCAGTACGCTCGATCTAACGAGTGTAGCCTTCTTAATTCCGCAAGCCGATGGAAAATTATTTGTAAAAGGACACTCCTTTTTACCTGAAGAAGCACTACAATCACATGTAAAATCAGATAAAGTACCGTATAAATTATGGGTTGAACAGGGATGGATTTCTACTACACCTGATGCAGTCGTTGATTATCGGTTTGTTCAGAAGTACATAGAGGATATTGTAAAAGAAAATAACTGGACTGTTATTGCTGTTCTGTTTGATGACTGGAATGCTTCACAATTCACAAATGAGATGACAGATGCAGGTTTTAAAATGGTCAAGGTAATACAGGGTATGAAAACATTAGCACCTGCCACAAAGGATTTCAGGGATAAAGTATTTAAAGGGGAAATTGTACATGAGAACGATCCTTTGATTCAGTGGGCGATGAGTAATGCGATTACTAAGGTAGATCATGCAGGTAATTTCATGTTAGATAAATCAAAATCAACGGAGAGAATTGATCCAGTTGCTTCTATTATGACTGCATATGTCATGGCAGCCAATCATGAATACAAGAAAGACCTAAATAAATATATAACTGATGCTTATTTGGATAAATTGGGATGGTGAAAATGAAAATAATAACTAAATATATTGAGGATTTCCTCATAATCATAGGCACATTGCTTATCTGTTTGGCTACATTTCTTATTAGTGTGGTGGCAGGTATCTATGCAATAGGGCTTTTTTGCGTTGCATACGGTGTTTATTTTGCAATAAATCCAATGAATAGAGGGAGGTGAGAACAAATAAATGGCTCTATTTAGAAGAAGTGAGAAAAGAGAAGTTGTATCGTTAAACGATCCGTCATTCAGCAATATACTAGGTATCACAGCAGATGGAAATAAAAGTGATAAAGCGACAGAAGCAACTGTATATTCATGTTTACGTATCTTATCTGAAGCAGTTAGTAAATTACCTTTAAAGTTGTATCAGGAAGCGAACGATGGAATAACAAAAGCAACAGAACATTACTTGTATACATTATTGAAATTGCGGCCAAATCCTCTAATGTCTTCTTCAACGTTTTGGAAAGTGGTTGAATTTAACCGCAATTATTACGGACACTCAGTTGTATATATTGAGACAGAACGTACAGGAAAAGTGAAAGCACTCTATCCATTAGACATGAATAACGTTGAAATTTGGATTGATGATAAGGGGATTATTGGTCAAGAAAACGCTATTTGGTACATTTACAAAACGGCAAAAGGTGAAATTAAAATTAAACATAATGAAGTTTTACACTTTATGGGGATGACTAAGAATGGTATTCAAGGAATGGCGATCAAAGATTACCTGAGTACACTTGTAGAAAGCGCACAATCGGGGAGCAACTTTATTAATAAATTCTACAAACAGGGATTATTCTCTTCTGCAATATTAAGTTACACAGGTGACATTTCACAGGAAGCAGAAAGAGCAATGGTTGATCGTTTTGAACGTATGGCGGCAGGTGTACAGAATGCACATAAGATTCTTCCTTTACCATTAGGATTTGACATGAAAACAATGAATACATCAATGGCAGATGCTCAGTTTTTAGAGATCAACAGGCTAACGATTCAACAAATAGCAGCCGCATTCGGTGTAAAAATGGGTTCATTGAATCAATTAGACAACTCTACATACGCAAATATTGAATCACAGCAGCGTGAATTTTACGTAGAAACATTACAGTCAACGCTAACAGGACTCGAACAGGAATTAACGTATAAACTTTTAACTTCACTTGAGGTGCAAAAAGGATTCTTCTTCAAATTTAATGTTGATTCAATGCTACGTGCGGATATTAAAACACGTTATGAAGCGTACAATCTTGGTTTATCAGGTGGTTTCTTGACAGCAAATGAGATTAGACAGAAGGAAGATATGCCGATTGTTGCAGGTGGAGATGAATTAATCGTAAATGGATCAATGGTCAACTTACAAAATGTTGGTGCGGCCTACAATGATAAACTACCTTCACCGAAAGGGGGTGATGTAGATGGAGAAGAATAAGGAGATTAGAAATTTTGATCTTGGTGGGATTGAAACTAGAAACGATGAAACAAGTAATGAAATTGTCATTGATGGTTATGTAAATAAATTTGATAAGCCGTCACAGTTCATGGGGTTCTTTGAAAAAGTAACAACGGGTGCATTTACCCGTTCATTAAAGGAAAATCAAGATATTCCAGCTTTGTATAACCATGAATCAGGCAGACCATTAGGTAGAACATCAAATGGAACATTAAAACTTTGGGAAGATGAAACAGGATTGAGATTTTCGCTAAAGCCAAACATGGAATTATATTATGCAAAAGATATGTTACAGCTTATTAATGCTAATGAAATTAGAGGAATGTCTTTTGGATTCGTGGTAAACGAAGATAAAATTGATATGGTTGACGGTGTAGCACATAGAACATTACTTGATGTTGATTTATTAGAAGTCAGTTTAGTATTGAATCCTGCTTATTTAGATTCAGGATTTGATGTGGCTCAAAGAAGCATAGATAACTGGAAAGAAGAAGTACATAAAAAAGAAAGAAACGACAAATTAAAACGGAAATTGATGATTGAACTGGAATTAAATTAACAGTTCTTTTTATTTTGCACTAAAAATTAAAATTATAAAGGAGATAGAAAGAGAATGAAAATTACAGACGAAATGAAACAGCAATTGACAGGTGTTAAAGAAGAAGTTCGTGCGCTATTAGGTGAAAACAAAGTAGAAGAAGCAGAAGTCAAAATGGAAGAAGTACGTGCATTGGAGAAAAAGATTTCTCTACAAGAAGAGTTGGATAAACAAGAAGAACGTGAAGTAGAAACTAAAATTGAGAAACGGGGAGTAGTAGAAATGGGTAAAGTTGAAGTTCGTGATGTATTTGTTAAAGCAATTAAAGGTGGAGCATTGAATGAAGAAGAACGTGCGCTTGTACAAGCAAGTGTGGATACTCAAGGTGGTTATCTAGTACCAAAAGAAATTTCTAATAGTATCGGTGAATTGAAACGCCAGTATAAATCAGCAAAAGAATTAGTTGAAGTTATTCCAACTGGAACAGAAAAAGGTTCATTCGTCATTGAAGAACTGGCGAACGTAACTCAATTGATTAATTTTGATGAGGATAATACTGGTCTTGCTGAACAGACTCCAACATTCAAAAATATTGAGTATGCAATTAAGAACTATGGTGCAATTACACCAATTTCAAATTCATTGCTACAAGATGAAGCAGCGAATTTACTTGGTTATATCACAAGCACATTTGCAAAGAAAGCTGTTAAAACAGAAAATGCTAAAATCTTTGCTGCTTTGAAAACAGGTAAGGTAGCGAAAGTGGTTACAGATGTAGCATCACTTAAAAATATCGTTAACATTGACCTTGATCCTGCAATCAAAGACGCTTCAGTTATCGCAATGAACCAAGATGCTTACGCTAAATTGGATGAAATGGATGATACAACTGGCCGTCCACTATTGCAACCAGACCCAACAAATGCAACAGCTAAAACATTGTTTGGTCTACCTGTACATGTATTCTCTAATAAAGAATTACCATCAGTTGCAAATAAAGCAGGTATTTTCATCGGTTCACTTAAAGATGGAGTAAAATTCTTTGATCGTGGCGTTTATGAAGTGGCTCTTTCTAAAGAAGCAAATTTCACTAAAAACCAAACTACTTCACGTTGCATTGAGCGTTTTGATGTTGTACAAGGTGATGCAGATGCTTACGTTTACGCTGAAATTGATGTAACACCTGCCGTTTAAGGAGTGATATAAATGTTGGATTTATCCGATATTAAAAATTATTTAAGAGTGGATGGGGAAGCAGATGATACTTCCCTTACTTCTCTTAAACAGGCGGCCATTCTTTATATTGAAAATGCCATTGGTTACGTTGTAGATGAATTGAATGATCTACATAGATTGGCAATATTAATTTTAATTGCTCATTGGTATGAGAATAGAGAAGCTGTTGGAAAAGCAGATAAATTAGCTTACTCATTTGAAAGTATTCTATTTCAGATGAAGTACGGAGGTGGAACAAGTGAAATATAAGGTATTGAAAGACTTTATTGATAAAGAAACAAGCGTAAAACACGAAGCAGGTTCAGAATATGAAGCTAATACTTCACGAGGTAAAGAATTGATTGATCTTGGTTATCTTGAAAAGGCAGTCAAAAAGACGGTGAAGAAAGATGAATTCGAGTAAGTTTAATAAAAGAATCGAGTTTTACAGAGAAGTAACGACAACCGATGATGAAGGATACAATGTTGCTGAATTAGAAACAGTTAAAATCGTATGGTGTATGGTGAAAACAATGACAGGTAAGGAATTTCAAGAGGCAAACGCTACTCAGAATGAAGTTACTATTCGTTTTGTCATTCGATATACGACTGATATAACTCCTGATTTGCTCATTGAATACAAGAGTAGGTTATTCTCCATTCTCTCAGTTATTAATGATGATGAATTAAATAAAACTCTAACCATTGTTGGAAAGGAGTTGGTCTAAGTGGCGATTCAGTTTACGGGAATGGAGGCGTTGCTTAATGAAATTTCAGGCATGGCGAACGTTGAACAAGCTAAAGAGAAAGCGTTAGATGCAGGGGCGGCGTATATACAACAAAAAATAGCTGATAATACAAGACGTTCAAACATTAATCACGCACATGCGGCTGATAATGTAAACATTGAGAAAACAGCAGATGGCAGGGTAGTTGGTTATGCACCTGAACATTTTTACATGATGTTTCAGGAGTTTGGTACAAGAAATCTATCAGCAAATCCAGTGGTGCAGCCTACATTTGACAGAGAAAAAGACAATTTACAAACTGTCATGTCAGATAAGTTGAAAAGTGAGTTGGGCATAACATGAGTGTACAGAAATTAGTAAACGATACGCTTAAATTAACAGGTGTTCCAGTCGCATTTCAACGGTATAAAGGTGTAGAAAAGTCGTACATAACCTTCTTTATCTTTAATGAAAGAGGAACGGCATTCGCAGATAATGAGGAAATCCAAACAGCACATAGTATTCAAGTTGATTTATGGTCAGATGGCTCTTTATCAGCTTTGACTAATAGTGTGAAAGCACTAATGAAAGAAGCAGGATTTAAACGCACACTGGTCATGGATGGTTTTGAAGAGAACACAGAAATAAACAGAAAAATATTGAGGTTCAACTATTCGGAAAGTCATCAATTGTGATGGCTATTTTTTATGGACAAGCATTAAACAAAAACTTAAATCTAAAGGAGATAATTTAAAATGTCAGCAATTACAGTAGGATTAAAAAATTTCGTATACAGTGTATTAACAAGTGATAGTGAAGTAGGAGCAGTTTATGGTGAAGTAAAATCAATCGCAGGTATTACAGAGGCAAGTATTACACCTTCAAGCAACAGTACAACTCATTATGCAGATGATCGTGCATATGCGGTAGCGACTAAAACAGGTGAAATTGAATTTGAAGTAGGTATTTCTGATATTCCAACTGAAGATCAGGCAACACTACTTGGTCATCATGTAGATGCTAATGGTGTTCTAGTAAAAGGCTCAACTGATGAAGCACCTTACGTTGCAGTAGGTTTCCGTTCGGATAATTCAGACGGCAGCGAGAAATTGGTATGGTTGCTTAAAGGTAAATTCCAAGTAGGAGCTAACTCATTCGCAACGCAATCTGATTCAGTAGAATTTCAAACGAAATCACTTTCTGCTAAATTCATTCAACGTGATTTTGATGGTAAATGGGAAGTTTCAATTAATACAGGTGATGAGGGAGTATCTGCACCTGCAATTACTTCATTCTTCACAGCAGTATACTCACCATCTGAAACACCAACAGTTTAATAATATTTAAAACATGAGGGTAGTCATTACGGCTGCCCTTTTATATTGATTAATTTAGTGAGCTACTAGAAAAATAATACATAAGAAAAAGGAGATTATTATAATGATCAAAATTGAATTTAAAAAAGAAGTTATTGAAGAAGTAGAAGTAAACGGTGAGATTGATTTCGTAGAAAAAGTTGAAAAGAAAATTTATGCCGCACCAAATCCAAAGATGGTAGTTTATCGTAGATATTTAGAACTTGAAGTGAAAGGTGTAAGTCGTATGGAAACACCTGATGATACTGATGAAATGGCTATGCTTATTTGTACTGCTTTTAACAATCAGTTCGATATTAACGAACTTTATGAACATATTGATGTCAGTGAATTTGTTGGCATCATTCAGAAGATTGTAGAAGCATCAGCAGGAGAATCAGTAAAAAATCAAGCTAAAGAAGATCATCCCGCAAACAAGGGAAAGTAACAAAACCTCCAAAAACAGTAGAAGAACAGTACGATGACATAAAAAAAATGTATCGTTCACTGTTGGATAGTGGATGGAGAATGAATGAAATTGATGATATGGATTACCTATTCTTCTTTGAAGTAATGGATACGAAAACAAATAAAAATAATAAAGAAGTAAAAGGCTTTATTGACCAAATATTATAATCCACATGTTTAATTAGGTGATATATCTATTTAACATCTGTTTAACATCTACTTATACCTAATTAAGTATGTAATAAGCAGATGTTAAACAGATATATCACCTTTTTTTGCAATTTGGGTTATTGGTTAGTCACTTTAGGAAAGGAGGAAGTTGAATGGCAGGACAGGCACAAGTAGGCGCATTACGAGTCAATCTTGACTTAAATAGTGCTGATTTTACACAGGGAATGCAGTCTATAAACCGACAACTAAGAGGATTAAACTCTGAAATGAGTGCAGCTAGAGCAGCAAATGAGGATTTTGATACTTCTTTATCAGGTATGAGACAGAGAAGTGAAATTCTAACTAGAACATTTCAAGCACAAAGAACGAGAGTAAGCCAATTGGGGCAAGAATATCACAGATTAGCACAGGCGCATGGTGAAAACTCAGCAGAAGCACAAAATATGTTGGTGAGATATAACAATGCACAGGCTACAATGGATCGCACAAGTAGAACTTTAGAAGGGTTAAATAGACGGATTACTGATGCTGAAGATCATTGGTTGCAACTTAGTAACCGAGTTGGAGAAGCAGGAGAACGGATGCAAGAAGTTGGCGGCAGAATGAAAGACGTTGGCTCTGGAATGACAGCAGGTGTTACCGCACCACTAGTAGGTTTAGGTGTTGCCGCATTGAAAACTGCCTCTGATTTTGACTCATCAGCAGGTAAAATTCAAGCACAATTAGGATTGACAGCCGCAGAAGCTAAAGAATTGAATGGTACAGCAACTAATTTATGGAAACAAGGTTTCGGTGAAAGTATTGATGAAGTAGCAGGTAATTTAGCGACTGTATCTAAGAACATGACGGAGATTGACCCATCAAAATTAGAAGATACGGCAAAGGCGGCTCTATCTGTTTCAGAAGCATTTGATTTAGACATGAATGAGGTTACTCGATCAGCCAATCAATTGATGAAAGATTTTGGCATGACAAGTGAAGAAGCATTCGATAGCATTGCGAAAGGTATGCAAAGTAATCTGAATAAAAATGGGGATTTCCTTGATACTCTCCAAGAATATTCACCTCAATTTAAAGCATTGAGATTCAGTGGAAGTGAGTTCTTTAATACCCTTCAAGCAGGAGCAGATGCAGGTGCATTTTCGATGGATAAAGTTGGGGATGCCGTAAAAGAATTTAATATTCGTGCAAAAGACGGATCAGAAGGAACAGCCGAAGCATTTACAGCATTAGGTTTCAATGCAGGAGAAATGTCTAAAAAATTAGCAGGTGGAGGTAAAGGCGCACAGGAAGCATTTAAACAAGTAGTTGGTGAATTAGGCAAAATTGAAGACCCAATTAAGAGGAATACGATTGGCGTACAACTGTTCGGTACGCAATTTGAAGACCTAGAATCCGATGTTGTCACAGCATTAGGCACAACGACAGGCGAATTTGATAATGTTAAAGGTGCGGCTGATAACGCAAGAAAAGCAGTAGAAAAGACGTTTAGTGAGAAGTTACAGGTGACATTACGTAAGGCTCAGGCGGCATTATTGCCATTAGGTGAGGTATTGCTTGATATGGCAGATGCAGTTCTACCTAAAGTTGAATCTATTATCACAAAAGTATCAGATAAATTTGAAGGTATGTCTCCTGTTTCACAACAATTAGCCGTTGTTTTCGGTTTAATTGGGGCGGCAATTGGCCCACTATTGATTGTAATTGGAACAATAGTTTCAGCAATCGGTTCGATAGTTACAGCAGTAGCACCTACAATCGCCGTTTTAGGTAAGCTGAAATCAGCATTTTCAGCAATAAGGTTAGGTATGCTTGCATTTACAGGGCCAGTTGGCTTAATAGTAGGTGGACTTGCTCTTATTGGTATTGCTGCCGTTAAAGTAACGAAAGAGATGAAGAAACCTGCAATTGAAGTAGAAGGTTTTGGTGATAAAGTATCAAAATCAACTCAAAAAGCAGTTCAAGGTTATCTTGATTTAGAATCAAAAGCCAAAGTATCAATGATTGGTATTGGTGTTGTTACAGCAAGTGAAGTAGAGAAAATTACAGCAAATCATCAAAAGATGACTGATACAATTTTAGCTGAAATGGACAAACAACATGCAAAACAACTAGAGAAAACAACGAAATATTTTGCTGATTCTAACGCACTCACACAGGCAGAAGAAGCCGCAATAATTGAAAAACAAACTAAAAATAATGAAGCACAGGCGCAAGCTATAACCGATGGTCAGGTACGCATTGAGCAGATTCTTACGAATGCAAAAAATAATAAACGTGGTATCACTGAAGCAGAAGAAAAAGAAATAGCAGCCATTCAAGACAGAATGAAAACTACTGCCGTTGTAACAATGTCAAAATCTGAAACTGAACAAAAGGTAATCCTTGAACGGTTAAAAACAGAATCAGGTAAAATAACTGCATTGCAAGCCGCAGAAGCCGTTGCGAACTCTGTTAAGCAAAAAGATGGCGCAGTAAAAGAAGCAAACGATCAGTATAACAAAACAATGGCAGAAATTATTCGGATGCGTGATGAGTCAGGTATCATTACTACTCAACAAGCAGACAAGATGATTGCAGAAGCCCAAAAGCAACGTGACGGTTCAATTACCAAAGCAAAAGAAACTCATACTGAAGTTGTCAAAGAAGCAAAAGCCCAAGCAGGTGAACATGTAGCAGAAGTCGATTGGACAACTGGACAAGTTAAATCTAAATGGGACATGATGAAGACTGATGTTGTAGCAAAAGCAACGGAAATGAAAAACAACGCAGTATTGAAATTTAAAGATTTGAAAACAGATGTAGAAGGTATCATTAATGGTCTCAAAACTTTCTTCACTAAAACGATACCTGAAATCGTTAATTTTGTAATTAGATCAATCGGAAATATGGTTGTAGACGTTAGTAAAAAATGGGATGAAGTCAAGAGAAAGACGGAAAGTATTTACAATGGTATTAAATCCTTCTTAATGACCCTATGGGAAAATACAAAGAAAGAAATCACTAACCGAGTAAATGCCATTCGTACTAATATTGAAACGGCATTTAATAATGCAAAATCAAAAGTTGAATCAACCATAAACACATTGAAAACAAATCTGATGAACGCATTCACTTCTATTCGTACAGAAATTACAAATAGAGTAAACAATGTAAAAGATAACATAATTGGTGCATTCAATACAGCTAAAACAAAAGTTGAAACACTTGTCGGCAATATTAAGTCTTCAACGAAAAAATTATGGGATGACATTGTTGGTGGAGCAAAAGCATTACCAAAACGTATTTCAGACGGTATTTCTGCTATGGCAGGTGGCGTAATAACAGGCGTAAATTCAATGGTGAATAAACTTGTATCAGGAATTGGTAAAGGATTAAATGGTGCAATTGACGGTCTAAACTGGGTTTTAGGTAAGATCAATGTTAAGAAAATTGATTCATGGAAAATACCTAAGTATGCGAAAGGTACACATTCTCATGCAGGCGGTCTTGCAATGGTCAATGATGGAGCAGGTAGCAACTATCAAGAATTAATCCATACTCCTGACGGTAAAATCGGAATGGCAAGTGGAAGAAATCAGATACTTAATCTGCCTAAAGGTACATCTGTATTATCAGGTGATAAGACAAGTAAATTACTATCAAGTATACCTAAGTACGAGGATGGTATTGGTGACTTCTTTAGCTTCTTAGATAAGCCGAAAGATTTATTAGACAAATTGTACACTAAATATGTTCCGAAAATTGATTTAAAAGGTACATACGGTGACATTGCCAAAGGTGGATTGAGCCATGTAAAAGATAAATCATTGGATTTCATTAAAGAGAAATTAGCATCTGTTTTTGTTGGCGATGGATTTACTGGTGAAATGGAAAAAGACCCACATAAAGTAGGTCGTGGTGCAGGTATGGGCGGTATGATGAAATACGTTGAATACTGGTATAACCAAGTAAAAGAGCGATTTGGTAAAACTCATTTTATGGGTGGTTTCGCAGATCGTGGCATAGTTGGTAATGCTAGTGTGAAATCTATGCACGCATACGGTAGAGCATTTGATATTGGCGGCAGTCATTCAACTATGTCTCAAATTGCTGAATTTCTAAGAAAATCTGCTCAGAATATTCAATACGTTATTTATAACAGAAAAATTTCATCAGCAGGTGGAGGATGGAGAGCTTACACTGGAAGAAACCCACATACGGATCATGTACATGCAGATTTTAAAGCATCATCACCAGTTATTTCAGGTGGCGGTGGTAGTGCAGGTAACGGTACATTCCCTATTCTTGGTGGCGTAAAAGATTCAGCAACAGGCGGTGGCGGTGGTTATGGTTATGGGCCAATTAGAGCAAAAGGTTGGTTAGCAAAATCATTAGCCGCAACAGGTAAAAGTCAAGATTTCCTAGATGAATTAATGACGGTTGCTTATTACGAAAGTAAATATAATCGTGATTGGATTAACAATTGGGATAGCAACGCAGATAAGGGACAACCTTCACAGGGACTTATGCACACTATACCTGACACATTCAGATCAAATGCGTTATCAGGTTATGGAAACATCTTAAATCCAGTACATAATGGGATAGCAGCCATTCGTTATCTTGATAAGCGTTATGGCGGCATTGCTAAACATCCTGGCTTAAAAAGTATCGCAAGAGGTGGAAGTTATAAGCCTTACGCAAACGGGGGAATCGTCACAAGTCCGCATTTAGGATTAGTTGGCGAAGCAGGTGATGAAGGTATTATTCCATTATCTCTAAGTAAACGTGGAATTGCCTTAGATTTGTGGGAAAAGGTAGGTAACATTATTGGTGCGTTTAAAGTACCTTCTTTCAATAATATTCCGTCATTTGGTGGAGGTAATATTCCATCTTCAAACAATAGTAACACACAAAATATTAATGTGACATTGAATTATTCAGGATCAGCTTCAGAAGCAGATGTAAATCAGATGCTTGATTTGATTGAAAATGGACTATCAAAACGCACTAATATTAGAATGATGATGCAAGGAGTGTAAGGATGAAATTAATCACAGAAAAAGAAACAATTTTAATAAAAGATTATGGGTTGAAGGTGTTGAATTATTTCATTCCTTCACCTTCTTTTGAAAATGTCACAGAGAAAATTGATGGAATGGATGGCGAATTATTAATTGATTCACATTTTACTTCAAGACAAATTTCAGTTGAAATGTTAATGATAGCCGACAATATACAGGGATTATACGATCTGAAATATAAATTCAACCAACTCTTTGCCAAGCGTGAAGAGTTTTTTATTGTGTTTGATCGTGAAAAATGGAAACGGTGGAAGGTTAAATTGAGTTCACCTGTACAATGGGAAAATTCCTCTAATACAACAGCATCGACTGAAGTAGAGTTTATTTCCTTTAGTCCGTTTGCTGAAAGTATAGGGACAACATTAAATACGTCTAATGAAGATAGTTATATTCAACAGTTTAAGAATGGGATTTGGGACGGTTTTGAACCCACAGTACAATACGAATTTAATGTAAATAATTTTTCAGTATTTAATGATTCAGATGTTGTGGTCGATCCTAGAGACAAGGATTTAACAATTCAATTTAAAGGGGCATCAACTAACCTTAAAATTGAAAATGTCACAACAGGCGATGTATTTGAATATACAGGCTCAACAATTGATACAGATGTAATTGAATTAAAGGGAGTTAGACACCTGAAAAATGATGTATCTATATTCAAAAATACGAACAGAAAAACTATTTCACTTGAAGTAGGTTGGAATGACTTCATTGTAACTGGAAATACGGGGGATTTTGAGGTTAGTATCGACACAAGATTTTACTATATGTAAAAGCAAGGGACTTGAAAGAGTCCTTTTTTATTTTAATTTTGAAAGGGGAATATACATAAATGGAAATTAATAAACAAACAATTACAGTTGATTTTAAACAAAATACGGTTGCACCTATTCCGCACTATACACAATTTGATTCTAATACAGTTGAGTTTGTCGTAAAAGATGCGGGGATTGCTGCTGATCTATCAGGTGTTAATGAAATTACAATGAATTATAAACGTCCTGATGGAGTGGTTACATCACGCATTCTGTCAGCAGTAGGCAATATTATTACATACGAAATTGGAAATGAAGAAATGTCTGTTGCAGGTTACGGGGAAATGGTGCTTCAATTTTACTTTAATGATTCAAGAATAAGCACAAAAAGAATCAAAATATACTTTGGTGAATCATTAGGAACAGCTTTTGAAAATGGTGCAGGTTATCCACTAGTTCAGGAGTTGTTTACAGAAGTAGCAGAGACAGTTGAAAGGGTTACGGATGCAGGTAATTATGCAATGGAAAAAGGAGGTGAAGCTTATACTGCGGCTGAATCAGTGAAAATCAATTGGCTCACACCAGTTGCAACATTTAATGATATTGCGACAACTTATCCTGATCCACAGCATGGAGATACAGTACATGTAACAGACATAACTAAAGTTTATCGTTTTGAAACGGGCATTGGATGGATGAATACTCACGAATATAATTCAAGCACTATTGATTATCTTGTTGGTGAAGTGGAAGAAGTTGAAGCTGATCTTCAAATCATAATTGGAAACGATGGCGAACCTAAATTTACACCATTTGATATTACAAGTGATACTACTATCGTTTTAGATTCTAATGCTAAAAGTGGAAAGTTAAACGTAGGTGTTCGTGGTAATACAGCTAATAAGAAATCACTTAAAAATGTTGAAGTAAAAGTTAAAAGTCCAGATAACCTAGAAGAAAGTAAATTGTCACTTAAATGGAAAGTTGGAGAAGGTAGAAGCACCAATGGAGTGTTTGATTCTATTCTTGGTGGTGGCTATGAAGATTTAACAAGTTGGAACACAAGACCACGAGCAATCATTACATTTGATGATGGTTGGTCAAGTCAACATGATTTAGCTTATAATTACATGAAAACAAAAGGCATTAAAGGTACGATATATACTGTTCCAACTTTTGTAGATCAGACGGGATATGTAACAAAAGCACAATTGGACGCAATGTACGCTGATGGATGGTGTATTGCGAATCATACTTATACTCATCCTAATATGGGTGCTTATACGTATGCACAAGCATACAGTGAAATTGAGCAAACGAAGAATTGGTTACAAACGAACGGTTATACATCAGGTCTCAGACATATTGCATTTCCAAATGGAGCTTCTAATGCAGATGTTAAGCAAGCATGTAGAGATTTAGGTCTTACTACGGCTAGAGATATTGGTAACTCACTTGCATCAAACTTCTCTTTAACAGACACATTACAATCTTTAGTACCTATTACGTGTGGTCTTGGTACAGGTGCGGCTAGTGATTTTGCAGCAGTCAAAACTCAAATTGATAATGCCATTGCTCAAAATAAAGTATGTATTATGATGTTTCATCGAATTTTTAATGTTGCAGGAGAAGGTGGTTCATCGACAACAGATGGAATGAACTTTGTTTATGATGATCTTGTACAAGTAATGGATTATTTAGTATCTGTTGGTATGGCTACTGAAACGATAGACGAATTTTACAATAAATTAGATGCTGAAATTCAAGATTACAATATAGGAAAACAATCAATTGAATTTAATGGTGGTTATCAAGAGTTTCAAAGAACAGGTAAAATCGTGCTTGATGGTTCATTGGATTGGGGCGAACCAATACTTTTTAATGAGAACATGTCCAGAATACATTTAGATGGATTTTCAACGGCTTATCCTGACGTTTCTAATGCAATAGATTCAAACCACACTAGTTTCAATAACGTATTTGACTTTGTTAAAGATGTTTATATCAATCCTGATAATCCATCCAATAATCAAATGGTTGTACACGCAAATGGAACTTTATACATATCAATTGATAGAACTTATGCGGAAGCGAATAATTTATATACGATAGCTGCCTATAAAACGTGGTTGAATGCTAACCCAATAACATTTATTTATGAAAGAATAACACCAATTACTATTCCATCAAATGTGACAATCACAACGAATGGAGAACCTGATACATCATTACGAAGTTTTGGTGAAGGTTCAGTAATTACAGTAAGCGTAGATGGTGATTCTGCACCACCAGTCATAGTCGAGAGTCATCCTATCAGAGAATATAATGCTATTGAGGATGTAGAGTCTGAAATTAATGAAGTTGCGGTACAAAATGTATCAAAAACAGGTGATACAATGTGGGGTACACTTGAAGTACCATCTGTGAAAACAGGAACACATACACTTGAACATCATCAGATTGAAGGTGAAGATACAGAATTAGTTACCATAAGACGTGATGGTGAAAACTACACGATTTTAGAAGTAGTTGCACCAGACAGAGTAGTAAATGGACATAGAGAAGCTACTCTTACTCTAATGAGAGAAGTTGATCCTGACACTGGTAGCCCTGATTTTGTTGATTTATACAACATGAATTATATAGATGGAAAACAAATGGGTATTCGTGTACAAACTCGTGGTGTAGGCGGCATTTTACGTGACTTTGTTTTTGATTTTAACAACGGTAGTGGAGTTATAGAAGCCATGCGTGTGAAGCCTGATAAAGATATTATTTATCGTGGAAACGCTCGTTATCAATCAGCAAATGATCAGATAATTGAATTTCAAGATGCAAATGGAGATCGTGTTGGTTACTTTGGTCGTATTGTTTCAACGGCAACAGATAAAATATCACTTTTCAACAGTGTCGGTGGCAATAACGTTGAACTGCATGACAACGGCTCTACTGTGTTTTATTCTCCAACAGGTGACTTTTATGTTTATCTCGATACTGGCGCAATGTTTGTAAATGACAGCAAAGTTCAAACGCAAGATTTAACTACACTTAGATCACCAGATGGTAGCGTATGGAAGGCTTCTATTGATGATACAGGTGTTGTTTCATGGATAAAACAAGTGTAATAAAAATTAATGTTCCAAAACTTTTAAAAAGATGGTTCAATTTCTGTGTTTACAGCACTTTCTGGCTATGCTATTTTTGACTGTGGTAATCATGTAAACATCTTATTATGCAAGGAGAAATTGTGTTTTGCTACACCTAACAGATAAACAATTAATAGAAGCATACACTAGAGCCATTAAGTTCAATTTGAATAAAGAGTTTCTTTTTATCCTAAAAGAAGAAATCGAAAAACGAAATCTTTCTATTCCTCAAAAACCGTCGTAAAAGACTTATGTTATTTACTTGTCAATCGCTGTCGCTCTTTTTCAGCGTTGGAACTTATAACCAAAAATGTTATAAGTTCATTTTTTTGCTGTTTAAACATAATCCTTTTTAGGAATTAATAACCTCTACTTTTGTTGTGCATACTGAATAAAAAAAAGAGGCGGGATTTTATGTCATGGACTTACGATCATTTCATCAACACTTTTTTCCTTGTTATTTTTATGTTTGTTGCAGTGGCAGCACTAACAGCCGTACTTGCTCGTACACCTAAAAAGAATAAGAGGTGATGGAATGACTTATGTTTACACTTTATTCGCTTGTATCCTCTATTTGCTTCTCTTTACTCCACTGCCGTATTTAGCTTACAAAAAGAAGCATTATAAAATATTTTTAATTTTAGGTTTGGGTGCTGTTGTAGGTTATTTTGTCACTATTGTAAATCCGCCCTTACCACCAGATGGCTTCGATGAATTTGCATGGATGAAGTTAATGAAAATGCTTGTATTACCCGTCTACCTTATTGGTGTGTTGTCTTGGATCGTGTTAATCATTAGTACAAAGATAAAAGGCACGTGAAAACAATGATACTGAATAGTGATGCGAAAAACTTATTCCATTGCTTTTATTTTTTTTAGGTAAAGATAGAAGCAATAAACAAAGAGATAAGGAATGAGATAGGAAATAAAAGTCCATAAGATATTCCAGTCGTTCCCGTATACGACTATTCCGATTAAATAGAGTATTCCCTCCATCAAAGTTGTGAAAAATGTCATTAGAAAAATAATGAGATATGGGTGTTTGTTTTTCCTTATAAAAAAAATAAGATAACAGCCTAAAATAGGATAAAGCCCTAAGTTTAAAGGTGTACCAATTAAGATTTTAGGTGTAGTGAAAGGATAAGTGTTCCAAAAATTAAAAGAGAATCCTAATTCATTTATAAGAAACGCATTAACTGAAGCGAATGGAGCGATTAAAGGAATGAATTTTTTATCTTGTCGGTGAAGATGCAATAATCCAATAATCCACGGAACTATAAATGTAGCAGTAATTAAAAAGTACATGGATCGGACTCCTTTCCGTTACAAATAAGTAAACCTGTCGTATTTAATCATCGGTAATAGTATCAGTGTGTCCAAATTTCATAGGTTTTTGCACGTGGTTCTTATTGTCGTTAATCGCGTACTGAAAACCTATGATTAAATTGATTTTTGGAACAGATAAGAAAGGAGAGTTAAAATATTGCTTACAATTACGAATGGAAATAATTGTGAGCCATTAACGAAATTTCAAAATGCAGAAATTAATGAAGAAGTAAATGGGGAATTCATGCTTTCGTTTACTTCTATTTTGCATGTTGAAAATTATGGTCACAGTTTAATTGAAGAAGAAGCCATTGTTGAACACGATGGTCATGAATTTAAAATTGTTGATATTAATGAAAATCAATACAGTAAATCAGTCACAGCTATTCACACTTTCTTTAATTTAGGTAAAAAGTGGAAGTACACTATTAATGGTGGTACAAAAACGGTATCTGATGTAGCTAATTGGCTTTTAGAAGGTACAGGTTGGACATGGGAAGTACAGGGTACTATTCCACCACAAGTATTAGAGAACTTTGGAAATGGCAATGTAGTAAATCTCATTAGACACATGTGCAAAGAGTTGAAATGTGAAGTGAAGATTATGCCAAATAATCATCTAGTATTTGCACAACAAATTGGTACAGACAATGATTTTCAATTCCGTTTTAAATACAACACGAAAACATTACAACGTAGCGTGAATACGAATGATCTTGCAACAGTTGTCAAAGGCAATGGCGCAAATGGATTAGAAGTAATTTACACATCGCCAAATGCTAGTATTTACGGTGAATTGGAAGCAGAGCCTATTTCAGATGAACGGTTTACTTCTGCCGAATCTTTAACTAATTACATCAAGGAACAGTTAATGGATGCACCTGAAGTAACAATTGATATTGAATTGACGGAATTACAAAAGGATTCTTTTGAACTTGGTGAAACTGTTTGGGTAATTTATGAGCCGATGAATATTGAATTTCAAACACGAATTATGAAATATAAAAAGTTTCCTTTTTCAAGAAAATCACCAGTTGTTACTTTATCAACCGTACCAAAAATATTTACGGATCAATTGGTTACACAGCAAGTAGAAATTGATGAAAGTAAAAGAGAATTTCGTTCAAGATTTGATCAGACGAATGAACTTATTACACTTGAAGTTGAAAGATTAGATGCAGGTATTGTTGAAGCCTACTCAAGAGTTGAAGTAGGTGATGAGAGGGTAACATTGGAAGTCGGCAGGATTGATGGGGAACTAGGGACTTTACAGAGTGATATTAATGTACTGTCAGAATCCATTACCCTGCAAGTTTCACAATTAGAGGATGATCTCAGTAGTCTAGAATCCACTGTAAGCATTCAAGCAGGTGAAATTAGTAGCAAGGTTGAACAATCTGATTTTACGGGAAATAAAATTGCTTCTCTAATTAATCAAACAGCCACAACGATTACACTTGATGCAAGTAGGATTAATTTAGATGGAATCACAAGGGTTAATAAAATTTTATATATCGGAGAAGCAGGAAGTAATGCAGAAAATAAATCACTCGTATTTAATAACTATGCAGGTTTAGAAACATATGCAGGTACAAATTCTTTAGAGGTGACTGCGTTCGGTAATATTTATTTAGGTGGAGATGAGATTCGATTCGATAAATATAACGGCGGCACTGGCGCACACATCAACTTATCAACAGCAAGAAGTATTAATTGGGGTTCTCATGCACCTAATACAACAGCAAAATTTGGATAAAAGGGAGGGATAGTCATAGCCGCATATATACGTCAACCGTCATCGGGAGGGACAACATACACAAGCTTAGAAGTATTGATTGATGGTCTTACATATTCAGCAACTTCTTATTACCAACTTGATTTAGTTTGTTACGATCTTAATTTAAGAATAGACATGAAAAACAGAAGTGGCGCAGGCGGCACAACAGGTAATTTCAGATCGGGTTCGTACACGTTTACTGGATTAAATTCAGGTTCTTATTATCGGTTCTATGCAGAAGCTAGATATAACAGTTTTGGAACGATAGTTAGAATACCTGCATCAAGTTATGAATCATTCCAAACAGATGAGATGATGCCTGAAAAACCAACTTTTTCAATATTAGATACAAATGGTAGAACGATTGACGCTAGGGTTTATACAGGTGCTTCTACTGGTTCTGTTGATATTGATTATAGTTGGGTTTCAGGTAGCTTCAATAAAACAATTAATGTTGGCAGCAATACTTATGCTGATTTTTCATTTACTGTTCCTGAATACAGTACGCTTTACGAAATGAGAGGAATGGCGACTAATCCAAGTGGAGGATCAGCAATTTGGGGTAACTGGTTCACTTTTGCATCTGAACCTGAGCCTATTGTTGTTGGAACACCTACTGTCACCTTATCAAATTACAAAAGTAATGCTATTACAGTCAATTGGACAAGTGCTTCAAATGCTTGGTATTACCAAGTTCAATACAGATTATCACCTTCAGGCACTTGGTTCGATTCAGCAACCAGCCAAAGTGATAATTTACATGAAGTAACGGGTTTGTCACCTGTAACTGATTATCAATTTAGGGTACGTGGCTATCAAGGAAGTACATATGGTTCGTATTCATCTGTTATGACAGGCAGGACATTAACAAATATTCCGAATGATTTTACATGGACATATTCAAAGGTAACGAACGGTACATATAATCTGACAGCAAACGAATGGAACGCATTAACGAGTAAAATTAATCAATGGAGAGCTTATAAAGGTTTATTGAATTATTCATTCACCACCGCCACAGCAGGTGGTATTTTTTATGCCTATATGTTCAATGAAGCAAGAACAGCCATATCACCAATGAATCCATCTGTTGCTTTACCTGCGGCAGTGGCGAGTGGTGGTGATGTAACGGCAGCCGCATTAAATGGCTTGCGAGATAGTTTAAATTCAATTACGTAAAAGGAGGTAGTCAAGAATGAATATTGATGGAAGTTTAGCTTTGGATATTTTATCAGCAGAAATTGCGAAATTACATAAAGAATTAGCGATTACAAAAGTAAAATTACATGCAATTGAGCAAGAGAATATTCAATTAAAAGAAGAAAGTGAAGGGGGATCGTGAATGCGACTCCCTATTCTTAATACATCAGGTGGTGAAAAAATGGAAATAAAATTCGGAATATTAGCAGCATTAATTGGTACACCATTTACCTTCTTATTTGGAACATGGACACCACTATTAGGTGTATTACTTGTCATGATTTCACTGGATATTATCACAGGAATTGCAAAAGGATTTTACGATAAATCACTTAGAAGCAGAAACATGAGTCAAGGAATGATCCGTAAAGGAATGATCTTTGTTGTTTTAATCGTGGCGAACATGCTTGATATTGCTGTATTTGGAGGATTGCCAGTAGCAAGCACAGCCGTTATTAGTTTTTATATTGGAATGGAAGGTCTTTCTGTACTTGAGAATCTTGGTCAGATGAATATGCCGTTACCTTCTTTTATTCAAAATTATTTACTTGTACTAAAAGAAAAAGGCGAAGACGTTGAAGAAAAGAAAGGGGAATAATAATGGATAAAATAGTTATAAGTTCAGGACATAGTGAACTTGTTCGGGGAGCATCAGGACTGCCAACGGGATTAGAAGAGGTAACGGAAGCTAGACGAGTTACCAATAAAGTAGCCGAATATTTGAAGCAGTTGAATTGTACTGTACATACGTTTCATGATGATACATCCACCACTCAGAATCAAAATATCAATACAATCGTAAAGTATCACAATAGTAAAAAACGTGACCTCGATGTATCCATACATTTTAATGCTTTTAAACCAACAGATAATCCCATGGGTGTAGAAGTTCTGTATGTAACTGAATCAGCACTGGCAGCAAAATTATCATCTGCTATCGCTAAAGTAAGTGGATTAAAAGATCGTGGAGGCAAGAAACGCACCAATTTAGGTTTCCTTAATGGGACTGAAAAACCTGCCGTACTCCTTGAGATTTGTTTTTGTGATAGCACAGAAGATACCCGTATTTATAAATCTAAAATGGATGACATATGCAGGGTGATCGCTGAGACAATTTCAGGTGAAAAACTGACTGATTCCACGGCAAATAAACCAATTGTAAAAGCAAAAAATAAGAAGGATGTTAAATTGTATGAGCCATCGAACACAGCAATGCTTAATTCAACTTCTACTGTATTAGATAGATTAAGTAAGAAGGAAAATGGGATTGATCCATCGTGGAAACAGAAATTACTTAAAGATGAATTAAGTGAGTCAGATGCCATTGGACTAATTTATGTTGCACTTGAACGTGGAATGTTTTTTTGAGTTAGTGACAAAAATGTCTGTTATCACCAAAATGGATATTTTAAAATTGATATGTATTACTGTAAAACTGTATTAATGTATTGCTGTAAAAATTGGAATTGCCTAGCTGATACGTAAACTTTTACGTTACCTCAAATGAGATGTAGCAAAATTTAACGCAGTACAGAATAATGAAATTACAAATGAAATATAAGAAAAAAGCACAATAAGTTCAAAAGTTGTAAAGGTTTTCCTCTCCTTGCGTCGAAAGTAGTAGGTAGGTTATGACAAATAGGGGAGATGTGAGGTAAAGTGAAAAAAAGTATTAGGTTAATTCTATCTTTAACGTTGGTTTTAAGTGTTTTTTTCTTTAACAAGGAGACAGAAGCAAGTGATGTAAACAAACATTTTACTGTGAGTGTGAAATCGTTGGATGTACGTGAAGCCCCAAGTCCTAGAACAAAAGTAGTTGGTTCACTTAAAAAAGGAACAGTTGTATTCGTCTACAATACAGAAGCAGGTGGATGGTCTAAAATTAAGTACAACAACAAAGCAGGATATATTGCAACCAGTGGATTAAATCAAAATGGGATTTCTACACCATCACCAAGTAAATCTACTGATGTAAACAAACAATTTACAGTAAATGCGAATACCTTAGACGTAAGAGAAAGTCCGACTCCTAGAGCGAAGGTAGTAGGATCACTAAAAAAAGGCACATCGGTATTTGTATATAGTACAGTATCGGGTGGCTGGTCTAAGATCAAATACAATAATAAAGCAGGATATATTGCAACAAGTGGATTAAAGGGACAAGCAAGTCCAACAAAACCTACACCTGCTGCAAAAAAGACACCTGTACCGATGAAAGATATTAAATTCGGCATCACATATCAGCAAGTGAAGGGTAAAGAAACTAGAAAAATATACTATAATTATTATGATCCATATTCGATTTCTTTTTTAGAATATTATGCTGACAAATATGGTATGAAAACAAATCTTGCATACAGTTTTACATACGATTATTTAGATGTTGTATGGTATGACTTTAATCAAAATGAAAATTATCATACTAACAGTCAGTTACGAGAAATCTATAATAAATTACAAGCACAAGGTATAAAAGAATTTGGTGGAAACTACTACTATAAATATAGAACGTATGATGATTATGTAGATTCTTCAACCCTCTGGAGTTTTAGCGGTTATGAGGTTATGTTGCATGTGACTAATGAAATTGGACCTAGCAAAATCACTTTGTCATACCACGAAGCAGGATATGAAGGAGCTTCAACGCAAAGTAAGGATAGTAAAATTCAGCATCTAATTAAAGAAGTTGAAAAGTACAACGAACAATTAAACAGTCATTAAAATTCTAGAGACCGTCCATTAGGGCGGTTTTTTAAATTTTATAATACCATTGACCAATATAGTTAAAGAAGATAAGAGAAGCCAGTTAATGGAGAGGTTATTTACCGACATACAAGTTTGAGGGGTTTTGAAATAATAAGATGACAATTTATTAGTGAATTCTTTCAACCTGCATATCAGAATTGGTATGCAGGTTTTGTCGGAAAATGACCTAAACATTTAGTGAACAAATAGCTTTCTTTATTTTTCAATTGTATAATCTATGTAAATATACTTTTATTTAAAACAATTGAAGAATAATGAGGGATGATGATTTGAAAAATATAATGTTCTATTTTTTATTGCCTTTAGCAGTAGGTTTAGTTGGTTATTATTTGACACAGTACGAAAAAGTAGAATTAACATACTTTTTGTCGGAAGAGATTCCGGTTTTATCAACAAATTCTGAGGAAGAAAGCGAAGGTAGTATTCAATTAATAGAAATTAAGAATACAGGTGAAAAACCAATCAAAGACATTCTTATAAAAATAAATGATGACATCTCTTCTTACAAAATCATCAAGGATTCGGAATCAGATAAAATTGAGGAATTTTCCCGCAACGGGGAACTTGAAATTAATTACAAAGAATTAGCGATTGCTGGGAATATAAGAATATCGATTACTTCAACCGGAAATGGAGTATTAAATAATGCAATAGACATAAGACACAGTGAAGGTGTTGCAGTAGATACCTTAAATAAAGAAAGTTTCCCTCTAGCATTGATTATTTATTTTATTGGAATGTTAGTATATCTTTTTTTGTCTTTTAGAATTCTTCAAAAAGACTCCTTAGAAAGAAGGGCTAAATATTACAAACAAAAAGAAACTTTACAAAGAAAAAAACCATTGATTCTAACCAATAAGGAATGGAATAATGTACGGGAACTTGCAGTAGAAAATTATTTTAACGGTGTTAATAAGTATATAAATAATATTGAAGATAGTAAATTCTATCCATATTTAAAAAGCGAAAAGCCTGATTATCTTAATGATGAACAATGGAATAAAATTGTTTCAAAAGCAATTGAAAATTTTGAGATAGAAATTGAAATGATTTTTTCACGCCTAAATAGCAATGAAGGGAAAATAATAAACTTATTGCAGGTAGATAGACCGCAAAATTTCCCTCAAAATAAATGGGCAGAAATTCAAGAAAGATTAAATAAAGTTTATCTACAAACAAAAAAAGAAGGGTTAGAATTTAAAACATTACGCTCATTAAAAGAAATAAATTTAGTTAAACCTGAAAATTTATCTGAAAAAAATTGGAAAGAATATATTAAATATTTTAACACTACTTACTGCATGGAATTACTTTCAAATCTCTGGATAAGCGACAATCCGTTAGGATTAATAAGTGATTATAATAATTCTCAACTTGATCCATCCCAAATCAGACTATTAAATGAGTTTGCAGCGAGTATTCATTTAATTAAAATGGGTAATATATTCAAACTTGAAAGTGCTGAACAATTTCTACGAAAAAAAGAAGAAAATAGAAGGGTTTTTAAAGATACCGGGTACTATTCTACTATAGAACATATAGCCGAACAAACCATTGAGATTTATAAAAGTAAAAAGCTGTATGAGTATGCACTCAAAATGATTCGAGACCTTCTTAACGGAGAAAATCTCCCGGATACTAAGCCTGAATTTATGAGTGAGAGTAATTGGCATGAGTTAAAAAATATTTATTCAGATGTTAGGTATATTAAAGATAAAAAACAAAGATTGCAAAAAGTGGAAACAGAACTTGAACCAATTATGCAAAAAATTGAAAAACAACTGGATATAATAAATTCAGTTTTAAATGATCCAACAGTTATTGACAGAATTGAGGATTATCGTGATGATTTTGCATCCGGTAATTTTGCGAATTTGAAAAAGTTGGCACTAGCTTATCAAAAATTAAGAACAGAAGAATAAATCTTAAAATTATTGTGTAACAACTACCAATTATGCTAATATCTATTTGAGATAGTACAATTAAAAGGATTTATATAACATTTTTATCCCATCGTGATTCCAACGAACGAAGAAGTGATGATCGCCCGTGATGTATTGCGGTTAACAGCGATGTGACACGGTGTCACTGCATTCTTGCTGGAATGTTGGGTGATGGTTACAGGTCAGGAAATGAGCTTTTAAATGGAATATTTGGTGAAATAAAACCATGACCTAAATTTCACTTTTAAACCCTCTTATGTGTTGAAAAAAATCACACAATAAGGGGGTTTTTTCATTGGCAAAAAAGAAAAGAAAAACACAGATGCAGGAATCGCTGTCGGTTGAAAAAGCAAGAGAGGTAGTCACACGAATTAAGCAACTCGAAGGTTTATCAAAGCACACATTGGAGAATTATCATAAGTTATTTAATGATCTTGAACGCTGCTTTTCCAAAAGAATACTCATTTCCAACTTCACCGTTGAAGATGCTAGACGCTTTATTGACTGGCAGTTGAATGAAAAAGAACAATTTAAAGAAGTGCGGTTCAGACAGGAGAAGAAAATTGGTGTATCGGTTGGTTCTGCTAATTCGTATCTTCAATATGCCAAAGCCGCTTTCAACACACTTCAAAGTGAAGGGTACATCGAAGAGAACGTATGGGAGTCATTAAAGAATATTAAGAGGCAGCAGGAGCAGATTGATACGCTCACTGAAGATGAAATCACGAGGATGCTAAATGTTTTGGACCGAACATGGTATGCGGATTTTCGGGCTTATGTGTTGCTTCATACATTGCTGGATACATTCGGACGGATTACTGAAGTGCTGAGTATTAAAAAGAAAGACATCGATTATCAAAATGCTTCTATTACATTTCAACAGACAAAAAATAATTTGTTTAGGATTGTTCCTATTACAACCAGAACATTAGATTTGCTTGAACAATTAATCCAGGAAACAGAAGAATTTGATTCGGAATACATCTTTTTAACGAATACAGGAAAACAACTTGTGGGCGGTACAGTTCGAAAACAACTAAGAGAAATTGCTGAAAAGGCAGGAGTTAAAAGAAGGATTTATCCTCATTTATTCCAGCATACTGCATGCAAAATGTTTCTTGAACATGGAGGCTCAATGAGAGTGCTTCAGAAGATTCTAGGACATCGGGACATTCAAACGACAATGATTTATTCTCATGTACTTGACACGACTATAAAGAATCAGCATGAACAGTTTTCGCCCATTAAGCATTTAGATGAGAAGCAAGGTTACAAAACAAAGACAAGCAAAAAAGGCAGGCTGAAAAGGCATTAAGGAAGGTAATTAAGAGTGCTCAGTTCCACCTGTTTCTGTAACAACAATGACTTTCATGAGGACTGCATGAACATTATTTTAAATGACCTCATTGAACTGATGGACCCAAGATATATTGAAGTATGGGGGAAATTTACACCGCGTGGCGGTATATCCATTGACCCGTATACGAATTACGGGCGTCGGGGGACGAAGTATGAGAAGATGGCGGAGTATCGGATGATGAATCATGACCTGTATCCGGAGACGGTTGATAACCGGTAATAGAGCATGGTCACACAAAAATGGCTTAAATGTGACCAGAAAAACCGCTGTTTTTCAAAAAATGTGATCAAAAATGTGATCAATAGAAGTTGAAAATAAAGTGATGTGACCACGCATTATACGTAAAAAAGATATTTCCAAAAGGAGATATCTTTTTTTGTTTTTTTGTAATTAACTCTCTCGCTGGCTCATCGATTATTTCTTTATCACCAGCAGTGTTTTCTCATATTTTTTATTTTTTATCTAGGAAATTTTTTAATGGCTTTTGAAGTACGTCCACAATGGCTGTGATGATACTTGTTGCTAAAATACCCATCAGACTTAGCGATATAGGACCTGCTGCATCATCTCCTGTGATTTTAGAAATCACCTTTAAGCTTATTATCATTAACACAATGAAGAAAATGGCTGTAAAAGCACATTTTTTTATAACCTTCAAAGATTTAAGAGATAACTCGGAGAAAACGTTGTTCCTTTCGATATAGGTTAATAGTTTATATACTTGATACAGCGTAAAAGAAAATGTAATACAGATTCCATACGCACATACTAAAAGGGGATATAGCGAGTAATCCCCACCTGGATGTGCTTTTACGTCTTTAATGGTTAACACAGGCATCCAATAAATACACAAAGTAAGCACTGCAATTCCAACCAGAAAAATAATGACCTTTAAGAAAGTGGTAGAACCTCGTTTAACATTCATTTAAAACACCTCACTTATTTAATGACAATACGACTTTAACATATATTTTATCGTTTTAAAATAAATTCGTATCGTTTTTTATTATATTATTATTGTTATTGAAATATCCTTTTAATTTTAAACAAAAATAAAAAGCATTTCTCATTACAAAGAAATGCTCTTACTTTAATTCGAAAATTTGTATATCTTTTTCTTTAGGCAGGTGGAGAAAGCTTGTTTGATAAATTTAGAAAATTATTTAAACAACAGGACGAAGGTGAAATTGAGGACAGGTATATCTTAGTTTCAAAAAGTGAGATAAACGAAGAATTAAAAAGGAATATCATTAAATTAGAGGAGTTAGGAGAAGAATGGAGCACCGTTCTTCAAAAAAAATATGTAAAAGAATTTGAACTACAGGGAAAACAAAACCTAAGAGTTTGGGTTTGTAGAGACATTGACGGTGACGAAATAGAAGGATTAACTTCTGAAAAATGTTTCGAAACAGAATACCGCTCTCAAATAGCAATAGATTACGACGGTTCAAAAATTGACGAAGATTTTTATGCAGACGCTATTGGTTTATGGTATTACTTTGGTGGATATTTAAATAGTTCTGGAACATTATATGATGTAACGAAAGATTATTTTAAAGAAGATATTGAAAAAGCATTGAAGGCGTTACTCAAATAATTAGCTAATGTTTGGCTCTGCTATAATGGTTTCATAGAAAGACACGGAGAGTGAGCGGTGTGTTTTTTTGATAATGACTCTGTCAAAGGTTACTGTTGATTTTTCAACAAAAGAAAAAGAACCCAATTATGAGTTCTTCTTGTAGGCAGCTTCTTCAACAAGAAAAAAGTTGACCTTGTGAATGTTTCTAAAGCTTTTGCTACGTTAATTGAAGAAGCGACCTATTTCTACCCCAATCCCTATAAACATCAAAAAAAGACCTAGTACAATTCCAAGAATTTGTAGAAGTATCACAATGGTTATCGCTATTTTACTTGGAAGCACATCCGTTGAGAATTTATAAAGTAACGGGTATCCTCTAGGATGGATACTTTCAATAATTAGAAGAAAGCCTAATAGAGCTACAAAAATCGTTGGCAAGAAAATGTTAGGTGCTATAAAAAAACCGACACCAAATATCATAGTAATGAGGTAAATAGGTAAACGTAAACGGGATTTGACCAATATTTTTTCGACTACTTGCCATAATTTTCTCATTTAGAATGTTCATTCCTCCTGTAACCTTAACCATATATCGTAAAAGGATTTTTATGATGACTAATAGGAGCATTTTCTTATGGAATTAACCTGCCCCTTTAGTTTACCAAGCAAATCAACAAGATTCTTTAACAGAGCCAACAAGAAAAAGGGGAACTGCAACCCCAATCTAAAACTAAAGCACCCATTTATCAGTAGTTTTCATTTTATTTGCATCAGACCTTCTATCTCTAAGATTTCTTCTTTTATGAACTTATCAAGTTTTCTTGCTAAATCATCAATTTGGGTAAATTCAGTAAGTAAAAAGAAATTTGAACGCATACTGAAAGGTTGTTCTAGCTTATTATCTATTGTTACTTCAATGCCTATAATACCTCTTTTTTCGTGAAGAAAAAATCTCATTGACAGAAAGTGAGTTGTTTTTTCGGAATCACTCCCTGTTATCCAATTAAATTCATTTTTCCCTAAATGATTGGCGAAATTAATTAAGCCTTGTTGGAGTTCCTCTAAATATCCATTATTTAAATAAATATCAATGTTTACACCACAATCTTTAGCAGTCAACTCTAAGTTTACTTCAAAAAAATCAATATCAGTCCATATTTTCTTCATTTTAAATCTAGGTTGAGACATAAAAACACCACCTTATATGAAGTAGAGCACCTGTTAGTTAAAGAAAACTTTAGCAGGGTTTTTCTTTAAAGAGCCAACCCATATATCTTCATTTATCAATCTTATTTCATTCATACTTCTTTTCACGTTTCTTTTCCCAGTCGGGGTCATCCTTCCAAAAATAAACATCATCTTTTATGTTCAATCTTTCTCCATTAATAATGACCGTTTCTTCATTAAGCCATTGGACATCTGTACGGTCCTCATCGTAATTGAGATAAATATTTCTCGTGTCTTGAGTAGAATAGACCACTTCACCCCTCATTTGGAAGCGACTTGTAGCACCACCCTCATTAATTAAATACATCCGAATGGATGATTGGTTACTAGGAGAAGGAACTTCTTTCTCAAATGTTCCCTTTGCCCAATCCTCTGGATCGGGATATTGAGAATTGTTGAATGCTACTACTAGTAAAAGAATAAGAGAAAACCAAACCAAACCTTTAATAAGTAAACCTTTTTTTGAAGGAAAGCCATTCATCTAAAAAACTCCTACTTTTTTATAAATTATATCATTTAAAGTGTGTTTTTCTTTTTAAACTAACGAAGCAGGTTAGTTTAACATATCAATTAATGGCGTGTTTTTTTTGCAGTCAATAGTCATGACTAGTTATCATATTTTTGTGAAATATAAATTACATAAAATAAAGGAATTGGAAAATATATATGGAATAAGTAGGAGCTGGAATAAGTAGAAGAGGTGAATAAGTAATGAGAAGAATGATGAAAATTGCACTAAGTTTCGCTTTATTGATTAGTTTGTTATTACCATCTATTCAAACAGAAGCAGCAGGGAAATTTAGAGACGTTGCCAGTAATCATTGGGCAATAAATCAAATTGAATTTTTAAGTAGTAAAGGAGTAATTAGTGGTTTTAGTGATGGAACTTTTAAACCAGAAACGAATGTAACACGTGGTCAAGCGGCGATCATGCTTGTTCGTGCATTAGATTTAAGTCTCTCCAATCGCCCAAACCCCGGTTTTAAAGATGTATCAACAAAGCATAGTGCCTATAAATACATTGCAGCGATTGTAGATGCTGGGATTTACCCTAAAGGTGCAAAATATGAACCAGACAAAACACTGACACGTGAAGAAATGGCACGGATGCTCGTGAATGCCTATTCGTTCAAGGGACAAAAAAATGTGACGTTTTCTGATGTATCCAAATCCTATTGGGCACAACCCTATATCAGTTTACTTGCTGAAAATGGAATTGCTGCTGGATTTTCAAATGGAACATTCCAACCGAAAGGTTCTGTCACACGTGCTCAATTTTCAGTGTTTTTAAGTCGTTGTCTAGACGATCGGTTTAAGGTTGAGCCAGTAACAGGGAATGACGTACCTGTATTGATGAAAGATATTAAGTTTGGCATGACATACCAGCAAGTCACAAGTAGGGAAACAAGAGAAATAGCTTACGAATATTCTGATCTAGTTATTTATTATGCAGAAAAATATGGTGTTAACACATATCTTGATTATTTTTTTGAAAATAACCAATTAGACTATATAATGTACAATTTTAATCCAAATGATGATTATTTTTCGGATGATGAACTATGGAATATATATATCGCCTTACAAGAAGTGGCGGCTAGTGAGTTTGGCGGCACATATTATTACGATGAAGCAGATTATAGTGATTACGTTTCTTATTCAAGTTTATGGTTCATGAACGGTTATGAGGTATTACTCTACGTTACAAATGAAGACGGAATCAACCAAATAACTTTATCGTATTCATTACCGAGTTACACAGGTGCTTCAGAACAAGACAAAGAGAAGCGAATGAACCATTTGATTCAAAAAGCTAAGCAATATAGTCAGCAACTTAATGAAGAATAAAACTGTGAACCGTCTATTAAGACGGTTCTTTTTTATGCTGCTAGATGTACCAACATAGATTCTAAGCTGTCAGGTGATGCTAATTTATATACTTTAAAAATTACATAGTCGGGGTGTTTATCACCAAATGATCAAAGTGCTTTCTGAAAAGCAGTATGTGCACTTTTATCCCCGGAATCAGTTTACTTTCTTACACGTGTGAATGTTTGTGCTGCATGATTAAAATCTGCTTAACAGACAGGATTTCTAAGCATGCTTCACGTATGATAAAATTCTGTTTTTATCCTGCTATATACAAGCTTTCATGCTCTGAACTATCTCTCTCTTTAGCTGCTTATACAACAAGATCACTCGTTATTTGGACAAGAGTTTGTATTTAAAGGATTTGTTAAACGCTACTGTTGATTTTTCAAAAAATGAGATGAAGTAGTAGACCGATACTGTTGAGTAAAAGGCTTTTCAATAACTTACTTAAAATAAGGCTCATTTAAGGATAATATAGATTTTCTTGTCTAACTAACGGGCAGTTTAATTGAATAAGGAAGACTAAAAAAGAACCTTAGTTTAAAGGTTCTTCTGCTGTTTCTATATTGTTAGAAGAGTTTAATATTATAATTCCACCAATAATCGATAGAATCCTTATTATCATTTCGCTAACGCATCCGTTTATTTAATTACATATCTTCACACTCTTGCTTTAAGAACAAGAAAAGTAGACCTTATCTGTACTCCATCTTTAATTGGTATTCCTCGTCATAATGAGATTGGGGATGATATGGAATAGAAGGTATGTCTAAAAGTTGTTGTAAAAGCCCTTTATATTCTTCTAAGTATCTTTCTCGGTCTGCTTCATCATGCGATGGAGTCCAAGCAATGAATGGTTCAACGGGTTCTAGACCCGCAAAATAAAGCCCACTATTGATAGGATAAAGTATCTTTTCATGAATATCACCATCTATTCCATACGGGGCATATGCTTGTTTAGGTGAACCTGTTGTAATGGATAACATTGCTTTTCTTCCTTTAAGACCACCAGCGTCGTAACATTTCTCTCCTGTATAAACCAATCCTGAAGCGAATACTCTATCAAACCAACCCTTTAAGATAGCAGGAACAGAGTACCACCACAGAGGAAATTGAAAAATAACAAAATCTGCCCACAGAAGTTTTTCTTGCTCCTCTTGAATATCTTTTGTAAAGTTATTTGTTTTAACTGCGTTTTTTTGTTCTCTTGCATATTTTAAAAAATCTTTATCTTGTCGCATGAGGAAATCATCGCTATCAGCAACCGCTTTAAAGTTCATCGCATATAAATCCGATACTTTGACCTGATGACCTAAAGATGTTAATTCTGAAACAGCAAGGTTTTTTAAAGCACCATTGAATGATTTAGGTTCTGGGTGTGCATAAATAATTAATACATTCATGATTGTCTCTCCTTATTAATGATTATTTTTGATTTTATTATACCGTCCAGACGGTTTTTTTGTAAAGGTTACTAAATCTCCATTTACATTTAGTTATTTAGGAGATTTGCCTATGTGAATGGATGAACTTAAACTAAAGGCTGCGTTAGTAAAAAAAGACCTTAGTTTGAAGGTTCTTCTGCTGTTTTTATATTGTTAGAAGAGTTTAATGCTATAATTCCGCCGATAATCAATAGGATTCCTATTATCTTGAAGGTATTAAAAACTTCTCCCCATAAAACACTACCTATTAAAGCAGTGAACGCTGTTCCTGACCCAGCCCAAATAGCATAAGCTAAACTTAAAGGAACGGTTCTAAGACACAGTGATAAGCAATAAAAAGAAAGTGCCAAACCAACCGTTGCTCCAATCGACGGAAATAAAATGGTGAATCCTTCCGACACTTTAAGCATTACAGTAGCCCAAACCTCCAAAACAACGGCAATAGTCAAATATATATAACCTTTCATATACCTTCCCCTTTCTTAGGATTAATGAGAACCGCCCATATTCAATATAACGACTCCCAAAATAATGGAAACCAACCCAAAAAGTTTCCTGTTATTGAATCCTTCTTTGTAAATGACAATACCAACTAATGCTGTAAGTGCTGTACCTAAGCCTGCCCAAATGGCATAGGCTATGCCAAGTGGTAACGTGTTTAGCGTTAAAGATAAAGCATAGAAAGCCACCACGTAACCAATAATGACTCCAAGCGATGGTAAGAGTTTTTTAAACCCGTTTGTGGCTTTGAGCATGGAACTGGCAAATATCTCACTTCCAATGGCTGCTGCTAATAGAATATAAGGATTCATAGTTTTTCCTCCCTTTTTGTCAGTTCCACTAATTTCTGAATGACTTCATTTTCCCTTTCCTTTTCCAAAGGAGATATATTAAACTTTTGCGAGTAACAAAGTCCATCTAATGCTAATCGAATCATGGTGGCTGTTATTGGATTGATCTTGTCATCTTCTATTTTTTTTAGAATAGAAGCATAACCTTCGGATATGTTTTTAGCTATATCAGCATCTAAATAGGAGGTTGCCATAAAGCCAGCATTTAGCTCACTGTTATCTTCTAAATCAACCTTTGTGGCTGCTATTAAAGCACGAGACCATCTACCTGTCTCATTAGGGTCGTTTTCAGCATATTGATAAAATCTAGCGGTAAATTCATCAAAAATGGATGTGGCTAATCCTTTTATTAAAGCTTCTTTAGATGGATAGTGATAGAGTAAGCCCCCCTTGCTAATGCCAGCTTGTTTAGCGACAGCATCCAAAGTGAGGGTGCTTAAACCGCTTTCAAGAATAATTTGTTTTGCTGTATCTAAAATGAGCTGACGTTTCACATCAACTTTTGATACCATTAAACATCTCTCCTTATTAATGATTATTTTTGATTTTATTGTACCGTCCAGACGGTTTTTTGTAAAGGTTAATAAACCTTTATTTACATTTAGTTATTTAGGAAGTTTTCCGATGTGAATGGATGTACTTGCTCCTTTTTTTGTTCTTTTGATGGAATATCCATACTGTCGTTTAACAGTTCCTAAAACATTAAAGACATAACAACTCCTATAAAAAGTCAGAAATGATCAGTTTTGAATATTATATACATAATAGCGAATGAGATGATGATGTGATTGATAATAAAATACCCCTAATTGATAAATTAAGTCGCTAACATACCATTTTACACACCCACGAAAAAATATAGCAATATTTCAATTTTTTTCTAGTTATATTGTATAATTGAAAGAATGAAAGAGTAGTAAGTTGAAATGATGACCGATACATCCGTAGATCAAATGGTGCAGCGTATTAATGACGAAGCGACAGGGAAAATTCCGGAATTGAGAAGAATTAAATAAACAACTAATTTATCGTGAATATAGGGAGGTTGAGTTGACACCAGTGACTAGACATGAAAACTTTGGTTGGGCTGAAATTTTTAATATTTCAGGTAAAATAGTAGATCCATTTCAAGAAACAATCAGAATTGCAGAGCAAATTCGAGAAACAAACGGAATTATCGATAATTTTGTAAGTCAGTTCACAATGGTAGAAACTTTTGAAAAAATCAGAAAAGGTATTATTGAAACAGAAGAGGATGTAAGGGTTTTTAAAAAGGAGTAATTAGTGGTTTTAAAGATGGGACATTTAAACCAGATACCAATGTTACTAAAGCCCAAGCATCAATAATGATTGCAAGAGCATTAAATTTAAATTTAAATAACAGACCAAACCCAGGTTTTTCAGATGTTGGCACTAATCATACGGCATATAAGGCAATTGCAGCACTTGTAGATGAGGGATATTTTTATAAGACACCAAAGTTTTATCCCGATCACGCATTAATAAGGCAAGAAATGGCGCGAATATTAGTAACTGCTTATTCTCTTAAAGGAGTTGAGCAATCACATTTTACGGATGTACCTACTTGGGATGTGATATATGAAAATATAGATGCCTTAGCCCATAATAATATAACAGTTGGTTACCCAGATGGTTCCTTTAAGCCGCATGGTGCAGTTACTAGAGTACAGTTTTCTGTGTTTCTAAGTCGATCAATGGATGATAAGTTTAAAGTACCTACTATTCCTGAAAAAAGTGAACCTGTTTTGATGAAAGACATTACATTTGGTATGACGTATCAACAAGTGAAAAATAGAGAAACGAGACAAATAGTTTTTGATTCATACGGATCAGGGTCATTATTTCTTGTCTATGATGTAAAACAGTACGATAGGAATGCTGAACTTGTTTATGGATTTAATGCTTACAGTACATTAAACAATACATGGTACGATTTTAATCCAAGTAAAATCTATTATACAGGCAGTGAACTATATCAAAAATATTCTGCCATAAAAACAGCGACAATCGGAGAATTTGGTGAAGCCGATGTCTCTAACGAAGATACTTACGCTAATTATAAAAGTCTATGGACGATGAATGGTTACAATATATTGTTGAATGTAAGAAATGTAGGTGGAGAGAGTAAAATTACTTTGTCCTATCATCCACAGCAATATCAAGGAGCATCTGTAGAGGACAAAGAGAACAAATTGAATAAACTGATGGAAGAAATGGACAAATTACGATAAGAATATTAATAACTAATAAAAACATTAACACCCTTCAATCGAGGGTGTTTTTTTCATGCTCAAAATTACAGAAAGGAAGCGATAAAATGAACAATATTCAACGTCTACAATTAGAAACAAAAGGTATCCTACTTGAACAAGATGAACTCTCCATTTATCTTGAAGAAGTCAATCTTGAACCATTCACAGAATATAATCCATTGTCTGCCACAAATAAGAAGGGTATTTATTCAGCAGCATTATCTGTTCTTGAATCATTAGCAAACAATCCCACACAAATGAAATCAATTAAATTGGATGATATGACGATATCTGATTATGCAGATTCAATTCAATCACGTATAGATCAATTAGAACGCAAAGTACGGCAATTGAAAACAGATGAACAACTTGCCAATGAATCAAACTATTTCATGCTATTTGATAAATAAGGAGGTGCAAGCATGATAACCGATGTAACATTTTTGTTTGAGGAATTATCAGAACCAATTAAAATTAACAACATAGATCAAAGAGCCATCATCACGAATCCTGATTTGGCTAAAACGAATCGGTTTGAAGAAAGATTCATTCATTCAGAGTTTCAAATTAACATGGGCGATTTAATCAATTATGATGGCGACAACTATTTAATATTGACGGAAACAATGTCAAAACGTCATGCTAAATATAAAGCCCTTATGCGTCATTGTAATTTTAATATTGAAGTAGCAGGGGAAACGACTACGGATTATTTACGGGATGAACATGGTGATTATTTATTAGATGACGAGGGCAGACCGATTGAAATTATCGTTCAAGGTGATCCTATTTTCATTCCTGCTATTGTAGAGAAGAAAAAATCTTCCGTTGATATTGCACAGTTGTCAACCTTAGACAACGAAATTTATGTTACTGTACAGGACAATGAAGTTAATCGTGATAAAATCAAATTAAACGATGTAATTAAGCCGGATGGTGACAACTGGAAAGTGAGTAATATTGATAAAACTAAAAAAGGTTTGCTAATTATTACGGCTGTAAGAGTAGCAAGTACATAACTAAAAATATTGTAAAACAAAGAGCAATATGGTAGATTTAAGGAAATAAGATAAAAGAACGTTAATTTTAATAGGTATTTCAATTTACAGTTGGTACATATTTTCCCAACGAACGAAGAAGTGATGATCGCCCGTGATGTATTGCGGTTAACAGCGATGTGACACGGTGTCACTGCATTCTCCAAAGTGTAGGGTAATGGTTTTAATGTTATATAATAAGGAAATCAAGTCATTTGCGACCATTACCACGAATGACCCCTTAATCCTCTTTCTTGTACTTACTCAGTATAGGAAGGGGATTTTTTTTATGGTCAGAAAAACAAAAATTCAGCACAAACTGACGGTTGAAAAGGCACGGGATATTGTTATTCGAATTAAGCAGATGGATGGTTTATCTGAACATACGATAACGAATTATCACAAATCAAAAAATTGTGGTAACTGTTGCTGAATTAAACGATAAATTCAAAGGACAAGTAGAGGAAGAACAAGTAGATTACGTTCATAATTTTTACTTGGATTTAGCCCCTGCAATGACTGTGGTTGACGGTTAATGTCAAAACTACTCATGTAGTTGAAGAAAACTTAATAGGGATAGTATTTACAGTGGGTTTCTTATATAAAAAGTAAAAAAAGTGCTAATGCTCCTTTAGAAAGGTGGGGCATTAGCACTTTTATTTTATTTGCTGTTTTTTTATCTCATTTTTTTAGAATGTCCTTTATGTCCTTCAAAAGAAGTATTATCTCATCTATCTTTTGATCATTATTTGTTGTAAGGACATTTATGTTTGGTTGAGGGTTTTCAGCTTCTGCACTACCTGTATGGCTACCGATAACGTGATTCATCGCTTCCTTCCATGTAGCACCAGCTTCTTTCACTTTACATACTTCATTCCAAATAGGGATCATATCTTCAGTTAAAGGTTGATAACTTTTGATGACACCATTTTCTCTTAACTTCAAACGAAAAAAACGAATGTTTCCCTCGCTGTGATGACCGACGAGTTCTATAAATTCCTTAACGGAAAATTTTTTTTTAACTACTATGAGATGTTCCTCCATTTTCTTTTTTAATCGTTTGTAGGTTTGATTATACGTATAAATGAAGGTATTTTCAAACGTTAAAATGAAGTTTGTTTCGTTGGTTCTTTTTATGGTTCAAAACGAGTGATCGAGGTATTGTCTTAACTAAATCAATGAATGTAACTTATTAGATAGTTTGTTGCATCGGAATAAAAGCACCGGTAACAAATCTGATCTCATGAATGAGATTGTACGGGCGGTGTTGAAGGACAAAGGTCTGATTTAAGAGGGAATTTTTTAATACAATAGTAAATAAAGGAGTTTATTTTCTTTTTTTGGGGTATAGATAAAAGAATAAAATAGAAAGGAGGAATGTATCTTGGATCATGTAAAAGCCATTTTAATTAAGTTTGTAATGATTACTATTGTATTAGGTATTATTCTCACCGGAATTTTTGATGGGGAATTTGAAGATACGCTTTTAATTAGCGTAGTTCTCACGATTGTGGCTTATATCATCGGTGATTTGTTTATTTTCCGTAAAGCCGGAGATGATCGTGATCGTAATGCAGACCATCAAAAAAGAAACATCATTGCGACCATTTCAGATGCTGTCTTATCTTTTTTAGTTATCTGGCTCATGGGGAAAGAACTTTTTACAGATAATAGTGATGTTTTAATAGCTTCTATTCTCTCAGCGGTTATTATTGCAGCAGGGGAGTGGTTTTTCCACAAATATCTCGACAGACATGTATTTGATGAAAAGCACTCAGATGACACACGCACTATACGTCATAGCTAATGATCTTTGAAAAAAGAAAAATTCAAAAAGGCAATTACTTCGTCCAGAGGTAATTGCCTTTTTGGTTATCATAAATGTAACAATATAGATAAGAAGTTTCCTCACGCCAATCATATTTGATAGCGGACTATCGAATGCACAAATAGAATCGTTCGTAGCTATCATCGTATTTAATGAAATGTTCATTCGATGATGAGTACGACAGATTAATTTAATTGAAGTGTTGTGAAACTCTCCCTTTTCTGAACACAATCGTTAAGCTATTAAAAATAGGCTTTTTTATTGGATCCAATGTAACAAAACCATGTTCATTATTCTTTGTTCACTAACCTATTGTTTTCTAGGTTATGACACAGTGGATGTATGAGCATCGCAGATATTGTTAAATTAACCGATGTACCAGAAAGCACAATGTATACAGAATTGAAATTATAACAAGCGAAACCTTTCCTATTAAAATTTTAAAATTATATTCTAGTTCTTTCGTTGTGTCTTTTGAAATTTTGTTTGATAAAAAGACAACCGGGTAATCAAATACCGTAAGCAAAATCCAAATTTACTGAGGAGGAACTTTTTATGTCTACTAACAATGGATATGTAATTACACAGCGATCCAGACGTGCAGATGAGGACTACTCTACAAAGTTTGGAACTGGAATTATACAAGAGTTTGGAACTGAAATTAGACAATGGTCGGAACAGCCAACTCAGCATTACTCTGCAAAGTTTACCTCTGAACTTACACAGGAACCGAAGCGGTTACATCCGCATTATTCTGCCGACTTTCCACCTGAAATTGATGAACGTTGATTTAACAGTAATCCTGGAGGAACTAATTAAATGAAAAGGACTGTCTATTGACAGTCCTTTTTTATGTCCTTCAGTAAGAAATAAAGGATAAAAAGTTTTGAATGTTTAAGTAAGGGGATTGTACTAGAACGGCTTATGCGTCCGTTTTTCTAATAGTTTAGTCTATAAAAAGGGCTAAAAACAACGTGTAAATAAAAGAGGGATTTTATGGATTGGGAAAATTGTGATCATTCATCAAGCGGGTCATATAAGCGAACGAACAACTATGCTTTAGACGAGTCCAATAAAACAAGCCATAATTAATAAGTGATTCAATTATAACTAGGACATGTCAACTAACGTTGTGGTTTTCAGATTTATTATTTAATGCTCATTTAAAATCAAAAAAATGTTAATTATAGATTCTAATGTTATGGTATTATTAGCATGTTGCAATAAAAATACATAGGAGGCAAATCAAATTATGAAGAAGATTTTAGGATTTATTACAGTTTTAGTTTTAATGCTTGCACTATTACCTTTAAACAAGACAGAAGCAGCAGCTGTAAACAAGCACTATACGGTGAATGTAAAAAAGTTAGATGTACGTGAAAATCCAAGTCCTAGAGCAAAAGTAGTAGGTTCTCTTAAAAAAGGAACAGTTGTATTTGTTTATAATACAGAGTCTGGTGGATGGTCTAAAATTAAGTACAACAATAAAGCAGGGTATATTGCAACCAATGGATTGAAGCAAAATGGGGCTTCTTCACCATCACCAAGTAAATCTACTGATGTAAACAAACACTTTATAGTAAATGTGAATACCTTAGATGTAAAAGACAATCCAAGCCCTAGAGCAAAACTAGTTGGATCACTAAAAAAAGGAACATCGGTATTCGTATATAGTACAGTGCCCGGTGGATGGTCTAAGATCAAATTCAATAATAAAGCTGGATACATTGCAACCAGTGGATTAAAAGGGCAGACTGTTTCAAAAAGTAAATGGAATGGGAAATGGGAAAATCAGTTTGGTTCTGTTTCAATCTCTAATGAAACCCCGACTAGTTATAAATTTTCTATTGATGTAGTAATGGGCGGACACGTAGGGGGTATTGAAGGAACAGCAAAAATTAAAAATGGTCAAGGCGTATACACTGAATACATAGAAGATTTTGAAGGTTTTTTTGATGATCCAATCTGTCGAATTACCTTTACAAATCAAAAAAATTCCATTGCAGTACAAGAATCAGGAGCATGCCTTGCATATCATGGGGCAGCAGCAACATTTGATGGTATCTATTACAAATAAGCTGATTACATTAATTTAAATGAAAAATATAGCAAACATTTTAGGGGGCATTTATTTAGGTTAGGAAATAATGCCAACGGGAAAATACCAAGGGATTATTACTTGTTTCAATTTTATAGCTTCATACCTGTAAAGAACTGCTTATTGGAGCGGTTCTTTTTTATACTGTCAATGTATCCAGACAGCACAGAATCAATTTTAAGCCGTCAGATTAAGTTAAGTAAGGGGATTGTACCAGAACGGCTTATACGCCCATTTTTCTCTTTGTAACAATTGATTTTTTACATTGAATAGGATGGTAAGGGATAAGTATCTTAAACCGCTTCATTATTTATTTTCTAATAGATTAGTCTAATAAAACTAGGTGAAAACAACGGATTAATAAAAGAATGATTTTATTAAATCAAGAGCTAGTGACTATTAGGTGCAATGCATCTGAATTAATTATAAAAAATAAATAAGGATTAATAACTTTTAGTGTTTAAATGGGAAACGAAAACCACACACGTTCCAATCAATTACTAATATTTGAGATACTATAGTATAATATTCACAAATAAACATTGGAAACGGTGATGAAAATGACGAGCAATTTTTCATTTTTTCGTGCGGAATGGGATGTGCTTGCTAATTTAGCGGAGTCAGCGGAAAGAAACGTACATGTGGACCCTCATACAACATTAATGAAACTGCGCTTGTTTGCGGAGACCATGACAAAATACATTTTGGCATCTGAGAATATTCGTGAAGTATACAATACGACGCAAGTGGATCGGATTAATACGTTGCGAAGAGAAGGAATATTAGAACCTGAATTAATTGAAATGTTCGAAACGCTGCGCCGTAAAGGAAATCAAGCGGTACATGAAGCAGAGTATGGAAAAGTAGAAGAAGCGAAAGCAATGCTGCATATCGCTTTTCGTCTGTCTGTATGGTTCATGGAAGTGTACGGTGACTGGCATTTTCAAGCGCCTGAGTACGTTGAGTACAGCGAGCAGGAAGAAACAGATAAAATTGATACACTTCAGCAAGAGTACGATACTAAATTGCAGCAGCTTGAAAAAGAGCTGGAAGCCATTCGTCAAAAAGCAGAGAAGGAGCAACCACAGGCAAAGACAGAACGTAAGAAGATATCAAAGAAATTTGTTCACCGACAGCAATTAACGGAAGCGGAAACACGTACAATCATTGACGAGAAACTACGCTTAGCAGGCTGGGAAGTGAATACAAACGAGCTGAATCACTATACAAAGGGAACGTTGCCGGAGAAAAATCGTAATATGGCGATTGCAGAATGGAAAGTAAGAAGCGGAAGAGTTGATTATGCGCTATTTATTGGCTTGCGCCTTGTTGGGTTAGTAGAAGCGAAAGCAAAACATAAAAATGTACCTTCTGTGTTAGATAGCCAGACAAAAACATATGCAAGAAATGTGACACCAATTGAAAATGAAAAGATTGAACCGATAAAAGGGAATTATAAAGTGCCATTTCTATATGCCACAAATGGAAGGCCATTCTTACGACAATTACAAGAAGAGTCAGGGATATGGTTTTGGGATTCTCGGAAGCCGACAGAGCATGCACGTCCGCTTGAAGGCTGGCACTCTCCAGAAGATCTTCAGTTGCTTCTCAGTCAAGATGATGAAGCGGCAGATGAACAGTTGCACGAAGAGGATATTACAAAGTTTGGTTTGCGCCCCTATCAGCAAAATGCGGTATTAGCTGCTGAAAAGGCGTTGCAAGAGGGTCAGAGAAAAATGCTGATGGCGATGGCGACAGGGACAGGGAAAACACGAACCGCTATTGCGCTCATGTACCGCTTGATCAAAGCGAAAAAGTGTCGTCGTATTCTCTTCCTTGTTGACCGTAAAGCACTCGGCAGACAGACAGAAAATGCCCTGAAAGATACAGAAATAGAAGGGCTACCATTCTCCAGTATCTATGATGTGAAGTCATTAGAGGATATTTCGCCAGAAGTGATGACGAGAGTTCATATTGCCACCGTACAAGGAATGGTTCATCGACTCTTTTACAGTGAAGATGGCAGACCGCCAAGTGTTGGACAATATGACTTTATCATTGTTGATGAAGCACACAGGGGTTACACAAGCGACCGTGAAATGTCGGATGATGAGTTACAATACCAAGACCAAAATGATTACATTAGCCAATATAGACGAGTCATTGATTATTTTGATGCCGCTTGCTTAGGACTAACAGCGACTCCGGCTCTTCACACAACTGAAATATTCGGGATGCCGATCTTCAAATATTCGTATAGTGAAGCGGTCCTTGATGGATTCTTGGTTGATCATGAACCGCCATATGTATTTAAAACAGAGCTTTCAAGCTTAGGTATTACTTTCGAAAAAGATGAAGAAGTGGAAGTATATGATGTTGATAAAGGTGAAATCCAACTAGAAAAAGTAGAAGATACCGTTCATTTTGAGGTAGAGCAATTTAATAAGCGAGTGATTACAGAACCATTCAATACAGCAATCCTAAATAAGTTGGTTGAATATATTGATCCGATGGGAAAAGAAAAAACACTCATCTTTGCGGCAACGGATCAGCATGCGGATTTAATCGTTCGCTTACTGAAAGAAGCCTTTCAAGAACGGGGCGACGAGGTAGAAGATGATGCGATTGTCAAAATTACGGGCTACATTTATAAACCGCTCGAATCAATCAAAAGGTTTAAAAACGAGCGGCTACCAAATGTTGTTGTTACCGTTGATCTCCTTACAACAGGAATTGATGTACCGCCTATTACAAACATTGTCTTTTTGCGGCGTGTACAGTCACGTATTCTGTACGATCAAATGCTTGGTCGTGCTACTCGTTTGTGTCCTGAGATTGGCAAGACACACTTTACTATTTATGATGCAGTCGGTATTTATGATAAACTGCAAAGTTACACGGAAATGAAGCCTGTAGTGAAGCAGCAAAATCAAAGTATTGGCGAATTGTATGAACGGCTGACTGATGCAACAACAGATGTGGAAGCAAGCTTCTATAGTGAACAATTAGCGGCAAAACTACAGCGGCGTAAGCAACGATTGAATGAAGAAGATAAAAAGAGGTTCGAGGAACTTTCCAACGGGAAAAGTATTGATGAATGGGCAAGTGAAGTAAAGTCTTATTCCTCACTAGAAGCGAAGAAGCATTCTATTCTATTTGAATATATGGAATCGTACCGAGTAACAGGAGAAAAGCGGTACATCTCCAATCAAGAAGACAAGGTGAAAGAGGTAACACGAGGATATGGCGAGGGGAATAGCCGACCCGAAGATTATTTAGATGGGTTTGTTCAATTCGTGAAAGAAAATATGAACGAAATCCCAGCGCTTCAGCTTATCTGTACTCGTCCAAAGGATTTAACAAGAAAAGATTTAAGAGAGCTTATTACGATCTTAGAAACAAAAGGGTTTAAGCAGTCCCATTTACAAACGGCATGGAAGCAAGCGAAGAATGAAGATATTGCGGCGGATATTATTAGCTTTGTTCGTCAGGCCGCTCTCGGTGTAGGGCTTGTTGATCATGAAACACGTATTAAATATGCGATGCAGAAAGTAAATTCGCTTCATGAATGGACACCGAGACAGAAAAGATGGCTGGAGCGGATCGAAAAACAATTACTGCTGTTCCCTGTATTAGCACCCACACCAGAAGATGCTTTCACAGAAGAGCCATTTAAAAGCAGTGGCGGCTACAAAGTGTTGAAAAGGGAATTCGGTGATTTAATCGATCCGATTGTATCAACAATTAATGAAAATTTGTATGTAGTTTAACGAAGAAAAGTGCCACTGGTTTAATATAGTGGTACTTTTTGCGTTATAATGAGGGAATTGACTTGCTTATATACAGACTATTTATGAGTCGTTTTCATAGTAAGAATAATTTTAGTTGGAGGCATAAAATGACAAACCAAGAAATTGTACAGAAGTTATGGAATTTGTGTAATGTACTGCGTGATGACGGCATTAACTATCAACAATATGTAACTGAACTCACATACTTGTTGTTTTTGAAAATGATGAAAGAGCAAGAAACAGAAGAGACTATTCCAGAAGGCTACCGATGGGATGATTTAATCGAAAAAGAAGGACTCCCATTAAAACAGTTTTATCAAAAACTACTACTTGAACTTGGTAACAGTGAGAACAAAAAACTGCGCCTTATTTATAGTGATGCTTCTACAAGCATTGAAGAGCCGAAGAACTTAGAAAAAATTATTAAATCTATTGATGCGCTTGACTGGTATAACGCTAAAGAAGAGGGACTAGGTGATCTATACGAGGGATTGCTTGAGAAGAATGCAAGCGAAACCAAATCGGGAGCGGGACAATACTTTACGCCGAGACCGCTTATTGATGTGATGGTGCAATTAGTTGATCCGAAACCGGGAGAGCGTTGTGTCGATCCAGCGGCTGGTACATTTGGCTTTATGATTGCAGCGGATCGATATGTGAAAGAAAAAACGGATGGCTATTTTGATTTAGAAACAGAAGGAGTGGAATTTCAAAAGAAAGAAGCTTTTACAGGAATGGAACTTGTCAAAGATACACACCGCTTGGCGCTTATGAACGCACTGTTACATGATATTGAGGGACGTTTAGAACATGGTGACACATTATCAAGTAACGGGAAATGGATGAAAAACTTTGATGTTATTCTCACCAATCCACCGTTTGGTAATAAAAAAGGCGGAGAACGTGTGACTCGTGATGATTTGACCTTTGAAACGTCTAACAAGCAGTTGAATTTCTTACAGGTCATCTATAATGCGTTAAAAGAGGATGGACAAGCACGTGCGGCGGTTGTCATCCCTGATAATGTCTTGTTTGAGAGTGGAATTGGTGCGCAAATTCGTCGTGATCTCATGGATAAATGTAACCTTCACACGATTTTGCGTTTACCAACAGGTATTTTCTATGCACAAGGTGTAAAGACGAATGTATTATTCTTTACAAGAGGAACGACAGACAAAGATAATACAAAAGATGTTTGGGTATATGACCTTCGTACAAACATGTCTTCGTTTGGGAAACGTAATCAATTAACAATGGCTCATTTTGAAGACTTTATGAAAGCTTATGTAGCAGAAGACCGTTCGACAGTAGAAGATGAGCGGTGGAATAAGTTTACACGAGAAGAAATTGCGAAAAAGGATGACAGCTTAGATATCGGATTGATTGCGGATGATTCCTTATCTGCTTATGACAACTTACCAGATCCGATTGATTCGGCAGAAGAAGCGATAGTGAAACTTCAGCAGGCGATGGATTTATTAAATGAGGTTGTAGAAGAACTTCGAGCGGTTGAAGAGGATCAGGTGGTCACTCAATGAGTAAGAAACAGAAGAGCATCGAGGAATTAGTAGAAAAATCACTAGTTCCAGCAGAAGATCAGCCATATGAAATTCCAGAGAATTGGATATGGAGCAATGCAGGAGCATTGTCTAAAACCTTAAGGGGTGTATCTTATAAAAAACATCATGTAGAAAGTTTAAAAGATTTAAATAATTCACTCATTTTAAGAGGTGGAAATATTCAAGATGGTCATGTGGTGAATCAAAAAGATAATGTATATATCTCTAAAGAGTTAGTAAAAGAAGAACAGAAGTTGCAAAAAGGTGATGTTGTCATTGTATCTTCAACAGGAAGTAGCAAGGTTATTGGGAAAGCTGCCTCAATTTCCCTTGAATTTGTTGGGGAAAGTTTTGGTGCTTTCTTAACTACCATACGTCCAAGCAAAAAAATAGACGATGGTTACTTTAGTATCTTTTATCAAACTTCAAACTATAGAAATTTGATTTCTAAATTGGCTAAAGGCAGTAATATAAATAATATTAAAAAAGAACATTTAGATAACTTACCATTTCCTATTCCGCCATTAAATGAACAAAAACGAATTGCTGAGAAAATAGAGCGTCTTTTAAATAAAGTGGAAGAAGCAAAGCGGTTGATTGAGGAAGCGAAGGAAACGTTTGAACTTCGTCGAGCAGCTATTTTGGATAAGGCGTTTCGTGGGGAATTGACGAGGAAGTGGCGAGAAGAAAATCAAAATATGGAAGAGAATAAATCCATTCAAGTTTCCATATTAAGCGATTCGAAAATGCCTTATGTGATACCAGATACATGGAGATGGGACACGCTAAAAGATATTGCTGAGTTTAAGAATGGTTATGCATTTAAGAGCAAGGATTTTGTAGATCAAGGCATCCAGCTTATTCGAATGGGTAATCTATATAAAAACGACTTAGCATTAGAAAGAAATCCTGTCTATTTGCCTAAAGAATATGATGCGAAAATTTTTGAGAAATACACCATTAAAAATGGAGATATTTTATTGTCCTTGACGGGAACGAAATACAAAAGAGACTATGGTTATGCGGTTAAAGTAGATGGAATAGATAAACCATTACTGCTTAATCAACGTATTTTGTCGTTAAAGCCTAAACGAATGGATGAGTATGTATTCTACTATCTTCAATCATCTGCATTTAGAAATACTTTTTTTGGTTTTGAGACAGGGGGGGTCAATCAAGGTAATGTAGGTTCTAAGGCAGTCGAATCGATCGTAATACCAGTACCGCCACTGGATGAGGCAAAGGAAATTGAAAAGAAATTGGTGGCTATATTAGAAAAAGAAACAGAGTCTTTGAAAATTCTACATGTTGAGGAACAATTGGAAACGCTAAAACAGACCATTCTTTCAAAAGCTTTCCGAGGTGAACTTGGAACAAACGATCCAAGTGAAGAAAATGCGATTGAGTTGTTAAAAGAAGTATTGCAAGAACAAGTGAAATAGTTGGAAAAAGACAGTGAGCCTATACGTAGCTCACTGTCTTTTAGATTTAGAAGTCAAATTGTGTAGTTCAAAGGAAACCTCTTGGCGCAGGGTTAAGATCTTAAATTTTGGTCACAGATTGGTCACGAGCTTGTGACCAATTCGTTAATATTGAATAAATAGTTGCATATTAACCTTTTAGATTCCTTAGTTCAGCATCCACGCCCCTACCTTGACAGGGTAGAGGTCGCTGGTTCGAACCCAGTAGGAATCATACTTCGCGTCAGAACGTTATTAAACCAACGTTTCTGGCGCTTTTATTTTGTGGTGACATAGGCGATGACTTGTCCGCAGAGTAAAGGTAAAAGAATACGTAAATGTTGCACGCTATCCGGAAGGAGGCGTGTTTTTTTATGCGAAAAATACGAACGAATAATCAAACCCCCACTATCGACGAGTTATTTGAAACGTTCATGTCGATTAAAAAAGCCGAGGGGCCGAGCGCTAAATACGCTCCAACAATACCGAAATAACTTCGGCTACTTTCTCGATTACCTAAAAAAGCAAGGTATTGAACGTTCATTAGCCGTAATTGACCGGAATCTGCTACGTCAATATATATCGTTTATGCAAGACGATTGGATTCAGTGTAAGTGAAATGGAAAGGTTTGCTCTGATAAGCAATAGTATATTGATGGAAGAGAACCATAAATTGGAACTTACTGGATTTGGAATGCTTGTTTTTGCAAAATATTTTGGAAAAGATTTAAAAGATTTTTATTCTAAAGAGGATGATGAAAACTATATAGTTTAAGATTACCAGTGTTTAGAGAAGAAGACCACTTTCAGTAACAACAAAAGTGGTCTTTGTAATCTAAACGTTAATATATATTTTATATTCAAAATTAACTATTTGTTTATGCAATGTATGGTGAAGCGTACCATAAGTAATATAATCAGGCTTTTACGCATATAAGGAAAAAACACTAACCAGATTCTTTAATTAAAATTTAAAGCATAAACAATTAATGATCTCTTAATATATTAGGGGCTTTTCTTTTAGAAAAATGATATGTAGAGGGTGACAAACATGGAAGCAATCGTCCTAGCTGCTGGATATTCCAGCCGAGCGAATGAATTTAAAATGACTTTGCCGCTGGGGCAAATGACCGTGTTGGAGCAAACGATATCGAAATTTGAAGGACTATGCAGTAGGGTCATCGTCGTAGCCGGGTTTCAAGCGGAAATCATCCAAGAGGAAATGGCAAAAATCATCAGTAAAAATGCCTATTCATTTAAGGTAAAGTTTGTTTATAATGAAAAATTTAACCAGGGAATGTTTCATTCCATTCAAAAGGGCTGCAACGAAGTAAACGCCCCAACCTTTTTTATAACACCCGGAGATTGTCCGCTTGTTAAAAAAGAGACGGTTCAGCTAATAGCAAAACACAAAGGGAACGTAGTTATTCCCAGCTTTAACTATAAAGGCGGTCACCCCATCAAATTATCAAGCGAAGTGAAACAGAAAATTCTCGAAACCAATCCAGAAAGTAATTTGCGTGTGGTCCTGGGCGGTTACGAAAAGAAATATATGAATGTAGATGATCCGGGAGTATTAATGGATGTTGACACGCCGGAGGATTACCAAAAAGCCATTGATTATTACAAATCATAAAATTTAATTAAAAACCACGAGATTCTTGAATGGAAATGAATCATAAAATATCAATCCCACTTATAAAATCGTAGGAAGAGGCTTCTATTAATGATATGTCGCCTTAAAAAAATGAGTCGAAGGGTGTTGTTGCAATGAATCTCAAAGACATAAGCACCTCAGTGCCCAAGAAGGACCATAAAGGTAAAGTATCGGGCCAGCTGCTCTATATTAGTGACGTGAAATTGGAAAATATGGTTTATGGGGTTTTGTATCGGTCGCCAATTGCTTATGGAAAAATCATATCCATTCAATTACCTAACCTTCCGGAAGGATATGAAGCTGTTGGAGCAGAGCATATCCCCGGACCGAATTATGTCAAAATTATCGAAGAAGATCAGCCCATTTTTGCCAATGAGTGGGTCAATTATATGGGTGAGCCGATTCTCATGCTCGTTGGAAAAGACCTGGATATCCTGTACAGTTTGTTAATTGAAGTGAAGATTGAAATTGAAGAACATCAGGCCATCTATACATTGGACAAAGCGATTAAACAAAAATCAGTATCCGGGGTGATGGCAAGCTATGAATTTGGGGAAAGCTTAGAGAACCTTTCAGCAATCGAGCAGGGAGCCCATCAAATCATCGAAGAAGAATATGATACAGGCTATCAGGAGCATGTCTACCTTGAGCCGCAAGGAATGCTCGCCATTTATAAGGATGATGAAATTGTCGTCCAGGGATCGATGCAATGTCTTTATTATATAAAAAATGCATTGCTAAGCGCCCTAGCCTGTGGTGACGATGAAGTCAGAGTTGTTCAAAGCCCTACCGGCGGAGGTTTTGGCGGCAAAGAAGATTATCCTTCGATGATGGCTTGTCACGTAGCCGTTGCTGCAAGAGCAGTCAAAAAATCGGTGATGCTCGTGTTCGACCGTTCCGAGGATATGCTGGTTACGACAAAAAGGCATCCGGCCAAACTTAAATATCGAACTGCTCTTGATAAGGAAGGAAATATTTTGAGCATGTGTGTTGACATCTTTCTCGATGGAGGAGCGAATGTGGGACTGAGCTCTGTCGTGCTCCAGCGCGCATTAATAAACAGTGCCGGTGTTTATAAAATTCCGCACTTTCATGCAAAAGGCTATGTCTTAAAAACCAATACAGTTCCGAACGGCGCCTTCAGAGGCTTTGGTGCGCCACAAAGCTTTGCCGGAATCGAAAGTCATATTGGACATCTTAGTAAACTGGCAAAAATTGAACCGCTTGAATATAAACGAAAATACCTTGTCAAACAAGAAGACCCCACCATCACCAAAGGTAAATTCCGCGACCCGATATTAATGGAAGAAATGATCGAGGACCTGCTCAACGTGTCAGAATACAAAAAGAAAAAAGAAGACTTCCAGCGCTTAAATCAACAAAATCAGCGCTATAAAAAAGGCATAGGAACTTCGCTGTTCCTCCACGGCTGTGGATTTACAGGCAGCGGCGAAAGAGATCATATTAAAGCAACGGTGAAGCTGGTTAAATCAAAGGACGACCAGGTATCGCTAAAAATCTCAAATTCTGATATGGGACAAGGTATTTTGACGACGTTGTGTAAAATTGTCGCCAAAGAACTTGACCTCCCGTACGAAGATATTTTGTATCCTTATCCCGATACAAAAGAGGTTCCCGACTCTGGTCCGACCGTAGCCTCCAGGACGACGATGATTGTCGGAAAATTGCTTGAACGTGCCGCAAAAAAACTTAAGGCTCAGTGGCAAACAGGGGTGGAACAGGAAGTAGTTGAGCACTATGTTCACCGTGAAATGATTCCTTGGGACGAGAAAACCTTTACTGGAGATGCCTACCCGGCTTATTCATGGGGCGTTAATATCGTTGAAGTAGAAGTTGATACATTAACAGGAAATGTAAAGTTAGAAAAAGTATACGGCAATTATGAAGTCGGGAAGGTCATCGATGAACTGATTATGAAAGGCCAAATTGACGGTGGGTTGGCTCAAGGGTTAGCGTACGGTTATCTAGAAAGGATGACGTCGAAGCAAGGTAGAATCCAACAAAAAAGCATATCGGATTATGGACCGCCGACTTCATTGGACGTTGTTTCAATCGAAAGCAAGGTCTTTGATAACCCCTATGCTGATGGTCCATACGGGGCGAAGGGCGCAGGTGAATTGACTTTAATCGGAGGCGCTCCAGCAGTCCAAGCTGCGATCGAGGATGCACTGCAAACTTCTTTTCAGCAAATCCCAATTACACCGGAAGTCATTATTGAAAGTCTTTGGATGAAAGAAGGTGAAGAGGGGTGATTAAATTTACATTAAATGGAATAAAGGTGGAAACTGACGCCCCTGCTACAGTAAGATTACTAGATTTATTAAGAGATGAGTTTGAGTTAATCGGAACAAAGGAAGGGTGTGGTGAAGGGGAGTGCGGAGCCTGCAGTGTTTTTGTGAATAACCTCCTGCAAAACAGCTGCCTTATTCCAATTGGCTCGATTGCTGGTGCCGATATTCAAACGATCGAAGGTATAATTGAAACGGAACAATTTAAGATTTTAGATGAGAGCTATTCCATTGCCGGGGGAGTGCAATGCGGCTATTGCATTCCGGGGATGATTATGGCAAGTGCAGCTTTGTTATCCAAAAATTCTCATCCCTCAGAGGCTGAAATTCGTGAAGGCATTTCCGGAAATCTGTGCCGATGTACTGGCTACAATATGATTGTTGAGGCAATTAACCTGGCAGCTAAAAAAGGTGATGGCTTATGGTAGAGAAAATAACTGCGTATCGCTTCGAGCGTTTAGACGAAACTTTGAGCCAATTGAATAGAGAAGACTGTGCAATCATAGCTGGCGGCACCGATGTTATGGTTCTTCACAAAAGTCGAAGGGGAGTGCCTCCGAAAATCCCTAAACCGATTGTTTTTATTGATCATCTTTCCGAATTAAAGCAGGTGTATCAACATCACAAGGATCTCCACATCGGGGCCTGCTGTACCTATAGTGAATTACTTGAAAATCCGTTTATTCCTTTTGCCTTAAAGAACGCAATTAAAACAATTGCTGCCCCGGCAATTAGAAACCGGGGAACATTAGGCGGTAATATTTGCAACGCCTCTCCAGCGGGTGACATGCTTCCTTTATTATATGTATACAATGCAAAGCTTCTGTTGCGCTCCGTAAATGGTGATCGCATGGTTGCGATTAGTGATTTTATTCAAGGCCCACGACGGGTTCAACGCTTTCACAATGAAATATTAACTGAGATTATTCTGCCGTCCGTATTAGAAGAAGATACTTATGTCGTTTTTGAGAAAGTAGGCAACCGCAACGCAGATGCAATTGCCAAAGTATCGTTTGCGGGTTTCATCCGGATAAGCAAAGGTCGGATCAATGACATTCGATTTGCCTTCGGGGCGGTCGGACCTACTATGGTTCGTTCCATTGATATTGAGAAGAAGCTGGTTGGAAAAACGATACCATTAGCTGATGCAGACATCGCTGCGATTGTGGCAGCCTTCGATAAGATCATTAGACCAATCGACGATCAACGTTCCACTGCGGCTTACAGAAAAACCGTCGCGTTAAATCTTTTACAATATTTTCTTAATTTGAAGCAATATTAAACGAATTAATTTTTTCAATAAAGGGGGAGTATATTCGTGCTGCTGATGGAAAAAGTGTCCATGCTGACACGTCAAAATGAAAGATTCGCTTTAGCCATGATTATAGAATCAAAGGGCTCGACTCCCAGGCATGTTGGAAAAATGATTGTCTACCGTGATGGTACCATTGAAGGGACTGTCGGAGGGGGCTTGGCTGAACACTATGTGATCGAAGATAGTGTAAAGGCAATCCAAAATGGCCAATCAAAAATCGTTGAATATAAATTGAATAAACAGGCAAAAGACGGAATTCAGATGAATTGCGGCGGAACGTTACGGGTCTTTATTGAAGTCTATACAAGCAGGCCTGAACTCATTCTGGCTGGAGCCGGTCATTTAGCCTACGCGTTGGCAAAGCTCGCTGATTTCCTTGAATATCCTTATTGCATTGTCGATGATCGCGTTGGTTATTGTACGAAGAAACGCTTTCCTAATGCGACCAATCTATTTGTGAATGAGAATATTGGAGAGGCTTTGCGAGAAGCCAACCCAACTGAAAAGTCTTACGTGGTGATTGTTACAAAAGATTGTGATGATATTGTATTAAAAACGGCACTACAATTTCCGTGTGCGTATGTTGGAATGGTCGCCAGCAAGCGCAAGGTCATAAACATATTTGAAAAATTAAAAAGTGAAGGAGTCACACCAGAACAATTGGAGCAGGTTCATTCTCCAATCGGATTGGAAATTGGCTCGGAAACATCAGAAGAAATTGCCATCAGTATTATCGGACAAATCATCAAAGTAAGCAGCGAAAACAAGCCTGTAAAAGTGAAACAAGTAAATAGATAAGCAGAATAGAAGAAACAGGGGAACGGTTCTTTTCATATATCATAAATCAGTCGTATATAAAAAATCCATGCGGCAAGTTTTGGCCGCATGGATTTTTTATTTTTCTATTTCAAAGCTTTGCATGGTTAGCTCTTGCTAGTTAAAATAAACATTTCCGATCAGTTTGATAAAAAGTGCTTAAACATGGTATAAGTGTAAAGGAAGCAGGGACATTTTGCTTTTTAATTTTGGGATAAGGGGTTGGCATGGTATCCCATAATGAGAGGATTGGAATTTGAATATGAGAGATAATTTTTGGCGTGATTTACCACGACCTTTTTTTATACTGGCACCAATGGAAGATGTGACGGATGTTGTTTTCCGCCATGTAGTGAGTGAAGCAGCCAGACCTGATGTGTTTTTTACAGAGTTTACAAACACGGAGAGTTATTGTCACCCAGAGGGGATCCATAGTGTGCGTGGGCGTTTGACTTTTACAGAGGATGAACAACCAATTGTAGCGCATATATGGGGGGATAAGCCTGAATACTTTCGGCAAATGAGTATTGGTATGGCGAAACTAGGTTTTCGGGGAGTAGATATCAATATGGGCTGTCCTGTGCCTAATGTGACGCAGAATGGGAAGGGAAGCGGTCTTATCCGCCGGCCGGAAGTTGCAGCAGATTTAATACAAGCAGCAAAAGCAGGAGGATTGCCCGTAAGCGTAAAGACAAGGCTTGGTTTCACGGATGTAGACGAATGGCACGACTGGCTGACACACATATTGAAACAAGACATTGTTAATCTTTCCATTCATCTGCGTACAAGAAAGGAAATGAGCAAAGTAGATGCTCATTGGGAACTAATTCCGGAGATTAAGAAACTTCGTGATCAGGTGGCACCAGATACACTCTTGACGATCAATGGGGATATCCCTGACCGTCAAACTGGCTTAAAGCTCGCTCATCAATACGGTATTGATGGGATTATGATTGGGCGTGGTATTTTCAATAATCCATTTGCCTTTGAAAAGCAGCGGAAAGATCATAGTAGTAAGGAATTACTTGATCTCTTAAGGTTGCATCTCGACCTCCATGATAAATATTCAAAATTAGAGCTGCGTCCGTTCAAGGCTCTTCATCGCTTTTTTAAGATATATGTCAAAGGATTTCGAGGGGCAAGTGAATTAAGAAATCAATTAATGAACACAGAGTCAACAGATGAAGTGCGTACATTGCTCGATAACTTTGGGTCAAAGAATCTTGATGGAATGGGGAACAATAGAGCAAGCGACTATCCATATTGGCATGACGCAAGATGAAGTATTAAAACGTTGGGGAAATCCGCAAGATATTAATCGTACAATTACTGCTGCTGGAACTGATGAACACAAATTGTTGGATAATGGTTACGTTCACTTAAATTTGCTGAATTATGCTATCTGAACTAAATAAAAGTGTAAATAAAACCATTACCGTTTATTTACCTTAACCTTCTTGACGTGCCTGTGTTCACAGCACTTTCAGGGAGGTTTTTTTGTGCGTAAAACAAGAGGAAAATAAAAGTACAAGGTGCAGTATCCCTTTTTATTCATGTTTCCACTTTAACCCGGAGAAAGAATATCCAAACCAACTTGAATGTAGGAGCATAAAATAAAGAAAACTCCAAGAAAACGGAGGTGAATGAATTGATAGTTACGAAAAAAAATTTTATTTATACAGTACAGAAAGGGGACACTCTTTTTTCAATAGCCAGCAGATTTGGAAGTTCTGTTAAAGCGATCGAGGAAGCAAACCATTTAACTCCACCTGTTACAGATCCTGGGCTTATCTATCTGGGAAATGTGTTGGTTGTTCCAATTCTTTTAGAATCTAGAAGAGTATCTTATATTGTAAAAGGCGGAGATACAGTCAGTGGAATTGCATCGAGGTTTAGCACATTTACAGATCTAGTTTCCGGCATAAACAATTTGAACATGAACAATCTCATAGTACAGGATCAATGGTTACAGGTACCTGCGTGTATCTATGAAATACAATCCGGAGATACGCTTTTCTCCATTTCACGCTGGTTTGGGATTCCACTTTCAAGAATAACCAAATCAAATCAGGGACGCCCAGGTTATCAAGAAGACCTTATTTGGCCCAAATTTTATTTGATTCTCCCTTTGCCAACATCTCAAAATATTGTTGTGTGGTCCCCCCTACCTGGAGCAAAAGTTGTGAGCGGACAGCAAGTACAAGGGCAAGCAAGAGCATTCGAGGCCACTCTTAATCATGAACTAAGAGATGCAAATGGAGTGATAGTTTCCAAAGAGCGCTTTACAACTGCCGATGCAGGAGCTCCTGAATACGGAAAATTCAGAAGTACATTGCCTTTTGACAAAACGCCTACAGCAAGTACAGGGGAACTTCGTATTTTCACAAGAAGCCCTAAAGATGGGAGTATTCAAGATCTTGTAAGAATGAAAGTGATTTTTTAATCCTGATTCTAAGTTTACCGATCTAATCAAATCGCTAACCTGGTTTTTTTCACTCTTCTAAGATATCCTTTAATGCAGAAATCCTCGTTCAATAAATAGGAGAAAATGACAAGTACAATCCGCTCAACTCATTAGATATTAAAAAGACTACGCATAGGAAATCTTTCATATACCCACACCCACATTCACCAGTGAAAGTAATCGTAATTCCAACGGACGAAGAAGGAGAAGTAATGATCGCCCGTGATGTATTGCGGTTAACAGCGATGTGACACGGTTTATTAACGTTTTTGGGGATAGGTGCTTTGTGAATTATCCATTTAAACTTTATATTTGAGTCAGCTGCAATACCATTATTGCATTTGATCCTATACCCTCTTTGATGTGTGAAATTTAACAAGGATAAGAGGGTATTTTTTATATCACCCGAAGAACCCTAATTAATACTGAAAATAGTAGGAGAGAATACTTGAGAACTAATGGTTGACCTTAGCGTATTTAACACAATACCTAAATAATCACTTTCTGCCGAGAAATGATGTACTTCTTCTGTTGTAATTTTATAAACACAATCAACAGTAACAATCGTTTTTTTGTCATAACTTTGAAAGGGTTTTGAAATTTTTAAGATTTTAACTATTGTTTCGGACTTCATGTAAGGTTCTAATTTTTTAATTACTGTACTCTCATAATCATTATGATCAACTACAATATTTACAGAAAAGACACCTGATATTTCAAGCATAATATAATGTCCTCTTTCATTTTTTATTCTGATTGTATTTTATAATTATAGAAAATGAAAGAATGATACATATGGAAAATTAGAAGAACAAGTTTATGTAAAGATAAAAGGTCTTATCAAATCATTATGACGCATACAGAAGTATCTGATATCAATGATGACTTTCAATAGCATGAAAAATATCACATCGTCCAATGTTAGGATGCCATTATAGACAATATGGCGATGAAGTTGTATCCCTCAGCTTTTTTATATTTGAAAAAAGTTATTACAGTTGTTGAACGCATAATACCTGTTACCCGAACAGATGTTGATATGTTGAAAGGGCAACATGGGAGCGGGGAAGGGAAACTCTAAGATTCGTAATGGTGTCTATATTTAGCTGTTCTATTTGTAGAAGTTTATCATCAGGAGTAATTCTGATGGCAAAGATAAAGATGAGAGGATTACCTATTTAAGGGAGAAATAGAAGGGAACAAAAGTTTCAACACCACAAATTGGAGACTTGGACTTCTTTGAAACATATAAACCTGAAGCTTTACATGCAGGCATTTATATTGGGAACAACGAATTTATCCATAGTTCTTCAAAGGGGTTGGTATTAGTTCTATAAATAATAGTTATTGGTCTGAACGTTATTTTGGGTGAAAATTTGATAAAGCCCATGCTATTTCGCTAAAAACTAGGCAAGTCTAAGTGCGGCATTACTTACATAATGTCGCTTTTAATTTGACTTTGATATGGATTTTATTGGAACTTTATCTGTAGATATTTATATTTTACGAATGATTAATTCGCTGGAATAAAGAAGATGACACTGCTGTATACATAAAATTAAAAAGGAGGTACATGTTTGCTGCTTAACAAGGTGGTTGAGTTCACAAATAATCCGAACTTTTTATTTACTACGGTAGGTCTGTTTCTTGAGAGCACCATGTTTTTATTTGTGTTCTTTTCATTAATATGGGTAATGAAAGAGGCAAAGTCCGCTAAAAAACTATACGTATCAGGGATAAGCATTCATCTAGTATCTATGTTTTAGATTTTTTTTGGTCCTTCTTCACATGTTTCAAACGCGATCGGTCTATCCATGTTTTTTTTCGGAACAATCATTATGGCGATCGCCTTAACAGAAGAATTTATTACAGATGGAGTAAGAGCTCATGTGGATCAATCAAAAGAAACTGCCAGTTGATTTTAAAGCTTAAAAGAAGCATGGCACTATTATTTACATTGCAGATAGTACCGTTTTTCTTCTATAAAAATCAAATACAAGTTTCCAGCAATGATAGCCGCACTCGCTGCCAGGCATGCTTGTTTCTTTATTTTTTTCAATGTGCTCACCTCTTTTGATTAAAACAAATTGTCGACGTGAATCGATGTAAATAACGCAGATAAAACCAGAAAGCCAAGTCCAATCAGGAACACCATGAAAAAAAACATAGCGTGGACCTTTTGCCTCTAATGTCCGTAAAAAACGATACTGTATGACAAGCATCCATATCTGGAAAACGGTAATATAGCTGAAGAATCGGATAGCAAAGGCGTTCTCCGGTACATATTGAGCGGCAACACCAAGTGAAAAAGGAGACGAGTCGCGCGGAATCGAGAAAAAGACGTTCCATACAATCAGAAGTGCATATTCAACTAAATAGATGGTCAACGCCATGCATTGCAAACCAATTAATTTTTTGAAGTCAATTTCAAGAAGTATCCAAAATAAGAGAGCCGGAATGAAAATAAAGAACAGGGGAAAGAGCAATCCCCATAAAGCAGCCCCTCCTGCAAACAATACTTTTATCCATTCATATATAGAGCTACCTAATTCAGACATGTAAGCAGAGACTTGTGCTCACCTTGCACATCGAGGTAACCGGTGAGCAAAGACAAAAGAAAGCTGCTAAGGAATAATAGAAAAAACGTTGTCCCTAAACCACGAATCTTCAAATAAAATGACCGGTACCGCTGTTCCTTTTTGTAGTCTCACAGCTTCGCTTGTTATACGAGATCGTTGTCCCAACTAGCCTCAATCATGTTTCTTCTACAAGTAGGGGGGCGAACTGTTTAGTTGACGGGATCTAGCCCCATGGATGCTTACGTTCTACCCCGGCTACCGTTAGAATTAAATCCTAAATAAAAAAGATCCAACCAGAAATTTCTGGCTGACCTTATAATACCAATGGGTGCTTTAATTCAAGAACAGAGCTGTCAATAGACGGTCTTTTTTTGCATCCTTTGAGGTTTTTATACCCTGTAAACCTCAATTTTCAAGCGAAAATGAAATGAATATGCGTTAAAAGGGTTTCCACGCAAAGAGGAAAAAGGGCAAGCTAAAAAAGCCTGTCCTTTTTTCTTTATTTCTGGATAAATTGTTGTGTCCAGTAATTGCCGTTTGGCTCATAGCCTATGCCAATTTGAGTAAAGTTTTTGCTTAAGATGTTTGCTTTATGGCCAGACGAATTCATCCAAGCTTTCATAACTGCTGCAGGTGTTGTTTGACCCTTGGCGATATTTTCGCCGGCTGATTTATATGTAATACCGAAGTTTTTCATCATATTAAACGGAGTACCATATGTAGGCGAATTATGATCAAAATAATTATTTTTCATCATGTCTTGAGATTTAATTCGAGCGACACGAGAAAGCTCCCAGTTTTGTGTCAAAGGATTAAGGCCTGCTTTTTGACGTTCTGCATTAACTAACCGAATGACTTCTGCTTCAGTATTTGTTACATTTGTGTCAACCGTTGGAATATTTAGCTTCTGACCCGGATAGATCATATTGGGGTTCATTACTGACGGATTTGACGTGATAATTTCTAAAGTTCCCACCTTATATTTGCTGGCAATCTTCCACATTGTATCTCCGGATTGAACGGTATATGTGGTGGCTGCCGAAGCGATAGATGGTAGTAGGGTGACGGTAAGCAATGTTGCAGCGATAATCTTCTTCATATATCCTCCAATAGTTTTTATTTGTCTAGCTAGAATCCTTTTCTATTTAAACACAAATCTGGAAACCTACCAATAATAATTTTTTCCCAATATAGAAAGAATGATATAATTCAGTGGAAATATGGTAAAACGGACAAGTGATTGCACTAAAGATCTCTCCTCAATCTATCTGTTCGCAAAATAAGCATTCGATGCAAAGTTGATAAGGCAAAATCGATTCACTGTTATATGATTGTAAAATCATTTAGTCTTAGGAAAGTTTTTTAGATCATATTTAACAGACTATCTAGAAATAATAAAAAACAATCCACAAATTGATCGCAGAGTTCTATTATTCGACCGCTTAATCTAAATTCCCCTTAGGGTCCATTTTAAAGGATATGCGTAATAAAACCTCTTCACCAAAGAGAACAAGATTTCGTGCACATTTCATATTTTAACCGTTGTCTCATTGTCTTCCCGCATAGTCAGGGACGATTGCTTAAGACGATAAATCCTCTTTTTCAATTCATTATTTTCATTTGTTGCTATTTCTAACTCATTTTGCAGCCTGCCATTTTCTTGTTTTATACCATGGCATGTTTCAACGCCAAAAAGGTTGGCACGGTAATTGCAATAAAAGTAAGAGAAACTTTTGTTTCTGTATGAAAGAATTATTTATAAATAGAAAGGTTGGTTATTATGACAAAAATGGAAACTTTAATCGAAGAGTTAAGGGATCTTGATAAAAAACATTTTTTCCATCCAACTTCTCCGCTTCAACAGCAACAAGAACAAGGAGCTGCTTTTGTTTTTACTGAAGGGAAAGGAATTTATCTTTATGACATAACTGGCAGAAAAGTGATTGATGGCATGTCATCGCTTTGGAACGTGAACGTAGGCCACGGCCGCGAAGAAATAGGTAAAGTGGCAATGGAACAAATGTCGAAATTAGCTTTTAGCTCGAGTTTTGCAACTTTCAGTAATGAACCTGCTATCCGGTTGGCGGCGAAACTGGCCCAAATTGCACCTGGAGACCTAAGTGCTACATTCTTTACTTCTGGAGGATCGGAAGCAAATGATACAGCTTATAAACTAGCTCGTCATTACTGGCTTTTAAAGGGGCAGTCGGAGAGAAAGAAAATCATTTCCAGAACAAAATCCTACCATGGTGTCTCCATGGGCGCCACTAGCGCCACAGGGCTAAAAGCATTTCGAGATTTTACAAATTCATTAGCCCCCGATTTCCTTTATGTTGATCACTTTTCTTCTGATTCGCTTTGTTCTTTAATTGAAGCGGAAGGACCTGAAACCATTGCCGCTTTTATCGCTGAACCTGTTCAAGGGGCTGGAGGTGTTCATGTGGCTCCAGAAAATTACTTTAAAGAAGTTCAGGAAATATGTGCTAACTATGGTATTTTGTTTATCACGGATGAGGTTATTACCGGATTTGGCCGGACTGGAAGGTATTTTGCTATGGACCATTACGGGATTTCTCCTGATATGATGTGCTTTGCCAAAGGTGTCACAAGCGGATATGCCCAGCTGGGGGGCATCATGATTTCAGAGAAGATTTATAAAGAGTTTACCCAACTTTCAGTAGGTACACTTCTCCACGGTTACACATATAGCGGCCATCCAATGGCTTGTGCAGTTGCTTTGAAAAACTTAGAGATCATCGAACAAGAGAATTTAATTGAAAATGCAGGAAAAAGAGGGCAAGAACTTCTTGCAGGCCTTGCATGGGTACAAAAAGAAAGAAAGATTATCCGGAAAATAAAAGGACTAGGATTAATGTGCGGCATTGAGATTGTGAAAGACAAGCAAACAAGCGCAGGGATTGATACACCTTTGTCCCCTTCTATCGTGGCAGAAGCGGCTAAACATGGATTGATCTGCCGCTCAGTTGTTCTGGATGATCAAGATATTGTTGTGTTGGCGCCTCCACTGTCGATTACAAAAGAAGAAATAACGGACCTGGTTCACATTTTAAATGAATCTATCCGTATTGTGGAAACGAGGGCTTTAAAAGAATGGCCAGATATATTAAATTAAAGTTCAAAAAAATTAAGATTAGTTTTAGTTTCTGAAAGGGTTAGAATGTTAAGACATTGGACATTGCAGAAATTTTAGAATTAGCGATCTAGTAATTAAAACTTTAAAAATGGATTGTTTTGTTGAACAGGGCATAATAGATGTTCTCAAATTATAAGCCGAAAAAAAGGCAGCCGGATATTTCCGGCTGCCTTTTTTTGTAAAATGAGCCCGTTAAAATGTGAAATACTAAATGTATTTACGATGCGTATTGATTATCCAAAATCAGACAGGTGTGTCTTTATGAAACTCAGAATGAAGAAGTTGTCCCTTTTTACCGTTTCTTTATGGAGAGTATTCATAATCAATCTGTACGGCTATTTATAGGTTAATATAGTAAATATCATATTTTTTGACAATTCTAAATATTGTGTTAAAGTTAGATGTGATAAGTGTTTAATCGAGGTTAGAACCTTATAAAGTAGAATCTGTTTTGAATCTTATTCGGTTGTAAGGTCACGCCAATTAGATAGTAAAAGGTAAAAGTATTAAGAAAATAAAAAAGAAAGCGAATTAGAAATTTCGAGAGAAGAATGATTCGTTTATAAATTTTAAGATTTTAGATAGGTCTTCTGTTCTTAGCATTTTACAGAATAAAGGGTGGGTCTCTATGATTGATTTCAAAATTGCAAAGATATTGCCGGTTTTTAAAGGACAAACGTGTATAAAAGTTAAAGAGCTTTTAGAAACCTTAGAGTTTCCGTACATACTTGTTGACGATCGGGACATAGTTACTGGAGTTTTAGATGAAACTCTTTTTTGGAAGCATGTTGCGTTAATGGGATTGGAAATCGAAATCATGGACGTTGCAAGCAAGAATTTTAAGATTATTGAAGAGGAAAGTGACTTTTTATCTGAAGCAGGAATCAAATCTAATATCCAATACTTTATTGTCAAGGATAATCAAAGTGGATACAAGGTTTATAATAATTGTGAAAGGGGAATTTTTTCTCTGCGGGAACAGAAAAAATGCCTAATGAATGTAAATGATCGGTTAAGTGTTGAATTAGATGTCCTCCGACAGAAAGTTAGTCAGTTAGAATGTATTCTTGACTCTTCATATGATGAAATTTTTGTAACTGATGGGGAAGGGAATACATTGTTTGTTAGTGAAAGTACTAAGAAATTCACAGGACACCCTCCGGAAATATATATAGGAAAGAACCTTGAAGAATTAACTAAGCAGGGTATTGTTGAAAATTCAGTTACCTTAAAAGTAATGAAATCTAAAAAAGTCCTATCTCATCAGCAGACCTATAAAAACGGAACAACGGTGTTAGCTACTGGCAAACCAGTATTTAATGAAGAGGGAGAGATAATCCTTATCATTACTAATTCGAGGGACATTTCTGAACTTGTTGAGTTGCGCAACCAAATTAACTTTGCAAACTCAATTATTGATCGTCAAAACCAGTTTTTATTGGAAAGTAAATCTAATCCTTTATTCACGAAGCTAAATACACAATCTGAAAAGATGTTGCCTATCATCAAATTGATAGAAAAAGTGGCACCAATGGATTCTTCTATACTAATTGAAGGAGAATCGGGGGTGGGAAAGAATGTGGTGGCACGCCTTATTCATGAAAAAAGTAAAAGAAAAGGGAAAAATTTTGTACAGATCAACTGTGGTGCAATATCTCCTATGTTGATTGAGTCTGAATTGTTTGGGTATGAATCTGGTTCTTTTACAGGGGCTAATAAAAAAGGGAAAGCCGGCTTGATAGAACAAGCGGATGGAGGAACTTTATTTTTAGATGAAATTGGTGAACTGGCACTGGATTTACAGGTTAAGCTCTTGCATCTGGTGCAAGAAAAAAGTTTTATTCCTGTTGGAGGCACAAAAGAAAAAAAAGTAGATATTCGAATTATTTCCGCTACTAATAAAAACTTGAAGCAGAGAATAAGAGAAAATTTATTTCGGGAAGATTTATACTATCGTCTTCATGTAGTTCCAATAGTCATTCCTCCTCTGCGCGAACGTGTTGAAGATATCCCATTATTAATAGAATATTTTTTAGGGAAATTCAATGAAAGATATGAACAAACTATAAGGATAAATGATGAAGTTGTACAGCTTTTAATGGGATATGACTGGTCGGGAAATGTTAGAGAACTTGAAAATTTGATGGAACAATTGATCGTGACAGCTAAGAATTCTGTGATTTCTGCGGATGATCTACCACCCCATATAATAAAAGAGAATGAAAGAAAGCTTCCAGGGGTGATCGTTACTGGTATTATTCCTCTTAATAAAGCTGTAGAAGAAGTAGAGAAACAAATCTTGAAGCAAGCGTTAGAGAAGCATAAAAGTTCTCGCAAAATAGCAAAAGCACTGGAGGTTAACCAAACTACAATCATTCGGAAAATACATAAGTATAACTTGCAAAACAGTAAAGTATTAGCAGATTAGTAGATTTTTGATTTTATACTATTGATATTTGATATTTACTTTCTTCAAATGTGGTGGAGGCAGGGAGAGAACGGCTTCCTGCATTAAAACGGGAGTAGGAATTGAAGACTGGTGGATCGCCAAACGATGTTGATTCTTCTATTCCTGGTTTTTTGGTGGAAGATAACCTTTCGTAATGCTCCGCTATCATAAAAGACTTAGACTTTACAGAGGCAAGAGGATGGGTATGGTGTGCTCTCCTACTTATCGAAAATCTTTAGTGCTATACCGTGTTATCCTGAATTCCCTTTCTGCTTCGTAAAACGGGAAGGAACCAAATAAATATTGCTAAGGTAAGAAATCAGGCAGCCTTTGCTGACTTCCTAATGTTACAGAAAAGTGCAGCTATTGAATAGGTAGTTCCTTCCTCTACGATCTCGTTTTTTTATTTGCGATATGGTCTAACCATATCCCAATTTCCCCTATTGAGTTCTTCTAGTGCGTGGCCATGCTTCTCTTCCTTTAAAGGGAATATTTTGGGGAATTTCGATGGAGAACTCTATTAATTACTCAAATAGATTTTACAAAAGATTGAACCTATTTTGCATCGTTTTTTGGTCTGAAAAGCAACCTAATCCAGTACTATACAATCAAATTTAAGCCATGCACTAGTCGTTTTTATAAATCGAACCTTTTCTAGAACGATGTGATGCTGAATTGCTTCACTTTATGAGCATGTAGAAAAAAATATATCACTTTCGATTCAGTAGAATACATTTAATTTTAAATACTTTTGTTGAAAATCCTATGTTTTGCATGATGAGACCATAATATATTATTTGTTGATAAATTAGTTGGCCCGATAATTGCATTAATTAATAGTATACAAAGGGAAAAACTTATTAAACAGAAAGTATTTAAAAAGGGGTGAATTCATAGTGTCTAATTTTAAGCATCTATTTACAAGTGTAATGATTGGCAATACTCAATTAAAAAACAGAATTTTAATTACTGCCCATTAAACTAATCATGTAGTTGAGGGTATTCTTATATCGGATCTGGCAGCCTACCGTAATAGATTTTTAAGTTAAATAGCTTCAGTACTTCCTACCTTGAGGCATCGCTAATTTACAAGAAGGCTCATTAGAACAGGAATGTATCAGTCAGTCTACTATATTTTAATATGACTATGAGGGGGTGGTGAATAAAGAGGTCTATTAGTATTAAGGTTAATAGAATGCCATTTGTTCCCGGTTAAGGTTCTTCAGAATCTGCTCAACAAAAAAAGAATTATGTTAATAATGATTTTGTAAGGAAAAAAGAATAGATTATGGGTGGCTATCTTAATAAAAATCAAAATATAAACAGTGGAAAAATGAGGAGGAACTATTTATGGAACTTACGATCTCTCAAGCTACACTACAGGCTAAATCCTATATTAACGGTCAATGGGTTGAAGGGGAAGGCGAAGTTATTGAGCGATACAGCCCAATTGACGGTGAACTTTTAGGACAGATAAGAGCTTGCTCCAGCGAGCAGGTCGATGTGGCCATTCAAAGTGCAAAAGAGGCACAGAAATCATGGGCGGAAGTTCCATTGATGGAGCGAGTGGAATTACTTAAACGCGCTGAAGAAATCGGAAAAAAATACAGCGAAGAAATGGCGAGCTACATTTCTCGGGAAATGGGCAAAATCATTAGGGAAGCCCGAGAAGAGGTCGATGTGATGGGCCTTCCAAACTTTGAGCATGCTGCTCAAGAAATCCAACGGTTCCGCGGCCATACTCTGCCTAGCACATTTGAGAGAACGAATAATAAAAAGATCCTTGTCACTCATGTTCCTGTTGGGGTGGTAGGTATCATTACTCCGTGGAATTTCCCAATCTCCATTGCGAATGAATCTATTCCTTATGCTTTGGCACTTGGAAATACTGTTGTGTTTAAACCATCTGAAATCACTCCATTTAGCCCTACTTTGCTTGTTAAACTATTTGAAGAAGCGGGCTTTCCTCCTGGCGTAATTAATTTGGTACATGGAAAAGGAGAAGTGGGAAGTCAAGTAGTAGAGCATCAAGATATAGGTGCTATCTGTTTTACAGGCAGTACGGTAGTCGGTAAAAGAATCACAGAAACAGCTGGATTAAAGAAAATGCTGTTGGAGTTGGGTGGAAACGGACCTTTAACTGTTATGGAGGATGCAAATATAGAAGAAGCGGTGGAAGCTGCCGTTGCCGGATGTTTTTATAATAGCGGACAAGTATGTACCGCTTCGGAACGTATTTTGGTTCACGACAGTATTCATGATCAATTTGTCGATCAATTGGTCGAAAGAACGAGACAGCTTCGCCTGGGCAATCCATTGGATGAGGAGACAGATATGGGTCCACTTTCAGATCAGCCGGTTGTGGATAAAACGAATTTTCACATTCAAGATGCTGTAGAAAAGGGTGCGAAAATCATTTACGGTGGAACTCACGATGGTCTTTATTATGAACCGACTATCCTTACGAATGTCACTCAAGCAATGGAGATTGCTAAGGAAGAAACTTTTGGTCCTGTTGCGCCAATTATCAAATTCCATACACGAGAAGAAGCGATAGATATTGCTAACGATACTCAGTATGGTCTAACTACAAGTGTCTATACATCTAGCTTAGAAGATGCATGGTATATGGCGGATCGTCTTCAGCATGGCACAGTGCATATTAACGAACATACCAATTATTGGGATTTCTTGGCGCCGTTTGGTGGGGTAAAGAATAGTGGAAAAGGCAGAGAAATGAGTACTTGGATATTAGAAAGTCTATCCGAAGTCAAGCAAATCACATTTGATCCATCAAAGACAAAGCGGAAATAACCTATTCCATTTTGTCTTTGACGAACATTACCTCTAATAGATTTATCCGTAGTTTAATAAAAAAGTTATAGCATTCTAATAATTAATTAAAAGGGCGCAGAAACAATAGAATTCGAAAAATAGTAGTAGTTAGATTTGAAAAGCAGCCAGATGCCTGGCTGCTTTTCACGTTTGGATTCATATAAGGAAAAAATACATTCCCAGTAAACGTATGTTTCGTTACTATCTAAATATATAGAAAAAAGTAAAAAACGAAAAAGGCTTTTGGAAAAGTGAAAAAAGAATCCGAACATCTATACTTTATTGACAATTTAAAGATTGCTCTCATTATGCTCGTTATTGTCCATCATGCAGGGCAGACGTATGACCAGGTGGATGGTGGGTGGTATTTTCAAGAAAAAGAATGGATCCCGTGGCTGGGCCAATTCTTCGCCGTAAATGCTGCTTTTTTTATGAGCTTATTTTTCTTTATGTCTGCTTATTTTCTCCCTGCTTTCTTAGCGAAAAAAGGGACGCGCAGATTTTTAAAAGAACGATTTATAAGAATTGGCATACCTTTACTGCTTGGTTTTTTCGTGATGATTTCTATTCTGATGTACACTTATTATCTCAACTTTAGAGGATATGAGTCTATTTCCTTTTTTCCTTATTATGTTCAAATCTTTTTTGGTTTTGGGGGAAAGCCAGAAAATTGGACGGGACCTTCGTGGCCGGATATGTAGTTTGGACATTTATGGTTTTTAGAACATCTCCTTGTGTACGCCCTTATTTTCACAGTCTGGGTAAAGGTTTTTTCCAAACATGAAAAAAATAAAATACAAAGCACGATTAAAGCGAATCAGCTTATTTTCTTTTTAATTATGGTGACCCTGATCACCTTTCTTGTGAGGATATGGTTCCCAATTGACCATTGGACAGGTTTTCTAGGCATTATCGAAACGGAATTTGCTCATGTTCCTCAGTATGTAAGCTTTTTTTGTTTAGGGCTTATAGCTTATCAGCGAAAATGGTTTTTAACAGCAAAACGACAACAGGAATGATGTGGCTGGCAACGGTAATAATGATATCCTTTCTTCTTTACTTTGGAGGGGACGCTGTTTATCCTTACCTGGCTAAAGGAGGATTCAATACGGGATCGTTGGCCCGGTCTTTTATTGAAACCTTGCTGTGCATTTCCCTGGTCATCGGACTGGTCACTTTATTCGGAGAAAAAGGGAAAGGATCCAATCGTACGGTTTGAGGTGCACAAAGACAACGGAGAAATTAATATCCTTGATCAATACAGCGGCAATGCCCAATTTGGCAAGGGGGAAAATTTGATCGAGTTAACAACAAATAACGGAAAAATCGAAGTAACAAAATAATCCGTTAGTTTAGCTATTTCATAAAAAGCAGGCAGGAAGTCTGATATGATCCCCTTCTAGTAGACAGATAAAAGAAACATCTTTATCGTCTACCTATAGGAGGGGATTTTTCTATGGACACACTTTACAAGCGGTATGAACTGGAATTTAAAAGATAAGCGGTAGAAATGTATTTAAAAGAAGGACTCGGTTATCACAGTGTGGCTCGCGAGCTAAATGTTCATCATTCTCGTGTATATCTTTGGGTAAAACGCTTTAAAGAAGAAGGAATGAAAGGCCTTGAAGAAAAACGTGGGAAAGCCAAAGGACCTGGTAAAGGCAGACCTAAAATATCTGCAGAATCACTGGAAGAAAAAATCAAACGCCTAGAAGCAGAAAATGAATTCTTAAAAAAGCTCTTAGAAAAGCAAAGGGGGGATTGGACGCTATCCCTACAGGGTCCCTACAGGGGACTGTTTTGAATTGATTCAAGAGATGTCGCAGCGCTACCTCGTTGGTTTGTTATGCACAATCGCCCGCGTATCTCGCAGCGGATATTACAAATGGGTAAACAGACAAAAAATAGTGACGGATCAACAGCGCAAAGATGACGCACTCAAAAAGAAAATAGATGAAGGTTATCGAAAGCATCACGGTATTTACGGCTATCGCAGAATGACCGTCTGGCTCAATAGAACGTACGGGATTCATGTAAATAAAAAACGGGTCCGGCGTTTAGCGCGTACAATGGGCATCCAGGCTGTTATCCGTAAAAAGCGTCCGTATTACGGCAAGAAAGAGGCCTATATCGTTTCGAAAAATCAGTTGAATCGAGCGTTCCATGCGTCCAAACCCAATCAAAAATGGGTCACGGATATTACATACCTAATCTTCAACGGCCAGAGGCTCTATCTATCAGCGATTATCGATCTTTATAATAACGAAGTTGTCGCTTATCAGATGAGTGTCCGCAACGATTTAAAGCTGGTCATAGATACGGTGAAAAAAGCACGAAAAAAACGGAATGTGAACGGTACCCTTCTCCATAGTGATCAAGGATTCCAATATATATCCCGCCAATATCATAATCTACTCAAAAAATACAAGATCCAAGCCAGTATGTCCAGAAAAGCAAACTGCTGGGATAATGCCTGTATGGAAAGTTTCTTCAGCCACTTTAAAACAGAAAGTTTTTCACTTTATTCATTCCGGTCTTCAAAAGAAGTACAGAACTGCGTTAAGCAATATATGCGATTCTACAATCACCAGCGCTTCCAAAAAAAATTAGGCAACCGGAGCCCGTATGAATATCGGACTCAAACTGCCTAAAGTATCTCTTTTTATTTTCTGTCTACTTGACAGGGATCACTGCAAATGGAGCCTGCAACCCATTCAGACACACTGCCTCGCTACATCATTCCGGGAAGAGCGAGCGGGAAGGCCATCCAAATGTCTGAAGGATTGCAGAACATGGCCGTTACGTTTTGCAATGAGCGCAATATCAAACAACGGGATCTTTTTGAAGTGGCATTAATTGAATTCTTTAAGAAATATGGATACGACTATGAAGTAGCTAATCTAATGGAATCCTACTAAGCAGCTGATTCATTTTGATCGGCTGCTTTTCCCTTTCCCCTTTTTCCCTAAACATATCCCCTAGCGGTGGGGACAGACAAACTCAGTTGTACCATGACTTTGAGGGTAATCCCCCTCTTCCCCTATCAAAACAAAAAGCAAATGTAAAAAACCGATGGGGTTGTATCGAGTTGTTAGGAGTCAGGGGGTTATGCTTCTTTCGGGATCATTATTTATCCGTCTACCTTCAGAGAATGGTTAATGACAGCAGGCAGAAATATCATGAGTAATGTTTTAAGATCACTTCTGCAGCTTTAAGGCGAATTTCAGCACTTGGATCTTTAAGCAGATCTTTTAATACGTGAATAGCACTATCAAGTAGCTCTTCACTATTAGACTCATCGCGGCTTCCATCTTGTGTGCTTTCTTCAGAAAGAATAAGATGTTCGATAGCTTTTCGATGCTTTGTTATGTTCGCAATAGTTCCTGGATAACGCAATGAACCACGTAGGGTTTCAGGTAATTCGTTACGAAGCAAAGGCTTTTTATCAAAAAACCATTCTACTTTCCTTTGATGAGGGTAGGATCCTTTGTTGGGTTTGTCTACATCTGGAGCATGATAATAATTTGAAGTAATTTCCCCAATATAAACATCCTTTTTATTGTCGTCTGGTACTACGATATAATCGCCAATCTGTAGTTCTTTAACAAAGATGTTTACATTTCCAATTCCTTCAGCCCATTTTTCCTGTTCTAAAAAATCTCTTAATTCATTGTAACTTCGATCTTTAAAGGATTTTCCAGTTGGATAACCAATTGCTATAAAGCCGTCTTCTAAAAATTGCTTTAGCCGATTTATTCCATGAGGCATTGGGCGTAGCAACCAGGTATTTTTTTTAATAATCACGTTCCTCATCCTTTCACATGTGGTGTTGTGTGTTTACATGTGATTATAAGCGTGTTATATTTAAAATGCAAGTTCATTAAGAGGAGGAATTTTCATGTTATACACAATCGAAGGTAAAAGAGTAACTGAAGTGCCGCATTATAGAAGCTATATCTCTTATGTGAAGCAAATGAACAAGCGTGAACTGGACCAAATCGTTGCCTGCTTAATGAATGTTGTTGAAAAAGAAGAGATTGTTAATTCAAGTTATATTCCTCCTAAGCATTGGAAAGGTAGCGTATTTCAACCAATATTTGATTTGATAAAAGATAAACAACTATCTGCTTATTTCTATGGACAAATCTTGTGGAAAGTTATGATGGATGATGACCAAAAGTGGATGTTTCAAAAAGCCGATAATACTCTGGGTACAATTTATTTTTTAGTAGAAGATCAAGATAGATTGGCTTGAACCTCTTTAGGATTATCAACTGACGTAACATAGAGAGGGTTCAAATTATGTTGACCGATGAATTTTTGAGTAGAGGCCCAAGAATTCAATGATTACCTTTCTGTTACTTACTAAAGACAACTCGTCTAATATCCAATTAATAAAATGCAAATGCACTTCCGCTGAAAGAAAGTTGTACAATAATCTTGCTTTCTACAGCGAGAGTGTTTTGTTTTCTATTTATGTTCCTACCTGATTTTCCGCCAGGGAAATTATAGGATTTTAGGGGCTGCTTGTGGCTCATGGACCGCTCTGTTTTTTCTTTTTAGAGATGGCCAGAAAAAGGGGAGCCGCCAATTGTCAGTAAGATGTTGTTCTATGGAGTTTGTCATGATTGATTCTGGATTGACTTTATATTGAGGATAAAGCTTTCTCTTTTTTTATATTAAGAAGTATAGGCGACGCATGTGTTTGTAGACCTCCGCTTATTCTTCTGCTGAAAAAAGGGGAAATAGAAACCCAACTAGCTCGCTGCCAGTTAGTAATAGTAGAAACTCGAAATTTTCGTATTACTTTTCCAGATTCTTATCATTTTATCTGGTCAAAAATGTGATTAGTTGCTCTTCCATTCAATTTACAACGGAGTGGACATGGATTCCGGCCAGAAGGTAGTTGGACAACCCCCTTACCTTTCACATCTGGGACAAACCTTTGTCTTGCGTTTATTTTTTTTTCTTTTTGAGGGTGGGAAACTATGGGATTGAAGGGATTCCTTGTGCCCCATGGTTTGAGTAGAGTTTTTCCGTTGGGGGTGTTGTGGGGGATTGGGGACGGGACACTTTCCAGCAACACCTATTTCTATGGGTTTCGTCATGATTGAGTATTTATTGATTTCGTATTGATGTGAAAACTTTCTCGTTATTTTGTATTGAGCAACTAGGGAAAGACAGATGAGCGCTCCACAAACCCTTGAGTTGATTGGGTTTGTCGGCATGAAAAAATAGGGAAAATCAAAGTTGCTTTTTACCTGTTACCCGAACAGATGTTGATGTGTTGAAAGGGCAAAATGAGACGGGCAAGGTGTTTAGGATTAATCGTACTGAACCGTATCATAAGTAAATGAGGTTTTTACAAAGGGTTTGTTATAAAAGGAATTATAGAGTGATTATCTAAAGCAATTAAGTAAGTACAATTTTTCTGGATAAAAAGTCCAATTTCCAAAGAGCATGTAAAGGAAATTGGGCTCCTCTTTAGTGGGGCAATTGGATTCTTACATGCATAAGTAAACTATATTTTATTCGTGAATTCGTGAGAGAGCTTCTCAAAAGTGGAATAGCGACACAACAATTGGCCCTAAAAAGGTACCGATGATTGCACATAATGCCATTGCAACCGAACTCATTGAAAAAGTGAGTTCACTGTATTCGGCAGCTTTAGAAGTTCCCATGGAATGTGAGGCACTACCAAGAGCGATACCTCTACCAATAGGGCTATGCACTCGCATAAATTTAAAGATAGTAGGAGCTGCTATTGCACCAAGTATCCCTGCAATCACAACACTAAAAATTGCTATAGAGGCATTTCCTCCTAATCCTTTAGCTACTTCCATCGCAACAGGAGTAGTAAGAGATTTAGGAATAATGGAAAGAATTAACGTATGATTTATCCCGAGTATCTTAGCCAGGAGGCCGACACTAACCATTCCTGAAATAGTAGCGATTAAAACTCCTCCTACTATTGTGAATAAATAATCCATTAAAAAATGACGTTGTTTATACAAAGGATAAGCAAGCGCTACAACCGCTGGTCCTAAAAGGGAATTAATCCATTGCCCGCCAATCATATAATTTTTATACGGAATATTAAGTATTACAAGGATAATGATGATTAGGACCGTCGTTGTTAAAATGGGTAGTAAATAAGAATAGGAATACCTCTTATACAATTCGGCCATTGCAAAATAAACAACAACGGTTAATAAAATCATGAAGAATGCGAGAAGGACTTGCTGCATTCTTTATCATCCTTTCTTTTTTGTGCTTTTTTCTCAAAAAATTGACTTGCTGTTCCTGTAATTGCAATTGAAATGATGGTACTTAATAGTATGGCTACAACGAGCAATGCACCATGAATAGAAAGTAACGAAGGATAGTTCATGATACCAACTGTTGTTGGAATAAATAATAACATTAATATACTTAGCAAAAAAATTGCTCCATTTTCAATCCACTTTACTGGAACTATTTTTAAACATAGACAAATAAAAAGTAATAAGAGTGCTATGATACTACCCGGAATGACCAGGTGGAAAAAGTTTTGAATAAAAGTTCCAATGAAGGAAAAGATATACAAAATCCAAATTTGTAAAACAATGGTGAGAATTTTCATGTTGTGTTGTCCCTCTTTTTGGAAACAACTTCCCTTCTTTCTTATAAAATGAATATTATCGTACATCGAATAGAGGTGTAGTTTATGGATGATTCTTTTCACTTCTCAAGATTTGCTATTATTGTGCGATGTGAGTGATCAAGATGGTTCAAAACAGCATCCGTTGTTTGGCGTAAATTCCTTGCTTTTAGCCCCTCAATAATTAATTTATGTTCGGAATAAACCTCATCTAAGCTTATTCCGGCCTTTAATGCAACGAGTCCATACCAATTAACATGGTCGGTGAGGTTTTGGATTAATTGATACAGCCGATGGTTTTTACTTAACTCTGCAAGGAACAAGTGAAAGGATGAATCAGAATACATAAATTGTATAGGGTCTTCCTTGATGTCAAATTGTTGTTTATTTACCTTCTCAATTTTATCGATTGTTTCGTCATCAAGAAGAGGAATTAGTAGTTCGATGGCCAAAACTTCATTAGCCTTTCGCAGTTGAAAAACTTCATCCACATCGTGTCTATTAATGGTTTGGACCACAATTCCTTTTCTTGGTACAGACTGAATCCACCCTTCTAATTCTAGCTGTTGCAAAGCTAATTTTAATGGGGTACGACTAATTCCAAGGCTTTCACTAAGTGAACGTTCATATAACATGGATCCAGGTTCGACTGTGTGTTGAATAATTCCTTTCTTAATTTCTTTATAGGCATGATCTTTAAATAATTGGGGTTGTTCGGCCTTTGAGAAACTCATCAATTTTCATCCTTTATCATAATAGTAGTTAGATCTTAAGAGATTATCAGTATTGTTAATAATCTACGAAAAGAGGAAAAAAAACATTTGGTATCTGGTATACCAGATACCAATGGAAATAGCATATCACTGATTTCGTCTTTTTACAACCTTTGATAAAGGTTAGAAGGTCTCGGGGTGGGGGTACTTCTTCATAAAAAAAATATGGACAAATTGAGCTTAGTGAAATCGATAAAGTAGCGGTATTACTCTTAGAAAATTAATAAACATTTGGCAATAACCTCATTTAGATACATCACGGTGAACCGTATCATAGTTCTTGACACTTCTTTCAACTGGTGAATTACTTTCATTAAAGGCTGTTTTTTTAATGAAGTAAATCTTTTTGTTTTTGGGTTCAATTTTTTGTTTGGCAACCAAATGGAAATATTTATTTTATGTAAATAAGCCGAAAATATATAATGGTGAACAAAACCTTGTATATTTTCGGCTTGATGCTAAAGTACCAGTTTATCATTCACATCTGTACTTGAACTTAGGCTCTGTCTGAATATAAAAAGCATTTCTTACTTGTGCACTCCAATTCGCAAAGGCTGATCTCCATTCAGGAGTGTTAAAGAATTGATCAACAGTTTGAGTTTCAGAATGCCAAACTATAAATAGGTTGAGTGGGGCAATTCCTCCTGCCCAAATTCCATTATTTGCGTCAGTATCTTCTTCTCTTACTAATAATAAGGGTAGACCAAATTGAAAAGCCATTGAAGGTTCTACTTGTGAATAAACTGATCCTTCCCAGAACGGAGTGGATGGTGGAAGGGGTCCCGCATTGACGTCAACTGTTTGAATTTTAAAACGACGAAGGTTTACTGCCAACATTCCATAGCTTGATGAAACTAACCGACGAATATCAGTTAAAATGGATTCGGGATAACTTTCGCTTAAAGGTAATGTACGTGGAAAAAGCAAAGCTTTCTCAATCTCTAAAATTAGACGGTTTAGAAACCGTTGTTGGTTGTCATTTAAATGAGTTGTCGTACTTAAAAATATAGGAATACGATAAGCACGGTCAATACACTTTTGGTGTGCCGATTCTATTTTTGCATTATCTTTACGTAAAGAGCTATGCTCATTATTACTCTCTTTCTCTTTATCCTTGCGTGAAGAGCTATATTCATTATTACTCTCTTTCTCTTTATTCTTGCGTGAAGAGCTATACTTACTATTACTCACTTTCTCACCTCCTTTTTTTATTAGTATATGAAAAAGGAATAAGTGAGCTTGGACATAACAGCTAGATTCCATAATATAGGGGCTTTATAAATCAAAAATGAATAATTTTGTCTAAATTTGAATAATTTTATAAAAATTTATTTAATTTAACTGAAGCAGGAAATAAATAATTTATCATTAGCTGTCCAAAATAAGCTTTTTGAATGAAGTCAATGTTGAGGAAAAGATATAATCCACAACAAGATTGTGGGAAATGTTATATAGATATGAATACTTTGTGTTCAAAATTAACCATGTTATTATGTTTTGTTCGGTGAACCGTATCATAAGTAAATGAGGTTTATCCTTCATTATAGGAAGCTGAAGAATAAAATCTGAAACTTTGCACAATTAATAAGCTCACTATTACCATATTTTTCAGTGGAGGGAACCTTTATTACCCGATTCAATCTCTATGGCAAACAAAGACAATAGAAATATTAATTATTTTTATAATTTCTAGTTGCTTTTTCTTTTATAATAGAAGTGCTACATATATTAGATGCAACATGAATGACTAAATTTGAAAGCGGGATACATAATGTTAAACTCAAAATACTTAGATTTATTAGCGCAAAAATATGATAGTGAAGAAAAGGTGGCCACTGAAATTATTAATCTTGAAGCCATTCTTGATCTGCCAAAGGGAACGGAACATTTTGTGAGTGATTTGCATGGAGAGTACCAAGCTTTTCAGCATGTGCTGCGAAATGGTTCAGGAAATGTAAAAGTGAAAATCAGAGACCTTTTTAAAGATGAATTATATGAAAAAGAATTAAATGAATTTGCAACATTGGTTTATTATCCTGAAGAAAAATTACAATTAATTAAAAGTCATTTTGGCAATGAAAAAGAATTACACCAATGGTACATAGAGATCGTGGAGCGTATGATGAAGCTTATTTCATATGCTTCCTCCAAGTATACACGCTCGAAATTACGGAAAGCCTTGCCTAAACAGTTTGTTTATATTGTAGAAGAGTTATTATATAAAACAGATGAATTCAAAAACAAGAAAGATTATTATACAAAAATGGTCCAGCAAATTATTACACTTGGCCAAGCTGATAAGCTGATTATTGGCCTTGCCTATACCACTCAAAGATTGGTTGTGGACCATCTTCATGTCGTTGGGGATATTTATGACCGCGGACCTGATCCTCATAAAATTATGGATACTCTCATTAATTATCATTCCGTTGATATTCAGTGGGGAAATCATGATGTCCTATGGTTAGGTGCTTTTGCCGGTTCAAAGGTTTGTCTTGCTAATATTATTCGTATCTGTGCCCGCTACAATAACTTAGATATTATTGAAGATGTTTATGGAATCAATCTAAGGCCGCTTCTGAACCTCGCGGAAAAGTACTATGACGACAATCCAGCTTTTCGGCCAAAGAGACAGTCAGATGAAAACTTATCTGAGCAGGAACACTTGCAAATTACCAAAATTCATCAAGCCATTTCTATCATTCAGTTCAAGCTTGAAAGTCTGATCATCAAAAGACGCCCGTGCTTTGATATGTCGGAGAGACTTTTGCTTGAAAAAATTGATTATGACAAAAACGAAGTAACGATTCAGGGGAAAACGTATCCGCTGGAAAATACGTGTTTTGCCACGATTAATCCAGAGCAGCCTGATCAATTGTTAGAGGAAGAAAAACAAGTGATGGATAAACTGTTATTTTCTGTTCAGCATTCAGAAAAACTAGCCAGACATATGAATTTTCTGATGAAAAAAGGCAGTCTTTATTTGAAATACAATGGGAACTTATTAATACATGGCTGCATTCCTTTAGATGAAAAAGGAAATATGGAAAAAATGGTGATTGAAAATAAAAATTATGCAGGCCGTGATTTGCTTGATATTTTCGAACATTATCTGCGGTATGCCTTTGCACGTCCTGAAGAAACGGATGACATTGCGATCGATATGGTCTGGTATTTATGGACAGGAGAATATTCATCACTCTTTGGGAAAAGAGAAATGACAACCTTTGAGAGATACTTTATTAAGGATAAGGAAACCCATAGAGAGAGAAAGAATCCATACTACTCTTTACGTGAAGATGAGGAAATTTGCCGTAAAATCCTAACCGAATTTGATCTTAATCCTGATCAGGGCCGTATTATCAATGGCCATACACCCGTTAAAGAAATTGATGGAGAAAATCCGATTAAGGCAAATGGGAAGATGATCGTCATCGATGGCGGTTTTTCCAAAGCATATCAATCCACAACGGGTATAGCTGGATACACGTTACTATACAATTCCTACGGGATGCAGCTAGTCGCCCATAAACATTTTAATTCAAAAGAAGAGGTTTTATGTAACGGAACGGATGTTTTATCAGTAAAAAGATTGGTAGATGAAGAACTAGAGAGAAAAAGAGTGAGAGAAACGAATATTGGTGAGGAATTATTACAGAAAATCTCCATTTTGAATAATCTGAGGGAATATCGTTATATGAAGTGATATCAGTTTTGACACCTTCATTGAGTTTGAAAGAAGAGCAGTAGCTAGGCGGTATGAATCTGGTATTTTACCAAAATTTGTATCGTCTTTAACAGCTACCTAATTGTCTGGAGTTTTGAGGTTCGTTATATTCATGACAGATACCTTGTCACCCTTTGCCGGTTTCATTGTATTATTGTTTGGCATGTACATATGTACTTCATTGTGTCGTATGCAGTGGAGGTCATGAAATATATACCTTATATGAAGTAAAAATGAATATCAGTGACAAATAGGGATAACGCATTTTGACAAGACTTCATTCAAAATGCGTTATTTTAAATTCTATAAAGAGTGTTCGTGGAAGGATTTAAAATCGAATCCGAGACGCTTTAAACGATAGGGACAGGCTTCATGATCCATTACAAGATTTATGAATGAACTTTAGTTGGCTCTCTACAAATAGTAGGGACCAACTTTTTTATTTTTAGGATTAGCTCAAGGGATTTTTTGGTAAAAGTGAAAATACACTACGGATTTGTATTCATAACGTTAAAGCTTAGTGTTTCGTTTTTTTACGACAGCGAAAAGTGGGGAACAGTATAGGGAAGTAAATGAGTCGATTATAAGAGAGGAGATCCGAAGAGTGAAACCAATCAAGGACCATTTAACAGAAAATCTTGATATTCTTTTTGTCGGTTTTAATCCCAGTGTTCGCTCTGGGGAAACGGGGCATCATTTTGCTAATCCGAATAACCGTTTTTGGAAAATTCTTTTTGAAGCGGGATTAACCCCGAGAAAGTTTATGGCAATCGAGGACAGCCAGTTAATAGACTTAGGGTATGGCTTAACAAATATTGTCGCGAGGCCAACAAAAACGGCTGACGAAATTACAAAAGAAGAATATCAAGAGGGAAGGGTTCTATTACAAAAAAAGATAGAACGTTATCGTCCTAAAATTGTTTGTTTTGTCGGCAAAGGGGTTTATCAGGAATATAGTGGCAGGAAACAGGTTTTATGGGGTCCCCAACCTGCCTCTGTCGTTCCGGGCACGTTGGACTTCGTGGCACCTTCTTCCAGTGGTCTCGTAAGGATGAAAATGGAGGAAATAATCGGCATTTACAAGCAGCTTTTGCCGCTTGGTTCCTCTCTGGCAAAAAAAGAGGGCCAAACAGAATAGCTGGCTTCTTCAAGGTGCTTCCTTAAATGTTGTTCAAGCTCCCGGTTGAAGTTCACATAAATGACCGTATTTTCATAGCCTTTATTTATAGCTAAGAAAGTTATTGTGAAGTTGGACAACGTCCGTCCTTTTTATAAACTAGGCTTGGGCAGGGTGATTTTTTTATTTGGTTTGGGGAGACGAGGGAAAGGTTCCTGTCTGTTATGGGGAGTGAGCAACAATATTCCATTTGAGCAACAGAATCTCTATGCGTTTTGTATATGGCTCTGTATCGATTTCGTATTTATTAGGAAACTTTCTCGTTATTTTGTATTGAGCAACTTGGGAAATGCCAATGACCGCTTCGCAAACTCTTGAGCCGATTGGGTTTGTGAGTTTGAAAATATAGGAAAAAGCGAGGTTGTTTTTTACCTGTTACCCGAATAAATGTTGACGTGTTGAATAGGCAACATCGAATTGATGAGACGGTAAGTACAGGACTAGTAATGGCGCCTAAGTGAGGTTGCTCCCAGACCGGAGTTAAAAGCTATCTTCCCAAAATAAAAGAATCCTCTTAAATTGGGGAGCAAACACGCTGCCAAGAGTAAAAACTCCCTTTATATGTATAAAAGAAAAACGAATCCATACAAAGAGATACAGCGGGAGTTTGTCTTTATGATTGTTCAAGGCATTATATAAAATCCAACTTTACTGGAAAAACGGAGTATGACTCTCCGAGATTATGGGGAAAATAAAAATAAGTTAGGAAAGGGAGGTAAGTTAGTAAATGGAAGTGAGTATGAGCATTGAAGAAGTAATGAATCAAATTTCTGAACTAAAGCAAAGAGACGGAGAGCAACTTCGGAAGAAACAAATAAAAAAGTCATATCCAGAGCTAATGAAAAATGCATTATATCATTTTCCAAATTGGGAAGCTGCCATAGAAACTACAGGTGAGCATAGCAGTGGTTCTTAATTATTAAACCTACATAAGCTTGTAGTGACAAGTTTATAAACATGAGATTCCTTCAGACCGGTAACGAAATTTTTGTGAATTTTGTAGGTATGGACTTTGTATTGATTTTGTATTTAGGCGGAAAATCTGTCGTTATTTTGTAGCGAGCAACTATGGAAAACCGAAAAGTCTATGTGGCGAGTTGTTGAGCCACATGGGCTTTTATTGTGGAGAAAATTCAGATTTCACAGGTTGTTTTATGCCTATTACCCGAACAGATGTTGATATATTGAATGAGTAACCGGACTATATTGTAGACATAAATCCATAGCTTTTCCTATATTTATGAAGTGAGGTGATGTGAATGTACGATTGCTACTATGAAAAGAGAGAGCTTCAAAAGATAGTAAATACCTTTTGTGTTTGTGAGTTTGGAAATAGAGGAAAAAGCTAGGTTGCTTTTTACCTGTTAACCGAATAAATGTTGACGTGTCGAAAGGGCAACATGGGAGCGGGGAAGGGAAACGCTAAGATTCGTAATGGCGCCTATATTTAGCTGTTCTATTTGTAGAAGTTTATCATCAGGATTAATTCTGGTGGCAAAAATAAATTGGGAACAACGAATTTATCCATGTTCTTCTAAAGGGGTTGGCATTAGTTCTACAAATAATAGTTAGTGGTCTGAACGTTATTTGGGTGCAAATTTGATAAAGCCCATGCTATTTCGCTAAAAACTAGGCAAGTCTAAGCGCGGCGTTACTTACGTAATGTCGCTTTTAATTTGACTTTGATATGGATTTTAATGAAATTTTATCTGTAGATATTTATATTTTACGAATGATTAACTCGCTGGAATAAAGAAGATGACGCTGCCGTATACATAAAATTAAAAAGGAGGTACATGTTTGCTGCTTAACAAGATGGTTGAGTTCACAAATAATCCGAACTTTTTATTTACTACGGTAGGGCTGTTTCTTGAAAGCATCATGTTTTTATTTGTGTTATTTTCATTAATATGGGTAATGAAAGAGGCAAAGTCCGCTAAAAAACTATACGTATCAGGGATAAGCATTCATCTAGTATCTATGTTTTGGATTTTTTTTGGTCCTTCTTCACATGTTTCAAACGCGATCGGTCTATCCATGTTTTTTTTCGGAACAATCATTATGGCGATCGCCTTAACAGAAGAATTTATTACAGATGGAGTAAGAGCCCATGTGGATCAATCAAAAGAAACTGCCAGTTGATTTTAAAGTTTAAAAGAAGCATAGCACTATTATTTACATTGCAGATAGTTCCGTTTTCTTCTATAAAAATCAAATACAAGTTTCTGGCAATGACAGCCGCACTCGCTGCAGGCATGCTTATTTCTTTATTTATTTCAATGTACTCACCTCTTTTGATTAAAACAAATTGTCGACGTGAATCGATGCAAATAACGCAGATAAAACCGAGAAAGCCAAGTCCAATTAGGAACACCATGAAAAAAACATAGCGTGGACCTTTTGCCTCCGATGTCCGTAAAAAACGATACTGAATGACAAGCATCCATATCTGAAAAACGGTAATATAGCTGAAGAATCGGATAGTAATGGCGTTCTCCGGTACATATTGAGCGGCAGCACCAAGTGAAAAAGGAGACGAGTCGCGCGGAATCGAGAAAAAGGCGTTCCATACAATTAGAAGTGCATATTCAACTAAAACGAATTATCGTATTTTTATGAAATGTTATTAGTAAAGTCACCTTATATTCCAGATGTAGTGAAATACGAATTTGTCAAAACCATTGGATAAAAAGCTTCAAGGTACGTTTCAATCTCACGAAAAACAGGGTTTGGAAGAGTTTTTTAAATTGGTTAGTAATAGTCAACATCTATACTAAATCTTGTTTTGGCGCACAGTTTACAAAGGCATTAACTTTGCGTAAACTCAATTTTCAAGCGAAAATGAAACGAATATGCGTTAAAAGGGTTCTTAACGTAAAGATGAAAAAGGGCAAGCTAATTAGCCTGTCCTTTTTTTCTTTATTTCTGGATAAATTGTTGTGTCCAGTAATTGCCGTTTGGCTCATAGCCTACGCCAATTTGAGTGAAGTTTTTGCTTAAGATGTTTGCTTTATGGCCAGACGAATTCATCCAAGCTTTCATGACTGCTGCAGGTGTCGTTTGCCCCTTAGCGATATTTTCTCCGGCTGATTTATATGTAATACCGAAGTTTTTCATCATATTAAACGGAGTACCATATGTAGGTGAATTATGACCAAAATACTTATTATTCATCATGTCTTGAGATTTAATTCGAGCGACACGAGAAAGCTCCCAGTTTTGTGTCAATGGCTTAAGTCCTGCCTTTTGACGTTCTACATTAACTAAACGGATGACTTCTGCTTCAGTATTTGTTACATTTGTGTCAACCGTTGGAATATTTAGCTTCTGACCCGGATAGATCATATTAGGGTTCATTACTGACGGATTTGCCGTGATAATCTCTAAGGTTCCCACCTTATATTTGCTGGCAATCTTCCACATTGTATCCCCAGATTGAACGGTATGTGTGGTGGCTGCCGAAGCGATAGATGGTAGTAGGGTGACGGTAAGCAGTGTTGCAGCGATAATCTTCTTCATATATCCTCCAATAGTTTTTATTTGTCTAGCTAGAATCCTTTTCTATTTAAACACAATTCTGGAAACCTACCAATAATAAATTGTTTCCACTATAAGAAGAATGATATAATTCAGTGAAAATATGGAAAAATAGACAAGTACTTGCACTAAAGATCCCTCTCAATCTATATATTCGTAAAAATGAGCATTCGGCGCAAAGTTGATAAGGCAAAATCGATTCACTGTTACATGATTGTAAAACCATTTAGTCCTTTTTCTTGTTTTATATCATGCGATGTTTCAATACTTCGTAAAAAATAAACGACATCGTCCATTGTGATGGGCGTTTCTTCCCGAGGAACAAGAGAAAGTTGTGGTTTTTTTTCTTCAGTAGATATCTCCGTCAGCGATAACTCTTCTCTTCAGATACAGCATCGGAAGTGGGACATGTTCAGCCGGAATCAGAAAGTGCGGAAGGAGGGCTCAATCATGATAACGTTGGAAAACTCCGGATTGTGGCTCGCAGTGCTGGGGGATCATTAACCATTAGCAGATTGAAGGGCGAAGAGAAATAACGAGCGGGCCTCCGGGGCGGCTCTTTTTTATTTAACTGGGAGGAAATGATAATCGAAACTAGATGGTGGACCTAGTTGTTATCTAAACATGATTTTAGCTGAAAGAGCCATTTCAAATCAGAATAAAAGTGTTATTTTTGTCGGAAATTAACGAGTAAATGGGCTCAAAATAACGGGATTTAAGTCATATGATAAATAAGTACTCCAAGAATTGTACGAAAGGGCAAAACCGTTGAAAAGCGGCGACGCAAAACTATAGGGGCTAAGGTAATAAAACTATGCCAGCCAGTTGTCGAATACGATTTCCGTACAATTTCTAATAGGAGGAACAATTTATGCCGTTATGTAGTTCGGAAGAAATCAGGACACCGTTGAAGTTAATTGGAATCAAGTTTTTTACAACACGTGATGAAGTAGATTGGCGAAATAATATTACTAAAGAAGCGGTACGTAAGAAAGCCTCTCTAGGAAGTGAGGGGTTGAAATGACTATTAAAATCAAAATTGATCCTGGGCATGGTGGGAAAGACTCGGGTGCAGTTGCTAACGGTTTGCAGGAAAAAGACGTCGTTTTGACTATTGCTAAAAAAACAGCAGCCTATTTAAACAACAAGTATTCCAATGTTCAAGCGACACTCACTCGTTCAACAGATATTTTTCACGAGTTGTCAAAACGGGCAGACATCGCTAATAAGGATGGCGCTGATTACTTTATATCTATTCACCTGAACAGCTATAATGCGGATTCACATGGTTTTGAAACATATCGACAACCGGGAAAAGGATCTGCAACAGCTGCTTTTCAGACAGCTGTACATGAAGAAATTCTATCATTTTTACAACCATTTGGTATTCAAGATCGACAGAAAAAAGAGAAAAATTTAGCTGTTTTACGTGAAACGAATATGCCGGCTGTCCTGATCGAAAATCTTTTTGTCACCAACCCGAAAGAAGCTGCTCTTTTGAAAAACGATACTTTTCTTGACGGACTGGCCAAAGCGCACGCGAAGGGGATTGCGAAAGGCGCGAAGCTGGTGAGAAAGGAATCTCCGGGCACATATCGTATTTACACAGGCACGTTTAAAGATGAAGCCAGTGCACAAAAAGCTGCCAAAGCAATCGGATACAATGCGTATGTAAAAGACCAGCGCGTATGGACTGGTGTATTCACATCACTGGAAACTGCTGAAAAAGCAAAGGTGGAAATTGCAAAGAATCATGGCTTCAATCCGCAGATTAGAAAAGAAGAGTAAATAAATATGCCCTGGTTACGCGTTTGCGGCCGGGGCTTTTATTATTTGTCTCATTTAAGTTGATTGATCAAACGCCATGAGCATTAATATGACTGGATTTTCTAAACAAAAAGGACCGGCCGCAGCCAGTCATACAAGGTGATGAAATGAAGGCGATGCTAACTTTGATGTTCTTCGAAAGTTAGATACTATGGAAGGCAGAGTTGTAGATAACGCTAATTTCTATCACATTGATCACATAGATAAGGTATCAGACGAAGAACTCTATGAGAATTTATTGAATGAGTTTCCTATGTGGTTAAAGAAGCGAAAGAGAAGCGGATTTTATGATAAGAAAGAGTTATTTACAGTTTCCCATAACAAGCTCTTATCCTTCCTTGAAGGTTGATTGGATGGAAGATAATGTGCTTAATGGCGGGGTTGCTTCGGCTGTTCCGCGTTTTTTTATATACCCTAATGAGAGGTGGAACATATTTGAGTAGAGCAAACCGTAGTGGAGGAAAGAAAGGATAATTCTTAAAACTAGCAGATATCGCAGCACTCAGTATCGTTTTAGGGCAAGCAATCGGCCATTGGGGGAATTATATGAACCAAGAAGCTTTTATGAGAGAAGTTTCTAGAGCATTTTTGGAGCAACTGTATTTACCCGATGTTATTATTAATCAGATGTACATTGGTGGACAGTACTATCATTCAATGTTTCATATGAATCGTTATGGAGTATAATCGTTTTTTGTGTATTGATGTATGTATAGAAGTAAATTTACATAAATAAACCGATTCTCTTTTTTAAATTTTGAGAATCGGTTGGTGGGTCACTTTGATATATTTGGTTAGTTAAAATCATTTATAATCTACCTTACTTTTTATTTGTTTTTTGTTAACGATTGAGCCGTTTTCCCATGCTTTCGTCATTTCTTTACCATATAATTTCATAGCTTCTGTGATCGTTGTCATAACTTTAGTCATTTGGATAATCTCCTTTCGATTTGTTGATCTGTTTTGTTATTTCCTAGAGATAAGCTTTTACTTTTTCTTTTTATCAATAATTGAGCCGTTTTCCCACGCTTTTGTTATTTCTTTGCCGTACAATTTCATAGCGTCACTAACAGTTGTAATAACTTTACTCATGTAGGTAATCCCCTTTCTATTTGGTATGTCTTCATTATCCTTCCTTTGGGCTTTTTTTACAAAGTCAATGAAAGCGTAGACATAGACAATGAAAACGACAACATTGGCAATGCAAACGCAACCAACTCTGTTTTTCTTAGTTTCTCATTAATTTTCTCATTATTCCTTTAATTTTCATTTTTCACATAATTAAATTAAAGCTGCTATGAGTAAAGGCATTCGTCAAATTAATTCGGCTGTTTTTTGGGGGTGTATAAGGGTTAGATGAAAGTAGGGCGATAATGAGGAAAAGAAAGTTATTGATGGTGTCATAACTTAAGAGCTGTGGAATGGTTTCTTCTTCAACTAACGTAAGTAGAATACCTTAATATATAATGATTTCAGGCTGGTAGTGCTTCTACTTAAATACATCTCAAAACGGAACTATTTAATAAAAGGGGAAAGGCTTATTTAACTTCCCTTAAGCCCTTTCCTTCAAAGAATCTCTTGAATACCCTCTTCACAAACTCCGTATGACCGTCAGGAACAAGATGTACACACAATTTGAATGTCGGAAGGCACGATATACTTTCGGATGGGCGACTCAATGCCCTTCCAATTCAGAATTTGTCCGATTTTAAACCCTAATTTCACTAAAATAGCGGCATCTTTATCATAAATATGGTCGCCATGGCAGTGGTATTCACCTGAGTTTGGGCACTTTTCACACAACTGATTATGTGAAACATCGTAGACGAGCAGAGTAAAATACCGATGAGTTGGGCAAAGAGGTGACATTCCAATTGCTTCTGTTTTATCTTCTTACACTTATCAAATTGGAAGAATGACTCCCAGGTTTAAAAAAAGACTTCGATTTGCCAGGGCGGAGAATAAAAGTGACCCCGTCCTGATTTAAGGATGGGGTATTAGATGTTGCTGCGCTATGGAACCATGACGAGCTTAATTCTTCTTTACTTCAATCATAATCGCATCACCTTGCCCGCTGCCAGAGCAGATCGCTGCAATACCAATGCCACCGCCGCGTCGCTTCAGCTCATACGCGAGTGTTAAAATAATACGTGTTCCGCTTGCGCCAATAGGATGACCGTATGCGATGGCACCGCCATTTACATTCACTTTCTCATGATCAATGCCGGCGATTTTATTGCTGGCCAGCAAAACAGCTGCAAACGCTTCGTTTATTTCAAACAAATCAATATCCTCAATAGATTTGCCTGTTTTCTTTAAAATCTCTTTAATAACAAGGCCCGGGGTTTGTGGGAATTTTTCAGCTGCAACCGCAACTTCTGCATGATTAATCACTGTTGCAAGTACTTTTTTCCCATCCTTTGCTGCCCGCTCATCGCTCATTAATATAAGTGCCGCTGCGCCGTCATTAACGCCGGGCGCATTCCCGGCTGTAATCGTACCATCTTTGCCAAATGCCGGCCGCAGTTTTGCGAGAATTTCTGTCGTTGTGTCTTTACGCGGCGCTTCATCTGTATCTACGATAACTGGATCCCCTTTTCGCTGCGGCACTTCAACTGGAACAATCTCTTCTGCCATCTTGCCCTTTTCAATGGCCGCAATCGCTCGTTCATGGCTGCGTACGGCCCATTTGTCCTGTTCTTCACGAGACAACTGGAGTTCTTCAGCTGTTGTGTTTCCATATGTCCCCATGTGAACGCCGGTAAAGCTGCATGAAAGTCCATCATGAATCATTAAGTCAACCATCGGTGTATCGCCCATGCGTGCCCCCCATCTTGCTTTAAACACTGCGTAAGGCACATTCGACATCGACTCCATGCCACCGGCTAAAATTACTTCTTCATCGCCGGCCCGAATGATTTGGTCTGCCATAGTGACACTTCGAAGGCCGGATGCACAAACTTTATTGATGGTTTCTGTTTTAATATTCCATGGAATGCCCGCAGCTCGTGCAGCCTGCCGTGAAGGAATCTGTCCTTGACCGGCCTGCAGCACATTGCCAAAAATAATTTCATCGAGTTCTTCGGGCTTTAAACCGGCCCGCTGTAGAGCTTCTTTCATGACAATACCGCCGAGTTCTGACGCCTGTAATGAAGAAAGAGCGCCGCCAAATTTACCAATTGGTGTACGTGCACCGTCTAAAATCACTGTTTTGACCATTTACTCACCCTCCAACAATTCTGCAGAAACGTGAAATGCTGCTTCTGTTTTTTCTTTCACTTCCTCTGTCGTCACACCATCTATTGTTTCAATCAGTACCATGCCGTCCGGTGTAAAATCAAATACAGCAAGGTCGGTAATTAACCGGTGTACAACGCTTTTACCCGTCAGAGGCAAAGTACATTCTTTTTTTATTTTCGACTCGCCCTGCTTGTTTATATGTTCCATGACGACGACGATACGTTTAGCTCCATTGACAAGATCCATGGCACCGCCCATGCCCTTGATCATTTTGCCCGGAATCATCCAGTTGGCAAGATCCCCTTTTTCGGACACTTCCATTCCGCCAAGAATGGCAAGATCAATATGACCGCCACGAATCATCGCAAATGATTCAGCACTGTCGAAAAAAGAGGATCCAGGAACTGTTGTAATCGTTTCTTTTCCTGCATTAATCAAATCCGGATCTTCCTCACCATCTATCGGGTAAGGACCGATGCCAAGTAGTCCGTTTTCCGACTGCAATAATACGTTGATATCCTCAGGAATCTTATTTGCGATCAGTGTCGGCATTCCAATCCCAAGGTTGACATTCATCCCATCTTTAATTTCCTGCACCGCTCTTTTAACAATCGTTAACCGTGTGCCTTTCATTTTCATCCGCTCCTTTTATCGGGTTATGCTTGTCCAACAGTCCGCCGCTCAATCCGTTTTTGATAGTTAGTGCCCGCTAGAATACGCTGTACGAAAATACCTGGCGTGTGGATTGCATCCGGATCTAGTTCGCCCGCCTCTACTATTTCTTCGACTTCAGCAATTGTGATTTTTCCTGCCATCGCTGCCAATGGATTAAAATTACGGGACGTTTTACGGTATACAAGGTTGCCAAGAGTATCAGCTTTCCAGGCTTTCACGAGCGCAAAATCCCCAATGATTCCTCGTTCAAGAAGATAGGTTTTCCCGTTAAAATCTTTAATTTCTTTTCCGTCTGCGATAGGTGTCCCAATACCAGTCGCTGTGTAAAAGCCCGGAATACCAGCTCCGCCAGCTCTCATCCGTTCCGCGAGTGTACCCTGAGGCGTCAACTCTACTTCCAGTTCACCATTTAGATACTGCTGTTCAAAAATTTTGTTTTCTCCTACATAGGAAGACACCATTTTTCTAATTTGCCGATTAGCCAAAAGAAGGCCAAGGCCCCAATCATCTACGCCGCAGTTATTGCTTACAACGGTTAAATCTTTTGTCCCTTGTTCGCGAAGTGCCTGAATAGAGAATTCTGGAATACCGCACAAACCAAATCCGCCAACAATAAGCGTCGCGCCGTCTTGAATGTCTGAAACCGCTTTTTGAAAGGATGTCATTACTTTGCTCACAAAAATCCCTCCTTAATTTTTCTCTTATGTAAGAGTTTACATTCTGATTTTTTATAAAATACATAAAAAGAATAAAATCTATCGGATAATTAACGTGTCACAAGACACACCTTATCCAAAGCCTATTCATCTCATGATTAAAATCATGAGTATTCTTGGCTGCCTCATAAATTTCCTGCAACTTTTTATGCCACTGCCGAAATAAATTTTTTTATGTATAAGCTTTCAATACGTAGCTTACAGGATCTAATGCATCTTTAATTGTTCAAGAACTTGGAAAAAGCGTAGCTAGACGAAGATTTAAGAAAGGTCAAGGTGAATAAAATCCAGAGAAATTGGGCTTTTAAATTAGGAAGGAACCAGCATAAAATAAATAGCATTAAATAACAAAATTAAGAATACTTTATAGATTATAAGACAAAGCCACAAATTGTATTATCAATCTTATTTTCTATAATTAATCATTCAACAGTATTTTTATGTAAAAACTACAAATTTTTTGATTTTCATGGAATGGAAAATCTAAAATGGGTATTTCTATTTAACCAACTAATTAGATAGCATTAATAAAATTTATGAAAATGAAAAAAGAAAGGATTGAAAGTTTAATGGATTTTGATTTAACGAAAGAACAAACCATGATACGTAAGTTGATTCGTGACTTTGCGGAAGCTGAAGTTGCTCCAGGTGCAGATCAAAGGGATCGTACAGGTGAATTTCCAAAGGAGATATTCGATCAATTAGCAGAGCTAGGAATAATGGGTCTTCCTTTTCCTGAACAATATGGTGGTAGTGATGCAGATACAATCAGCTTTGCTATTGTTGTAGAAGAGTTAAGTCGAGTATGTGGATCTACAGGTATTACCTATTCCGCACATATTTCATTAGGTGGAGCACCTATCCATTTATTTGGTACGCATGAGCAAAAGGAGAAATATTTAACGCCACTTTGTACAGGGGAGTACTTGGGTGCTTTTGGTCTGACTGAACCAAATGCTGGTTCTGACGCAGGCGGAACACAAACAAAGGCGATTCTTAACGAGGATCGGTGGGTGCTTTCTGGTTCTAAATGTTTTATTACCAATGCAAGCTATGCCAAAAATCTCGCCATCACTGCCGTAACAGATCGCTCAAAAGGAATTAATGGAATTAGTGCGTTTATTGTACCTACTGATGCGCCAGGATTTACTGTGATTAGTAATTACGAAAAGATGGGACTTCATTCATCAAATACAACGGAGCTAATTTTTGAAAATGTAAGCGTTGCCAAAGAAAATCTTCTTGGTGTAGAAGGAAATGGGTTTAAGCAGTTTTTAGCTACTCTTGATGGAGGAAGAATCGGGATCGGGGCAATGGCTGTTGGGATTGCTCAAGGAGCTTATGAGAAATCGCTTCAGTATGCAAAAGAAAGAAAACAATTCGGTAACAGCTTATCTGCGTTTCAAGCCATTCAATTTAAGCTGGCTGACATGGCTATGAATATTGAATTAGCTCGCAACATGGTTTACAAAGCGGCATGGTTGAAAGATCAAGGAAGGGTATTTAAAAAGGAAGCAGCCATGGCTAAATTATATGCTTCGGAAATGTGTATGAAAGTATGTGATCAAGCCGTACAGATCCATGGAGGGTATGGTTATATGAAGGAGTATCAAGTGGAGCGATTCTTCCGTGACGCTAAGCTTTTAGAGATCGGTGAAGGAACCTCTGAAGTACAACGAATGGTTATTGCTCGTCAAATCGGCTGTTAAGAAAAATATCCTATTTAAAAGAGATGGATCTCCTATATGGGTGATTTAATGAGTATCACGCTGGGGTAGGGGGGCTATTCTCGTTACAGTAAATACAAATTATCGTGCCGCCGAACTTGAGTATCTATTAAAGCAGTCCGATTCTACCACCGTTTTCAATGACTGAATCCGTTAAAATTTAAGCTTCGTGAGGATGCGAATCAGATTCTGAACGTGCAAAGGGAAACTTCAATTAAAAAGATATAGCAAAAGCAGAGGAGGCAAAGAATGTTTACAAAGGTTCTGGTCGCGAATCGAGGAGAAATCGCAGTTCGAGTTATGCGAACGTGCAAGTCTTTGGGTATTTCTACGATAGGGGTTTACTCAGAAGCCGATGCAGAGGCACCACATGTCAAAATGGCCGATGAGGCCTATTTAATTGGAGGCCCGCGAGTAGCGGAGAGTTACGTAAACATCGATAAGATTTTAGAAGTCGCCCGATTATCCGAAGTAGAGGCCATCCATCCCGGATATGGCCTCCTTTCAGAAAATGCTGAATTTGCTCGCCGTTGTGAGCAAGAGGGGCTTATATTTATTGGTCCTTCTTCTGAAGTTATTTCCCGCATGGGCAGCAAAATTGAATCGCGGAAGGTGATGGGAAAAGTTGGTATACCGATAGTTCCGGGTATAACATATCCCTTAGCTGACGCGGAGGAAGCGGTGCAAGTAGCCGATCGTATAGGTTACCCGGTTATGCTCAAAGCCTCAGCAGGTGGGGGCGGTATTGGCATGCAGATTGTTCGCAGTGCAGATGAAATTCGTAAAGCGTTTGGAGGGAACCAAAAACGAGCAACGGATTTTTTTGGTGATGGTGCTATGTACGTAGAGAAATATATAGAAAATCCAAGGCATATTGAGATTCAAATCTTGGCTGATGGATGTGGAAATACAGTTTACTTATGGGAACGTGAATGTTCGGTACAGCGTCGTCATCAGAAAGTAGTAGAGGAAGCTCCTTCATCGTTTCTGGATGAAGTTACTCGCAGCAAGATGGGGGAGGCGTCAGTAAAGGCGGCTAAATCAATCGGATATCGAAATGCTGGTACGATTGAGTTTTTGGTTGATGCTGATAAGAATTTTTACTTTCTTGAAATGAATACTCGCCTGCAAGTTGAACATCCGGTTACGGAAGAAATTACTGGATTGGATTTAGTTGCAGAACAACTCCGGATTGCAGCTGGTGATTCCTTAAATTTTATTCAGTCTGATGTAAAACTTGGTGGGCATGCAATCGAAGTACGAATCTATGCTGAAGATCCGAAGACATTTTTTCCGTCACCCGGCACGATTACGAAATTGGTGTTACCCGAAGGCCCAGGTATTCGCCATGAATTAGCAGTGAGCGATAAGTCAGTCGTTACTCCATTTTATGATCCGATGATTGCCAAACTCGTGATAAAAGGTAAGGACCGTAATGAGGCGATTGATCGTCTCCAATTTGCGTTAGCCCATTATCAAGTCCAGGGGATCAAAACGAATATTCCGATGTTACAAGAAGTGGCAGCACATTCGGCATTCCGTTCAGGAGATACGACAACGAACTTTGTGGAAAAGTATTTACAAGAAAAATAAGGAACCACATAAATCGCATGAAACAGGAGGAATAAAGATGAGTCAAGTATTAGCAATTATGGCGGGGAGTGTATGGAAGATTCTTGTTAAAGTTGGGGACCAGGTAGATGCAGGACAGGATGTGGTCATTTTAGAATCGATGAAAATGGAGATTCCAATTGCAGTGGACTTCGGTGGGACTGTCAAAGAAGTAAAGGTGAGTGAAGGCGATTTTGTTAATGAAGGAGATGTAATGGTGGAGCTTGAGTAATCCCCTAAAGATATGAAATGGGAGGAAAGGAGACGTGGCGATGAACTGGCCGACCAGCGTAACGATAAAAGAAGTAGGACCAAGGGATGGATTGCAAAATGAGAAGGTGTTTATTTCTACGGAGGATAAAATTGCTTGGATCAATCAATTGTCTGAGAGCGGATTGAAAAATATCGAGATTACTTCCTTTGTCAATCCGAAATGGATTCCTGCCCTTTCAGATGCTGTTGCGGTAGCAACAGGCATTACGCGTGTGTCGGGTGTAGCCTATACCGCTCTTGTTCCGAATCATCAAGGTCTGGAGCGGGCGCTGGAAGCCAACATTGATACAGTGGCTGTGTTTATGTCAGCCAGTGAAACACATAATCGGAAAAATATTAACAAATCGATAGAGGATACATTTCCTATTTTAAGAAAAGTGGTGGAAGAGTCCCAATCAGCAGGAAAGTCTAGCCGAGGATATGTTTCAACTGTATTTGGATGTCCTTATGAAGGTATCGTTGATATAGAAAAGGTTATTAGGGTATCGGAAACTTTGTTTGAGATGGGAATTGGAGAGTTGTCTCTAGGTGATACCATCGGTGTGGCGAATCCGAAGCAAGTACAACAGGTGTTAGAGGTCTTATTAAAGCGTTTTCCTGCAAATAAATTTGCTTTACACTTTCATGATACCCATGGGATAGCATTAGCCAACATTTTAGTATCGTTAGACATGGGGATTACCATATTTGATGCCTCCCTTGGCGGTTTAGGAGGATGCCCATATGCACCCGGTGCATCTGGCAATGTGGCTACAGAAGATTTTCTTTACATGCTGAACAGCATGGGGATTAACACAGGGGTGAATCAGGAAAAGCTGCTAAGCGCAGCCCGTTTTATTCAGGATAAGGTAGGAAGGCCTTTGCCAAGCCGTAGTCTTCAAGTCTGGGGCTCGACTGGATAGGCCAGGGTGGTTATTCGGCATATGCAAATTTGCGTTGGCTTGTGACATCCGGGTCGCTTCAGAAACAGCGAAGTTCGGTAATACGGAGACTTTACTCGGAATTATTCGAGGCCCAGGTGGAATACAACGTTTGTCAAGATTGGGCTGGGAAGGGACGAGCTAAAGGGCTGATTTTCACTGTCAGAAGGACTGATGCTGGGGAAGCAGGGGAGATTGGGTTAGTTGAGTATATAATAACGGCTCATCCTTGCTTAAAAAAGCATCAGATATAGCTAATCAGATCGTTTAGAATGCTTCCATTGCCGTTACTCAGGTTAAATTCTCTATTGATAAGAGGGTCACATAGATTTAGCAACCACTTGCTATGGAGCAAAATGTTTATGAGAACCATTCCGATGAAGGAGCGATTAGAAGGGCGATAAGCTTTCAAGGAAAAAGATCTCCCGGCTTTATAGGGAATATGAGGGAATAAGGGAGGAAAGACAATGTCATTTGATGCGAACTTCATGCAGCAAACGCTTCAAAAAAGAATGGCACGGATTCAAAAAGGAGGAGACCCTAAATATCATCAGAAAAATAAAGAGCAGGGTAAACTGTTTGTTCGTGACCGTTTAAAGTTATTGTTTGATCCGGGTTTTGAGCTAGAGGACGCACTCTTCGCAAACTGCTTAGCCGGGGACCTTCCGGCGGATGGAGTAGTGACTACGATGGGGAAGATCAACGGCCAGGTTGTTTGTATTATGGCTAATGATTCAACAATAAAAGCGGGTTCTTGGGGATCTAGGACCGTAGAGAAAATGATTCGGATTCAAGAAACAGCTGAAAAAATGAGAGTGCCACTCATCTATCTTGTAGATTCAGCGGGGGCACGTATTACAGATCAAGTAGAAATGTTTCCTGGGCGTCGTGGGGCTGGCCGAATTTTTTATAACCAGGTCAAACTTTCAGGTAAAGTCCCTCAGATTTGTATTTTGTTTGGTCCATCTGCGGCAGGGGGAGCTTACATCCCTGCGTTTTGTGACATTGTAATAATGGTAGATAAAAATGCATCGATGTACCTTGGATCCCCAAGGATGGCAGAAATGGTTATTGGGGAAAAAGTAACATTGGAAGAGATGGGGGGTGCACGTATGCATTGTTCTCTTTCAGGATGCGGGGATGTACTGGCTAAAAATGAAGAAGAAGCCATTGCGATAGCCCGAAATTATCTCTCTTATTTTCCTGCTAATTTTTCTGAAAAACCGCCGGTCCAGGAAGCATTCGCACCTAAGCGCTTCGAGAAAACGTTGGAAGAACTCATCCCTTCCAATCAGAATACTCCGTTTAATATGTATGATCTGATCGATGGGATTATAGATGAAGGGTCATTCTTTGAGATTAAGAAGCTATTTGCGAGCGAACTCATCACGGGGTTGACCCGAATGAATGGAAATCCGATCGGTATCATTGCTAATCAGCCGCGTGTCAAGGGAGGCGTGTTGTTCCACGATACGGCGGATAAGGCTGCTAAATTCATTACCCTTTGTGACGCGTTTCATATTCCGCTTCTGTTTCTTGCTGATGTCCCTGGTTTTATGATTGGGACCAAGGTAGAACGGGCAGGAATCATTCGCCATGGTGCGAAAATGATTTTCGCCATGTCTGAAGCGAGTGTACCTAAAATTTCGGTTATCGTCCGTAAAGCATACGGAGCAGGTCTCTATGCCATGGCCGGCCCTGCCTTTGAACCCGATTGCTGTCTCGCCTTACCTACGGCTCAAATTGCCGTTATGGGACCGGAGGCCGCAGTGAATGCCGTGTACGCCAAAAGAATTGCTCAATTACCTGAGAATGAAAGGGCCTCTTTTATTGAACAAAAGCGGGAAGAATATAAGCAGGATATTGATATCTACCGTCTAGCCTCCGAAATGATTATCGATGGGGTCATTCCAACCAATTCGTTACGTGATGAGTTAGTGAATCGATTTGAGGCGTATTCATCAAAGTATGTTGTCTGCTCTGAGCGAAAGCACCCAGTATATCCAGTCTAAGCTACTATCATTTTGAAGCAAGCACGTTTTCCATTCATTTCTATGCCAAAAGAGAAACAGCACAAGCGAATATAGTGAAATCACTTGAAATGGGAATCACAACTTTTGACAGTGCACTTGGAGGATTAGGTGGATGCCCGCATACAAAAAGATCCTCAGGAAACGTCGCCACTGAGGACTGGCTGTATATGCTCCATGAAATGAGTATAGAAACAGAGATGGACTAACGCAGTGGTGAAATGGGCTCAGCTTATTGAAAAAATACTGGGTAAAAAGTTGAATAGTCACTAAATGGATATTTTGCATAAAGGAAGAAAGGGGTGTTTGTCATGAATGAAGTCGTAAAAAAGACAGTAAGAGTTGAAAAGCGGAGTGACGGAATTGCTATCGTCATACTAAGTCGTCCAGATGCTGCCAACGCCTTATCAAGGCAGATGCTCTATGATCTGAATGATATTGTATATGATTTGAAAAATGATCAGGACGTTCGAGTGGTCATCCTGACGGGTGCCGGAGAAAAAGCCTTTTGTGCAGGAGCGGATTTAAAAGAACGTAAAGGAATGACGGACAATGAGGTCAAGCAAGCCGTCCGGTTGATTGGTGCGACAGTGAATGAAGTGGAATCGTTGCCACAGCCGGTCATTGCTGCTTTGAATGGGGTGGCATTCGGAGGTGGACTCGAATTGGCGTTGGCATGTGATCTTCGCGTCGGTGCGCTAGAAGCAAAAGTTGGATTAACTGAGACATCCCTTGCCATCATACCAGGGGCTGGTGGAACGCAGCGGCTGCCACGCTTAATCGGTCTTGGAAAAGCAAAGGAACTAATCTTTAGTGCTAAGCGGCTGACAGCAGAGGAAGCCGAAGCCATTGGCATCCTTGAATATGCGGTCCCACGCGAAAAACTGCTGGAGAAGGCACTGAAGATTGCTGAATCTATGGTGAAAAATGCTCCGCTTGCACTTATCCAGGCAAAGGCTGCGATCAATGGTGGGGTGGAAGTGGATCTTTCTACCGGACTGAAAATAGAAGAACTGGCATACAACACATTAATACCCACTGAGGACAGGCTGGAAGGCTTAAGGGCTTTTGCAGAAAAACGCTCTCCTCAATATAAAGGAAAATAAGAGATAACAAGGGGAACGTGACACAACGAAAAACAGACTGCCAATTCAAAAAAGATCCAGTCTTGCAGGGCGGCCAGAGACCGGTTGAATGCAACAGTGGATGTATTGGATTTGGCGTTAAATTACATTGAAACCGGCGATGAGTTGCCTCATTGACAAGGTAAAGCATATTACGAACGGGCCCGCAAAATTAGCGAAGTGAAAACCGCTTTAAAAAATAAAATTTCCGTTTTATCATGCTTTTTAATCGTTAACTTTCATGCAACATAATGATTGAACTATTGGTTAACCTCTTTCTTTGAAATGTAAGTATATGTTACTTTTAAAGAAAAGGAGGGATTTCATGAATAAGCGTACAATGCTCATCTCCTTTTTAATCCTCTTGTCTTTTGTATTAGCTGCCTGCCAGCAAGAACCAGAACGAATGAAGTCGAAGAATCAAGAAGAAATTTCTTCTTCAGCTAAGGGGATAACGATTCAGCTCGAAAAAGAACAATACACCACAAAAGATCCAGAAGTTAAGTTTACACTGCACAATGATAATGATAGTGAAACAACTTTCCTTTATGGAAAGGGGTTTTTATTAGAAAAAAACGTAAATAGCACATGGTATGACGTTCCACTTAAAGAAGGAATGGGATTTACTACTGAAGGTTACAACCTTATTCCAGGTCAAACAGTATCTGAAACAATTTCACTCCATATTTTTAATGAAGAGCTCTCTGCTGGAGATTACCGGATTATCAAAGAATTTAGCGACAGCGAAAAAGAATACAGTCCAGAAAATGAAATAATGATTGCGGCTTCTTTTGAATTAATCGAATCTTAAAATCCAAACAACATGTTACTAAAGATTTCTAGCGTCCACTTTAATCCGCAGTTTCGGTCTATTATTTAAATATCGATTCAATTTAATTTTTTGAATAATTGTCTAAAAGGTAGGCCTTGTTAGATTTTCTTAAAGTAAACATAGGCGATTATGTTTACTCATACAAAAAAGGGACCGTAAAATGACGGTCCCTTTTTTCAACTAAAGCCCCCGCTTGTTTAAGTCCAATGCTTTACAAACGATGAGTTCAATATAATAAATCGTTCATATTTTTTAAGAGCAGTCATTCGCAGCTGGCATTATCCTTCGAATTCAAGAATAGCCTCGATTTCTTCTTGGATCTCTCGATTTACCGAAAGAGAACGTTTTTTTCTCAATTCAAGATCTGTTTCTTTGTCAATAAAATGATTGGTATGTTTGTCAAAGCAATCGAAACAAATAAAGTAAAAATCTTTTTTCTCTGTCTTTAAAAAATCAAATTCCCACGTTTCAAGTTCTAAATAACTGACTTTCTCTTTCGTTTCTTTTTCACACAATTCGCAAGTCGTCTTCATTATAAAAAATCCTTTCTTGCCTTTACTTTTTATTTTTTACTAAATTACGATCCCTAATTCTTTTTAAACGGCCATGATATTTCAATATATTTGCTTGTGATTGTTTGGCCTCTTCGCTAGTAGGTTGTAAGTTGGCAATATCCCAATAAGACACAATTACATCTAATACTTGGTCAAAGTATTGCAGTGGACCATAATTCGCATCTAATGCAATGGTTTTCATTCGATCGTTAAAGTCGGGCATAACAGCGCCTGGCATAGAGAAATTAATAATTACATTCTCAAAATAAACAATGAAATTCGGATCAAGTTCAAGATGTGCTTTCACTGTGTCGCGATAGAATGCATAATGAAGTGCTTCGTCTTTCGCTAAACGTCGAAGTAATGTTGCTAAATCTTTATCGTGCGGACTCGCTATTTTAGCTACATTATTATAAAAAACGAGTGTGGCTAACTCTTGCAATGAAGTATAAGCCATTGTTGCTAGAGGGTTCGTGAAGTCTGGAAACCAACCGCTTTCAACTACTCGTCTTCTTAATTCATGCAGCCTTGTGGGATTTACGTTTCGTGTCACTAATAAATACGTTTCAAGTAAGTTAGAGTGCTGATCTTCTTCAGCCGTCCAAGTGCGTACGAAATCGTTTATTACTTCCATTGAATTTTTTAATGTATAATCCAAATGTGAAGTATACCAAGGTAAATTTACTTCTGTAAGCAAGGCTGTTTCGATTGCTACAATTACACCTTCTGGAAGAGTTGCTTGACCCTCATCCCAAGGAACTCGTTTAAAGGACATGGCTTTGTCCCATGGAATAAATTCGTGATAGCTCCAGTCAATATTTGCGGAACGTTCCTTGTGTAATCGATATAATTCTTTAATGCGCGGTTCTAAGCGTATATCCAAATCAGAATTTAACATTATTTTTTCTCCTTAAGGTTTTTCTGTCTAACTTTAAATTATTAAAGTTGAATGTAATTTGTTTTTGCTTTTCCTTTTTTCACAATCAAACGGAAAAAATTTTCTACTGGACTTTCTTATATTAACGCACCCGTTCCTTTAAGTACAATATTTCAAAATCTTCTCCTTTATTATAAGCGTTGGATTAACAAAAAAACATTACAGATATTCTGAGTGGGAAAGCCCATCGTCTTTAGACAGGGGATAAGAGTGAGATCGAACAAAGCGTGTCTTTTGGCACGTTAATTGTTCGACTTTTTTGTTTTTTTAACATATCTCAATTGTATTAAGAACATATATTCTGTTATAATGGACCTATCAACCGAGAAAGGAGGGCGAATCCTATGTTTGTGACACATTCCTTTCGAATCCCTTATGATGAAGAGCTGTACAATGAATTGAGAATGATGCAGCGAGAAGCCGCATCCGTATGGAATGATATCGTTCGAGAAGCGGCATCTTATTATTTCACGTGTAAAAAGTGGCTGAGTAAAACAGAGATTCAATCCATCCGAAAACAAACCTACGATCTTCATTCTCAAACGGTTCAAGCGATTGCGGATAAATACGCGGCGAATCGTGAAACGATCCGGCAGCTACGAAAAACGGACAAAAAAGCCCAATATCCGTGGCGTAGAAAGTATTATTATTGTCTTCCGTTAAAAAAAGCCTCTATGGACGTTTCTAAAGACACGATCACGATTAAAAAAGCGGAGTATGGATATGCTCTTTCGGACTTGATAACGAAAAAGAAAAAGAATGCGTGGACGGAAAAGGTTCCGAAGAAAAATAAGGCCGTTGTTATTCCGAATCGGTCCGAGGAAAATCTTGAAAACTGCAATTATGCGGAAATCGTGTGGCGAAACGGAGCGTATTGGTTTTGTTATTCCGTTCAAGTTCCTGAAAAAGACCTTTCTGTGTATGATTGTAAAGTAGCCGGTGGCGATTTAGGGGAAATTCATGCGGTGACGGTGGCAACGGAGGACAAAGCCTTATTAGTATCCGGACGGGCGATGCGCAGTCTTTCTCCATTTCGCGCCAAGGCATTAGCAGACTTGAGTAAGAAAATGTCCCGCTGCAAAAAAGGATCGAACCAATGGAAAAAATATCGGCAAGCGAAAAGTCGTATTCGTCAAAAAAGTAAACAGCAGCTCGAACAATTGGAACATAAAACAACGAAAGAAATTGTGGCGTTTTTAGAAAAGGAAAAGGTCACGAATTTTGCACGTGTAGCGGAGTGTAATCGTTAAACATATCATTACATATCTTGTATAATATGGATACATTTAATGAGACATGAGGTAGTGGGATGACAGTTATGATAACAGTTTCATATGATGGCTCGATTATCAGAAGCGGGGTGACCGTGGATGATAGGATTCTATCGTGCACATGTATGCAGGAAAGGGAGGTCAGATAAAGATGTTTGATTACTTTGAAGAGAGTCTAAATACACAAGGCCGCAATAAAACGGAGATGGCCATTAAGAAAGCGATTAGGGATTATGTATCGCAGGAATTAGTAAAACCACTGTTTTTAACATTAGACGGTAAGATAAAATCGATCGTACAAGCTTTAAATGATAAAAACAGAATAGAGTTAGCGATGGAGATCCTGCCGCACATTATAGACTTAGTAAAACAAGTGGAGAAAGTGGGCCCGCAGGAGGTCATCATTGAAAACTACCCGACTTTCGTGCAAGAGGTTGCAGAATATGCAGATTATATCATTCCTAAGTATTATCGGACGCATAAAGATGAATACCTGACAGGTAGCTATCAGCGTGCCTGTGTATCCTCATTGGTGGACGGTCTCGTGTATAGAGTGAATGTAAATATGAAGAGTCCATCGATCGCACCACAGCTTAAAGCCACTGAAAAGCAGCAGAAACTCGTTGAAAACCTGATTAAAATAAATAAAATCAAACTCATAAAAAAGAGTACAGAACTTACCAAAGAAGAAGCGGGCGTGATCATTGCTGTTTTGCACCACAATATCATCGGTGAAGAAACGAATACATTCTATCAGAGTCTCATAAATCCGTTATAATGACAATTTGTATAAAGCAGATACATTTATTTAGAACAACAAGCCTCTTCCACACTCACACGTCATAATGGCCTGTTTTTCCTTTATCTGATAAAGAGTAAAAAATTAATACAATTTTATGGAGGTGCCCTTCATTAATAAAAAGGCAAAGATGATAATTGGTTTAATAAGTTGTCTTATTCTATTCATTTTTGGCGTGTATCGTTTAATTGTTGTCTATCCAAATGGATTATTTGTTCCTGTTATTTTTATAATCGTCGGTTATATAGGATTTATTAGTGGGATTATAGAACTGAAAAAAAATAAATGATTCTTGAACTAATGGATTTAATTCAGAAGAAAGACTGTTGTGCTATAAAATTAAGGAAAAATAAATATATCTTGCTACTGGCAGAGTAGATGTTTGTCTTTAATGTCACACAGTCAACTACCCGCCACTTATCGACCTTGCAGTCTGATTGAAGTGGGGGCTTGCAAGAGCCTTTAGTTGTCTAGCCTACGTTTTTCGAAAACGACGTTGGTTTGGTTATCACACCCTCGGATGATACCCTAGTCCGTTGCTCTGTGCAGGCGCTGTAATAGTTCCGAATGGGGAGGAACGGTCAACCTGATGTGGCGGTATTACCGCAAAGCCTTATCAACATTGGCGAAGGGTAACAAACTCTGAAAGGAGGGAACACGTTATGCTCGTGTTCGTCATGAATATACATGGTGAAGCATTGATGCCATGTAAGCCAAGAAAAGCAAGATTGTTACTGAAACAAAAGAAAGCAAAGATTGTGTCATACAAACCATTTACCATCCAGTTGTTGTATGGAAGCAGCGGCTATAAACAAGAAGTAAGAATCGGCGTCGATTTAGGGGCAAAACACGTTGGCCTTGCTATGACAAGTGAAGAAAACGTCCTAATCAAAGGTGAAATCGAGTTACGGCAAGATGTAAAAACGTTACTTGATACTAGACGGAGTTACAGACGTTCAAGGCGAAACCGGAAAACCCGGTATCGGAAACCCCGATTTCAGAATCGTACACGTCCAGCTGGCTGGCTGCCACCAAGTATCCAAAGTCGAATCGAAAATACGTTTTTTTGGGTTGACAAGTTCTGTTCGTTTGTCCCCAATCCCATATTGACGATTGAAGTGGGGAAATTCGATGCTCAAAAAATGATGAATCCCGACATACAGGGAGTGGAGTACCAGCAAGGGCAAATGCTTGGCTATTATGATGTGCGGTATTTCGTGCTTGCGAGAGATCGCTATACGTGTCAAATATGCAAGAAAAAGAACAAAATCTTCAACACGCACCACATTGTTTACCGCTCACATGGCGGAACAGATCGGGCAGATAATTTAGTGACGGTTTGTACCGATTGCCATACGTACGACAATCATCAAAAAGGGAACATTCTGTATAAATGGATGATGGAAGGAAAGAAGCTGCCGCGCTACAAAGAAGGCACCTTCATGAATGTATTTCGCAGGCGGGTATTCACTAAGTATCCCGATGCGTCGTTCACATACGGCTCGATCACCACACCAAAGCGTAAAGAACTAGGATTAGAAAAGACGCATACGAATGATGCGATTGCGATTAGTGGGATACTTGCCATCAAGAAGAATGCCGATACGATGTTCAAAATCAAACAGTTTCGCAAAAAGAAACGCTCCTTGCATGAAGCAACAGCAAGAAAAGGGCGTACAGCGAAGAATATCACAAGTAAGCGAAACGAAAAGAATACAAAACAGCTCAAAGGTTTTTATCTGAATGACAAAGTGAGATTATTCGGGAAAATGGGTTATATTACTGGATTCACCGGAACTAGCGGTGCTTATGTCAAGACAATGGAAGAGGACTATATCACCGTTCCGAATAAAAGCTACAAACAAGTCAGCCTAAAGGAATTGACGATGATCCATCACAACCATAATTGGCAGTATGAACAAAAAGCCTCTGGCTGAAGCCAATCGACATTCATCTCACCATTTTAACTGGGCTTTGCCCGCGGCGGTTAGAAGTGGGAGACTTCTGTCGGAAATCATGTTAAATGAAAATTAAGTACATCACTTATATATAGTGGTGTACTTTTTTGTTTATGAAGTAGAGATAGAGCAGCTTGAATCAGCGAAGGGCAGAGTTTGTCGAACAGAGCGTAACACGATTGTATCGAACACGGAGTGATTCAGCTATATGAACCGATTTTCTTTTATCTATTGAAAATAAATACATATTGTGCAAAATTCACATAAAAATTATACATGAAACAGCGAAGAACATAAATTAATGAGTTAATTTTGTACACAGTTGCAATTTTGTTGAAAAACAAAGAATACGGTGTTTTGACTCAACTTTTAAATATTGATTATCATATCGACTCTCTTTACTTTAGTCATGGACTTTCAGTTGTTATTTAAGGTTATGAAAATGGAGGTTTTACATAAATGAATAAATTATTACAAGGATGGACGCTATTCCAGATTACATGGTTAAGCATTTTTACAATTATCAACATTTCACTTTTCTTTATCTGGGATGATACCGTTATCGGACTGATTTCTTCTTTAACAGGAATGATATGCGTCGTTCAAGCAGCACGAGGAAAGTTATCTAATTATTACTTTGGACTTGTTAATACAGTGACATATGCCTATATCGCATTAGGGAATGCATTTTATGGAGAAGTGATGCTTTATATACTGTTTTACCTTCCAATTCAATTCATCGGATTCTACATGTGGAAGAAAAATATGAACCATTATACAAATGAAGTAAAAGCAAAGAAAATGAGTAAAAAGCAGATGGTGATGTTATTCATAGTATTTATTGCTTCTATGATTGGATATAGTTACTTCTTAGTGATGATTGACAGCAACTTTGCCATCCTAGATGCTTCTATTGTAATCTTATCTATCATTGCACAAATTTTAATGATTAAACGCTATACGGAACAGTGGTTGCTGTGGATTATGGTAAACATCGCAAGTATTACATTGTGGGCTTCTGCATTTATAAGTGACGGAAATGATGTAACCCTGTTGGTAATGTACAGTGCTTTTTTCTTCAACAGTCTATATGGATATATTAAATGGAATAAGGCGGCGAAAATGGCATGAGTAAAACAGTAGGTTTCTATGGAGGTAAATTTTTACCGATCCATAATGGTCATGTATACGCCATGAAAGAAGCTAGTAAGATAGTAGATGAACTTTATGTAATGGTCATGCATGATGAAGAATGGGAGAAAAGTCTTTGTAAAAGCACGAAAGTTGAACCGATTCCACCGAAATTAAGAGTACGATGGTGGAAACAAATTACAAAAAATATGCCCAATGTCCATGTTCATTCTGTTTATGAGCAACAAACAGGAAGTATTGCAGATTGGGCAAGGGGAGCAAAAGGAATTAGGAAGATAATTAACAAACCTATTCATTATGTTTTCAGTTCAGAAGAATCATATTCACCAATATTTAATAAACTATATCCCGAAGCAAAACACACTATCATTGATCAAAAACGCAGCACGCACAATATATCCGCCACAAAAATTCGCAAAGAAGGCGTTTTTAAAAATTGGGGTTTCATACCTAATGAAGTGAAACCCTATTTTACCAAGAAAGTTGTAGTAGTTGGAACGGAAAGTTGTGGGAAAAGTACGATGGTTAAAAATTTATCAAAACATTTCCATGCATCCTATGTTGAAGAGTATGGCAGAGCCTATTATGAGAATCTATTCGGCAACTCAAAATTGGACAATATTACAATAGCTCAAGACTTTATGAATATTGCTATTGGACATAAATATCGTGAAGAGTTGTCTTTGAGTAAATGTGATCCGATTATATTTATTGACACAGAAGCGATTGTAACTAAATATTACTCAATGATTTATTCTGAAGGACTCAATATCAACAATTCTTTAGATGGAATCATTAAGAATCAACATTATGATTTATGGTTGTTTCTCGAACCAACCGTAGAATGGATCCAGGATGGGACACGTTCATTCGGTGAAAAAGAGGAAAGAGAGCAAAACAATAAGCTTCTGAAATTACTTCTTGATGAGTATAAAGTGAAATATACTTCTATAGATGGAGACTATGAGGAAAGAACACAAAGAGCAATTGAATTAGTGAATCAAATTTTACCTGTAAATAACTGATCCATCGTTTCACTGCTTCCTCCAGAACGTGGTGCAGACAACGTACTTTGATACAAGCCTTATAGACATTATGAAGTCTAATTTAAAGGTGATTTCAACAGAATCTACTCTTATTGAATACATTATTTGTACTGAATGTGCATTTATAATCGAAAGCTATGTAAAAAAGCCAGAGAAATTTAAGAAATCGACTGTATTTTTCATAAAAATTAATAGGAAAGAAACAATGAAAAGAAGGAAAAGCCCGATTTGAGCTTTCCTTCTTTTCAATTTGTAAATCCGAAACAGTGTGATGATATAATAGCTATAAAATAGTAGCTAAAGCAGGAGGATCAGTGAAAAGCAATTTTGCCTTTTTTATTGGGAAATAGGATGTTCTTTTTCATTTAGGAGAGACAGCGGAACGGAATGTCCATTAAACAAGGCTGAACAAGAACGCATAGTAGAGATTGTTTTAAACTTGTTAGAAAAAAAGGAACAGAGTGATACATTCATTCAGGAAAGCAGTTTTACTACAGTAAAATATTTAACGGGAAATGCTACATACATAAGAGAAAAGAGTGGATAATCATGAATGACGCTTTATTGCAAGAGATAAACGAAGTCTTAATGGATCATTACAATGATGTAGTTAGCTGGCGAAGATATATGCACAAAAATCCGGAATTATCATTTAAAGAAGTGAAGACAGCGGAGTATATTAAAGAGAAGTTGGTTGGCTTCGGGTTAGAAGTAAAAACAAATATTGGCGGTCACGGTTTGATTGGCATTTTAAAAGGTGAGCAAGCAGGAAAGACGATCGCCTTAAGAGCAGATTTTGATGCTTTGCCCATTCATGATGAAAAAGAGGTACCTTATAAATCACAAAATCCAGGAGTCATGCATGCATGCGGCCATGATGGACATACAGCTGCTTTGTTAGGAACTGCGAAAGCATTAAGCCAGTTTCATCATCAAATAAAAGGGAATGTAATTTTTATTTTTCAGCCAGCGGAAGAAACACCACCAGGGGGAGCCAAGTTTATGATTGAAGATGGAGTCCTAGATGATGTGGACTATGTTTTTGGCGCCCATTTAGATTCCCAAACACCGTTAGGAAAAATAGCTGTAGGTGAAGGATATCAAATGGCTGCAGTCGACAAATTTGCGATTCATATTCAGGGAAAAGGCGGTCATGGCGCAAGCCCTCAAGATGCAATTGATTCTATCGTGATCGGCAGTGATATCGTAAGTTCGTTACAAAAAATTGTCAGCCGTCGTGTTAATCCACTACAATCCGCCGTAGTAACGATTGGTGTTTTTCAATCAGGAAGCGCCTTTAATGTTATTGCTGATAAAGCGATTTTAGAAGGAACAGTTCGTACATTTGATGCTGCTATTCGCAAACAGGTAGAAAAACAAATTTATAGCATTGTAGAGGGGATTACCTCCGCGTTTGATGCCACATATACGATTGATTATTTAAATGGCTATCCTGCTTTGTATAATCATCCGGAAGAAACAGAAACCGTACGAACATTGCTTATCGAACAATTTTCTGAAGAGAACATTGTGGAAATAGAAACTTCTATGGGAGCGGAAGACTTTTCTTATTTTCTACTTGAAAAGCCAGGTACTTATTTTAAAATAGGGTCACAAAATGAAGATGCAGCCACCCACTACCCTCATCATCATCCGAAATTCGATTTTGATGAGCGGGCTTTGTTAAATGCTGAAAAATCATTTGTGAAAATTGTCTCTCATTATTTATTTTAAATAGTGCCTTCAAGAATAGTAAAATCTGTTTATGATATAAAAAATAATGTGTGCCAAGAAGCAGCTGACCATCAAACATTTGAATAGAGAGCAAGCTGCTTCTTTTTCACATCGTGTACTTTTTATTCCTCATTCCACTGTGTAATGGTATACGTTGGTACAAGGTTGTCTGTTTTGTTCTCGGTTATAAAACGTATAAGGTGTTCTCTATCCACCAATTTCACTCCACTTTTTTTAGCAAGATCGCAGGCGTTTTTTGTAAACGTATTGTTTGTTACCACCCATGCTTCATGGGCATTATAGTATGTTTTAGCAGAAAATACTTGCTGAACAGAAGCGACCCCTACTGCTTTACCGTATCGTTTCGCTTGTACAGCAATAAAATTTCCGTCTTTATTTAACAATAAGTCTGCTCCGTAATCGCCGGAAGCGGGAGTAAGTTCTACTTCATAGCCTAAATCCTCAAATAATATACTTAAATAATTTTCAAAGTCTACTCCTGACATTCTATCAATCTCGCCCATACTGGCTTGAAGAACCCTTTTGCTCTTTAAACGGTGCACAGTTGACTGAAGATAAAGATATAAAGCAAAAACAGAAAGAATAATTAATACAAAAGCGACCGTCATCCGTGGATATTGAAAAGCAAGAAGAAAGAAGATAAAGCCAAGAATAACTTGATTGAAAAGTATGTCTGTTTTTTTGTTCTCTGTTTTATGAGCCATGTGTATATGTCCTTTCTTTAAAGTACATCCTCCGCTACTTTACTCAACTTTATTGCATATCATGATTCATTTTCTGTTTTTTCGTTCAAAATGGTAGTAATAATGATCAACTGTATAAACGGGATAGAGAGAAGTATGCCTGACAAGGAGGCTAAGGAAAGAGAGGTTAAAAATTTTATTCTTCTTATATGAAGAAACGTTGAATAGGGTAAACATAACAAAGTGCATTTTCCAAAAATGAAATAGATTAATGAGGAGGAGATGAAATGGATTCCGGTGGAAACGAACAGCAGTTAAAAGAGGTTCATGAGATGATGGAAAGTAAGTTGAGAACGATTGAAGAATCCACGCCAGAAAATATGTCCAACGACCAGCTGTTAGATCAGAAAGCAGTGAATCTTACATTTGCGATAAAGGAAACCATTGAAGAAGCGGCGGCGAGAGGAATTGTCGTGAAAAATGTGAAGATAGAGCCAACAGAAAAGGGAATTACAGTAAAATTTTTTTTATGAAAAGGCTCTATTATAGAACATGGTTGATTTTTGGCTCATTTTATCAATAACATTGTTTAACATAGCCTATGAAAAAGAGGGATCTTATCGCCTGATAATAGGGAACGAAAAGGGCCGCCCTCTTGACGGCAGAGGACGGCCCTTTTTTATTCACAAAAATGTTCGCTGTACTTTATGCCAAAATGAATTATTTTTCAGCTTCACCGTTTTAATGATTTTACCAGACAGTTCGATCTTAATGTTTTTCGTATTTTGCACGCTGAGTGCTTCATTATCGAGTCCGATAAGAGGATGATCGTTGCCATCTTGGACAATTTGAAGAGTAAGCTTTCGGCTGTCACTTAAAATAAATGATGAACCGAGCGTACGGAATTGATTGTTGTTAAGCGATGCCATTTCACTTACTTGCATACACGGAATAAGCGGATCCACAACCGCTCCGTTTAATGAGCGATTGTATGCTGTACTCCCCGTTGGTGTTGAAACAACGATTCCATCGCCGCGGAATGTTTCAAAATGCAAATCGTCAATAAAGACATCAATCACAAATGTTTTAATAATGGATGAGCGCACAGACAGCTCGTTTAAACAATGAAAGTGAGTGTGACCATCCAAATGAACATCAATGACCGGATATCGGCGTACTTCTATACTGGCGGTTTGCATGGCTTCGATCATTGATTCTGTATCGTAAATATGAAAATCGCAATACAAGCTGGTTTCTACTTCATCTGTCACCCCGACATACAAGCAGTCGTTGCGGAAACCGGATTTTCGGACCGCTTGCAAAAAGGCCCCATCGCCGCCAACAGCAACGATAATGTTGGCGTCCATCGAGCGATCGACAATCGTGAACCCTTGCTCTTTTGCGATCGTCATAAGGGCTTCTATATCGTTTGATTTTGCTGGATCTTTTTTATAGGAAAAAAACATCTTTCTTCTTGTTTCCATCGACAATAAACTCCTTTATCAGACCAAGATATGTTCATTCTACTGGATAATGGCGTCAATAGTAAAGGAGGGAGACGCTGTGATGAAAAAAGCAATTGTAAGGGGTACAGACTGCGTGAAAGGTTCTCTAATGACTGAAGGGTGTACGGTTGAATTGAAATGAAAAAGGGGCTATCCCCATCATGAGAGGCAGCCCTTTTTCGTTTAAATTGGTCGTCAGACGGAAGGAATGTTCGCTTCTCATTTGAAGCAAGGTACGCTAGTGAGGGGTTCTCCGGAATGGGTGTTACGCTTCCATCGCCTGTTCGCTATCCCGATCTTTACGCATCAAATGAAGGGTGAAGAGGTCCTTCGGTACTTCAAATAAATCAAATACAATCTCATTTTTGTTTATTTTGGCATATACATCTGGGCGTGTATCATTGGCCGGAACCGCATAAGGCAGTTTTTCTGCCGCTTTACGGGAGCGGATATTCACTTTACGAATCGACATGTAAACAGATTCAATTCCGATTTCGTAAAATAATTCTTTGAAAAACTCTTCCTTCGCGGGCTCATTGTATCCTTTGCCATGGAATGGTTTTCCAAGCCACGTGCCAAGGAAACCGGCGTTTTCCTCGATGTCATATAAGTTAATTGTGCCAATCGGATTGCCCCATTCATCTAAAATGGTCCGCGAAATTAATTCGCCGCGTTCCTCCGATTCAATATTTTGCTTCGTGACAAACACAAATTCTTCATAAGATTTCACTTTATGACGCACGAAAGGGAAGACCTCCGGGTGCATCATCAAATCAAATAAAGCATGACTTTCATGAACATCGCGCTTCTTCAACATTGTAATTCCCTCCTTTTTCACATTGAGAGCACAGCGGTTCTAGAGTCCGATTCGCCCTCGAAATTTTTTATAGATGGTAAAACGAGACCGTCCCAACATCAGCCTGTCCACAAAAAATTCCGGGATGGGAATCGAACCCATTAGAACCAGTTGAAGAAACCGGTGGCGCACCATTTGCCTTCCCATACACAACATTTATTAAAATGTCTCAGTACCTTCATAATATTAAATTTTTACCCGTTTGCAAATAGTTTTTAAACATGAATTTAAAAAATTTTCGACATTTTTTTCGAAAAAAACAATCGAAAAGATAGATGAAGGTGTCGACGATGGTGTTAGCCGCCATATTACTTACAGCATGCGGCAATGAAGAATCAGAATCCATTGCAGCAGATACAGAACTTGATTTAACGATCGCAACAGATGAATACCATGAGTATGAAGTATGCGATCGATGAACTTGATTTATTCGTCACAAAAACTGAAAAATGTGCAGAAGCCGTCAAAACAAATGACATCGGGCTGGCCAAAACATTGTATGCACCGTATTGAAAAAAGGCTATGGGTGGACCATGCGACAGAAGGCTGCGAAGAATATGCAAGAGCAGTTAATAGATGAAACGAAGCTGCTTCGAGCGAAGGTTGAAACGGTATTTCGTTACTCTTTTTGTGCTGCTTTTTATTATATGCGGATGGGTGAACTCTGGTGCACAAGCAGAAACAAATACAGATCTTTTATTTGTGCCGATTGGCGATGCGATAATGGAAGTAAAAGACCGCGATTTACAGCCGTTGAAGAAAACATGGCCGCAATCCCTTTTGAAATTTTAGTCACTTCAAGCAGCGGGTGTGATCAATACGCATCAAGCATCGTATGTTCTATTTATCGCCATGATCAGCCTGTATCCGACAAGAGAAAGCATTGTGCTACAAGTTGTCCTGCTCATACTTATTGCAACGAGGGCTATTTGGATGAAAAAACAAGAATTATCTGCTTGACAGAAAGATCAAAATAAGTTCATAATGTATACAACATTCGAATAATACCTTTCCGGGGCAGGGTGCAACTCCCGACCGGCGGTGATGGGCCACATATGGTCTTCAGTCCGTGACCCGCATTTATGCGGTGGATCTGGTGAAATTCCAGAGCCGACAGTGAAAGTCTGGATGGGAGGAAAGGATAAGACGCGTTTGCTAATTTTTGAAATTAGTATGTATAACGCTTATTTGTTAACGCTAAAATGGGGCCCCGCATTATATTTAATGTAAGGGCCCCTTTATTTGTGTACTGGCGGATAGTATAAGAGAAGGGAGCGTGTTTATGCAAGAAACGTACTATATGAATATTGCATTGTCTCTAGCTAAAGGAGCCGCTTATCAAACGTCTCCTAACCCACCGGTTGGCGCAGTCGTTGTGAAAGACGGCCGGATTATCGGCATGGGTGCTCATTTAAAAGCTGGTGAAGCTCATGCAGAAGTAACGGCGCTTGCCATAGCGGGTGATCATGCAAAAGGTGCTGATATTTACGTAACGCTTGAACCGTGTGCTCATTTTGGGAAAACACCCCCGTGTGCAAATCTCATTATTGAAAAAGGCCTTCGCCGCGTATTTATCGCAGCTGTCGATCCTAATCCGCTCGTCGGAGGAAAAGGCATCGATAAAATGCGTGCAGCTGGTATCAATGTGACAACCGGTATTTGTGAAAAAGAAGCACACACATTGCTTGCGCCGTTTTTTCATTTTATTCAAGCGAAACGACCTTATGTTACGATTAAAACAGCCGTCACCGCCGACGGCAAAACGGCTGCTCATACTGGACACAGCCGCTGGATCACAAATGATGCTGCCAGAGAAGATGTACACCTTCTAAGATCACAAAACGATGCCATTTTAACCGGTATCGGAACAGTCTTACATGACAATCCACTCCTAACCTCCCGTTTGCCCCGCGGAGGAAAAAACCCTATTCGGGTGCTGCTGGATACGCATTTACGCGTTCCGATTGATTTCCACATTATTCAAAATAAAGAAGCAAAAACAATTATTTTTTGTGCAAGTGATGCACAAACCACAAAACAGCGCGCACTGGAAGATGCCGGCGTGACGATTATTCGCCTGCCGAATATGTCGATTACCGCTGTGCTTGATGAACTTGGCGAAATGGGTATCATGACGCTGTTTGTGGAAGCTGGTGCAGAAGTAAACGCATCCTTTTTAGACAGTGGTTTGTTTAATAAACTGATCATGTACATCGCGCCAAAACTCATTGGCGGAAAGTCTGCCCCGTCATCATTCGGCGGTCTTGGCAGATCGGTCATGACTGAAGCGCTGCCGCTCAAATTTACATCCGTTGAGATGATCGGTCCAGATTTGAAAATTGTCGCTGAAAGAAGGAATGATTAAATGTTTACCGGCATTATTGAAGAAGTCGGCAAAATTGAGCGCATTGTCCGGGGAGGAAAATCGCTTCAGTTAATGATTGCCGCTAAAAAAGTTGTATCAGATGTTCAATTAGGAGACAGCATTTCGGTAAACGGCGTTTGTTTAACGGTTACAACCTTCACGAAAACTCATTTTACGGCAGATGTCATGCCTGAAACGTTTACATCCACTTCCCTGTCGATGTTAACACCAGGGTCATCGGTTAATTTAGAACGTGCGATGGCTGCAAATGGCCGATTTGGCGGTCATTTTGTCTCAGGGCACGTGGATGGTGTTGGACATATTACAGCAAAAAAACTAGAAGAGAATGCGCTTTATATGACCATATCCTATCCTGTGCATCTTGCCCGTTATTTGTTGTACAAAGGGTCGATTGCTCTTGACGGAACATCGCTTACTTTATTTGGTGTGACCGATCATGATCTAACAGTATCGCTTATCCCGCATACACGGGATGAAACAGTACTTGCTGCAAAAGGAATTGGTGACCCCGTCAATATCGAATGCGACATGCTTGCGAAATACGTCGGCAATATGTTGGAGAAAAAAGAAGGATCGCAAAAAGAAGGCATTACGATGGATTTATTAAAAGAGAGCGGCTATTTATAAGGAGGGGACATCCTATGTTTTCAGATATTGAATCAGCAATAGAGGACTTAAAGAATGGGAAAATGATTATCGTTGTTGATGATGAAGACCGTGAAAATGAAGGAGATTTACTTGGGCTTGCTGAATTGGCAGATGGGGCAATGATTAATTTTATGGCAAAAGAAGCGCGAGGTCTTATTTGTGTACCCATTGAAGAAAACATTGCGGACCGCCTCAATTTGCATGCGATGGTTGACCATAATACAGACAGTCATGGGACTGCTTTTACAGTTAGCGTTGACCATATTTGGACAACGACTGGCATTAGTGCTTTTGAACGCGCGGATACGATTCGAGCACTTGTGGATGAACAGTCTATGCCTGCTGATTTTAAGCGTCCAGGCCATATTTTCCCGTTGGTCGCAAAAGACGGAGGCGTCCTGCGACGGACCGGTCATACGGAAGCAGCGGTTGATTTTGCCAAGCTCGCGGGAGCAAAGCCGGCTGGTGTTATTTGTGAAATTATGAATGAAGACGGTACGATGGCGCGTCTGCCAGAACTTGAAGTGATGGCAGAGAAACACGGATTGAAAATAGTGACGATTGAGCAGCTTGTTGCTTATCGGCGTGGCCACGAGTCGCTAATCCGCCGTGAAGCAGATATTCAGCTGCCAACATCTTTTGGTAGATTCCGTGCAGTCGGCTATGAAGAAGAATTGACGGGACAGGAGCATGTTGCGCTTGTTAAAGGCGATATTACAGGCGAAGAACCGGTGCTTGTACGCGTTCATTCAGAATGCTTAACAGGCGACATTTTCGGTTCATACAGATGTGATTGCGGACCGCAGCTTCATGCAGCCCTCCATCAAATTGAAGAAGAAGGCCGAGGTGTTCTTCTTTATATGCGCCAAGAAGGCCGTGGCATCGGGCTTATCAACAAGATGAAAGCATATGAACTACAAGAGCAAGGCTATGACACTGTGGAAGCGAACGTAAAACTTGGCTTTAAAGATGATTTACGTGATTATGGCATCGGTGCTCAAATTTTACGGGACCTAGGTATTACGAAAATGAAATTGCTTACGAATAATCCGCGTAAAATAACCGGTTTAAAAGGGTATGGAATCGAAGTGACGGATCGCGTGCCAATTGAGATGATCCCGAACGCGGACAACCGAAATTATTTGCAGACCAAATTGTCAAAGCTAGGCCATATTTTAAACTTAACAGAAGAGGGGATATAAAGATGGGAAAAACATTTGAAGGTCATTTAATAGGGACAGATTTAAAAGTAGGAATCGTTGCAGGGCGTTTTAACGAATTTATTACAGGAAAACTTGTGAGCGGTGCAGAAGACGGATTTATTCGCCACGGAGTGAATGCGGATAATATTGACATCGCTTGGGTGCCAGGTGCATTCGAACTGCCGATGGCTGCAAAAAAAATGGCCGAAAGCGGTAAATACGATGCTGTCATTACACTTGGTGCAGTGATTCGCGGTGCAACAGCTCACTTTGATTATGTATGCAATGAAGCAGCGAAAGGCATTTCACAAGCAGGTCTTCAAACTGGTGTGCCTGTTATTTTTGGTCTATTAACAACAGATACGATTGAACAATCGATTGAACGTGCAGGAACAAAAGCAGGAAATAAAGGCTGGGAAGCCGCTATTTCAGCTATTGAAATGGCGAACTTGCTTCGTTCGTTCGACGCATAATCTGCGTCCAATCGATTTAGATAAGATCGTCTATTAAGCTGTCCGGATTGTCCGGCAGCTTTTTTTAAATGAATAAGGAAAGATGGCAGCAATTCATATGGCTGTGCCCGAATGTGTGAAGAAACAAGTATCACCGTGTACAGCTCGTCCTTTTTGACTGTTGCAATTTTTGTTATACTATAGAAAAAAGAAGTGTTGAAAGAGGCGATGGACATGGAATTGAAATTAATTAAAGGCCACGGATCGGGCAATGATTTTTTACTTATTGATGAATGGACACATGGATACAGCTTTACAGAAGAAAACCGGCGTGACCTTGCATTGGTGCTTTGCGATCGGGAAACAGGCATTGGTGCAGATGGTATTTTATTTGTCATGGAAAGTACGAAGGCAGATGCAAAAATGCGTATTTTCAATTCGGATGGTTCAGAAGCATCTATGTGTGGGAACGGTCTTCGAGTGCACGGACGATATGTATGCGACAAATTAGGACGCGACGAAATTGTTGTGGAGACAAATAGAGCCAATTTATATGTAAAGCGTGATGGTGATATTTATGAAGGTGTGCCGGCGTACCGAGTGGAAATTTCACCGGTCCTATTTGAACTGGACTCTTTGCCAATGGCCATCGGCAAAGATCGACTTTTTGATGAGAAAGTAGAAGAATTATCGGATTCGATTCATTTCTCAGCGCTTGCCGTGCCGAATCCGCATTTAATTGCCGTTTGCGATCGATCATTGATTGCATCCGGTGAGCAAAAACGAATTGCCCAAATGTTGAACAGCCCGAATGATATTTGCCCGGATGGTGTAAACGTCAGCTTCGTTTATCCGATCAAAGATCGCGCTATTTACGTTCGTACATATGAACGCGGCGTCGGGTTTACTAATGCATGCGGAACAGCCATGTCGGCTTCTACATTAACGACATGTCAGCTAGGGTTAAACGATTATGAAACGCCTGTTGATGTATACAATAATGGCGGGAAAGTACGTTGTGTGGTACACCAACACGAAGCGGGCCGCTATTCCATTGACCTTATTGGAAATGGCACGTATTTATTTGAAGCGATTGTTCATTTAGAGCTCGACAGCCCACGCCAATTTCAGCTAAAAGACCAGAAAGCATATAAAGAGCAGGCTGCATATGATCAGTTGCGTGAAGAAGTCGAATCCTATTTACATGCAGAAGTTTTTTAATCCAGGACGTGTTCCTGGATTTTTTTATTTTTACCATAATGACCTTCTGTACGAGAGCTTTATAATAAGGCAAAAAAACAGTTGAATCATCTTAATATGATAAAAAGATGAATTATTTGACAAATAAGAATAAACAAGATACTTTGATAATGTAAGCGCTTTATAAATTCGTTTTATGATCTATAAACAATTCCATTGATGAAAGGGGAATGCATAGATGATTTATGCAAATCCGGGTCAGGAAGGATCGAAGATTACATTTAAAAAGAAATACGGCAACTATATTAACGGGCAATGGACAGAACCTGTCGGCGGCCAATATTTTGAAAATGTTACACCAGTGACAGGCGAAGTGTTTTGTGAAGTCGCCCGTTCGCAGGCAGAAGATATCGAACAGGCACTCGATGCCGCTCATGAAGCAAAAGACGCATGGGGGAAAACGTCACCAGCACATCGTGCGAATATACTAAATAAAATTGCAGACCGAATGGAAGAAAATTTAGAAACGCTTGCTGTTGCGGAAACATGGGATAATGGGAAAGCAGTTCGTGAAACATTAAATGCTGATTTGCCGTTAGCTATCGATCATTTCCGTTATTTCGCCGGTGCGATTCGTGCACAGGAAGGATCACTTAGTCAAATTGATGATGATACAGTGGCCTATCATTTTCACGAGCCGCTCGGCGTTGTCGGCCAAATCATTCCATGGAATTTCCCGATCTTAATGGGCGTTTGGAAACTGGCACCGGCACTGGCCGCCGGCAACTGTGTCGTTTTGAAACCGGCTGAGCAGACGCCTGCTTCCATTCTTGTCTTAATGGAGCTGATCGGAGACTTGCTGCCACCAGGCGTTGTGAATGTCGTAAACGGATTTGGACTTGAAGCAGGAAAACCGCTAGCATCAAATAAACGTATTGCGAAAATAGCTTTTACCGGCGAGACGACAACAGGACGTCTTATTATGCAGTATGCATCACAAAACTTAATTCCGGTCACACTTGAATTAGGCGGGAAATCACCGAACATTTTCTTTGATGACATTATGGAAAAAGACGACGCGTTTTTGAACAAAGCAGTGGAAGGATTTGTTATGTTCGCACTAAATCAGGGAGAAGTATGCACATGTCCATCGCGTGCTCTTGTTCATGAAACGATTTATGATCAATTTATGGGACGAGCAATTGAACGTGTGAAACAGATTAAAACAGGCAATCCGCTTGATACTGATACGATGATAGGTGCGCAAGCCTCCAATGAACAAATGGAAAAAATTCTTTCCTATCTTGATATTGGGAAACAAGAAGGTGCAGAATGTTTAGCTGGCGGTGAGAAAAATACGATCGAAGGATTTGAAGGCGGTTATTACATAAAACCGACTGTTTTTAAAGGCCACAATAAAATGCGTATTTTCCAGGAAGAAATTTTCGGCCCGGTTTTATCGGTTACAACATTTAAAGATGAAGCGGAAGCGCTCGAAATTGCGAATGATACATTGTATGGACTCGGTGCTGGCGTTTGGTCACGCCATGCTAACCGTATGTATCGATTTGGACGGCAAATTCAAGCAGGGCGCGTGTGGACGAATTGTTACCACCAATATCCGGCACATGCTGCGTTTGGCGGTTATAAAATGTCAGGTATTGGCCGTGAAAATCATTTAATGATGCTAAATCATTACCAACAGACAAAAAATTTGCTCGTAAGCTACTCAGAAGATGCACTTGGTTTCTTTTAAAAAAGTGAGGGGAAGCAATCATGGCAGAACGTGTAACAGCGACTCCTGCGGCCACCCGATTGATTCAAGTACTTAAGGACAAGCATGGCCCTCTTATGTTTCATCAATCCGGCGGCTGCTGTGATGGAAGTGCGCCCATGTGCTATCCGGCAGGCGAATTTTTAATCGGAGACTCGGACAAGCTGCTCGGTGAAATTGGCGGCAGCCCATTTTACATTCACGAAGCACAGTATGAATATTGGAAACATACGCAGCTTATTATTGATGTCATTGATGGGCGCGGTGGTATGTTTTCACTTGAAGGCCCTCAAGGAAAACGATTTTTAACACGCTCACGCATCTTTACTGAAAAAGAACGGAAAGAATTAGATCAATAATAGAAAAAGGACTGTCCAAATGGACGTCCTTTTTCTTATGTCTCATAATAAAGTAAAAAAGAAAGTGTGATTATTATGTGTTTAGTGAATATAGCTTTTCAAGTAGTGCCTGAAATTCCGCTCGTACTTGCCGCAAACAGAGATGAATTTTATAATCGCCCGACTGCACCGTCACACTGGTGGGAAGATGCACCTCATATTTTAGCAGGAAAGGATTTATCGAAGGGGGGAACATGGCTTGGCGTGTCAAAAACAGGACGTATTTGTGCATTGACAAACTATCGTGATCCATCCGAGTTTTCCGCAGATAAAGAATCCCGAGGGCACATCGTCCGGTCTTTTTTAGAAGGAGAAATGCACGCACGTAGGTTTTTAGAAGAATTGGATAGGAGAAAAGAACGCTATCCCGGTTTTAATGTTGTCGCTGGCACGAAAGAAGCAATCTATTCCTTCAATAGCAAATCTGGTGAACCACCCTATGAATTGCCGCCTGGTATTCACAGTGTCAGCAATGCTTTTATGAGTACACCGTGGCCGAAAACAATGAAAACAAAGAAAAAATTAGCAGAGTGGGTGGACAACGATGAACAAGCTGATTATAGCGGTTTATTTGATTTTCTGGCGGATGAAACACAAGCATCGGATGAACAGCTCCCACAAACAGGTGTATCACTCGAATGGGAAAGACTGCTATCATCCGTGTTTATTAAAAGCAAAGAAAAGAATTACGGCACCCGTAGTTCAACCGTTGTTTTAATGAAACAAAATGATTCAATTGAGTGGATGGAACGAACGTTTGAAAAGGGTATATTTGAACAGGAACAAAGTATTTCATTTATTAAGAAATAAATACATTATGTGTAAAATTCAAATAAAAAGGAGAAAAAAATGCAACTAAACATTCATCATAACCCAAATGATAATGCTGCATTAATCAATACTTATTTTGAAGGAAGCGAATCTTTAGCAAGAGCTGTAGCTGAGACAGACCGGTTATTTTTCGAATCGGCTGCTAAGTGGAAACCTTCTCAACAGAAAGAATCGATTTTAAAAAAAATAAAATCTATATGGACAAAAACAGAAGAGCCTATGAAAATGCATCATACCATTGTCGGTAAAAATGGAGTGTATCCGGATTGGAAAGAAACTCTTGATAAGGAATGGAAGATGCTGCAAAAAAAAACAGAGAAAAAAGTATATGTGGAAAAAGGAGAAGATATTGCGGCAGCTTTATCAAGCGGTGAACGGACCGTCTACATTCCAGAAGGCACGTTTATCATTGATGAACTACATGTTCCATCTTATACAGTTCTAAAAGGAGCAGGAGCAGGAAAAACGATATTGAAACTGCGAGACACTGCACCGAAACGGAGCTTTGTGATAACAAATGAAAACCATGTGAAAGGAAATCATCATATTTCAATTGAAGGAATGACATTGGATTGGAATATAGAACGACTTCAACTTGATGAAAAATCATCGAGCGGCAATAACCGTTCAAGCTGTTTAACATTCGCTAATGTTGAGTATGGCTGGATCAAAAACTGTGAGGCAAAAAATCCCGGTTTGCATTGTTACGATGTGTCGTCTACTTTATATGATTATTCAGGAGATGGACATCGGGCCCGGGGCGGCAGCCGATATATTTGGATCGATGGGTGCACAGGATCAGGATTTGGGGATGATGGTGTAACGACTCACCATAGCGATTACATCCTTATTTCTAACTGCTTTATGTGTGATCCCTCTGGACGAAGCCATCAAAAAGGCTTTTCTAATTCAAATGGATTCGAAGTCGATGACGGCTCGCGGTATGTATGGCTGATCAACAACGCATCGACACGCTGTTTTGGCGGTGTGGAAGTAAAAGCGCATGCGACGAGCTCGGCGGCTGCAAACGTTCATATTATCGGGCACTTGTCTGTTAATGATAACCGCTCATACAATTTCCGCCATATTGGTCACCATAGCAAAACAGATCCGGAATCGAAAACAGCCCGTTTCATTACGGCGACGCGCATTGTATCTGTTCATCCGATCTACACTGATTTATATGCGAGTTCAAAGCCGCGCGCGCTTACGATTTCGGCCTATAAACATGTGGTCATTAACGGGATGCGAGCAATCGGGAACGCTCAATATGATTATAAAGGCTTGCCTGTTGCAGGGATTCAATATAAATCAAAACATATTCATATGCAAAATATTATTATGGAAAATTTTCAAACAGCCGCTCCGGCATTAAAAGTCTTCGGTGGTGCGCAGAAAGCAGATGATGTGTTTATTAAAGACGCTATTTTCAAAAATTGTGGTCAAAAACCGTTCTATGTAGCGAAAGATGTGAATGTGATACCGTCAAAAAATATAACAATTGCTTGAAACAGGACAAACATTTCTTTAAGATAAGAAAAGGCAGAAACATTCTATTTTGCGAAAACATTAGGTTGTAAAAAGCAAGAAATACCGATATAATGTCTACTATGTAAAAACAAATGTACATCATACAAATACATAGTTGAGGTGACGTTGAGATGAAAGATAACGTAAAAGTAGGATTGCTCGGTCTTGGAACGGTCGGAACAGGTGTTGTGAAGATTATTCAAAACCATCAGGAACAGCTCGTTCATCGCGTCGGCTGCCCGATAGAAGTAACGAAAGTGCTTGTAAAAAATGTGGACAAAAAGCGTGATGTAAATCTGCCAAAAGAGTCATTAACACTTGATCCATACGATGTCATTAATGATCCAGATATCGATGTAATCGTTGAAGTAATGGGCGGCATTGATGAAACGAAGCAGTATTTGCTGGATGCCTTGAATCAAAAGAAACATGTCGTCACGGCGAATAAAGATTTAGTTGCTCTATACGGATCTGAATTGTTAAAAGCGGCATCTGAAAACGACTGCGATTTTTATTATGAAGCGAGTGTAGCCGGTGGTATTCCAATCATCCGTGGATTAGCAGAGGGCCTTGCCTCTGATAAAATTCAAAAATTGATGGGGATCGTAAACGGAACAACAAACTTTATTTTGACAAAAATGCATAAAGAGGGCATGTCATACGATGTGGCATTGAAAGAAGCACAAGATCTTGGCTTTGCGGAAGCCGATCCGACTGCTGATGTGGAAGGGCTGGACGCTGCCCGTAAAATGGCTATTCTTGCTCGTCTTGCATTCTCAATGAATATCGAGCTTGAAGACGTAAATGTGAGCGGCATTTCAACGGTTTCAGACAGTGACTTGAAACACGGTCAGACACTTGGCTACACGATGAAATTGATCGGATATGCAGATCAATCCGATGAACGTGTAGAAGCAAGCGTACAACCGACATTTATTTCCAATAATCACCCAATGGCATCAGTGAATGATGAGTACAATGCAGTATACGTATACGGGGAAGCAGTCGGTGAGACGATGTTTTATGGACCGGGTGCCGGAAGTATGCCAACAGCTACATCGATTGTAAGTGATCTTCTTGCTGTTGTAACAAATATGCGTCTCGGCGTGAATGGCAAAAGCATTTCAGCACCTCAATTTGAGAAAAAGCTGAAAAGCGACGAAGAAAAATTTGCTAAATACTTTATCCGTCTTCATGTGCGTGATGAAGTTGGTGCATTTTCAGAACTAACGAAACTATTTTCATCTAATTTCATTAGTTTTGAAAAAATTCTCCAATTGCCGCTTGATAAAGAAGGAATGGCGGAAATTGTCATCGTAACGCATAAAGCATCGTTGCAAAATTATAATCAAATGCTTGAACAAATTAAAGATCTAGCGGTTGTGCATTCAGTTGAAAGTTTCTACCGCGTTGAAGGAGAAGGAGCGAAATAATGGCTAAATGGGAAGGTTTACTACATCAATATAAAGAGTTTTTACCGGTGAACGAAAATACACCGATGCTTTCATTAATGGAAGGAAATACACCGCTTATTCCACTTGTGAATATTTCAAAAAAATTAGGTGTAAACATTCATGTGAAAGTAGAAGGCGCCAATCCAACCGGTTCATTTAAAGACCGCGGGATGGTGATGGCTGTTGCCAAAGCGAAAGAAGAAGGCAGTAACACTGTTATTTGTGCTTCAACAGGAAATACATCAGCTGCAGCTGCGGCATACGCTTCACGTGCTGGTATGAAAACAATCGTTGTTATTCCTGACGGTAAAATCGCAATGGGCAAACTAGCTCAGGCAATGATGTACGGGGCGGAAATCGTTGCAATTAAAGGGAATTTTGATGAAGCATTAGCGATGGTCCGCAACATTAGCGAAAAATCACCGATTACACTCGTTAACTCGGTAAACCCATACCGTATTGAAGGTCAAAAAACAGCAGCGTTTGAAGTGTGCGATCAGCTAGGACAAGCGCCAGACGTACTTGCTATTCCAGTCGGCAATGCCGGGAATATTACCGCTTACTGGAAAGGCTTTAAGGAATATAATGAAAAATTCGGCACAGGTCTTCCACGTATGCATGGCTTTGAAGCGGAAGGTGCCGCAGCGATCGTAAAAGGTGCGCCAATCGATCAGCCGGAAACAGTTGCAACAGCCATCCGCATCGGAAACCCAGCTAGCTGGAGATTTGCTGAAGCAGCACGGGATGAGTCAAACGGGAAAATTGATTTTGTCACAGACGCTGAAATTTTGGAAGCGTATGAAATGATGACAAGAGAAGAAGGTATTTTCGCAGAACCGGCTTCCAACGCATCTATTGCAGGCATTATTAAACATGTCAAGTCAGGCGAAATCGAGCAAGGGGCGAATATTGTCGCTGTTTTAACTGGTAATGGATTGAAAGATCCACAAACAGCCATTGCACAAATTGAGAAAAAACCGACTGTTCTGCCAAACGATGAAGAAGCGGTATTTAATTTCATTAAGGGAGCTGTGCAGGCATGAAGGCATCCGGCCTTTTAAAAGTGCCGGCAAGTACGGCCAATTTAGGGCCAGGATTTGATTCAATCGGCCTAGCCTTTAGTCTTTATTTAACCGTAAAAGTAAAAAAAGCTGACCGGTGGGTATTTTCACACCGGTCGGCTCTTTTAAACGGACTTCCGGAAGATGAGCAGCATTTAATTGCCATTGTGGCCAAAAAAACGGCTGAACTACGCCATGTCGTTATGCCGCCTATTGAAGCCGTTTTAGAAAGTGACATTCCGCTTGCCAGAGGTCTTGGCAGCAGTGCCGCTGCCATTGCAGCAGGCATTGAAATTGCCAATAAATTTGCAGAATTACAACTGACAGATGCAGAAAAGCTTAATATCGGAAACATGTTTGAAGGACATCCTGATAATATCGGTGCCTCTCTTTTTGGCGGGATGGTTTGTGGTGTATCGCTCGGCGAAAAAGCAGAAATGGTAAAACTTCCGGCACCGGATATTGACTTAGTTGCCCTTGTCCCTCCCTATGAGTTGAAAACAGAAGACGCACGCAATGTACTCCCAGCGTCGTTTGACCGTAAAGAAGCGGTGCTTGGCAGTGCCGTTTCAAACATGCTCGTTGCTGCTTTTATGCAACATGACTACGAAACAGCTGGTCGTATGATGGAGCGTGATGTGTTTCACGAACCGTTCCGGACCTCGCTTATTAAAGAATTTGTTCCAGCGCGCAAACTCGCACAAAGCTATGGAGCATATGCAACGGTCATTAGCGGGGCAGGTCCAACCGTATTAACGGTTGCTCCGCGTGGGAAAGGACAGGGCATTGCGGATCAATTCCGCGAGAAATTCAAGGATTGTAATGTGCTAGAGCTTATTGTAGATTCTAGAGGACCTGAATGGATTCAATCCGGCGAGTAACTTCGCCGGATTTTTTTCGCAAGGAAACAGCCTGTGTATGAGTTGACATTTTTAAAAATATAGTTATAATTGAAATTGAGATTCATTATCAATACCCCCTCTTTGAGACTGAATTTCATATCTGACATTGGACAGCAATAATTGCTGTCTTTTTTTCTTGCTAAAATCGTTCACATCCTTTAATTTAAAAGCAGATCTTAAAAAAATCAGTTACAAAGGGGAGACATATTTTGAAAATGCGGGTATCAGCAGTACAGTATCATTTGCACACAATCCAATCATTTGATGAATTTGCGGCACAATGCGAACATTACATAAAAACCGCGATGGAATTTGAAGCGGAATTTATTTTATTTCCTGAATTTTTTACGACTCAGCTTCTTTCGATCGGTGACGAAGAAACAGGTGCTGCGTTAAAAATTACGGATTTGCCAATGTTCACAGAGCGTTATGAGCATACATTCTCTGAGTTTGCACGTCACTACAACGTTCATATTATAGCAGGCACGCATGTGACAGCAGCGGGAGATGGCATTCAAAATACCGCTTATCTATTTTATCCAGACGGCTCCTATCAAATGCAGCCAAAGCTTCATATAACACCAGCGGAAGTCGAAGGATGGAATATGCAGCAAGGCGATTCATTCCGTATTTTTGAAACAGATAAAGGAACAATCGCCATCTTAACGTGTTATGACATTGAGTTTCCAGAAATCGTCCGGATGGCGAAAGCGCGCGGAGCGGATGTTATTTTCTGTCCATCATGCACAGACGACCGGCACGGTTTTCATCGTGTCCGTTATACGAGCCATGCACGGGCCGTTGAAAATCAAGTATACGTAGTTGGAACAGGTACAGTCGGATCCTTGCCGACAGTAGATTTAATGCGTGCAAATATGGGTCAGGCAGTTGTTATTGCACCGAATGACATTCCGTTCCCGCCAGCAGGTATCGTCGCAGAAGGCATTATGAACGATGATATGATTATTACTGCAGATCTTGATCTTTCGCTTTTATACGACGTGCGTAAAAAAGGATCGGTTACAACGTGGCGCGACCGCCGGACGGATTTATACACGGATTGGGAAACAGAATAATAGATCATCACAATTGTTGAGTGTTTTACAACAAGGTGACGCGTATAGAAAAATCATTTAAAAAAGTTGAAATTTCATAAGGTTTGTATTATGATAATAATTAGTTAAATACATGAGCATTGAAGAAGAAGAGTAGCAATGAAGAATGCTTTAGAGAGCCGGCGGTTGGTGCAAGCTGGTGCAGGAAACGTTGTGAATGGGCTTCCGAGCTACCGGACCGAACTACAAGATTGTAAAAGTAGGCTCCGGCGTACGTCTTACGTTACAAAAGACAGGCAGAAATTCTGCTGTTAAAGTGGATCGCATATGTGCGATCAATAAAGGTGGTACCACGGCTCCCCGTCCTTTTAAAGATGAAGGGGGCCTTTTTGTATTTATTAATGAAACAGTATTACTCTATAAACGAACACGATGATCGGAAAAAGTACAGTTGTATTTGCTCGTTACAGAGAGCCAGGGGATGGTGGAAACCTGGCACGCAGCAGCAGCTCGAATGGGTCCGTGAGTGGCAGCTTGAACAATGGGAAGTAGAGCGCCCGGCGACCGGCCGTTAACCGGTTTTTAAGGGGAAGCACATTTGCTTCAACGAGAGGTGGCACCGCGGGAAACCGTCCTCCATAGATGATGATCATCTATGGAGTTTTTTTATGGAAAGAAAGGGGACTTACAGATGAAATTACAGAAAACAATTCAATACAAACTAAAAGAAATGGAAGGAGATATGGTCACACCGATCTCCATTTACCATATGCTAGGCGGAAAGCAAAAAATGTTGTTTGAAAGTTCTGCAAAACATGAAGAAAGCGGACGGTATTCATTTATAGCGGTAGATCCGGTTGCGCAATTTACAGCTGATAAAGACGGATATACGATAACGAAAAAAGAAGGCAAAACAGAATCTGGTCCAGAAAAATTCATGGAAAAATTAAAAGAAATGATGCCTGTATATGGTGAGAAAGAGTACCCGTTCCCATTTTTCGGCGGTGCAGCTGGATACATTGGATACGATACCGTCTTTTTTGAAGAGAGAATAGGCGACCCGCTTCCCGATGAACTGGAAATGCCGGATGTCCATCTGCTGTTTTATGATACATTCGTCGTCTATGACCATTTAACACAACATGTCTCGCTCGTTGCCGTTGATTTATTTGGAAGCCGACCGGAAGCTGAAATGGATATGGCGATCGAAAATTTGTATAAGGATATTCAAGCCGAGCAAAAACCAGTTGCAGGCAATGAGACAAATGTTCTTGCATTTACGTCAAAAACAGACCGTAAAACATTTTGTGAAATGGTTGAAAAGGCGAAGGAACACATCATTCGCGGTGATATCTTCCAAGTCGTTCTTTCGCAGCGCCTTTCATCTCCATTTGAAGGGGACCCGTTCACCTTGTACCGCCGTCTTCGCACATCAAATCCGTCACCGTACATGTTTTACATTGATTTTGATGGCTACACAGTGTTAGGCACATCACCAGAAAGTCTTGTGAAAGTAAGCGGCACAACGGTTACAACAAATCCTATTGCCGGTACTCGCCCGCGAGGCAAGTCGCCAGAACAAGATGCACAGCTTGCAGAAGAGCTATTAGCAGATGAAAAGGAAATTGCTGAACACCGGATGCTGGTCGATCTTGGCCGTAACGATGTCGGGAAAATTTCAGAAATTGGCTCGGTCACATTGGATAAGTATATGAACATTGAAAAGTATAAACACGTCATGCATATCGTTTCAGAAGTATCAGGTGAATTAAGAGAAAATTATCATCCTCTTGATGCACTGACAGCGTGTTTGCCAGCGGGTACGGTTTCAGGCGCGCCGAAAATTCGGGCTATGCAAATTATCAATAAACTTGAACCGGTGAAACGCGGTGTTTACTCTGGCGCAGTCGGGTACTTGTCGGCAACCGGCAGCATGGACTTTGCGCTTGCGATCCGCACGATGGTTATTAAAGACAATATTGCGCACGTACAGGCAGGAGCAGGCATCGTCTATGATTCTGTACCTGATACAGAATATGAAGAAACAATGCATAAAGCGAAAGCATTACTGGAGGTGCAAAAATGATTTTACTTATTGATAACTACGATTCGTTCACATACAATCTATACCAACAAATCAGTCGCATTGGTAAAAATGTCCGTGTCGTCCGTAATGACGAAATTACGATTGATGAGATTGAAGCACTGGCACCGGAAGCGATTGTCATTTCCCCGGGACCCGGTACACCGGAAGAAGCGGGGATTTCGATTGAGGCAGTGCACGCCTTTTATCATCGGATTCCGATTCTCGGCATCTGTCTTGGCCATCAGGCGATAGCTGCTGCATTTGGCACGGACATCATTCAAGCGAAAACGATTAAGCATGGCAAGCTGTCCATGATTCGCCATGAAGGCAAAGGATTATTTTCTGCGGTGCAAGGTCCGGTGCCGGTCATGCGGTATCATTCTCTTGTCGTAGACAAAGAGACACTTAATCAAAAGCTAGAAGTGATAGCAGAATCAACGGATGACAATGAAATTATGGCACTCCGTCATAAAGAGTATCCGGTCTTTGGCCTTCAATTTCATCCGGAATCGATTGGCACAAAAGTAGGCGATAATTTAATTGGCGAATTTTTCCGTTCGTATCGGAAGGAAAAAAATATGAAAAAATATTTAATGAAATTATCCGATGGACAATCGCTTACAGCCGAGGAAATGGAAGACGCTGTAGAAGAAATTTTACAAGAAGATGTGACGGATAGTGAGATCGCTGCTTTTTTAATTGCATTGAAAGCAAAAGGGGAAACCGTAGAGGAAGTTGCTTCATTTGTTCATGTTCTTCACCAAAATGCGGTTGCGTCTCGTACAAATTGGAGCAACGTGATGGATAACTGCGGTACAGGCGGCGATGGTTCACAAAGCTTTAACATTAGCACAACATCTGCTTTCGTGCTTGCGGGTGCGGGTGTTAAAGTAGCTAAACATGGAAATAGAAGTGTATCAAGTAAAACAGGCAGCGCCGACGTGCTTGAACATCTGGGGGTATCACTTGACTTTCTCGCTGATGAAACAGACCGGCTTCTTGAAGAAAACAACATTACATTTTTATTTGCACCGCATGTTCATCCGAAATTAAAACGCATCACAAAAGTGCGCCGTGATTTGAAAATCCCAACGATCTTTAATTTGATTGGGCCGCTAACGAATCCAGTAAAACTTGATTCGCAGCTTTTAGGCACATATCGCCGTGATTCACTAGAGATGATGGCCGATGTGTTAAACCGCCTTGGCCGCAAACGCGCTGTTGTATTAAACGGGGCCGGCTATATGGATGAAGCTTCCCTTGCTGGTGAAAATCATTTAGTTTTGCTCGAAAACGGCAAAATAGAAAAGATGATTGTAACAGCTGAATCCGCCGGCCTGCCGGAATATCCGCTCGAGGCGATTAAAGGCGGCGAAGCGATTGAAAACGCCGAAATTTTAAAACGGATTTTAGAAGGAGAACGCGGTGCAAAGCGTGATACGGTCGTGCTCAATAGCGCAATCGGTTTATTCGCAAATGGCAAGGCAAAGTCTATTCGTGAAGGCGTGAAGATGGCAGAAGAAAGTATCGATTCAGGTGCTGCACTGCAAAAATTAAATTATTTAGTGGAGTTTTCAAAAACACGACAGAAAGCAGTGGTAACAGGATGACAACCATTTTAGATAAAATTATCGATAAAAAACGTGAAGAAGTAGTGCTCTTAAAACAGGCAGCACTCACATATAAGACAGATCGGACACCGATTTCCTTTTATAACCGAGTAGTGGCGTCTAAAACGATGGCGTTGATCGCAGAAGTAAAACGGGCATCTCCGTCAAAAGGCGATATAAACCCAGATGTTGATCCAGTTGAACAAGCAACGATCTATGCAGACAACGGTGCTGATGCCGTGTCTGTTTTAACGGATACGCCCTTTTTCAAAGGCACGATGGATGACTTAAAAGCAGTAAAAGAAGGTGTCGAGATTCCTTTATTAAATAAAGACTTTATCATTGATGAAATTCAAATTGATCGGGCAAAAGCTTCAGGAGGCGATATCATTTTATTAATTGCCGCTGCTTTGAACGATGAAGAGATGCAAAGGTTGTACCGCCATTCAAAAGAGCATAAACTTGATGTGCTCGTTGAAGTGCATAATGAAGCGGAAATGGAACGGGCACTTGCGATGGAAGCGAATATTATAGGAATTAACAACCGTGATCTTCACACATTTCAAATAAATCTTGCAGTAACGGAACGGCTTATGTCCCGTTATGGAAAAGAAAAGGCTATTTTTGTATCGGAGAGCGGTATAAAAACACAGGAAGATGCAATTCGCTTAAAAGAAGCTGGCGCTCGGGCACTTCTTGTCGGTGAAACATTAATGATGGCCGGTGATGTTGCGGGAGCCGTCCGCTCACTAAAGGTGGAATTGTAAAATGAACGTTAAAATTTGCGGGATTACATCGATAGAAGCAGCAAGTTGGGCAAGTGAGGCTGGTGCTGACATGATCGGATTTGTTTTTGCTGACAGCAGCCGGCGTATTCCGGTTGACGTAGCCCGTCAGATCGGTGAAGCGGTCGGACCGAGTGTGAAAAAAGTAGGTGTATTCGTTAACGAAGAAGCTAGTGTAATTTGTGATATTGTGAAAACAGCGAATCTTGATTATGTACAGCTTCATGGTGATGAAACAGCTGAATTTGCTGAAAGTATGCCGGTGCCAGTCATAAAAGCTTTTTCAGTAAAAGAACATATCACGTACAAAGAAATGTTTGCCTACCCGGCCAAGTATATTTTAATTGACAGTCCCCCGGCTCGCTTTCGGGGAGGCAGTGGCCACGTATTTGATTGGTCTCTTCTTGAAAATCCAGAGGTTGATAAAAGTCGTCTCATTTTGGCGGGCGGCCTCTCACCTGATAATATAGAAGATGCGGTACAGTCCGTTCGCCCATTTGCAGTGGATATTTCAAGCGGTGTCGAAACCGACGGCCGAAAAGATGAAACGAAAGTGTTTCAATTTGTACAGCGTGCGAAAGGAGCAAATTAAATTGAGTAATTTATATAATCAACCGGATGCAAAAGGGCATTACGGCGAATACGGTGGCCGTTACGTGCCAGAATCACTTATGCGGGCCGTTAAAGAACTAGAAGAAGCATACAATTCGGCGATCGTTGATGAATCATTTCTAGCTGAATTAAATCATTATTTAACGGATTATGTTGGGCGGGAAAACCCGCTTTACTTTGCAGAAAATTTAACAAAAGCAGCCGGCGGTGCGAAAATTTATTTAAAGCGCGAAGATTTGAATCATACAGGGGCTCATAAAATTAATAATACAATTGGACAAGCGCTTCTTGCTGTCCGTATGGGCAAACGAAAAGTCGTGGCCGAAACAGGTGCTGGACAGCATGGTGTCGCAACAGCTACTGTCTGTGCATTGCTGAATCTCGAATGTGTTGTTTTCATGGGAGAGGAAGACATTCGCCGTCAAGAATTAAATGTTTTTCGCATGGAGCTGCTCGGTGCGCGAGTGGAAAGTGTCTCACAAGGAAGCGGTACACTAAAAGATGCGGTAAATGAAGCACTTCGCTACTGGGTAACAAATGTGGAAGATACTCATTACATTATGGGATCAGTGCTTGGCCCCCATCCATTCCCGCAAATTGTCCGTGATTTTCAAGCTGTTATTGGCAATGAAACGAAAAGGCAGCTTCAGGAAAAAGAAGGACGTCTCCCTGATGCCGTGGTGGCTTGCATTGGAGGAGGCAGCAATGCGATGGGAATGTTTTATCCATTTATTCAAGATGAATCGGTTAAAATGTATGGCGTAGAAGCATCGGGGAGTGGAATAGACACAAATAAACATGCGGCTTCGATGACGATGGGCAGTGTTGGGGTGCTGCACGGCAGTAAAATGTATTTGCTTCAGGACGAAGCAGGGCAAATTCAAGAAGCGCATTCTATTTCTGCTGGTCTTGATTATCCAGGCGTGGGTCCCGAACATAGCTTTTTAAAAGACTCAGGCCGAGTTATTTATGAACATATTACAGATGAAGAAGCGCTTGAAGGATTTAAAGTACTTACTAAAACAGAAGGTATTATTCCAGCGCTTGAAAGCTCTCATGCCATCGCTTATGCGCTGAAACTTGCAAAAGCGATGAAAAAAGACGAAATTATCGCCATTTGTCTGTCAGGACGCGGTGATAAAGACGTTGCACAAATTAAAGAACGTTTTGAAAGAGAGGGCCAAAATAATGACGAAGCATAAAATGGCCGCAGTGTTTGCACGTGTAAAGGAAGAAGGCAAAAAAGCATTTACGGCCTATATCATGGCGGGTGATGGTGGCCTTCATACATTGAAAGAAACGATTTTATTGTTAGAAGACGCAGGAGTAACAGTCGTGGAAGTCGGTATCCCGTTTTCCGATCCCGTCGCTGACGGTCCGGTCATTCAAGAAGCCGGAAAACGGGCGCTTGCTGAAAAGGTGACATTACAAGGAGTACTCACTGAACTTGCATCGTTTAAAGACAGCATATCTATTCCCATTGTTATTATGACGTACGCAAATCCGGTATTTAAACTCGGTGCGGAAGCCTTTGCGGATCAATGTGCAGCAGCTGGTGTGTCTGGTGTTATTATTCCCGATGTGCCAATGGAGGAAGAAGCAGAGTTTAAAGAGCCATTAACAAAACAGGATATTGCACTTATTCGCTTCGTCACGCTTACAAGTTCGGATGAACGAATGAAGGAAACGGTTGATGGAGCAGAAGGCTTTATTTACGCGGTGACAGTGAATGGCATCACTGGCGCCCGCGCGGGATTTGCTGGAGATCTGTCCGCTCATCTTGCTCGTATTACAGAAAAGAGTTCTGTACCGGTTCTTGCAGGATTCGGTGTTTCCTCTAAAGAACAAGCTGAAACACTTGGTGCTGCTTGTGATGGTGTAATTGTCGGCAGTAAAATTGTCTCGCTGCTCCATGAAGGACGGGGCCACGAGATTAAAGAATTAGTACCGGGTAAAGTCGGTGTGAGATAAAGGAAAACTTTAACTATACTTGAAGTGGTTAATAGAATAAAGGGAAAATCGATCCGGGGGTGCATAGCCCCCGGATCGATTTTTTATAGAACAGACGATGATTTTTTTACTACTTGCAGCCAGTTCCGGCCGTCGCGCGACTCCACTTTAACCGGTAAACCAAAAGCATTGCTCAAAATGTCGTTCGTCAATATCTCTTTTTTCGGTCCTGACGCGATCACGGTACCTTCTTTTACGACCGCAACATGGGTGATTGCTGGAATAATTTCTTCGATGTGGTGGGTGACATAAAGCAATACAGTTTTATTTTTTATTGCTTGTTCCTGCAATGATTCAAGCAAGTCCTCACGAGCCTGGACGTCGAGACCAGAACAGGGCTCGTCTAAAATCATTACATCCGGCTGTGCCATAAACGCCCGAGCAATTAAGACGCGGCGCTGTTCTCCTTGGGATAAAAATCGGTATGGCTGATCAGCTAGATGAAAAATATGGAACTCTTTGAGCAGCTGTTCTGCTGTTTCCCAGTCCACATCTGTCGTCTGCTCATAAATCCCAATCGAATTAAATTTGCCGCTGACGATAATTTCGTGTGCAGTTTCTTGATTTAGTGTAGACAAAAAACGATTTAACGTATTCCCAACAAAACCAAGCCGTTTTTTTATGTATTCCCAGTTATATTTTCCATATTGATGTCCAAATACATGAATCGTGCCGCTTGTCGGAAATTCATAACCGCCCATCATATTTAACAATGTTGATTTTCCTGAACCATTCAATCCAAGCACAGCCCAATGTTCCCCTTCGTTTACCACCCAGTTCACATCATTTAAAATAACTCGTTCTTCACGCAAAAAACGAACATGTTCATATGAAATTAGTTTAGACAAATTTATCACTCCCTTATTCTATAATATAAGAAAGAAACATAAAAAAGACAATATAGGACATTCAACGACAGGCAATTCCTACAAGATCTCGTTTTTATCGTTTAGAAAAAGGCTTGTGGGCGGAATAGAAAAAAAGCGAAATGCAAGATAGCCAAAAATTACACGTTTACTTTTGGCTTTATGAAAAAGATAATGTTATAGAAGAAAAGAATAAAAGAAGGAGGAATAATATGTACGGGGAAATTGAAACATTTTTACGTCCAGTGGAAGTACAAGAAGGAATGAAGACAGTAATCTATTACTGGGAAATTAAAGTGGCAGAGGTAAATAGGAAAATTTACGTATCTGCAACAGAACAAACGTCTAAACAATCTATACCGTGGCATCTAAGCAGTAAATATTCGGTTGAAGAGGCAGCGGTTGAGTTAGCTGAAGTTTGTGATCAAAAAATGTAATAACCAGTATGATTACATGTAAGCATCCTTTAAAAGGGTGCTTTTTTTGAAAAAATCTAAAAAATAAAAAGATTCCAACTGTTGCTTTACATAACACTTTACTAATAGAAAGGATGCATTCTATAACCATAATTCTATCTATTTGAAGGCGAAAAACCGCGTAATAACGGGATTTTAAGCGTTTTTAAAAAAGATAAAAGTTTATTAAAGAAATTTACAAAAAAGCATTGGTTTTTATAAAAAACAGTAGTAAGATGATACATGAAAAAGGCAGTAGCTATGTTGTAGGATGATTTACTTAATTAAAAGGCCTTTTTCTTTCTTAAGATGTTTCTCCATGTTAGACTGATGGTGTAAGCGTTTTAGAATTTACATGTACATATTTTTACGACGAATGTATAAAAAACAAAGTAAAAGAAAATCAAATGGGCGAAACAGTTGGAGGTTTTTCAGAATGAACATGCAGAATGGCCAGGGTAGTCCATGGAAAGATTTTTCCGGACCTAACCTTGGATATGTAATGGAAGTGTACGAACATTACTTGACTGATCCTGACGCAGTGGATCAAGAATTGAGAAAGTTGTTTGATAAGTGGGGTGCACCTGCTTCTCTTGCTGGCAGTGCATCGCCATCCGCAGCAACCTCATCAGGTGATCTTGATAAGCTGTATGGAGCCATAAAGCTGGCTGACGGTATTCGTATTCATGGACACCTTGCAGCGGATATTAATCCGCTTTCTGGCGATCGTAAAGATACGCGTCGAATTGATCTTGAAACATATGAGTTAACAGAAGCGGATCTGCGTGCTATTCCAGTTCACTATATTTGTAAAGGTGCCCCACCCCATATACAAGATGGATATGAGGCAATTATGCACTTGAAGAAAGTATACACAGATAAGGTAGCTTTTGAATTTGCGCATGTACATGATCTTGAAGAAAAACAGTGGCTTCGTCAGCAAATTGAATCAACCGATTATTATCCAACATTTTCAGATGATCATAAAAAAGCGCTTTTGAAGCGATTGACGGAAGTAGAAGGATTTGAAAAATTCCTTCATAAAACATTTGTTGGTCAAAAACGCTTTTCAATCGAGGGATTAGATGCGATGGTTCTACTCCTCGATGAACTCGTTCATCACTCTGCTGTCAAAGGAACACAAGCGATTAACATTGGTATGGCCCATCGTGGACGTCTAAACGTTCTCGCCCACATTCTAGGTAAACCATACGAAATGATTTTCGCTGAATTCGCACACGCACCGAATAAAAAAATGCTGCCTCTTGGTTCAATGAAAATGAATTATTACGGCTGGACAGGGGATGTAAAATATCATCTTGGTGCGGACCGCAGCTATAAAGAAAAAGATACATCAACAGCGCGCATTACACTTGCCAATAACCCGAGTCATCTCGAAGTTGTCAGTCCCATTGTAGCCGGATATACAAGAGCGGCGCAGGAAGTTCGGACAAGTAAAGGAAAACCGGATCTAGATGTTTCAAAAGCAATGTCGATTATTATCCATGGTGACGCTGCCTTCCCAGGTCAGGGAATTGTCGGTGAAACATTTAACATGAGCCAGATTACTGGCTATAAAACAGGTGGATCCATTCACATTATTTCAAATAACATGATTGGGTTTACGACTGAAACGTATGATTCCCGATCTACGCGTTATGCATCGGACGTAGCAAAAGGCTTCGAAGTACCAATCGTTCATGTGAATGCAGATGATCCAGAAGCATGTGTGGCAGCTGCTTTTATGGCAGTTAATTATCGCTCACGCTTCGGTAAAGATTTTGTGATTGATTTAATCGGTTACCGCCGCTTCGGTCATAACGAAACAGATGAACCGATGACGACGAATCCAAAAATGTACCAGATAATACGTAATCATAAAACTGTCCGTGAATTGTATGCGAATAAACTTGTCGATCGTGGTGTCATTGACACAGGATACGCAGAAAAACTGTACAGTGACAATGAACAAAAGCTAAAAGACTTGTTTGAAACTGTTCCAAAAACAGATGACAACCCAGACATTGTAATGAATCCACCAAAAGTCGTTGAACAGGATCTTCCTTGTAACAAAACAGGCGTCAGTGAAGAGGACTTAAAAATCATTAATCAGGAACTTTTAACGTGGCCGGAAGGATTTAAGCCATTTAAAAAACTTGAGCGTATTTTGAAACGCCGTGAACACCTATTTGAAGAAGACGGTCAAATTGATTGGGGCCATGCTGAAACACTCGCGTTTGCTTCAATATTAAAAGAAGGTAACCCAATCAGACTGACTGGTCAGGACTCGCAGCGCGGCACATTTGCGCATAGAAACCTTGTACTGCATGATGAAAATACCGGTGCAGAATATATACCGCTTCATGGGTTAAGCAATACGAATGCGTCATTTGATGTCATTAACTCACCGCTTACAGAAACTGCTGTCGTCGGTTTTGAGTATGGCTATAATGTATTCTCTCCGGAAACGCTTGTTCTTTGGGAAGCACAGTTTGGTGACTTTGCCAATATGGCACAAGTGATGTTTGACCAGTTCGTTGCATCTGGCCGAGCAAAATGGGGCCAAAAGTCAGGCCTTGTTATGCTTCTGCCTCATGGCTATGAAGGCCAAGGACCGGAGCATTCAAGTGCTCGGATGGAGCGTTTCTTGCAGTTAGCCGGAGAGAATAACTGGACGGTGGCGAACTTATCATCAACCGCGCAATATTTCCATATTTTGCGCCGCCAAGCTTCTATTCTGCAAAAAGAAGAAGTGCGTCCACTCGTTCTCATGACACCGAAAAGTTTGCTGCGTCATCCGCTTGCGGCATCGAAAGCATCAGAATTCTCTGATGGTGTATTTAAACTTATTGTAGAAGAACCGAGAACGGGCAGTAATCCTAAAAAAGTCGAACGTCTCGTTCTTTGCAGCGGAAAAGTGTCAATTGACCTTGCCGAGCAAATTGACAAGACAGAAGATAATCTAGATTGGCTTCATGTGTTGCGGATAGAGGAATTGTATCCATTCCCGAAAGAAGAAATTGCCAAAATTTTAGAACGGTTTCCAAATGTGAAAGAAATGATCTGGCTCCAGGAAGAACCACAAAATATGGGAGCCTGGACCTACATGGATCCAAGACTTCGTGATATAGCTTCTGATGGTACATCTGTTCGCTATGTGGGCCGCCGTCGTCGTTCAAGCCCTTCTGAAGGGGATGCAATTGTCCATAAAAAAGAACAAGCACGTCTGTTGCGTGCTGCCATGACGAAAGACAAGTAAAAACAGTATACTGCGGTCGGAGGGTGAGCCCCGGCTGCAGTTAGTACATAATAAGAAAATGATTATGAATGACTACAAGGAGGATTTTAACGTGGCAGAAATTAGAGTTCCCGAACTGGCAGAATCAATTACAGAAGGTACAATAGCACAATGGTTAAAACAACCGGGTGATTATGTCGAAAAAGGCGAATACATTGTTGAACTCGAAACGGATAAAGTAAACGTGGAAGTGATTTCAGAAGAAGCGGGAACTGTCAAAGAACTACAGGCGGCAGAAGGCGAGACCGTGAAAGTGGGTCAAGTTATTGCTATTGTAGAAGCGGGCGCAGCTAGTTCTGCGCAAACTCAAGAAGTTCCTTCCACACCACCAGCAGCGCCGAAAGCAGAAGAGAAAGAAGTAAAGCTGGAACCGGCTCAGGAAGATCCAAACAACCGGACAGTTGCTTCACCGGCGGCACGTAAATTAGCACGTGAAAAAGGGATTGATTTATCTGCAGTTAAAGCAGCTGATCCGCTAGGACGCGTCCGTGTTCAGGATGTAGAAACACATCAATCTGTACCTTCTTCTCCAGCGGCAGCTCCACAACAAGCCCCTGTAGCAGCGTCTCCTGCAAAAAAACAGGATGATGGGAAACCGGTTGAGCGTGAGCGTATGAGCCGCCGCCGTCAAACGATTGCTAAACGCCTGGTTGAAGTACAACAAACAGCTGCGATGCTGACAACATTTAATGAAATTGACATGACAAATATTATGGATCTTCGTAAACGTAAAAAAGATAAATTCTTTGATGATCATGATGTGCGTCTAGGTTTTATGTCCTTCTTCACAAAAGCGGTTGTCGCTGGATTGAAAAAATATCCTTACGTTAACGCTGAAATCGATGGCAATGAAGTTTTGTTGAAAAAGTTCTATGATATCGGTATTGCCGTATCAACAGATGATGGTCTTGTCGTACCGGTTGTCCGTGATTGTGACCGCAAAAACTTCTCTGAAATTGAAGGATCTATTATGGAGATGGCTTTAAAAGCACGTGATAATAAACTGGCGCTTGCTGATTTGCAAGGCGGTACATTTACGATCACAAATGGCGGTGTTTTCGGCTCTCTTTTATCAACGCCTATTTTGAATGGTTCACAGGTCGGTATTCTCGGTATGCATACGATTCAAAAGCGCCCCGTTGCGATTGGTGATTCTATTGAAATTCGTCCAATGATGTACGTGGCTCTCTCTTATGATCACCGTATCATTGATGGAAAAGAAGCAGTCAGCTTTTTGAAAATGGTAAAAGATTTAATTGAAAATCCTGAAGATCTTCTTCTAGAAGGATAATAAAAAATCTCACATCTGTTAGTGGGACTTGCCCTATAGAGTGAAACAAATAAAAACACCTTTCCGTTGAACAATGGGTATTGAATCCCTTAATCAACAGGAAGGTGTTTTTATTATGGGCACAAGAAGCTGCCCGTCAGAAGTGAAAATGAAGGGTGGGGATGAGGTAGCCAGTCAGGAGGTATCTCTCAAATCACTTTGTCCCCAAGGTTATTTCAGAGTGATCGATCAAGGTTTGGCTTACATGTTGAAGGCCTATTCAAGACGCCATCCGTAAAAAAGGCATTACCATGAAGTATGTCCCATAAAGGAACACGCCTCCCTGGTAATGCCTTATTGCATCATTTTATGTCTTGTAAAGTGTGAAACGTTCTATCTCCACGAGTTGAGAAACATGACGACAGCCATACAGCAAAAAGCTAAAAACGATAGTCATTAGTATAACAATCTCGTATCCAAGGGAAACTAAACAACCAGTTACCTATTCTTTTTCATTTTTAGGTGTTAATCCGCGTTTCCTTACTTCATTTTTTAACGCATTGACCCATTCCTTCTCTTCTCCATTGTTCAATGCATCCCGATAAGCAGCCACTAACAGTTCATTGCTCATAATCTTCATTCGTTTATGACCTCCTCTGAGTGGTGTTAAAATAAAGATATATATATATCTTTATTTCTGATTATTATACTAGTAATCAATTTAAATGCAAACGTTAAACAAAAATTGAGTAAAAAAGATAAAATATTCCCAATTTATAATGTTTTTTTAAAGAAATTTGTAATAAAATCATGAAAAAGGAGGGCTATTTGTTGTATATTTATAAGAGCAGTGAAATAAAAAAGGCTGACAGATGTGCAGAAGAAAAAGGAATGACGTCTTTTACGTTGATGGAGCTTTCAGGACTTGGCCTCTTTAACGCTATAAAACAGCATTTCAATATACATAACCATCGCTTCACTATTGTTGCAGGTAAAGGTAACAACGGAGGGGATGGCATTGTGCTTGCCCGTTATCTTCAAATAGCTGGTGTGCCGTGCACCCTTTCCTTTCCAACAGGACTTCCGGTATCCAATGCAGCAAAAGAACACTTTGACTATTATTCGTCACTTGGTTTTTCAGTATCGACACAATTGCCTGATCAATCAGGTTCCATACTTATTGACTGCTTACTCGGTGTCGGAACGAAGCTTCCGCTTCGGGAAAGCATTCAATGTGTGACAGATTGGATGAATAAACAGAAAGCGATGAAAGTTGCGATTGATATACCAACCGGTGCAGCAGCAGATGATGGTGAGTGTGACAAGTTTGCGTTTAAAGCGGATCGGACGTATTCACTGCACGGATATAAACCATCCTGCTTTTTGTTTCCGGCAGCATCTTTATATGGTGATACGGAAATAGTCGAGATCGGTTTGCCGCATACCTCGAGCTGGAAGGTGAGATGCCGGCAGGAAGTGGTGAAATCGCTCACATATAACGGCCAGAATGCTCATAAAGGCACGTTTGGACACGGTCTGCTCATTGCAGGTACGAAAGATATGCCAGGCAGTGCAGCGCTCGCTGCATCCGGCGCAGTCGCATGTGGTGCTGGAAAATTGACCGTACAGACAGAAAAAGAAGCTATTCCAATTATTGCGTCCCATGTGCCGGAAGCAATGTATCGATTGAGTCCGCACATTGAAATAGACCATTCATTTGATGCCATTGCAGCAGGTTGCGGCCGGCCGTCTGATGATAAGCTGGAAAGATTAATCGAAGAACTTTTAGCACAAAGCAAGCCAGTGATTCTTGATGCGGGTGCTTTGTATCCACGCTCTTACGTGAAGAAAAAATGTCCGGTCATCGTTACACCGCATCCGGGAGAGTTTGCTAGGATGACAGGCAAAGAAACCGCTTATATTCAGCGTACGCGTATAGATGCCGCTTCTGCTTATGCCGTTGAACACAATGTCACGGTCGTGTTAAAAGGGGAGTATACCGTGACGGCTTTTGCAGACGGCAGTGGCTATGTGAATGTGACAGGCAACGACGGTCTGTCCAAAGGCGGCAGTGGGGATGTGCTGACAGGTCTTATTCTCGCATTGGTACTCCGGAACCAAAATATAAAAGAATCAGTAGCTGACGCGGTTTATCTTCATGGCCTTAGTGCAGATAAGTGGAAGGAAATCTATCCGGCACAGATGATGCGGCCATCATATATTTCGCCATTAGTCGCAGAAGCTGCAAATGAAATTTTAAAGGAGATATGAAAATGATACATACAAAATGGCATGAAAAAGAAACGATTAAACAGGTAACATGCGTGCATACAAAAGCAGAAAAGTACATGGTTGAAAATGTATTGACAGAAGGCAATGTGTACGATGTGAAAAATGAAACAGATGAATTTTATTTTGTTGTTGATAATAAAGGCCATGTATCGGGGTTTTATAAAGGTTATTTTCAAGATGTAAACTAAGCAAACGATCGATTTGTAGGGGGAGAAAAAAGTGTTTGATGAACGAATTGCATTAAAAATTAGACTTGATCAGTTGGCCGATGCGGAAGTTCGGGTGATACAGGAGTTTAAAAAAGAGAGGGAAATTATTTTTTCCCGTTTACAGGAGCTTGACAATGTGGATAAATCGGATAATCGATCAGTCGCGTCTATTACCACAATCGGGCTGCCGCCAAAAGTTCGGCGCGGCCGGCGCAGTGAAAGTTTAACTGAACTGCGTGAAACAGCAGTCGTCGTGCTGAAGGAGCAAAACACACCTATCCGCGGCATTGAATTACAGCGTTTTGTAGAAGAGCGGACAGGCAAAAAAATTGCGAATATGACGACATTTATGAATAGCCTTGAACGTGAAAATGAACGTGTCCGAAAGCTTGGCCGCGGACTGTATATGTACGAATATGAGATGTAAATGATTTTTAAAAGCAATATTTAAAGCCTTTTCAGGATAAGAAAGGGCTTTTTTGTGTTGTGAGGACAACAATAGAGTATACATGGAATTCATAAAATAGGAGTTGTGAATGAAAATGGTTAGATAAGGCATAATACCCTTAGAAAGGGGTGATTGTCATTTACAATACAGGAGATTGGGTTTTTAATAAAAAGAACCAGACACGAGGTTTTATCGTTGCATCAACGCACCACGCATCTGTTGTTACTTATATACGAAATGGGCACTTCGTTACCTCGAATTCGAGTACTCAAAATCTTGAGAAATTGGACGAACAGCTCCAGTCGGATGAACTAATGGAATTAATGGATATGGCACTCGAACTGAGAGATCGAGAATGGTTCCGAGAGCTCACCGTGCAAATTGGAAAAGCGAAGGAATGCGCGGAATGAAGGGGAACATCAAATCATTCCAGTAGAGATTCATTTAGCCTCTATTTAAGATACGAAAATAAAATAAAGGTTAAAAAGGGCGACGATTTTGAAAAATCATGCCCTTTTTCAGTAAGAGCCTTTGATTTTCTTTGCGAAGTCTAATTAACTCTTCTTGCCTTGAACAATTTGTTCTTTAAACTCTTTCGAAAATGTTCGTCTTTCTTTTTTGGTCATTAGTTGATTCTCCCCGGTTTTATTTGAATCAAGTTTATATGGCCTCAACTTATCTGTTATAATAGAAGTAAGTTAATAATAAGTTCGGAAAGTGACAGCTCCCTTAGCTAACGAAATGAACAGTGATATAGACAAATGCTTGTATATGTATGGACATGTTTTGTTTTTATGCAGTCGGGGGTTCGAATCTCTCTTGGGATGCCATACATAATGCAAATTAACAGCACAAACTAAACACTTTCCCTCGTTTAGAGTAAGTCTCAATAGCCGATTAAGAAATCGCTATTGAGACTTACAAAGAATAGGTGAAGGTTTTTTGTTTTGATAAAGAGGAAAGGTTTAATGAATATTAACTTAGATGTACGCTTATTATTGTCTAATGCATTACGGGTGTGCCAAATCAAAAAGGATACAAATTGACTATTAAAAAGCAGCATCAGAGATCATTACAAGGTAAATGGACATTAGCGGTAATCGTCCCAGAACAATTCATGATTATAGACTGCACACTATATCATTTTATGTAACAATCAAAATTAATTATGGTGATTTCGAGGTGTTAAAGATTGAAAAAACAAACAGAAAAAAACAAGGAAAAGCAAACTGCTCGCATGATGTCTTACTTTATTAACGCAACTGCTGATATTATTGAAAAAGAAGGGGTTGATAAAGTTACGATAAGGAAGATCGCTGATTTAGCTGGGTATAACAGTGCAACCATTTATAACTACTTTGAAGACTTATCCCATCTCATATTCTTTGCTTCTATGAGCTTTGTAAAAAAATATACGGATGCTTTACCAAAATACATTGAGAAATCAAAAAACCCTTTGGAAAGGTATTTTTTGATTTGGGAATGCTTTTGTAAATACTCTTTTGAATCGCCCAAAATCTACTATGCTGTATTTTCAGCTAATTTAGGTACTCATCCGATCAACATGACGCCGTATTATGAATACTCGCCAACTGATTTGATGGAATTTCCAGATGGTGTAAAGGAGATGCTTTTAGAAGCTAATTTATCAAAGAGAACGGTTATCGCCTTGAAGGAGTGCATTAAAGAAGGGTATATTCAAGAAGCACATGTTGAACGAATCGCAGAATGTCACTATTTAATTTGGCAAGGTATGCTTACGATGCTCATTAATAAAAGAACTGCCTATACAGTCGATGAAGCAACAGAAGCAACGATCAATCATATTCGTAATACCACGCTTTAAAAGATCATTTGATGTGAGAGGTAGAGCGATCTCCACGTTCTCTAGATAGATTGTGAGGGATTTAATTTTCTGAAAAAACAAACAAATCTAATGAAATATGTTGAAGTCCAGGTGTTAATTCAACAAATTTTTATGTTAAGCATATAAAAACCTCGTTGAAATTCAGCGAGGTTTACTCTTATTATCATGGTTAACTTTATCGAAGAACTGAGGGATCCTCCCCTTGCTTCCATTATATATCGTGTCACCATGGATAACTTTGCGTTAAGTAATTGCTACTACTGCCTTCACGTTTCGGGACTTGCACTTTATAGACTGCGCCCATGCTAGGGCGCACCAAAAACGGCGGGTACCCGCCGTTTTTGGTATCTAACTGCAACTGTCCTGACACTCATCTTAGAACCTTTATGTGTCCATTTTATTCCCAATTGCGCTGACATTTCCCATACGTTAACTGGCTTTTTCTTCTTTTACACTTTTCTTGTTTATATCAACTTCATTTCTTAGTTCCCTTATCAAGGACCAACACATTAGAAGCATAACAATAGCGAATGGGAATGCAGCAGCAATAGAGACCTTTTGGAGTACCTCTAGGCCACCAGCTAATAGGAGTACCACGGCAACCAATGACTGAATAACGCCCCATGTAATTTTAATTTTATTGGAAGGATTTAATTTTCCTCCTTCACAAAGCATGCCCAGTACATAAGTGGCTGTATCTGCTACTGTAATATAATAAACTACCACGACTGTAAAACCTAAGATACTTAACAGTGAATTTAATGGAAGGTAATCAAAAAAACTAAAGATTGACAATGAAAGATTAGAAGCAATTTGGGTGGCTAACTCAGGGTTTCCTAAGTTATGAATGATATGAAGAGCCGATCCGCCAAAGACGGAAAGCCAAACAAATGTACCAAGTGCCGGTACAATGAGTACCCCAGTTATAAACTGGCTTATTGTTCTTCCTTTTGAAATCCGGGCAATAAACATTCCCACAAATGGTGCCCATGCGATCCACCAAGCCCAGTAGAACAAGGTCCAGCCGTTAATCCACTCTCCTTCACCGAATGGTTGCAGACTTAAACTCATGTCAAGCCAATCATTAAAATAGCTGCCCGTCGTATCGAACAGTACTTTAAAAATGGAAGATGTAGGACCGACTATCATGATCAATGCCATCATTGTAAACGATAGGATTATGGCGGTATTTGATAAATATTTAATACCACGCTTTAATCCTGTAGTTATAGAGATTAAAAAAAGAACGGTTGCCACAGCTATAACGATGATTTGAATTGTTAGAGTATCCGGCACGTTAAATAAGTGGTTAAGTCCAGCTGTAATTTGCATTGTACCTAAACCCAAAGATGTCGCTATACCAAATACAGTGGCAACAACAGCAAGGATATCGATCGTTTTTCCGATGGGACCATAAATTTTATCCTTCAAAATAGGATAAAAAACGGAACTGACTGATGCAGGCAGGCCTCTGTTAAATTGAAAAAACGCAAATGCTAAACCGATAACTGCGTAAATACCCCAGGGTTGTAAGCCCCAATGGAAAAATGTATACTTCATTGCTTCAGCAGCTGCAGTATCGGTATACCCTTTTCCGATAGGCGGACTCGTGTAATGAAGTACAGGCTCCGCAACAGCATAATATACAATTCCTATCCCCATTCCGGCACCAAATAACATCGCCAGCCAGGAACCCGTCTTAAATTCCGGTCTGTCTGATTCCTTTCCAAGCCTGATATGACCATATTTAGAGAATAATAGATAAAAAGCAAATAGCACAAAGAATAGGGCAGAACTGAGATAAACCCATCCAAAGTGATTAATCGTTCCGTTGAAAAAAGCAGTGGTGACCTTTGTGAGGTTCTCAGTAAAAAAGATTCCCCAAATAATAAAAACACCGGTTATCAGAATAGAAACATAAAAAACGCTATTTTTATAAATACTGTTGGTATTCAAAAAATCTCCCCCTTTTCTATTGCCGAAATTGAACTTTTGCTCATTTGTCATACCGGAATCTAATAACCTGTTACTTCTCTCTCAAAAGGTTTTTGCTTTCATCTAATGAAGTAATAAAAACAGTATTTTTTTCACTTTTATTCCTCCTATTCATTTAGTAAACGCTTACAATACTCCTTTCTTGATTTTTTTACCAAACAATAATCATGACTATAACATGATTACGATTACAATGTAAACAATATTTAAAATATTTAAAAAATTATAAAAAATGTGTTTACAATATTGTCCAAGCTTGCTATTATCTTAATTATAAAATAATCATGATTACGAAAGGAGGTTGATGAATTTAAAAGAAACTCTTTTTAAAAAGGCAGCTCTAACTATTAATCAAAAAGAACTAACAGTCTCTTCGAATTTTAAATACTATTGAAAACGGTTACATAAAAAGGTCTAAAGATGGGGGGATAATAAGCTGCTGATCTTAAAGGAGTAATTGTAGATGTAAATGGAATTGATGACCCATAAAAATAATAAGGATAACGACACTGTTTACTATAGTTATCCAAAGGAAGTGGGATGAAAAGTGATGGAGCAAAAGAAAATTATCATCATTGGAGCCGGTATTGTTGGATGTAGTACCGCTTATTATTTGAACAAAATGGGGCAACGAAACATCACAGTTATTGAACAAGGTCCGTTATTTGAAACAGGGGGATCCACATCACATGCTCCAGGGCTTGTGTTTCAACTTAGCTTTTCTAAAGTGCTGACAACATTAGCTAATCAAACAGTAGAGGCTTTTAAAGAATTAAGTAATGAAGATCAACCTTCTTTCTATTCGGTAGGGAGTCTTGAAGTTGCCAATACAGAGGAACGGTTAGAAGATTTGAAACGAAAAGCAGGTGTAGGAAGATCATGGGGAATGGAGGCAAGTGTTCTTACTCCAGAAGAATGTGCTCAAAAAAATTCGCTAATCAATCCAGACAACATCTTAGGTGGACTGTATGTACCGTCAGATGGAATTGCCAAACCACTTCGTGCAATTGACGAAATGGCTAGTTTTGTGGAATCATGCGGGACTAAATTTTACGGCCATACAGAAGTAACGGACATCGAGGTTGTGGATGGTCAAGTAAAGGCAGTGGAAACAAGTGCTGGAAGATTTGAAGTTGACTTGATTATTTGCTGTGCAGGATTCTGGGGACCGCGCATTGGAGAAATGGTAGGAGTCACTATTCCTCTTCAACCAATCGCTCATCAATATGTTTTTTCGAATGATTTACAAGAATTAGCTGACGAAACTGAAGAAGTAACAGCGCCGCTTATCCGCGATCAAGACAATGCTATGTATTTTCGCCAAGTATTCAATGGAATAGGTATTGGTTCTTATCAGCACCGCCCATTGCCTGTCGAGGTCAGTGAAATCACGAAATACGGTGAAGCAAAAGAGATGCCATCTGTAAAGCCGTTTACACCTGAAGATTTTTTTGAAAAGCCTTGGCAAGATGCTCAAAAACTCATTCCAGGGTTAAAACAAGCAGGCGTGAAAAGAGGAATAAATGGGATCTTCTCATTTACACCTGATGGAATGCCCTTACTAGGAGAATCACAAAAAGTACGTGGATTTTGGGTGGCAGAAGCTATTTGGGTAACTCATTCTGCTGGTGTTGGCAAACAAATGGCTGAATGGATTATAAATGGAGCGCCGACCCTTGATTTAGAGTTATGTGATATTAATCGTTTTGACACTTACGCACAGAGCCCGGCTTATTATAAAAAGCGTTCGATTGAAAATTATGAAAAAGTATACGATGTTCATCATCCGTTCATGCCACCGGAAACATCGCGCGACATGCGTGTAAGTCCATATTATATACGTCAAAAAACATTCGGGGCTTATTTTAACGAAAAATCTGGCTGGGAGCAGCCGCAATGGTATGAAGCAAATGATTGGCTCGTTGCAAAATATGAAAAAACCATTTTAAAGCGGGAAGGATGGGCAGCGGAATATTGGTCACCAATTATCGAGGCTGAGCAACTTCATACACGTCAACATGCTGGACTTTACGATGGAACAGCAGTGAAAAAGCGGTTGGAAGTCCGTGGTGAAGGAGCACTTGAGTTTTTACAACAACTGACAACTAGCAATATGGATGTTCCAATCGGGCATGTGACGAGTACATTGATGCTGCATGAGTTAGCAGGTATAAAAGATGAAATAAAGGTCATTCGTACAGCAGCTTCAACATTCTTTGTTCTTTGTACAGGGGCAGTTGAAGCAAGCTGGATAAGAAAACAATTACCAGTATCAAGCCGGATTGTGATCCAAGATCTAACAGCTGGAATGTGCGGCCTTGGTGTAATAGGTGCAAAAGCGAGCGAGATTATGCATTCTCTTGATCCCCAGATATTTGTAAGAAGTGAGTGGGAGATGGGGAGAGCCAAAGAAGTATTTATTGGAAATGTTCCGGTCCTTGCTGTGTACGATTCCTATGCAGGTACAGAAAGATGGGAGTTTTTCACAACTTCTGATCAAGGATTACAGCTATGGGACGCACTAGTTGAAGCAGGACGCGAATATCAGCTCATTCCTGTAGGTGACCGAGCCCTTGAAAATCTTCGGATCGAATCTCTTTCATTAAGAAACGGGAAAGACTTCTGGAGTGAACATGATCCATATGAAGTGGGACTTGATCATATGGTCGATCTTAATAAACAAACGTTCATCGGGAAAGAAGCATTGATTGACCGTAACGAAAAGGGTCCTAAACGATTGTTAACTACATTACTACTGGATGATCCGTCAATCGTTGTGATGGGGTATGAACCAGTGTTTGATGGAGATAAGGCTGCTGGATTTGTGACAAGCGCTGGATATGAATACAACATAGGTAAAGGAATAGTATATGCGCTGTTATCACCTAAGTCTGTAAATAAAGGGAGCGAATTAAGTATTGAATACTTTGGACAACGTTACACAGCCAAAATGATGACCAAATCCACTGCGATGACTAACTAACTAATAAAGGAAATAGAGCTAGAAGGACTAACATGCCGACAATAATGTCATGGTCATAGGTTTAGAAGCGATGGGTAGTACAGGCTAGCATGGAGTTAAGTTTGCTAGTGTTGTAGGAGAAATTTTAGCAGGCTTAGTGAACACCATCCAATTGCTTTCTTAGGCCAGCAGCGTTTTGCATATCAAGACAGCTTATACATGTTTTGGTTAAATATTTTAAAAAACGAAGGAGGAGTTATAGATGGCAATGGATCAAAGTGTTGTAACTGAAAAAGGTAGAATCAAATCTACATTAAAAGGAGAATTATATACATCTCCTGAGATCTTTGAGTTAGAGAAAAAGAATATTTTTGGGGAATCGTGGCTTTTTGTTGGTCATTATGAATATGAGGCAGCAGAGCCAGGCCGGTATATCACAACTAGGATTAATAACGAAAATATTCTGATTACTAGAGGCAAAGACGGTGTGCTGCGTGCGTTCTTAAATGTTTGCCGTCATCGTGGAGCAACACTTTGCAGCGAGTCTTCTGGGAAGGCAGGGGTATTCCGCTGTCCTTACCACTCTTGGAGTTATGGGCTTGATGGTTCCTTAGCTGGAGTTCCAAAATCGAGTGGATGCCGTGAAGAGTTAGTTAATAATGACAATTACGGCTTAGAAAAAGTACACCTTCAAACGTGGCATGGAATGATTTGGTTGAACTTTTCAGAAAATCCAGAGCCCCTTGAGGAACAATTAGATACACAAATTATGGAGCGTTTTGGTGAGCTTGAGACATTGGCTAGATACCAAATTCAAGATCTAAGAGTCGCCCATCGTAAAGAGTATGATGTGAAAGCAAACTGGAAGCTCATTGTAGAAAACTTCCAGGAATGTTACCATTGTTCGGCGATTCATCCTGAATTAACAGCGGCCTTTCCTGAATTCAAATCAGGTGTCGGTACGCAAAATCAAGTGGGTCTAGGGGCGAATTTAAATAAAGGTCTAGATTCTTTCTCCATAAGTGGGAAAGGCGTTCGTCCGATGTTAAAAGGATTACTTCCAGAAGATGACCGTATCTATTACGGCATGACGATGACTCCTCATGTATTCATTAACTTAACACCGGATCATGTCATTGTTCACCATATCATTCCGATTGATACGGACAGATCAATTGTCATTTGTGACTGGCTATTTGATCCGGAAGAAATGGCAAAACCAGATTTTGAACCAATGGATGCGGTTGAGCTATTCCATCGCGTGAATGAACAGGATTTCGAAGCTTGTCAATGGTGTCAAGATAACATGGGATCAAAAGCATATAAAAATGGTGGAATCTTAGTTCCAATTGAAAATCATGTTTCTAAATTTTATAACTATGTTTTAGAATCCATCGGTATGAAAGACGAATAATCGAGTTTGGCAACCTCTAGATTGAAGTATCACTTCAGTAGGAGGATTACAAAAAATATTCGGAATTTTACAGAAATATAAACAGCTTTAACCTAGTCGGTACAGCCAAGACCCTGAGAATACAGGCATCTTGGCTAATTACTTATACCTATAAAATCTGTCTATATGTTGTGCAGATTTGTACACTGCATGGTCATACGGAGTAAAGCACTTTATAAGGAGGGAATGAAATGGACAAGAATGAACAAATTTTTGATCTTACGATTGTCGGTGGAGGACCTACCGGTTTATTCACCGCCTTTTACGGAGGAATGCGTCAATGTAACGTAAAAATAATAGAGAGTCTTCCGCAATTGGGTGGGCAATTAGCTGCCCTTTATCCGGAGAAATTTATATACGACATAGCTGGGTATCCAAAAGTACGTGCTAAAGAAATGGTAAACGCTTTAAAAGAACAAGCCTTTCAATTTAATCCGACTGTTTGTTTAGAGGAACGTGTTCAATATATTAAAAAACTCGATGATCATTTTGAAATGATCACAGACAAAGGGATTCACTTTTCAAAAGCGATCATTCTAACAGCTGGTGTAGGTGCCTTTGAAGCGACACGACTCGAACATTCTAAAGCAGCAACATTTGAAGGCAAGAACCTTCATTATTTTGTTGATGACATGAATAAGTTTGCTAATCAAAAAGTAGTGGTAATCGGCGGCGGAGATTCTGCCGTTGATTGGGCACTTATGTTAGAATCCATCGCTGAAGAAGTCCATATTGTTCATCGCCGGGATAAGTTTCGGGCTCATGAGCACAGTGTGGAAACCCTTAGAAATTCGAATGTAAACATGTTAACACCTTATGAAGTAAAGGATCTTATAGGGAGTGAACGGATAGAGAAGCTCGTCATCTCTAACAGCAAAACGCAAGAAGAAAAAATCATTGATGTGGATACGGTCATCGTTAATTTTGGGTTTAAATCATCTCTTGGTCCTATTAAAGAGTGGGGATTAGAAATCCAAAAAGGAAGCATCGTTGTTAACTCAAAAATGGAAACAACAATTCCAGGTATTTACGCGGCAGGAGACATTACGACGTATCCGGGGAAAGTGAAGTTAATTGCCGTTGGATTTGGGGAAGCTCCTACAGCAGTTAATAACGCAAAAGCCTATATCGATCCTGAAGCTAAATTACAGCCAGGTCATAGTTCATCCATGAATTTGGAAACAGCCAATTTAGCTACAACGAGTTAAATCAGATGAAGATTTAAAATTCTAAGTAGGGGGTCTTTATGGGGAAGTACACAATGATTGATAAAGAAACGTGCATCGCCTGTGGAACTTGTGGAGCAGCTGCCCCTGACATTTATGATTATGATGATGAGGGAATTGCTTTCGTAAAACTAGATGACAATGAAGGGATGATTGAAGTTCCTGAGATGCTTCATGAAGATATGATCGATGCATTTGAAGGATGCCCAACGGAATCTGTTAAAGTTGCTGAAGAGCCGTTTGATGGTAACGCAAATAAATTTGAATGTCCGATCGTTCGAGCACATAGTGAATAATGAAGATTTGGATTTAAGTGTAATTCTTGTTAATAAAGTATTATGGAGGAACTTTTAGATTAAGCTTGGGAATACGGTATTCTTTTTCATCGGGGGCACCTCTTTTTTAAATGTTTGGTAGAACTTACATTTTATAAGAGTGCGTCCCTTTTTGTCGTTTGTTTATGGAAGATTATTCATAATCGATACGTGTGATGTCTTTAATAATTAATTAAACGAATGTTTATCAGAACAAAGCTTGATAGAAAGGTGATGACTAGTGATTCTATTACAAAAAAAACAGTCAATTATGATTGCTGTCATATATGTTTTTATTTACTATACATGGATTTTACTATGGTCCGATTTGAAATTAGTAGGGAGTATTATAGCTATTACAGGCCCTTTGCTTACACTTATGTTTATAAGAAGCTCTTTACAACGGATAAAGGAAAAAGAGGAGAAAAACTTTTGGGTTATTATTTTTATAGGGTGTTTTAGTTATTTTATTGGTGAGTTAATATGGAGGTACCGTGAATCTTATTTAGGAATAGATGATCCTTTTCCTGGATGGGCCAATTTGTTTTATAATTTATTTGTATTTATATATAGCATTGCTGTTTTTTACAAAGTATATGTAACAGGGAAAAAATATCGTACGATTCAAGTCTTTTTTGACTGCTTTATCATGATGACTGTATTAACAACCATTAGTTGGGTTTATTTCTTAAATCCGTTATTATCTGAAGCATCCTCAATATTTGAACTTGTCATTTCATTAAGTTATCCAGTAGCTGTTTTAGGTACATTACTTGGTGTTTTTTTGCTAATCCTCTCTTCTAATTCATTATTTCCACATGTTTTATTAATTTTAAATACGACAGGAATAACTTTTTATACAATTGCTGAAACCTATTATGTATATCAGTCTATATATCACACGTATAATGGGGATATTACATATTTAACTCCGATATGGAACGTTTGTCTTTTGTTAATAGGCCTTTCCAGTTTTTTTAGTGGAAAAGTTAACGATGCACCTCGAAAAGAAAATAACTTATCAAAACTATTTTACATTAGTCAAACGATATTACCATTCTTAAGCTTAATCATTTTATTATTTCTTGCATTGATCAAAAAAGAAGCCATTTTAAGTTTTTTTATCGGTGGAGCAGTTCTTCTGTGTTTAATTATTATTCGACAAGTAATTACCATTTTTGAAAATGGAATATTAGTTCGTAAACTCAAAGAGAGAACGGAAGAACTAGAAATAGTACAGATTGAACTGATGAATTTAAAAGATGGTGCAGAGGAACAAAGCTGGTTAAAAACGAAAATTGCTGAAATCGCGACTATGTATCCTGGAATAGATAATGTAGAGACGTTAGCCCATCAACTTATTACAAAGATTACTCCTATGGTACGGGCAACATATGGCGTCATCTATGTAAAGGAAGATAAGAGAAGCTTTCAGAAACTTGCTGCCTATGCCGATAACCAACAAGATGTCGGTGCTAAAAGCTTTCGTTTAGGGGAAGGGATCGTTGGCCAGTGTGCACTAGAGAACCGCATGATTTCACTCAATCAAATTCCAGAAGACTATATAAAAATTACGTCTGGTCTAGGTTCGGCACGGCCATCCCATGTAACAGTTATTCCAGCAGAATTCCAAGAAGAGGTAGTGGCTGTTATTGAATTAGCCTCATTTGAATCATTTAGTCATCTAGAAGAAGTGTTACTGCAAGAAATAATGGGCAATCTTGGTATTAACATACAAAGTATTTTAAGGCATATGCAAGTAGAAAAGCTACTTCAAGAATCACAGGCTTTAACGGAAGAATTACAGAGCCAATCGGAAGAGCTTCAATTCCAGCAAGAGAAGTTAAGAACCGTTAATGAACAACTTGAAGAGCCATATGAAAATGCAGAACAGCAGATAAAAGAAGTCGAAATATAGATCTCGTTATTATGGATATCATGATGTCCGAAATGGATGGTTTTGAGATGATTCGGGTAATTCGTCAAATGCCCGAGTTCCGAGATCCTCCAATTATTGTCCTGACAGCCAAAGCAATAAAAAATGATCGAAAGCAATGTATTGAGGCCTATGCTTCTGATTGTAGTAGTAAACCAGTCAATTTAAAACAGCTATTTTCGATTATATGGATCTGGTTATACAGGTAGATGTAAGGATTTTTTCTTCGGGATAGGAGGGGAAATGATTGCAAATAGAAAACTTATGTGAGTGCTAACTTTGTAAATATAGTAGAGGAAACAACATAAAATACTGTAGAAAATGGAGTGATAGCTTGATTATCTATGAGAGAGAACATGATTGGGTAATGATACCACAACATCGTCACGGCTTGCTTTCAGGGGACATCTTCAGGCATTGGAATCCTGCTTATATTAATGAAACCGAGCGATGGGATGAGGTTACGTTTGCTATAGCTCAACATGACCGTGGTTGGATCGATTTGGATGAAACTCCTTTTTGGAATGATCAGGTCAAGGAACCGTACTCCTTTATCGATTTTCCTCTAGTCCCTCGGCTTACCTTTTATAAAAAAGGAATTGATGAAGTTGAAAGGCAGTCCCCGTATGCCGGATTACTGTGCAGTTTGCACTATTGTTTCTTTTTAGTAGGGGCCAAGGAGATTGACGCCATTGAATTCTCTAGACAGGAAAAAGCCAGGCAGCACCGTTTGATGGAACAATTGAACCTCTTTGAAGCTCATAAAGAAGATCTATTAAACATTCACCTTCCAATGATCCAATTTTGTGATGCTCTCTCTTTATATTTGTGCATGCAAGAACCTGGAACCCCCAAGACGGAAGAAATCCCTTGGTTTAAAGATGGATTTCGGGAAAGTTTCCCGTTTACAGATGGACATAAGATCATCGCAAAGTGGATCAATTCAAAGCAGGTATCTCTGCGTCCTTTTCCTTTATCTTCACCTGCCGTTGTATCCATTAAAGTAAGGGAAGTAACGAAAGAAAATATTCGTCAGTGGGGAATTGCAAAAGCCTATAGGAGTACAAAATGGAAAGAAAGAACGTTTACTTTAGTATAGGATGATTTAGAGCTGTATCTTATAAGAAAGGAACAGCATATTATTACTTATTTTTGTACACCATGCACAACAATTCTTTTTTAAAGCGAAAATATTAAGCAAAAATACACAATTGTTACACATAATGAAAGGCTGTATGCTACATGTACACCATAAATTATTTAAATATTCAAAATTCAATTTTGGTAAGCGATTAAAAAACAGTCGTTTGAACAGTGAAATGAGTTGCATTTAATGCAGGGGTTCTGCAAGGGAAAAAATTAATAACTAGATGAACAAACTTTGGGGGGACTGTTATGAGCACACATTTTGAAGTGATTGTGGTCGGCGCCGGTTCAATGGGGATGGCCGCGGGTTACTATTTAGCAAAACAAGGAGTTAAAACATTGTTGGTGGATTCATTCGACCCGCCGCATACAAATGGCAGCCATCACGGTGACACACGCATTATCCGCCATGCTTACGGTGAGGGAAGAGAGTATGTGCCATTTGCTTTAAGATCACAAGAGTTATGGTATGAACTAGAAAATGCAACACACCATAAAATCTTTACAAAAACAGGTGTGTTAGTATTCGGACCTAAAGGCGAATCAGATTTCGTGGCAGAAACGATGGAAGCTGCAAAGGAACATTCCTTGACTGTTGATTTACTTGAAGGTGATGAAATCAATAAGCGCTGGCCAGGTGTTGCTGTTCCTGAGAATTACAATGCGATCTTCGAGCCAAACTCAGGCGTATTGTTCAGCGAAAACTGTATTCGTGCTTACCGCGAGTTGGCTGAAGCGCACGGTGCCAAAGTTTTAACTTATACACCAGTGGAGGATTTCGAAATTTCACCGGACTTAGTTAAAATCCAAACAGCAAAAGGCTCTTATACAGCTGATAAATTAATCGTCAGCATGGGAGCTTGGAACAGCAAACTTCTTTCTAAGCTAAACATTAACATTCCATTACAGCCATACCGTCAAGTTGTAGGTTTCTTTGAATCCGATGAATCAAAATACAGCAATGATATCGACTTCCCGGCTTTCATGGTTGAAGTGCCAAAAGGCATCTATTATGGATTCCCGAGCTTCGGCGGATGCGGATTAAAAATTGGCTATCATACTTATGGCCAGCAAATCGACCCAGATACCATTAACCGTGAGTTTGGCGTTTATCCAGAGGATGAAAACAACCTCCGCGAGTTCTTGGGCGAGTATATGCAAGGAGCAAATGGTGAGTTAAAAAGAGGCGCAGTCTGCATGTACACAAAAACACCGGATGAGCACTTCGTTATCGATGTACACCCAGAGCACTCTAATGTAGTGATTGCTGCTGGCTTCTCTGGCCATGGGTTTAAATTCTCAAGCGTAGTTGGGGAAACATTAAGCCAATTAGCTACAACTGGTAAAACGGAACATGATATTTCGATCTTTTCCATAAATCGACCTGCTTTAAAGCAGAAAACAACTATCTAATAGAAGGTGGATAATAAAATGAGTCAAAAAACCGAATCAAAACTATTGTGTGAAAAGCCAGGAATTCAGTTGCTTAAAGCAGGTACGTACAATTTAAATGAGTTAAGTGAGCTGCGGAGAACACCGGAACTAAAGGGACAAATTCTGGATGTGCCTCTCACAGACAAAAAAGAAGTATTAACATTGGGTTATTTTGCCTTGCAACCTTCAGTAGATTATTCAGCAGAATTTGATTTTATCGAAATTAAAGTAGTGACAAAAGGAAAAATGGTTGTGCGTGATGTCCAAGGAAATAAATACGTAGGTGAAGTGGGGGACGTTTTAATCTTCTCTCCTAAGACAACCGTTATTTTTGATGGAGAAAGTGATGGGGAAGCTGTTTATTTTAAAAATGTAGAGGCTAATCCATCTTATTTATAACAACTCGATCCCGCTCAGGGAATAATGAGTGGGATAGGCAATTATACATTCTGTAATAGGAACATTGAAACTAAAGGAACAAATTTCATAAATCGAGCAGTCGCAAGTAATTTATTTAACAAAGATCCTTCTGTTTTATTTGGACATAATGACAATTCAATATGGCGCGGATGATTGTTGTGGGAGAGCGTAGAAGTAATGCCACCGAAGGAGCAAGTTCCAAAAATACCCTTGGAACTAATCTCTCAGGTAGATGAACTGCAACAGGACGCACCTCTGGAGAGAGCGTTTATAACACGCCACCAAAGGGGAAAACTTCACTGTAAATGAAGTCAAACTCTCAGGTAAAAGGACAGAGACGGGGAGGAATTACTACCCTTTTCTGTCCTTTTTTACATACGGAAAAGGAATAGTGTATGAATGTTTACTGCAACAATCTAGAGAAAAATGAAACGATAAGGAGGAATAAGAGTGAGTTTACAAAAAAATGATTCAACAATTTTTGAAGCGATTGAGCAGGAAAAAAATCGTCAACATCAAACACTCGAGTTGATCGCATCAGAAAACTTTGTCAGCGAAGATGTATTAGAAGCAATGGGAAGCGTGATGACGAACAAATATGCAGAAGGTCTTCCAGGGAAGCGTTATTACGGTGGATGTGAATTTGTTGATGTTGCAGAACAAGCAGCGATTGAACGTTTGACTGAGCTGTTTCATGCAAAGTATGCAAATGTTCAGCCTCACTCTGGTGCCCAAGCAAACCTCGCTGTTTTTTATGCGCTGCTTCAGCCTGGCGACAAAATCATGGGAATGAACCTTTCACACGGCGGACATTTAACTCACGGAAGTCCTGTCAGCATTTCAGGAAAATGGTTTGAGGTTGTATCTTATGGCGTAAGAGAAGATACACAAATGATTGATTATGACGAGCTGGAAGCCATCGCTAAAAAAGAAAGACCAAAATTAATTATTGCCGGAACGAGCGCTTATCCAAGAACGATCGACTTTGCCCGTTTTAAAGAAATTGCCGACAAAGTTGGGGCAAAATTGATGGTGGATATGGCCCATATTGCAGGCCTTGTGGCAGCGGGGCTTCATCCATCACCAATACCGTATGCAGATGTTGTGACGAGCACCACACATAAAACATTGAGAGGTCCGCGCGGCGGCATTATCTTAACAAATGATGAAGAAATGATGAAAGCGATCAATAAAGCGGTATTCCCAGGGATTCAAGGCGGACCGTTGATGCACATTATTGCAGCCAAAGCTGTTGCCTTCAAAGAAGCATTGCAGCCAAGCTTTAAAGAATATGCCAGACAAGTCATTGAAAATGCTGCAGCACTTGGTGAAGCATTAAAGAAAGAAGGAGCTGTCCTTGTTTCCGGCGGAACAGATAATCATATTGTGTTACTGGATGTACGCCCGTGGGACTTAACGGGAAAAGAAGCAGAGAAGCTGCTTGAAGAGGCAGGAATTACTGTCAATAAAAATACGATTCCATATGATCCAAAAAGCCCGTTTGTGACAAGCGGAGTCCGTATGGGCACAGCGGCATTAACAACACGCGGAATGAAAAAGGAAGAAATGGTGCAAATTGCGAAAGTCATCTCGGCTGTTTTGAAGAGCAAAGGGGATTCAGTTGTTCTAGAAAAGGCAAAAGAAACAACAAAATCTATTTGTGAAGTGTATCCCTTATTTCAACACCCAATTAATGTGTAAGAAAGGGGAATTATCATGGAATTTCAAAGTTGCTTTGACATTATCGGACCAATCATGGTAGGACCATCTAGTTCTCATACAGCCGGTGTTGTATCTATTGGCAGGTTTATACATGAACTCTTAGGCGGTTGTCCGAAAGAGGCGAACATTATTTTCTATGATTCTTTCGCACAAACCTACCAAGGGCACGGGACAAATAAGGCTTTACTTGGCGGGCTGCTCGGGATGGATACAGATGATTCAAGAATTAAATATGCGCTTGAGCTGGCATACGGGCAAGGGCTTGACTATACCTTAAATCTCGAAGACAATTGTGTGCATTTTGAGCATCCAAATACAACAATTGTGACAGCAAAGCGGGGGGAGAATGTTGTAAAAGTTGGTGGAGCATCTCTTGGGGGAGGCTTATCCAAAGTATTTATGATTGATAACAAGACGGTAGATATACGTTTAAGTACAAGCGAAGACTTTGCTGCGTTGGCCGAAAAATATCCACAATATAGGAAGAGAAAAGTTCTTATGGGAGATGTATGATGGAAATCCGGTCAATGAAAGAACTCATTAAAGCTTGTGAAAGTGAACAAAAAACAATTGGTGAAATTATGCTGATGATGGAAGCCGAAAAGTCAGGGAGAGATAAAGAAACCATTATCAGCATGATGGAAGAACGGTTAATCAAAATGAAGGAAGCAGTTGATAGTGGTAGAAAAGACACTTCTGCTGCACCGAGTGGTATTTCCGGTGGTGATGCTGTGAAAATGAGTGATTATGAACGTTCAGGGAAATCACTTACAGGCAATTATATTAGTAACGCGATGACTTTCTCGATGGCAACATCTGAAAGTAATGCACGGATGGGGGTCATCGTAGCCACTCCGACTGCCGGCGCCGCAGGAATTTTGCCGGGCGTATTGTTTTCGCTTCACAAAAATGACGGTACCCCCTATAAAGATTTAGTTATGGGATTGTTTACGGCAAGTATGCTTGGTTATGTGATTGCAAACCGTTCGTTTATTTCAGGGGCTGCAGGAGGGTGCCAGGCAGAGGTCGGTTCTGCCACAGCCATGGCTGCAGGAACGATCGTTGAATTAAAAGGCGGAACACCAGAACAAGCCGTACATGCAACAGCCATTGCGATGAAATCACTTTTAGGCTTAGTTTGTGATCCCGTTGCGGGACTTGTTGAAGTACCTTGCATTAAGCGAAATGTCATAGGTACATCGATTGCCTTTGCGGCGGCGGATCTAGCTCTTGCCGGTATCGAAAGCCGCATTCCATGCGATGAAGTGATTGGAGCTATGTACAAGATTGGAAAGGAAATGCCAAGAACACTTAGAGAAACAGCACTTGGCGGTCTTGCTATGACGGAAACAGGTAAAAAGGTAAAAGAAGAGTTATTTTGCAGGAAAACTTAATCGGAGGTGTATCAATGAATACAGAAACAGTATTAAAGCGAACACCACTTTTTGAAGTCTATAAAAAGTACGGTGCAAAGGTCATTGATTTTGGTGGCTGGGAACTACCAGTACAATTTTCAAGCATTTTAGAAGAACATGAGGCCGTTCGAAAGGAAGCTGGGCTTTTTGATGTTTCTCATATGGGGGAAGTGCTCGTAGAAGGAAAAGATGCAGAGAAATACCTTAACTACCTGGTGACGAATGATGTAACAAAGATTCAAGTCAACCAAGCACAGTATACAGCCATGTGCTATCCGGACGGTGGAACGATCGATGATTTGTTAGTTTATAAGCTAGAGAATGAGAAATATTTACTCGTCATTAATGCATCAAACATTGAAAAAGATTTTGATTGGATGAAGCAGCATGCAGAAGGAGACGTAAAGCTCGAAAATAGATCAAGTGAAATTGCTTTGCTCGCCATCCAAGGCCCAAAAGCAGAGAGCATCTTACAAAAACTTACAGAGGTTCATTTATCTGAAATCGGTATTTTCCGCTTTGCTCAACATGTCAATGTAGACGGCATTATAGACGTGCTTGTATCTCGCACTGGCTATACGGGAGAGGATGGTTTTGAACTTTATCTGGCAGCGGACAAGGCCGAATCACTTTGGGAGAAGCTTTTAGAAGCGGGAAAGGCAGATGGCTTAATACCATGTGGCCTTGGTGCGCGTGATACACTTCGTCTTGAAGCACGCCTTGTACTATATGGCCAGGAGCTTACAAGTAAAATCAGTCCGCTTGAAGCAGGAGTAGGTTTTGCTGTCAAAATGAACAAAGAAAGTGATTTCATCGGCAAGGCAGCCCTGATAGCTCAAAAAGAAGAAGGGTTAAAACGAAAGTTAGTAGGGATTGAAGTAACAGGAAGAGGCATCCCTCGTCACGGATACAAAGTGTTTTCCGGAGAAAAGGAAATTGGTTCTATTACATCCGGAACACGCTCACCGTCAATACAGAAAAATTTAGGTCTGGCATTAGTATCGACAGAACATACGGAGTTGGGAACACAGCTGCAAGTTGAAATCCGGAACAAAAGAATTGATGCTGTCGTTGTAAAAGCACCGTTTTATAAAAAAGGCTCATAAAAATTTTAAAAACTGCAGAAATATTAATGCGGGAAAGGGAGAGAAAACAATGGTAAAAACGACTTCAAGCTTGTTATATAGCAAGGATCATGAGTGGGTACTACAATTGGACGAAAATCGAGTGCGTATCGGTATTTCCGATTTTGCCCAAAAGCAATTAGGTGATATCGTCTTTGTGGAGAGTGCGGAAATGGATGATGAAGTAACAGCGAATGAAACAATGGGTACCATCGAGTCAGTGAAAACCGCTTCTGAACTTTATTCACCTGTATCAGGTAAAGTTGTCGGTGTAAATGAGGAGCTGGGAGATACACCTGAGACAATTAACGAACAGCCGTACGAAGCAGGCTGGTTAGTAGAAGTGGAAATGTCCAATCCAGAAGAATTAGAATCGCTTTTAAGTGAAGAGGATTACAAGGAATTTATTAGTAAAGGAGATGCCTAAGATGACAGAGACATACAGATATCTCCCAGATACAAAACAAGATCAAGAGGAAATGTTAGCCTTTTTAGATATTTCTTCAGTAGATGAGCTGTTTGGAGATATCCCTCCCGAGATTCGTCTGAAGGAAGAGTTAAATATTCCAGACGCCATTCCTGAACCGCAGTTGATGAAAAAGATGCATAAGCTTGCATCGCAAAATAAAAATGCTAACGAATACCCAATTTTTCTTGGAGCCGGCACGTATGATCATTACATTCCAAGTGTAGTGAACCATATGATTTCCCGCTCTGAGTTTTATACAGCTTATACTCCGTACCAGCCGGAAATCAGCCAAGGGGAATTACAAGCCATTTTTGAATTTCAAACGATGGTTTGTGAGCTAACGGGAATGGATGTTGCCAACTCTTCTATGTACGATGGCTTTACTTCTCTTGCAGAAGCTGCATCACTTGCCGTTGCGTCTACGCGGCGTTCGAAAGTACTTGTTTCTAAAGCTGTTCATCCTGAGTCACGGGCGATCTTAAACACAGTTGCGGGAGGTCCGGGCTATACAGTCGAAGAGATAAATTTAGCAGGTGACTGTACAGATTTGGAAAGCCTGCAGGCCCAAATCGATAAAGACACGGCTGCTGTGATTGTTCAATACCCAAACTTCTTCGGATCGATCGAAGACTTAGCAGAAATTAAAAATATCGCAGATACAACAGGTGCCCTTTTCATTGTTAGTGCCAATCCATTGTCACTGGCACAATTACAGGCACCAGGTAAGCTAGGGGCAGATATCGTTGTCGGGGATATGCAGCCATTAGGGATACCAATGTCCTTTGGCGGTCCGCACTGTGGATATTTTGCGGTTACTAAAAAATTTATGCGCAAAGTGCCGGGGCGTATTGTAGGACAAACGGCAGATGAGCAAGGCAAACGTGGATTTGTCTTAACACTGCAAGCGCGTGAGCAGCATATTCGTCGTGATAAAGCATCCTCTAATATTTGTTCTAATCAGGCATTGAATGCTCTTGCTTCTTCCATCTGCATGACAGCACTTGGAAAGCAGGGAATCCGCGATATGGCACAGCTGAATATAGAGAAAGCGGATTATATGGCAAAACGTCTGCAGGAAAAAGGATTTGTTGTTACGAATGAAGCACCTTTCTTTAATGAATTCGTTGTAGACCTTCCTCGTCCAGTTAAGGAAGTTAATACAAAGCTTCTTGAGCAAGGAATCATCGGCGGATTTGATTTAGGAAATGATTACGGCTTTGACCATCAAATGCTCATTGCAGTAACAGAACAGCGTACGAAAGAAGAAATTGACCAATTTATAAATGTATTGGAGGCGAGCGTAAATGGTTGAATATAATGATTTGATCTTTGAAATTAGTCGTTCAGGGCGTGTCGGTTCCAGTCTTCCGGAAAGCGACGTAAACAAAGTTGATCTGCAAGATAAATTTCCTAAACATTTAATTCGTGATATCCCGGCTGAACTTCCGGAAGTATCGGAGCTTCAGCTAGTACGCCATTATACTGCACTCTCCAATAAAAATCACGGGATCGATAATGGTTTTTATCCGCTTGGTTCTTGCACGATGAAGTATAATCCAAAAATTAACGAGGATGTAGCGCGTTTAGAAGGCTTTAGCCGCATTCATCCTTACCAGCCAGCTGAAACGGCACAGGGAGCACTTCAGCTTTTATATGAATTGCAAGAGGAATTAGCTGTCATTACAGGCATGGATGCTGTGACACTGCAGCCTTCTGCAGGCGCTCAAGGCGAATGGACAGGGCTCATGATGGTGAAGGCGTATCTTAAAGAAAAAGGAGAAACGAGAACGAAGGTACTTGTTCCAGACTCTGCTCACGGTACGAATCCCGCAAGCGCGACGGTTGCCGGTTTTCAAACAGTGACCATTCCATCAAATGAAAATGGTTTAGTAGATGTAGAAGAATTAAAGAAGCACGTGGACCACGACACAGCGGCACTCATGCTCACAAATCCTAATACACTCGGTCTATTTGAAAAAGAAATTGTGGAAATCGCCAAAGTTGTTCATGAAGCAGGCGGCTTACTGTATTATGATGGGGCAAATGCCAATGCTATTTTAGGCAAAACAACGCCAGGTAAAATGGGCTTTGATATCGTCCATTTAAATCTTCATAAAACATTTACAACCCCTCATGGCGGCGGCGGTCCTGGTGCAGGACCAGTCGGCGTGAAAGAGAAACTCATTCCGTACTTGCCAGTGCCGCGTGTTGAAAAAGACGGCGAGAAGTATGAATTGAACTCTGATCATCCACTCTCTATCGGCCGTGTCAAAGGGTATTATGGAAACTTCGGTATCCTCGTGCGTGCGTACACGTATATTCGTACAATGGGACCTGTTGGGTTGCGTCAAGTATCTGAAAGTGCTGTGCTTCATGCGAATTACCTTCGCAAAAAGCTAGAGCCGTACTTTGAGGCACCATATTCACAAGTTTGTAAGCATGAATTTGTTTTATCAGGGTCGAAACAGAAAAAGTTAGGTGTAAGAACACTTGATATGGCAAAACGTCTGCTCGATTTCGGCTACCATCCGCCGACTATCTATTTCCCGCTAAATGTAGAGGAATGCTTGATGATTGAGCCGACAGAAACAGAGTCAAAAGAAACAATGGATGCCTTTGCTGATGTGATGATTCAAATCGCCAAAGAAGTAGAAAACAATCCAGACGTTGTATTAGAGTCGCCGCATACAACGGTCATTGGCCGATTGGATGAAGTACAAGCAGCTAGACAGCCAATCTTGCGTTATACAAAAGAGGAAGCGATGGAGATAGATAAAGAAATCGTAAAATCATAAATTAATTTCAGGATTGAAAATAAACCGCCGGGAATGAAAGTAAAGTGAGCATGTACTTTTTCACTATTTCATTCTTGGCGGTTTTAAATAAATGAACATTAATACTGGATATATATCAAGATTGTGACTGGTTTCAGTCCATTTATAGGAGTGAATGATATGACTATTGAGTATGTGCGCAAACCAGAATGGCTCAAAATTAAATTAAATACGAATGAACAGTATACAGGCTTAAAAAAAATGATGCGCGAAAAAAATCTTCATACAGTCTGCGAAGAAGCGAAGTGCCCTAACATTCATGAATGCTGGGCTGTGCGCAAAACGGCAACCTTTATGATTTTAGGAAGTATATGCACACGTGCCTGCCGATTCTGTGCTGTTCAAACCGGGCTCCCAACAGAGCTTGATTGGGAAGAGCCAGTACGTGTGGCAGAGTCAGTGGAGCAAATGGGCTTAAAACATGTTGTCATTACCGCTGTTGCCCGTGATGATTTAAAAGACGGCGGAGCGGGGGTATTCGCGGAGACGGTACGGGCAGTGCGGCGTCTCAATCCATTTTGCAGCATTGAAGTCCTTCCATCCGATATGAATGGGGAATATGATAACTTAAAAACATTAATGGATGCAAGACCAGACATTTTAAACCATAACATTGAAACAGTGAGACGTTTAACACCGAGAGTTCGTGCGCGAGCAACATATGAACGTTCCCTTGCGTTTTTGAGACGAGCGAAAGAACTAAATCCCGATATTCCAACGAAATCAAGCATTATGATTGGTCTTGGAGAAACGAAAGAAGAGATTATAGAAACGATGGATGATCTTCGTGCTAACGATGTGGATATTATGACAATCGGTCAATATTTACAGCCGACGAAACGCCATTTAAAAGTACAAAAATATTGGAGTCCGCAAGAATTTAATGAATTAAAGGAAATAGCCTTGTCCAAAGGGTTTAGCCACTGCGAATCAGGTCCACTCGTTCGCTCTTCTTATCATGCTGATGAACAGGTCCGTGCAGCAAAATCAAATGTGTCATCATGAATAATATGATATTGGCGGGAAGGAGGGCGTTCAATGGTTATCACACTAACAGAGGCGGCATTGGACAAGCTAAAAGCAATGGTCTTTAAGGAAGAACAGTCACCCCGTATTGACGCCGATGTAGCCGGCGGATGCGGGCTGTCTGTTAAAATTACGCTCGTTTTCGATGAACCGCGGCGAAACGATTTAGTTATTGAATATGATGGGCTGCAGATTCGAATGGATCGTTTTACAAAACGTTATTTAGATATAGAAACGCACATTGATTATATAGATGAACACGGCTTTCTTGTTGGAGAAAGCTTTGCCTCAAGTGCTTGTGCAATTGAAATTGATTAATAGAGGAAGCTTAGAGAAGCAATAGATTTTTAAAGCAGATAAAATGCATCTAGACAATAATGGATACCCTTGTAACAGGCAAGGCGGTATATTCAGAAGAATACACCATTAATTTTTATCTAAGTAACTAAGAGATAAACAGGCCGCAAAGCGCTCTAAGAAAGCTTTGTGGTCTTTTCATGTTTTTAATTTCTATACTCTAAGGTCTGATAAACATTTGCCTTACAGGATATTAATATAATAAACATAGAAAGATAAAAGTAGTTTTTGTACTGTTCAATTTTACAAAAAGGAAAGTCATTTTTATGAAGCGACAGCAAGGAAAAAGAGATTTTACTTACATAGTGCTTAGCTTCTTCTAAAAATTGTTTTTTGTAACAACAGGGAGGATTGATTCTTTTAGAAATGAAATAAATGAATGTACAACCGAAGATGTTTCCTTCTTGTTCCATGCTACTCCAACTTTGCATGTCGTAAAACTTTTTTTAAGTTGTAAGTAGACAATTTCATCGTTTTTTATAAATTGAATGGAAGATGGCAATAATGCAATACCTATTCCGGAAGCAACAAATGATAAAGCAGTATGTAACTCTCGCGCTTCTTGGGTTTTTTTAGGGCTGAATCCTGCGTGCTGACAAAGACTAATAATGGCATCATAATAACTCTGGCCTGCAATTCTAGGCGTCATGATGAAATGTTCGTTAGCAAGGCGGGATAAATCAATAGGCTCTGTTTCTGCAGCTAAAGAATGTGTTTTTGGTAAGGCAACAATAAATGGCTCTTCAAATAGCATTTCCACGTATAATGATACGCTTTCAACAGGCATATTCAATAAGCCGACATGGATGGTGTTCTCATGGAGAGCTTCCAATTGCTCTGTTGTTGTCATTTGCCTTAATACAATATTTATATTGGGATATTTTTCTTGAAAACATCGAAGTAACATGGGAAGAGGATCAAAAGCGATTGACCCTGTAAAGGCTAATATTAATTGGCCAGCTTCTCCTCGATCTATACTTTTTGCCTCTTCACACGCCAAGTGTGCACGATTTAGAATTTCATATGCCCTCTTTAGAAAAACTTCTCCGGCTGGTGTTAATTCAACGCGTTGTTTCGTTCGGGTAAACAAAAGTACCTCTAATTCAGCCTCCAGTTGCTTAATTTGCTGACTCAAAGGTGGTTGTGCCATCTGTAAGCGTTGTGCTGCTCTTCCAAAATGAAGCTCTTCAGCCACAGCTATAAAGTATTTTAAATGTCTTAATTCCATACATGCACCTCTTCATATTTATAAAGTATTAACTAGTAAACAAACAAGTATTAGAAATAACTGGTTAGTCGTTGTATGATTAGTTTAACAAATATTCGGAAGGATGTGAATATTCAAACAATTATTTTCTGCAGTGCATCTCTCCGTATGATTTAAGCTTACAACAATAAATTGTAAGGGGATACACTAAAAATATAGTTTTATATTTTTAACCGAAAAGGCAAGTAGCTTTTTCAATTTGAGACATATGTTTTAAGACCCAATTATCATCGAAGGCTAATTGCACAAGCTTTCGACGCAACATTTTAAAAAATGAATATAGGAGTGTTGAAAATGGAGACATTGTTATCAAATGGAGTACGTCAAAAAGTGAATGCTTATATGCAAGAGAATCGTGAAAGTTTGATTGAAGGATTACAAAAGTTAATCCAAATTCCTAGTGAAACAGGGTATGAAGGACCTGTTCAAGAACACATCAAAAAAGTGATGGAAAACCTAGGTCTTGAAACTGATACATTTGTTGCCGACGCAGAAAAAGTGAGACGCCATCCTGAATATACAGAGTCAGAAGTAGAGCGTCTTGTAGGATTCGAAGGCCGTCCGAACGTAGTCGGTAAGTGGGCTGGATCAGAAGATGAAAAATCACTCCTATTGTTTACTCACGTGGACACCGTTCCAGTAGGAGACTTAGTGCACTGGAAATATCCAGCCCACGATGGAGTGATTGAAGATGGGTTAATGTATGGCCGGGGAACGGCTGATAATAAAGGTGGTTTTGGTTCGATCCTTGCGGCATTAGAAGTTATTAAGGGAATGGGATTAAAACCAAAAGGGAATATCACCACAATATCTGTCGTTGATGAGGAAGTAGGAGGAGCCGGCGGTGCAGTTGCGATGACTCAATATCTTGAAGAACAGAACTTTAAGGCGGATGCATGTATTTACCCACATCCACTAACAACTGGAGCAGGTCCTCAAATTGCCTGTGCAGGAGGATTAATTTTCAAAATAAGAGTGACAGGAGTAGCTGCTCACAACTTAAACGGTCAAGTAGGAATTAATGCAATTGGCAAGGCCATGAAAATATATGATGCTTTAATCGAGTTAGACAATAAGCGGGTAGGAACTGTCAGCTATGCACCATTTGAACGTTATTTCGCTGCTTCCGATATGCAAGTTCGTTCAAGTAACTTAACTCCAGCGATGATCAATGCTGGTCAATGGGCATATAAAGTGCCAGCTGAATGTGAACTAACTGGAACAATTGGCTATCCACCAAATGAAACTCTTGAAGACGTGAAAGCACAAATTGAGGAAGCAGTTAACCAAGTTGCTGCCCAAGATGCATGGCTGCGTGAAAATCCACCAGAAATTACTTATGAATGGCATACGAGCCCAGCTGAAATAAGCCCTGATCATCCTTTTGTTCAGATGGTAAAGTCAAACATTGATGAAGTCGTAGGCAGAGAAACAGAAATCTATGGAATGCCTACATTTAGTGATATTCGTTTCCCGCTTATTTACATGAATATGCCTGCAATCATCTACGGTCCAAAAGGCGGAAATCTCCATGGATCTGATGAATGGGTCAATGTACAAGATTGGTTAGAATGTGTCGAAACGAATGTTCTAAACATATTGGAATGGTCTGGATACGAAGAGATCAATAAGTAAAAAAGCAACGTTACCTGTAAAAAACTAAGTTTAAATTTAATGATGAGCACAGCGGAAAGATAATTTTGAAAAATTACTCAATGCTGTGCCTGCATTTTTATAGATCTAAGTTCAAAAAAATTTCACGGTAGAACAAGACTTCACTCCAAAAAGCAAGCAATATTGAATGGAGGAGTGAAGTCGTTTTTAAAACTCTCAATTAGGTAAAACAAAACAATATAGCCCCTAAACCTGATGACACTGCTGCCTATAGTATTGTAATAAACGCCCAGTTCAGTCTCCTTTAGATAGTAATTAACTCCACTTCAGAAAAAAGAATGAACCAAGCACTTCCGCATGTAAGCCTAAGATTTTCACTTTAAATGTAAGCGCTTAATATAGGTGTAAAACACTTATATGAGCCGTTCCATAATAATATAAAAATCAAAGGGGCTTTGATTAGATGGCTATGAATCAACCTAGTCTTCAAAAAGAAAAGGCAAGTTCACTTAGTAACCCGGACTTGTTGCCTGTACAGACGGAGGATCGGACTTGGAAAACACAAAACTTTGCTTCTATGTGGATGGGTGTTATCAATAATATTCCGACATATGCAACGATTGGAGGATTAGTTGTTTTAGGGTTTTCTCCATGGCAAGTTATTGCGATTGTTCTTACTGCGTCGCTTATCCTTTATGGAGCTTTAGCGCTTAATGGTCATGCCGGATCTAAATATGGAATACCATTTCCGGTGTTGATCCGAACCTCTTATGGAACGATGGGGGCAAATGTTCCAGCTGTATTGCGCGGGATCGTTGCGATTATGTGGTTAGGCATACAGGCGTATGCAGGGAGCGCAGCGTTTAACATAGCGTTCACACTCCTTTGGCCGGGTTGGGCTAATCTAGGGGGAGACTGGACGGTTTTAGGAATCGGCCTGCCAGGATTGCTATCTTTTTTAATCTTTTGGTCGCTGCACTTCTTAGTGTTAAAGCGGGGGATGGAGTCGCTGAAAAAATTTCAGGCGTTCACAGGTCCTTTAGTATACATTGTATTGATCGGCTTGCTATGGTGGGCGATTGATGCAGGGGGCGGACTGAGTACGATCTTCTCTCAAACTGGGAAGTATGAGACGTTTGGAACGGCATTTTTCCCTTTCATTAGTGCAGTAGCAGGTATTATTGGAATTTGGTCGACGTTGATTCTGAATATCCCTGACTTTACTAGATTTGCAAGATCGCAGAAAGATCAAATAAAAGGCCAATTATATGGACTCCCAGTAACATTTACTATCTTTACGTTTGTCACAGTTACAGCAACAGCTGCCACAACAGTCGTCTTTGGGAAACCGGTAGGAGATATCATCATCCTTCTCCAACAGTTTGATAGACCGGTTATCATCGCCATTGCCGCTCTTATGCTGGCAGCAGCAACGATCACGGTAAACGTTATTGCCAACTTGGTTTCACCGGCATATGATTTAGCCAATTTATTTCCAAAGTGGATCACTTTCCAACGAGGCTTTTACATTACAATGTTTGCAGCTCTCTTTACATTCCCTTGGAAGTTAATGGAGAATGCTGATACGATCTTTACTCTTCTCAACTTGATTGGAGGAGCGCTTGGACCAATCGCTGGTGTGATGATTGCTGATTATTACATTATCCGAAAGCGCCAACTCAATATAAACGATATTTACTCTTTAAAAGGAGAGTATACTTATTTTAAGGGCTATAACTATAGAGCGTTTGCTGCGACTGCATTTGCTGCTGGGATCGCTTTAATCGGGTCATTCGTGCCTTCTTTGAAAGGGTTATATGATATTTCATGGTTTTTAGGAGTTATTCTTTCCTTTTTCGTTTATATTGGTTTGATGCGTCTGCATCCTCCTGCCTCTGTCAAAGATCAATTGGAAGAGGACACGAATACTGAAATTAAAAAAGTAAATTAATTTGGAAATTTACAGTGAATAAAAATTAAGCTATAATGGATAGTTTATCAACCAATTTTAAAATGATTGATAAAAGGAAGAAGCCGCTTTTTTACGCTCTTAATTATTTGAATATTCAGTATGCTAACCAGGAGACTCTGTAAGTTTAACAGGAATAATAGAAATAATGAGGGTTTTGAATTTGATAGTCTCCTTCTTCTTAATTGATAGAAGAAGGGGGATAGATTCCTTGGAAGGGGTGTTGCCCGACAGTTAGGATCAGCGTGATTTGAGCCATTATTACACCTATGAGAGATGTAAGATGGTAACAGGGTCGTTCCTGTTTCTTACATATAGCAGCTGAGGTTTTTCTTTGATTCAATACTTTCTTTGTCTTTCCAATATATTGTGACGCCATGTATTCCATGGAAAAGAATGAAAGCGCTTGATTACTCTATTAGAAAAACTAGAAAAAAGGAGTTGTTCATATGATTCGAATAGGTGTTGACGTTGGGGGTACGTTTACCGACCTAATACTAGTTGATGAATTAACGAATAAAATTCATGTACACAAAGTTCCAAGTACGATTGAGGATCAGTCTATTGGGGTGATCAATGGCATACAAGAACTATGTAAAAACGCTGACGTTCCTGTAACAGACGTAGACTATGTTCTTCATGGAACAACGGTCGCGACTAACATTATTATTGAGCGTGACGGTGCGTCAGTCGGGATGCTGACTACGAAAAATTACCGGGATATTTTACACATTGCCCGTCATAAAAAGGCAGAAAATTTCTCTATTCAGCAAGATCTTCCTTGGCAAGCGGACCCTTTAGTATTGCGCAGAAACCGCATTCCTATCACGGAGAAGCTGGCCGCTCCGGATGGCCGCGTAAAAGTACCGATGAATGAAGAAGAAGTTCGCGAAGCGGTACAGCGGTTGAAAGAGTCTAAAGTAGATGTCGTAGTCGTTTCTTTCCTCTTTTCATTCTTAAATGATGCACACGAACAACGGGCGAAGGAAATCGTGAAAGAATTGTGGCCGGAAGTACAATGCTTTACCTCTAGTGAAATTGCTCCCCAAATGCGAGAGTATGAGAGGTTTAGTACAGCAGCGATGAATGCCTATGTAGCACCACGCGTCAGCCGATACTTAGATCATCTAGTGAGCGCTCTTGATAACGCCGGATTACAAGGAGAACTCCACATCATGCAGTCTTCAGGCGGCATGGCCACTAGTGACATGGCAACGGAAAAACCAGTCACATTGCTAAAGTCGGGTCCATCTGGAGCCGTATTGGCCACTGCTTGGTGCGGTGAGTTGGAGGGAGTTCCTAATCTCATTAGTGTGGATATTGGTGGTACTTCAGCGGATATTTCCGTGATTCCAAATAACACACCGAAAATTATCAATCCTCGTGATGCTGAGGCGAACGGCTACCCGGTACTTGTTCCGATGATTGATGTAGAAGTCATTGGTGCAGGCGGCGGATCGATTGCCTATATTGACGCCGGTGGGGCATTCCGAGTAGGTCCTAGAAGTGCAGGCGCTAATCCAGGTCCAGCTTGTTATGGTCGAGGGGGAGAATCTCCGTGTGTGACCGATGCCAATGTCATACTTGGACGCCTCGATCCTGAACAATTTCTCGGAGGAGATCTCCAATTGAATCCTGAGTTAAGCTATAAAGCGGTTGAAGAAACGCTTTGTCGTCAACTGGGTATGTCTGTAGAAGAGGCCGCTCTTGGCATTCTTAAAATTATTAACAACCATATGGCTCTTTGCATCCGCGCAAAGTCTGTAAGTAAAGGGATAGATCCACGTGAATATGCCCTGTTTGCGGCAGGTGGTGCTGGACCGCTTCATTCCGTCGAGCTGGCTGAAACGATAGGCTGTAACTTAGTTATCGTCCCGACTTATCCTGGGATTAGCGCAGCGACTGGTTTATTGGTTGGAGACATTAAATACGACTTTATTAAATCTCATATTAACCGTATCGACAAAATCACTGATGAAGCCATTGAATCAATTAACTCTGACCTTCAGGAACTATCTAATACTGCCTATGCTCAATTAATTAAGGATGGTGTTAAGCCGGAGGATATCTTGATAGAACGGATAGCAGAGTGTAGGTATGCAGGCCAAGGGTTTGAATTACGTGCATCCATCCCAGAGGGGCTGCTTGCTGAGCAATCCATGGCGATTATTAGTCAAAGATTCCATGAGGCGCACGAGGAAGAGTATGGTCATCATTTTCCAGAAAATATAGTAGAATTAATTACTTTGCGCATCGTAGCGACAGGAAAAACACCTTCATTAAATATGCCAAAGTTAGAGATTGGGGATCGAATCAATCCGAACGAAGCACTCATGTATGAGCGTGAAACGGTATTTGAGGTGGATGGTGAGATTAAACGTTACCCTACTCCTCGTTACGATCGAAGTAAATTACTGGCTCACGATTTGATCATGGGACCTGCGATTATCGTGCAGCGTGACTCGACAACTTCGGTACCACCACATTGGCAAGCCACTGTTTCAGAAAATGGAACTTTATTTGTAGCATCAAAGGTGGTACAGGGCGGCGCAGCAGAGTCTGTTGAAAAATTTTTCTCGAAGGTGAGGTAATTGAATATGGCGACCAATCAAACGAACCACACTATCGTTCAAAATAAAATTGATCCTGTAACGTTGCAAGTGATCGGTGGAGCACTAAAGACGATAGCGAAAGAGATGGCACACGTCATGTACCGGATGGCGTACTCCTCACTTATTCGCGAATCGGAAGACCTTGGGGCAGGGATCTTTGATGTCTTTGGTAACACATTGGCGGAAGCAGATTCTACACCTATGCAACTCGGCTGTTTACCGGGATACATTCGGGGGTTCCAAGCAAAACTGGGAGATAACCAACATCCAGACGATATCATTTGGAATAATGACCCTTATGCGGGTGCCTCTCACTCCCCAGACGTTGCTTTGTGTCAGCCTATATTTTATAAAGGTGAATTAGTTGGATACGCAGGTGCTACCGCCCACCATTTAGATATGGGGGGCGCCCAGCCCGGACTCATGATTGATGTGCCCGATGTGTTTGCAGAAGGCTTGATTCTAAATGGGGTAAAGCTTTATGACAAAGGGGTACGGAACGAAACTCTATTTGAAGTCATTCGTCAAAATGTTCGTACGCCTGTACAGGTAATTGGGGATTTAGAGGCACAGGTTGCGGCCTGCCGAATGGGAGTCAAACGGTTCGTTGAGTTGATGGATAAGTACGGAAAGGACACTGTTATGTTAGCTTGCGAAGAGTTAATGAACTACTCCGAGCGAATGATGCGAAGAGAAATTGCCAAAATTCCCGATGGCGTATATGAGGCTGAGTCATGGCTTGATAACGATGGCCGTAATCTGGATACGCCACTGAAAGTACACGTGAAAATGACGAAACAAGGAGAGGAACTCGAAGTAGATGTTTCCGGCTCTGCTGATCAAGTATCCACCGCATTTAATGTGGCGTACTCTGGAGCTCTTTGCGTAAGTGTTCATAGTGTGCTGCGGTCCATATTTTTAGATACATTTACTACCGAAGAAGATGTCCCGGCGAATGAGGGAGCGTTTCGTCCAATTAAAATTAAAGCACGTAAGGGATGTATCTTTAATCCTATTAAACCAGCAGCTCTGTTTAGCCGCGGTAATCAGGTGAACACTGTAGCAGACTTGATTATCAAAGCATTAACACCAATTCTCCCTAATCAAACTTGCGCGGGCAGTGCAGCTAACCTGCAATTTGCTTCTTATGCCGGGCTAGACGAAAACAATGAGTACTGGGTTTATATTGAGGTAAATGAAGGATCTTACGGAGGACGTCCGGGTAAAGATGGAATGGACGCCGTAGACTTCAGTTCATGGAACACGATGAACAATCCAATCGAAGATCTTGATATGCACATCCCTCTCGTATGTGAACAGTATGAACTCCGGGAAGATACAGGAGGTGCTGGACAATGGCGAGGTGGCTTAGGAATCTTGCGATGGAACCGCTTCTTAACTGATGGATTTATGACGATGGAAGGAGATAAACACACTGTACGTCCATGGGGATACAAAGGCGGACTTCCTGGAACAAGCGCAAATCTGATTAAAAACCCGGATAGCATTCCTGAAGAACTCCCGTCTAAGATCAATGGCCATCGCTTCCAAGCTGGGGAATCTGTGCAAATTCTAGTCCCATCATCTGGAGGATACGGGGATCCACTCCAACGACCTGCCGAGCAAGTATTTGAAGATGTATTAGATGAGATTGTCTCGGTTGAAACGGCCTACCGTGATTATGCCGTCGTGATTAAGGATGGGAAGCTAGATGCAGCGGCTACGGAGAAAAGAAGGGAAGAAATAAGAAGAACAAGAGGGAAATTGCCCGTTTATTCCGAATAATACTCACCGTTTTAACACGTTAATGGGCAAAGCAACCGACGCTTTAATTTTTAACAAATAAATTAACACCTAAACAAGCAGCCAAGTGCTTTTTTAAGAAAGACTTAGCTGCTTGTTCTATTGTGCCCTTTACAAGAGGCGTATTTAAATATTGCCGTTTAGAAAAAATATATTCACTTATCTGAATTGTGCAAAATTTGTTAGATGTATACTCATACTCAAATATTGTTTTCGATTAAGCGCTTTAACTTATCTTCTGTTCCGGTGCGATCAACTGGAGTATAGACACTGCATCTTAAATCAACATCTCCCTGTACCTGTAAAGAAGTTAGGCTAAATACCATTTTTCCAGCTTTAGCATGGCGAAATTCGATTAACACTTCTGGAGCCGAACTCACTTCGCCTTGGTTCCACAGTTCCTGAAATTCTGGATAATTTTGTTCCATTTCCTCGATGAATTGTGAATACCATTTATCGGCAAAATATTGACCATAATACGTTCGGAAAATGGCAAGAAATCCTTTTACAAAATGGGCCCAATTAACCGCTAAACTCCTAAATTCTTTTCTTACAAATAATAAACGAATAAGATTCCGCTCTTCTAACGGAATGTGATCAAAATCTAAAAATACATGTGCTGCTGCCTTATTCCATCCAACAATATGGCAGTGCCTATCCGAAATAATCGTAGGGCAATATTGAAGCTCCTGCAATATTTTATTTAAGGAAGGGTTGATTAATGTTTCTACTTCAAGTGAAAACTCGTTTTTTACTCCTTCTTCCAAAGCTAACGCGAATAAATATTTTTTTTCATCTGGTTTTAATAGTAACGCGTTGGAAATAGCGTCTAAAACCGAAGCAGATACTTTAATATCTCTCCCTTGTTCCAACCAAGTATACCAGGTTGTACTTACAGCAGCTAAATGAGCTACTTCTTCTCTTCTGAGACCGGGTGTTCTTCTTCGTTTACCCATTGGCAATCCTACCATATGGGGATGGATTTTAGAACGACGTGTTTTTAAAAACTCGGATAGCGCTTGAAGTCTAGTTTCCGAATTCATTTGGATTCCCCTTTTTTAATGTAGTGTAAATTATACCATGATAAACAACAATTTGTAATAGGATAATGATAAGGTAAAATTAGAATACAGACGATTTTAGGAGGAGTTTAAATGAAGAGAGTTGTAATTACTGGAATGGGTGTTATTTCCCCGTTAGGGAATGAACTTGATACTTTCTGGCACCACTTAATAAAAGGCAAGTCTGGAATTACATTGATTGATACTTTTGATGTATCCGATACCAAAACAAAAATAGCTGGTATTATTCGTGACTTCGATGCAGAAGGCCGGTGGGGCCGCAAAGAAGCAAGGCGTATGGATCGTTTTTGCCAGTTTGCTTTAGCTGCAGCTGAACAAGCTTTGGAAAATTCACAATTACAATTGGACAAGATTGATCGAGAACGATTTGGCGTATATGTCGGTTCCGGTATTGGAGGAATCAATACCTTTATTGATAATGTCAATTTGTTAAACGAACGAGGTCCGGGAAGAGTAAGTCCTAGTATGGTGCCTATGATGATATCGAATGCGGCCGCTGCCCAAATAAGTATTAGATTAGGTGCATTTGGTCCATCATTGTCGCCCGTTACCGCATGTTCTATTGGTAACACATCTATTGGTGAAGCGTTCAGTGTCATTCGAAACGGTGAAGCAGATGTTATTTTTGCTGGTGGAACGGAAGCGGCCATTACGAGATTATCCTTGGCAAGTTTCGGAAATGCGACAGCTTTATCGATGAGAAATGAGGAACCAACTTTAGCAAGTCGGCCGTTTGATGTAAATCGAGATGGGTTTGTAATGAGCGAGGGAGCCGGTATATTGGTGTTGGAATCAATGGAACACGCGATACGACGGGAAGCTCCTATTTATGGTGAAGTGATCGGGTATGGAGCAGGTTCGGATGCTTATCATATGGTCGCATCGCACCCAGAAGGAAGAGGAGCTTATTCGGCGATGAAAAATGCTCTGGTAAAGGCAAATATATCTGTAAGTGAGGTAGACGTTATTAGCGCTCATGCAACAAGTACACAAGTAGGTGACATTTCTGAAACACTAGCTATAAAGAGGTTGTTTGGAGATCATGCCTATCAAATTCCAACTACAGCTAACAAATCGATGCTCGGTCATATGCTTGGCGCCGCTGGTGGAGTTGAGGCAATTGCTCTAGTGAAAAGTCTTCAAGAAGGTGTAGTACCTCCAACTATCAATTTAGAGACTGCAGATCCAGAATGTGATTTGGATTATGTCTCAGAGGGGGCTCGGAGTATTTCATTAGATATTGGTATATCCAACTCATTTGGCTTTGGGGGTCACAATTCAGCCATTGTATTGAAAAAGTATGAATGAATATTCACGTAATCATTACTGAATAGGATATTTGAAATTCGATGTTCGATGAACACTTTTTCCTGTTCAGTGAGTGACGTTAGTAGAAGAGAGGAACCAGGAAGGCAGAAGATAATTAACATTCTTATCTTTTATTTAAATAAAAGATAAGAATGTTTTTGTTCAAGCTTTTTTCAAAACAGGCTCTTTCATTGATTTTTGTGTAAAAATAGGGCAAGTGATTTTATATTGTTATTTCAAAACTATAAGTATTGAAAGGGATTAATGAATTAATTTTCTTCACTCGTACTATTAGTGGACTAATTATAAAGTAGTAGGGAGGACGACTTCCTCTTTATATTCATCAACTTCTGTTTGGGAAGAGGGCCCCTGACTTTGATTTGCAAGCGACTCAAGAGATAAAGCGATATGAATCCAAAATTGGCATTTTGAGGAAGATAAACTATCCTCTAAATACTGTTCAATCCGATCAATTCGATATCGTAGGGTATTCCGGTGAATATGTAAAGATTTAGCCGTGATTTCGCGATTGTAGCTATGGGATGCGAGACATTTTAGCGTTTCATAGAGTACTGAACCTCGTTCAGAAAGAAGTTCCTCCGGTAAGATGAGGTTTCGAAATTCCTGGGCTTTAGCTGAATCCATGCCGCTATAAAGAAGCAACTCGCCTCGTAATTCCTCTGCAAAATAGGCTCCTCCTGCAGGATCTGAAAACTGAACAAGTGGAGTTAAAGACTTTGCCTCCTGATAACTTTCAATCAAAGAAAGCCAATCTGTCTTCATTTCACCAAACACAAGAACAGGCACTATTTGCTTATAAATCGTTTGCACATGGTTATACAGATCTTTTAAATGGTTTTTAATTTCTGAATACTCAAGGCTAGAGGATATTAATAATGTTAGTCGTTCTTCATATATCTCACAGAAGCCGTCAATACCTTCCGTTTGATCAATCCACTTTGTACATTCATTACTCAAAAAATCCATCTCTATGGATAAGTCGATCGGTATCTTCTTTATTCCAGGAAGTACAAACCCTGCCATCCAATTCTCATTCGCGGTCAATCCAAGTTTATGCATTCTATCTTTCATTAATATAGAGGCTGTTTTGGGATTTTCAAATAGTAATTCCATTAACTCTGTTCTAAATTGTTTATTTGTAACCCCTACGATATGTTGATTTAGCTGGATATCTAAAAGAACAGTGGCCGCATACTTAAGGGCAAGCGCATGTGTTTCTTCCAACGGCTGATAAAAGTTGAAAAGCCAAAGGGTTCCCGAATCGTTTCCTTCAATTTGAAGTGGTACAGCCATTGCATAAGGAGAAGTTTTAGTTGATACATTCATAGGCTGTCCTTCTGCTATGATTGGTTTGTTTTCATGTAGATGATCAACCGAACGTTCATTTAATAGCTTGATGAGATGATCCATTGTTTGAGGAAGATTTATACGTTTTACTTCAGCAGGAATGATTTTATCCAAAACTTTGTTCATAGGATCAGTAATTACAGTGGGACATTTAAAGTGATCGGCAAGGTTGCGACACACATCCAAACTACTGTTTGAGGATTCTAATTTTTCTGTTAACTTAAAAGGCAACTTTTCGGTTAATTCTTTTTTTCTATACTCGCGCTTTACAATTTCTTGGTGAATAGAATGGGTTAGTTTAACGAATTGCACGTGAAATGGTACTTCTAAAATAGGGATAGCATATTTTTCCCCAAATTCCAAAACGGACGGGGGACATTCATTTAGATAACGACCGGTTGCAAACAAAATACCGGAAATTTGATGCCGTAAAAACCCATTAAGAAGCCTTTCTTCCGAGATTTTATCTTGAGGCCATACTTGTCCACAGGTTAAAAGCAGTTCACGCCCTTCGAGAAAGTGGCTCATATCGCCATGATCAATAACGTGTGCCCAGCGTATTTCACGGAACAAACCTCTTTTTCCGGCACGAACTGTTGCATTGTTCAATCCTGATAGAAGCATTGCTTCTTTTACAGTAATCATTAACTTCCTCCTTTGTGCAAATAGTACAAAAATTCAAAAAAGTTTGTATGATTTTAAGCGCAATATCCAATTGTAAGAAAAACGAATGAAATGCTATTATTCCTATTATAAGTTAGCGCTTACATTAAGTCTATACAGAATATTCCAAGGTTTTATTCATTAATGTAAACACTCGCTTTATCCACGACTCTGTAATGAAGAGTTGATTAATCAGATCGGGCAAACAAATTTAAATACGAAAGCTTTACAATCAAGAAATGGAGGATGCTAAGAGGATCAGTTCTATCCCACCATAGCATAGAGACAATCTATTTTTAAGGAGGATACTTACAATCCATCCAAGAAAGTATATGTAAAGTAAAAAAAGAGCTATAATGTATAACAAAAAGAGGACGTTAAATAGCGTTCTCTTTTTGTTGTACAGTTATTGTGATATGCAATCAAAGGGAATGAATAAAATAACGGCGTTACTTCATTTTCCAAAACAGCGATTTTTTCTTTTGTTCTGGTCGTTCAGATAAAGCTTTAAACAGCATACTGTTTGTTCTTCGCACCTCGTGTATGATCACGTTAATATGATCTGTGTTACGCTTAACCTCTTGTTTTAATGCTGCATTTTCTTTTTTCATAGCGGTAAGTTCGTCCATGATGGCAGCCAATAGTTCATTTGCCGCGCTGTTGTTTTTTACCTCGGCGTCAGACATTTTACTTGAAGGTGCCGGTGCCGTGGGTGTAGTACCCATCATTTCAGCTATATCGTTAAGGGGCAATTTCGATGAGGCTTTCAATTCTTTCATACGCATTAGCGTAGCAACGTCTTGTTCAACAAATAGACGAGATCTTTTGGGCTTAGCGATAACGTATCCATACCTCTCAAGTGCGATACTGTAATTTCGCACAGTGCTCTGGGATACACCTAATATCGCAGCCACTTCACTAGTCATATAGGATTTTACCAATTCTTCATCCATAGCAGGAACACCCCAAAAACGTAGATTATTAACTGTCTAATTGCGGTAATTAAACGATCGGATAAATAAAAAGGAAAAAGGACTCAAGCGTGAAAAACACCTGCTCAAGTCCTTTGTGTAAACGATCTTGTCCATACAATTTTATCGTATTTATGCAGCTTTTTCAAGCGGGTATAAAAAGGAGGATTGGGAAGCTATCTAATAAATATAGTGGAATATCGAATGTAAATCTGGCTAAGGTTTACGTTATTCTCGCCTCACCTTTTTTAAATAGGACAGGACAGGATCACTGTTTTTAAAGAAGCATAGGATCCAACCGCCGCATAACCGTAAAACCGTAAAACCAACCCATAAAAAGCCCGGCAATGAGATGGCCTCTATGGCTTACAAAAACAGATAGTAACAGACCTATAGCGAGTGCTACAGTCGGAACGTATGATTTAGGGATTTTAAAAAAGATTTTTATTAACTGTGTTAGTATCATTACTACAGGAACCGCAATAACGGCGTCCCAAAAATTTGTATGTATTGTAGGGAAATCCATAGTCACCCCGCCTTAGTGTTTTTCACTTTGAAAGATTTTTATTATAGTATTATCCGTTTATTAAAAGTTATCCGCGCATGTTAAGGAAGACCGAGGAAAGGACTTTTAAAGCCGGGTTTTTTGCCTTTACTACCAAATCAAGTGTATGATGGTACTCGTGCAACGACATTGGAAAGGACGAATATTGTGTATATTTCACCACTACCAGAAAAAATTGAACAAATCATAAAAGAAAGAAAGATGCAATTTCAGCAAGAATTTATAAACAATACGACAAATCAATACGTAGCGCAAGAGGAACATTTGTTAACCGATACGGTCATTACATTGGCACTGGGTAAAAATATTTTATTAAAAGGGCCGACCGGTTCGGGCAAGACAAAACTATCAGAATCACTTGCTGCCTATTTTGGCCAGCCTGTTCACAGTATTAACTGCTCTGTTGATCTTGATGCAGAAGCGATGCTCGGCTTTAAAACAATTATAGAAATAAACGGGAAAAATCGTATTGATTTTGTGGAAGGCCCGGTTATTCAAGCGATGAAAAAAGGGCATTTATTATATATAGATGAAATTAATATGGCCAAACCGGAAACATTGCCGATTTTAAATGGTGTTCTGGATTACCGCCGTCAAATAACGAATCCGTTTACAGGAGAAGTCGTTCAAGCCAAACCAACATTTAGTGTAATTGCCGCTATCAATGAAGGGTATGCTGGAACAGCACCTCTCAATGAAGCGCTTAAAAACCGATTTGTGACGTTTGAGATTCCGTATATTTCAGGTGATGTATTATTCAGCGTATTGAAGCAGGAATCTATTTTGCAGGACGAGCGCTTGATCCAGCAATTTGTGTTACTGTCTAATGATTTAACAACGCTTGTTGAAAGTGGCCGTCTGCCGGAAGAAGCGTCTTCTATCCGTGCACTTGTGGATGCATGTGATCTTGCGTTATATATTCCGCCAATGCGCGCCGTTGAGAGTGCAATTGCAGGAAAGCTCGATGATGAGCGGGAACAGGCAGCCGTGAGGAACGCAGCAGAAACGTGGTTCGGATAAGGTGGAACGGTTTATTCAATTTAACGATGAAACGGTTAATTCAGCCTTCTGGATGGAACTGTCGGATTTGGCTGCAGCTATAGCAGATGATGCAAATATGAAAGTAGAATTCGGCCCGCTTGCTTATTTACAGTATGACCCGGCTATTTTGTACATAAGTCATTTTTGGCAGCATCGTACTAAGCAGGAAGAGATAGATGGGATGAAATCAGATGTCTATTTACGTGCTCTCGGAACGAAGTCGTTTACAAATAAAGAAGACATCCAGCTTTTTATAGAAAAAAAACAATCATCTTTTGCTCGCCAGCTGCTCGCACTTGCAGAAGATATACGGATCGAGCCGCTCTGTGTTCAATTAAGACCTGGAATGAAAAAGGTGTTTAAGACGCGGAAGAGCGTCATGAGACGCTACCATGAAGGACAAATGGCCGTTAACATAGCGAAAGGCTTTTATGCAGACGCTGTATATAATGCACTCTATTTGCTTTGGCAGGCATCGTCTCCCTTTGAATGGCCGCAGATTAGTCCAATCATTGATCGTGCGCTTCCGTTTATCGACAGGACAGCCCATTCATTGTTTGATGCGCAGTCAACTGCCGATGTCATTCGCCTTGTCATCGATATTTCAGACGTAATAAATGATTTAGATGTACGTGATATGGTAAATGAATACAGCCACTTGCCGGAATATTACCAAGAAGAGTCAACTGCCGCTGTTGATCCAGGTAGACGGCGTGATCCTCTTGCAAATGATGATGAGCAAGATGAAAAAGAAAATGAGCAGTTTGATGAGCTATTTTCAACGTGGCACCGTGAATCGGAAGAGACGCGCGGTACGTTTATGCAGTTTGATCTAGAACAGGGCGCAAAAACGCCGATGATGGGGAATACGGCGCGTGAAGGCGACGAAGGGGACGCATCGCTTGCATCTGTGCAGGGACAGTCTAAAAAAACATCACGTGAACAGTACAACCGATTGCTCGTAGAACGCCGCGAGGCAGCGGAACAGTCTGACGATAACCGGTATGGAAAAGAGAATAAAGGAGCAAAGGCACTTTTTGAATCTCCACGTGATCCTTCTTATGAAGAGCGCGAACAGTACCGATTGTTAAAAGAAGAGACGGCCCCTGTCGTCCGCAAGTTAAAACGGATGATTGAAAAATCGATTGAAAAGAAAAAAACAAGTCCGCGTACACATTTATTGACAGGGCGTCTTGGCCGCCGTTTAATTCGTTTTTATACAGACGACAATCCGCGGCTTTTTTATAAAAAACAGGAGCCATCACGTGAGATTGATGCGGCTTTTTTCTTGTTGATTGACAGTTCTGCTTCTATGTATGACAAAATGGACGACGTGAAAAAAAGTACGGTACTCTTTCATGAGACATTAAAATCTCTTCGCGTTCCACATGAAATTACGGGTTTTTGGGAAGACACAGCTTCACTTTCTGCTCATATGAAACCGAATCATTTTTTAACGGCCGTTTCATTTGAACGTTCCTATCAATCAGAATCAGGTCCGCAAATATGTCAGCTACGACCGGAAGAAGACAACCGGGACGGCTTTGCGCTACGGATCGCGATTGAAAAAATGGAGCGACGAAGTGAACAGCGGAAGTTTTTAATCGTCTTTTCCGATGGAGAGCCATCCGCTGCTGATTATGATAAAAATGGTGTGCTTGACACACATGAAGCTGTTTTGCTTGCCCGAAAAAAAGGAATGACCGTTTTTAATGTATTTATCGGTGACGAAGCGTTGGACGAAGCTCGTCAGCAAACGATGAAAACAATTTATGGAAACGGCTCGATCATAGCACCCGATGTGTCAGAACTGCCAGCTGTTTTAACGCCTATTTTGAAAAAATTACTGTTTGAAAGCATTTAGAATAAAAAAAGCCGTTCCAGAAAAAATGCTGGAACGGCTTCTTTTATTATTTCAATCGAAGCAGGCGTTGTTTTAAATCATCTTCCATGACGATTAATTCTTCTTCCGCTGCTTTTCGTTTCGCCCGGCCGTCCTGCTGAATGCGGATCGTTTCTTCGAGCGTTGTAATTAAATTGTCTTGCGTTTTTTTCAATGTTTCGATGTCCACGAATCCGCGTTCATTTTCTTTCGCTGTTTCAATGGAGTTCACTTTGAGCATTTCTGAGTTTTTCAGAAGCAGTTCATTGGTTGTTTTTGACACTTGTTTTTGCGCTTCAACGGCTTTTTGCTGACGGACAAGGGTCAATGCAATAGCGATTTGATTTTTCCAAAGAGGGACAGCGGTTAAGATCGACGATTGAATTTTTTCTGCGAGCGCCTGGTTCGTATTTTGAATGAGACGAATTTGCGGTGCGCTTTGAATCGTAATCTGACGGCTTAATTTTAAATCATGAAGCCGTTTTTCAAGACGATCGGCAAATTGGATCATATCGTTTACATCCTGAAAATCCATTTGATCACCAGTTCGCTCTGCTTTTTGTCGAAGCTCGGGAATTGTTTTTGTTTCAATTTCCTCGAGCTTTAATTCACCGGCCGCAATGTATATATTAAGTGCTTGAAAATATTCCTTATTTTTATCGTATAATTGCTCAAGCATGCGTATATCCTCAACAAGTCCTCGTTTGGAATGTTCTAGTTTTACGCCAATTCGATCAATTTGTGAGCCAACTTTCTGATAGCGTGTCATGACTTCTTGGACGGAATCAGATACTTTACCGAACATACGGGAAAAAATATTTTTCTTTTCGTCACGCAGTTCCTCGGGATCCACGTTTTTTAGATTTTTCATAAGTTCATTTAAAATATCGCCGATTGGGCCTATATCTTTTCGCTGCACATGATCGAGCATGTGATGAGAGAAATCAGATAGTTTTGTTTGAGCGGCTGTTCCGAATGCAAAGATGGCTTGCTGGTTGCCGACATCAATTTGAGACGCCAGCTGCTGCGCTTTTTGCTGGTGTTCAGCAGGAAGAACGTCGACAAGGCGTTTCGATTGGGCAGAAGGCGTCGCAGTTGTTTCTGGTGCTGCCATCATATCACCGAACGGATCGGCCAGTAAATCATCTAATAAATCATCTTTTTTTGCGTCCATAGCGGGTACCGGTTGTGATTGAAATTCGTTGTTCATGTTCAGACGCTCCTTCCTTATCTTGTCCAAATGGAATTTCTTGTTTTTTTACTCTTCTTTGAGCCACATCAAGTTCAATCGTCAAATGTTCAATATCGCGCGCGAGTACCTGCCTAAGGTCTTCTTCAAGCGTTTTCGATAAATCACCTAATGTTTCTTTTGTTTCAATCAACGACTGTTTCAAGTCCTGACCTTTTACTTTTTTGCTTGATAAAAGCGCGGATTTTTCTGCCAGTTCGACAATTGAATCAAGATGAGAGTAAAAGAAAGGTTCAATTTCATAAAAGCGTTTCGGCTCTTTTTTGACGACTGAATAAATGCGCTTAACGAGGCTGTTTAATTCAATCATCTGCCGGAGGGAACTTAAACTGCGCACTTTTAAAAATAAGTGCTGCAGCCTAGAAAGCTTTACCTTCGCTTCTTGCAATTGACCCCGTATATAATAGTATTCTTTCCGATTTAATCCGTATTTTTTCTGAATTCGCATATTACTAAGATTCGTGTACAACACGAATACGATGGCAAACGAAAGGGCAAAAGCGCCGTATGCTAAAAATCCGTCAAATGGACTTGCTGCAAGCAGTGCAGCAACAAGAGAAGCAAGCGAACGCCTGAACCAATAAAAAGAATACCGCATCGTACATCCACTCCATATATTCATTTTGCTCTAGTGTGAGCGTTTCTATCTATTCTATACGGCTATTTTGAACAAATAGTTTCACTTTTTCTATGAAAAAGTACTTTCACTTACTGTACAAAAAAATAGGTTTTTATACAATAAAAAAGATGCCTTGATTACGCAAGGCATCCCAAGTCTTACTTTGTCGCTTTTTCAGCAGGGGGGTGTGTTTGAAAATATTTACGTCCGAGCCATGATTGGAAGATTAAAATTAATCCACTAACCGCCCAGTAAATAGGCAATGCAGCCGGTGCGGTAACAGAAAAAACTAAAATCATGACGGGTGACAGCAAACCAATAAATTTCATTTGCTGCTGCTGTTCAGCAGGCATTGTCTGCATGGAAACTCTAAATTGAAAATAATATATAATTCCAGCAATAATGGCCATCGCAATATCCGGATTTCCGAGGCGGAACCATAAAAATTCATGAGATTGAATATCTGGTGAAATAGTAATGCCATAATACAGCCCCATCCATATCGGGATTTGAAGAAGCATAGGCAAGCAACCCATCGCCATCGGATTAATGCCGTGCTCTTTATACAGTCCCATCATTTCCATTTGAATTTTACGCTGTTCTTCCGGCTCTTTTTCTGCTTTCAAACGGTCTTGAATGGCTGTCAATTTTGGTTTTACAACTTCCATTTTTTGACGCATCACCGCTTGCTTTTTCATCGAATTTAGCATGAGCGGCATTAAAATCAATCGAACGATAATGGTAATTACAATAATAGCTAAACCGTAACTTCCGAGCATTTCGCCAAGGGCGTGAATAAGTTTGACGAATGGATTGACTAAATAGTCATGAAAAAAATGGCCTTCCGTCTGCGCACTTTGACAGCCCGATAATACGATAGCTGACAGCAAAGTGAGCGCGAGTAATAATTGTTTTTTCAAATTGATTTTCCTCCTGCACCTGAAATCAGGCAAGTTGCTTTAGACAAAAAAAGTATACTCTATTTTATCAATGAAAACAATGAACTAGCAAAACAATATTGTTAACTATTAAAATTATTAGGTTGACAAAGAAGATTCTTTTCCTTTATTCTGGCAAGAGAAGAAAAGGAGTGAAAGAGATGTTGAAATGGAGCAGGTTAGCGGAAAAGGTGTTAACAGGAGGTGAATGTTCAAACGAGGAAGCGATGTCCATCTTGAATTGCCCAGATGAAGAGCTATTGCTTCTATTGGATGGTGCATATAAAATTCGCCGTCATTATTACGGGAATAAAGTGAAGTTAAATATGATCATTAATACGAAATCCGGGATTTGTCCAGAAGACTGCGGCTATTGTTCACAATCGATTCGTTCAAGTGCACCAATTGAAAAGTACCGGATGATGGAAAAAGAGCAGATTGTCTCAGCCGCAGAAAAAGCCTATTCACTTGGTGCGGGTACCTATTGCATTGTTGCAAGTGGACGTGGACCATCAAAAAAAGAACTCGAAACGGTTGTTGGGGCAGTGAAAGAAATAAAAGAAAAGTATCCGATGCGTATTTGTGCCTGTCTAGGGCTATTAAAATCAGATCAGGCGCATCAGTTGAGAGAAGCGGGTGTTGATCGATATAATCATAATATTAATACATCTAAAAACCATCATGAAGTGATTACGACGACTCATACATACGATGACAGGACAGAAACGGTCCAGCATGTGAAAGATAGCGGCATGTCACCTTGTTCGGGTGTCATTATTGGCATGGGGGAAACAAAAGAGGATGTCGTAACGATGGCAAAAAGTTTACGTGCGCTCGATGCAGATTCGATTCCTGTTAATTTCCTGCATGCGATTCCAGGAACACCGCTTGAAAATGCGGTGCCATTGACACCGGCTTACTGTTTAAAAGTGCTTTGTTTATTCCGTTTTATTAATCCGTCCAAAGAAATCCGTATTTCTGGTGGACGAGAAGTGAATTTACGTTCGTTGCAGCCGTTCGGACTCTATGCGGCTAATTCTATTTTTCTCGGCAATTATTTGACGACGGAGGGACAAGCGGTAACGGCTGACCATAAAATGATCGAAGAAATGGGCTTTGTTGTCGAAACAGCCGATGAGCAAACACCTGTGATTGGATAAAAGAAGTGATCCCAGTGAAGGGATCACTTCTTCTTTTTATGGTACCATTTTAAAAAATGAATGGAGGGTGAAGATGACAAAGGAAAAGATGGAGCTCTATCGTTACACACACAGGATTGATGAAAAGAAGGTACAGGCATTTAAAGAAGCAATTCATCTCGATGATTCCACCAATCGTGAGATTCCGCCGACATATGCGACGGTCATCGATTTTCAAGGGGGCATGTCATTCGAAAAGTTAACAGACTTGCTTACATTCGACCCATCTTGTGTCCTGCATGGCAGTCAGCAATACGAATACAAAAAACCTGTTTATATAGGGGACAAGATTGAAGCGGTCGTTTTTTTAATCGGGAAAACAATAAAAAGAGGCATGACATTTGCGAAGCTTGAAACGGAATACAAGCGGAACGGCGAAACAGTGATCATCTCCCGGTCGACGGTTATTGAGCAGAAAGGAGCTACACATGTTTAACCCGATATATATGACGATCACACGTGAACAAATAGAACAATATGCGAAAGCTTCAGGTGATTTCAATCCGATTCACACGGATCCTAAAGCGGCTAAAAAAGCAGGTTTACCAGGCTGTATTGCCCATGGAATGCTTATCATGGCCCTTGGAAGCCACGCTTTAAATGAATGGGGTTTGCCTTCATTAGCAGCATATGACGTTCGTTTTTTAGCGATGACCTATCCGGGTGAGGGGCTTGTTTTAAAAGGAGAATGGATGGATGAGAAAGCAGGAAAAGGGAAGCTGACTGTTGAAAGTGAAGCGGGCGAAGTGAAAATGAAAGGGATGTTTACTGCCAATTCATAAAGGAAAAGCCGTCAATAATGACGGCTTTTTTTACCCAATTAAAATGCGTTCTTTCGGATAATGATAGGAATCCTTTATTTCTTTCCCGCGAATAAGGAAAAGCAGTGAGAACAATCCAATACGTCCGATGAACATGAGTACAATTAAAATGATTTTAGCGGGTGTGCCTAAATCGCTGGTAATGCCGAGAGAAGAACCAGTCGTTCCAAAAGCCGATGACACTTCATAAAGAAGCGGCAGCAATGAAATATTAGGTTGGAAATAAGACATCAACATAATGGACAGGCCCCATATAAATGTTCCTGTGACGACGACAACAAATGAACGGTGAACATCAATTGGATGAACTTCGCGATTGAAGATTTTAATTGTATCTTTCCCGCGTGCAAATGCAAACACACTAAGAACGGCAATCGCCACCGTCGTCGTTCGGAGCCCGCCGCCGACGCTTGAAGGAGAGGCCCCAATAAACATTAAAAAGGACAATAAAATGAGCGTGGATGATGAAAACTCATTTAAATCCAACGTAGTTAATCCGCCGCTTCTGGCCGCAATCGATTGAAATGAAGCGTAAAAGAACGATTCATGCCACATTTTATCGAGAAAAAAATGATAGCGTTCAAAGAAGAAGATGCCTGCTGTCCCAACGACGACTAAAATCGCGTGCATCGTTACTGTTATTTTTGTAAATAAACTAAATTGATATTTGCGTGAACCACGGTATGTGATAAAGTCTTTCACTTCCATTAATACAGGAAAACCGATTGCGCCAAGAATAATTAAAGTGGCATTGACAAACTGAACGAAATAATCATGTGCAAATGGAATGAGTGACGCTCTCGTAATATCGAATCCGCCATTTGTCGTGGCACTGATAGACCCAAATAGCCCCTGCAAAAAGGATTCGGACCATGTCGGATAATATTGTGTGAAATAAATGCCAAGAATGATTGCACCGATTGCTTCAATGGTTAGAATGAGTAAAAAGATTTCTCTCATTAATTTTACGAGGCCATTAAAATCGATTAAATTTTGATCCGCCATAATGAGCTGCCGCTCGCGTATTCCAATTCTTTTTCCAAATAAAATCCATATCATGGAGCTGATTGTCATAATTCCAACGCCACCGACTTGCAAAATGAGCATGATGAAAAAGTAACCAGTCGTACTAAACGTATCGGCCACACTGACAGGTGACAACCCCGTAACGCTCAGTGCACTGACAGCAACGAAAACGGCATTGATAAAGGTAATGTCGACACCCGGTTTATGTGCGACTGGCAGCAGCAGCAAAATACTTGAAAAAATCACGCCGGTTAAATAAAGAAGAACAATTAATTGGAATGGGGACAGCTTAAGCTTGATCTCTTTTTTTGATTTCAAATTGATTATCATAATATTGCTCCACCGTTCATGTTGATTTGATCACTTCTTTTAGTTGGTGAACAGCTTTCTCTAAAACAGCTACCGGCTGAACGAGGGCAATACGGACATATCCAATGCCGCCTGTACCGAATGCGCTGCCTGGAATCATCACGACACTTGAATGGTCAATGGCATCAAAAACGAAGGCACGGTCATCGGTACCATACGGGATTTTCGCCCATAAAAACATACCTCCATCCGGTTTGGATACGGTCCAGCCGATAGTATGCAGCCCATTGACAAGTGCATCACGCCGCGCTGTAAATTCAGCACGGAGATGGTTCGTTATCTCTTCTGCATGATCGAGTGCTGTTGCTGCAGCTTCCTGAATCGGTGCGAACACCCCGTAGTCAAGATTAGATTTCAACTGTTTTAAAATGGAAATCATATCCGAATTGCCGACGATATAAGCAATACGCGCCCCGGCAAGGCTAAAGCTTTTAGACAAAGAATTAATTTCAATTCCAACATCCATTGCACCTGGAATAGATAAAAAGCTAAATGGTTTTGTACCGGTAAAATAAAATTCCGAATACGCTGCATCATGCAGCACAGCAATATGATATTGACGGGCGATCGCGATTATCTTTTCAAAAAAAGCTTTATTCGGCATGGCTGGAACAGGGTTACCGGGCAAATTTAGGATCATAAGCTTTGCTTTTTTTAGAACGTCTTCTGGAACGGCTGAAATATCTGGTAAAAATCCGTTTTCTTCTACCAACGGCATATAATAAGGAACCGCACCGGCAAGTGCAATGCCTGACTCATAGGCCACATAAGCAGGATTCGTGATAAGAACGGTATCGCCTGGATTACAAAACGCAAGTGGCAAATGCACAAGTCCTTCCTGAGACCCCATAGTCTGAACAATGTCTGTTTCTGGATTTAGTTTAATGCCAGACCGGCGAGTGTAATAATCAGCAACGGATTGATGAAAGCGTATCGTCCCACCGAGCGTATAACCGTACGAAGAAAACGCTGTACTTTCTTTGGCAAGAACATTTCTGATTTTTTCATCGGGGGGTAAATCGGGGCTGCCTAAGCTGAGATCAATTAGATCAGCGCCTTCTCGCCTTTTTATATCTGTATACGTCTTTAAATCGCTGAAAATCGATGGCTGAAACGAAGCCATTTTGATAGAAGGTTCAATAATCAAAAGGAGCACTCCTTATGTATCAATATGTATAGATAGGCAATATTTTATCATATTTCAAGCAGGAAAACCGCTCATTCTAAATTGGGAAAAGAAGCTGAAGACAAAAATGTCAAGAACTTCTAAGATATAGCCACACAAATCGTATTAACAGCATGTAAAGTTATGATAAAATGATATATGTCCTGAATGAAAAAGAGTACGAATGACAGGTGACTTTTCAAGTGAAATAAATAAAGGTGGGAAAATGGTTTTGGAAAAAAAAGAATACAGAGTGCTGCTCTACTATAACTATGTCACAATTGATAACCCCGAAGAGTTTGCACAAGAGCATTTAAGCTTTTGCAAAGAGCTCGGACTAAAGGGGCGTATTTTAGTTGCACAGGAAGGGATCAACGGAACGGTTTCTGGAACAATTGAGCAGACGGATGCTTATATAAAAGCAATGAAGAGCGATTCTCGCTTTGAAGACATGGAATTTAAAATAGATGAAGTGGATGAACATGCGTTTAAAAAAATGCACGTCCGTCCCCGAAAAGAATTAGTGACGCTGCGGCTTGAAGATGACATTAACCCGAGACAAACGACAGGGAAGCATCTCGATCCTAAAACTTTTTTTGAACAAATGCAGTCGGAAGATACAGTTGTGATTGATGCCAGAAATGACTATGAATATGAATTAGGTCATTTCAGAGGTGCGATTAAGCCAGATATTGAAACATTCCGTGATCTGCCCGAATGGATACGTCAAAATAAAGAACAGTTTGCGGATAAAAAAATCTTAACCTATTGCACAGGCGGCATACGCTGCGAAAAATTTTCAGGATGGCTGTTAAAAGAAGGATTTGAAGATGTTGCACAGCTTCACGGCGGAATTATCACATACGGAAAAGATCCGGAAGTAAAAGGCCAGCTGTGGGATGGACAATGCTACGTATTTGATGAACGAATTGGTGTGCCGATCAATCAAGTGGAGCACGTGATCGTAGGAAGAGATTACTTTACGAATGAACCGTGTGAACGCTATGTAAATTGTGCAAATCCAGAATGCAACAAGCAAATCCTTTGCTCAGAAGAAAATGAACATCTCTACATGAGAAGCTGTTCGCATGAATGCCGGACACATCCTCGCAATCGTTACGTCGCTGAACATGGGCTGACGGATGAAGAGGCAGCGGAAAGAGCAAAAATACCTGTTTCATAAAACAGGTTAGACGTGAGACGTTTTTACGAGACAGCTATTAAAAAAGATTGATCAAAACGAGTGAACGATACCCGTTTTTGATCAATCTTTTTTTAAAATAATTTATTCGCTTTTATCCTTAACCAACTGTATTTTTTCCTTTTTTGGTTCCTCTTCGTCATCGATAATGCCTTTTGTTGACTTCTTAAATTCTGATAATGTTTTCCCGACGGCTCCGCCAATCTCCGGCAGTTTTTTCGGGCCAAAAAGAATTAAGACAATCACAAGAATAACAATTAACCCAGGTACGCCGATTCCAGAAAGTCCCATGTTTCATCTCCTCCTTTTTATTTAAACGAGTGACCCGCCGTTTTTGCTGTATTTAATGATGCCTTCTGCACAGCGATAGGCGAGTGCTCCGACTGTGCCATTCGGATTGTAACCGCCGTTATGGGCGAAGTTTCCTGCTCCGACAGCGAAAAGGTTCTCCGCGTCCCAGTGCTGAAGATACGTGTTCACCACACTGTTTTCAGGAGTTGTTCCCATAATCGTGCCGCCGGTATTATGTGTTGTCTGGTAAGGAACAATATCATAATCTGTTAATGGACTGCCTGGTACAACTGTTTTTGCGCCCATTTTTTTTATGATTTCTTCAGACTTTTTTGTGAGATACGTATGAAGTGCTCGATCCTGTTCCGTAAAGTTATACGTCATCTGCAATAAAGGAACGCCATATGCATCTTTATACGTGCTGTCAAGAGACATATAATTTTCTTTATGTGGCATCGATGCGCCCTGTCCACTTACGGTTAGCGTCCGTGTGTAATTATAAATGGATGCTTTTTTGAAATCTGATCCCCATGTTGGTGTATCTGGCGGAACAGGGTTCATTTGAATAGGCCGTACACCAGGTTGAGTCATCGAAATACTCGCCCCGTGGATGAAATCTACATCATGATGATCAAAGTTATCTCCATTCCAGTCATCGATACTCATACCGAGTGCTCCAGCACCCATGAATAAATTCATCTGTTCATCGAAAAAGCCGGTTGCACCCGGTAGAACTTGATAGCAGTAGTTTTTCCCAAGTGTCCCGCGTCCGGTTACCGGATCATACTGTTCACCGATTTTCGATACCATTAGAAGTTTTGCATTGTTCATAACATAACTTGTCAAAACGACGGCTTCTGCCGGCTGAATGAATTCTTCACCCGTTACCCGATCGATGTATTTGACGCCTGTCACTTTATTGCCTTGTTTTAAGATTTCGACAACATTGGCATGAAAGCGTATATCGTAATTGCCTGTTTTTCTCGCTGTCGGTACAACCGTTATTTCCGGAGAAGTCTTTGCACCGTATTCGCAGCCGAATCGTTCACAAAAGCCGCAATACTGGCACGCATTAATCTGCTCGCCATCCGGATTTTTATACGGTTCAGAAATGTTCGCAGAGGGCAGCATAAATGGCGAATAACCTAAATCAGTTGTTGCTTTTTCAAATTTTTGAAGGATGGGCGTTTTTTTCAACGCAGGTGTTGGGTACTTATCTGAACGCTTTCCTTGGAAAGGATTTTTTCCATCACCTGAAATGCCAGCCATTTTTTCGAATTTATCGTAATAAGGCTCCAACTCTTCATACGTAATGCCCCAGTCTTGGAGTAAATAATCATCAGATAGTTTATTTTTCCCATACTTTTTATTGGTTATCGACTTAATTTCAAAATCATAAGGCAGGAAACGCCATGTATGTCCATTCCAGTGTGTACCAGCTCCGCCTAAATTTTCACCAAGCAAAAAGGAGCCCATTTGCCGCATCGGAAGCGCTTCCTGTTTCCGGTTGTTGCGGAAAGTGATCGTTTCTTTCGATAAATCCTGCATAAGTTCATAGCGGATGGCGTAGCGGAATTCATCATGAACCTGTGCAAAGTCTGCGGTACTGCGTTCTTTTCCTCGTTCTAGTCCAATTACTTTTAACCCTGCTTTTGCGCATTCAGCTGCAATAATGCCACCGGTCCAACCGACACCTACTGTCACAACATCGACCTTTTCCAATGTTTTGGCCATTCTTCTCCTCCTATTTAAAAAATTAAAAAACGTCATGAGTCATTAATTTTTTTAATGTTGCATATTTTGCATACTGGACAGTGACTGCGGTTTGATTTTTTGGAACTCCTCTTTATCAATTACTTGTGCATAGGACCCTTGATGACCAGGAAATTCTTTCATGCGCCAGCCATCCATATTATTGTTTCCGCCGTACAATGGATCCGCGTAAGCGCCTTCGAGAGTAGCCTGTCTAAGAAGCTTAAAGAAAAAGGCAGAAGAAACAGCTATCATTGGCACTTCATCCTTTTGAAAGGCAGTCAAAATCTCGTCCATTTGGGCGCCTTCTAAGTCAGAAAACCCTTTTTTAAAACGACTTTGCGATTCTGACTCTATTTTCGCGATTCCCTGCTGAAAAATTTCTGCACGCGTCAATCGGCTCTGATATCCTTGAGTAGACTGTCCTGCTTTAAACGGTCCTTGCATATACTCTTTCGAATTGTTACCATAGTTTCCGGCCAGCTGGTGATCGATAAAATAAGGCACGTCAAGCTCGATGGCGCCTGGACCAAGGTCATCCTTTGGAAAGATCCGTTCCGTCGCTGCTGATAAAATCATAAACTCTTTGTCGTTCGTAAAGAACATGCGCGCTCTGTTGCTTGCCGCTCCGTGCTGTTCACTTTTTGTTGTTTCTTTATTTTTTTGCGTTTCATCTTTCGCGTTGTACCCGACAAGCCCGCCGATAAGACCACCGCCAACAAGTGCACCGGCAGCAATTCCCGTTGTTTTTAGAAAGCCGCGTCTGGATAAACCTTTTTCATTGTCTGGCATTATAAACCTCCTAAAATGATTTTTCCTATAGTGCCACAAAGTCTTGCCGTTTCATCGATTTGACTAGACTGACGAAGAGTCTGGCATGATCCATTCTATAGAATTCTCCATTTAGTCCATTATTTATACTTTTTAAGAAATATTTAGGCAAAAAAAACGTCTATTTATAACAATAAATAGACGTCTAATTTTTGTATAAAACCGCTGTGTTTATTCATTTGTTTCGTTAAGAATGGGGATATGTTCTGATTGGGTCTGACGACGTTCAATAAACAGGACTATATAAATGCTGATTTCGTACAACAAAATCATTGGAAGCATGACAAGAAGTTGACTGATAAAGTCTGGCGGTGTAATGACGGCTGATAAAACAGCGATGATCAAGTAGGACCATTTCCGAACTTTTCTCATGGTTTCAGCAGTCAGAATCCCGATGGCTGCAAGAAATAGGGCAACAATTGGCATTTCAAAAAGTAACCCAAGCGGTACAGTAGACATGAGCAAAAAGCGGATGTATTCCTGTGCTGATACCATCACATTAAAATTCAATGAGCCCATTGAAATCAAAAATTGATAACTGAGCGGATTCACGATGAAATAGCCAAATGCGACACCGGCTAAAAAAAGCAAAAGCATCGCGGGGGAATAGAAGCCAATAAAACGGCTTTCTTTTTCATTCAACCCCGGTTTCACGAATTGCCATAAAAAATGGCTGACAAATGGAAGCGACAGTCCGAGTGATAAAGCAAGGGAAATAGACATATAGAACTTAATAACTTCAAGCGGCCCGAGAATAATCAGTTCATGCCCTCTCGTCACATAAGGAAACCAAAAATTGATGGAAGAGAAGACGATGATAAAAAAGAACAAGAAGACAACTGTGCTTTTGATCAATTGTTTCCGTAAATCAGTTAGATGCTCCACTAAAGACGCGCCAAGTACTGAGAACTCATGTGGATGATCTGTACCGGCCAACTCTTCAACTTCGTTTACTTCTGCTTCTGCTATAGCTTTTTTATCCAGTGGACTTAAAATTACTCTGCTATGATCTCCATATGGATCCAATATATCACCTGCTTACAATCTGTCTGTTTTTTTCTCTAGCTTTTTAGAATCTTCATCCTCATTCTCATCCATAATGTCTTTTGTTGATTTTTTTAAACTCTGATAATGTTTTTCCGGGCGGCTCCCCCCACTTCTGGCAATTTTTGGGGGATAAAAAGGATCAGGACGATAACAAGGATAATGATTAAACCGGGTACGCCAATTTGAGCAAGTCCCATTCTAATTACCTCCTTTAACAATGACGTGAGCACGAAAGAGAGTCACATAAATGCCTTTTTCGCCAATTAAAACTTTTATATTTCTAATTTTGCTATTTCCTGCTAATAAAATCTTAAACTTCTGATCGCTCAAACGCAGGGAGCTTGCTAGCTTTTAATCAGATATAGGCTGTTTTCTTATTCGTATAAATCGATAACAAGCAAAATTCTCTTTTCCATTTTTACCAGTAAGCTCATTGTTTATACAAAGAATAAGAATGATATTCTGTTAACTGAAATAAAAATAGGTTGACAAATAAATCGAATCTCGATTACACTGAAAAAAAGGTAATGGAGGAATTATAAAAATGCAAACGATTCATTGGATTCAAGCCGCGATGTTTGCGGCAATCATGGCAGTACTTGGTTTTTTACCACCTATTCCACTTTCATTTACACCGGTACCGATTTCATTTCAGACGCTTGGAGTGATGATTGCCGGCGGTGTGCTCGGTGCAAGGCTCGGTGCTATGAGTCAGCTTATTTTTTTATTAATCGTCGCAGCAGGTGCGCCGCTTCTTGCGGGAGGACGAGGGGGCCTAGCTGTATTTGTTGGGCCAAGTGCAGGTTTTTTAATCTCCTGGATCGTCGGTGCATTTGTCATTGGATTGTTAACCCAACGTGCCGCTAAATTAACGGTGCGCCGAACATTTACTGCGAACGTAATCGGCGGTGTCCTTGTGTTGTACGCAATAGGCATTCCGGTGCAATCATTTGTCACAGGTGTTGGAATTTTTGAAGTGACAGTTGCAAGTATGGCATTCATTCCAGGTGACTTGCTTAAATCGGTCGCGGCGGCTGTCCTCGTTCCAAAGCTGAGAAGTGCATTACAGACGCTGCCATCGTTTCGCCGCGCCGCGTAGATTTTGATAAGATAAGGTGGGGGGAATAAATGATGAATATAACGTCCACATATCCGCTCCGTGCACAAACGTGCCCGGAGTCGTTTTTTGTTAAGACAAAAGAACACACATTTACATATAAAGAGTGGGAAAATATGATAAAAAGAGCGGCAAGCTGGCTTTTATCTATCAGTTCTCGTGGTGAAACGATTGCTGTAACCGCTTTGAATAAATGGGAAACAGTATTGATTTTTTGCGGAGCGGCTCGTGCCGGCTGGACATTTATGCCGCTCGATCCGCGTATGACGGAAAGAGAACGTGAGGAACGACTTCGCCTTGCGGCTCCGAAGTTGTTTATCGGGAAAGATTCACTTGTCAAGACTGGTCAGTTGATGATGAAAATGGAACCGACAGACTTTTGCAGCGAGGACGGAGAAGCCATTTTTTATTCAGGCTTTACGTCTGGTTCAGGCGGAGTACCGAAACAGTTTGGCCGCAGTCATCGTTCCTGGATCAAAAGTTTTAAAGCAGGCCTAACGGATTTTCCATTAACCGGACAGGAAACAGCCATTATAGCAGGACCAATCCATCATTCTCTTTTTTTATACGGTGCTGCCTTTGCGCTATATACCGGTCAAAAACTTATTCTTCATGAAAAGTTTTGGCCCCATCATGTCACTCAAACGTTGAAAGAGACGCCGTCCTTCGTCCTATATGCGGTGCCAACGATGCTTGAATCATTAATGAAGATAAATGATATAGAGGGGAAAGGAATCGTTTTCCTGTCAGGAGCAGGATGGACTGCGGAACGGAAGCAGCAATGGGTAACATATTATCCAAATGCAGCGCTATATGAATTTTACGGTGCATCTGAGCTAAGCTTTGTATCGTATATGACACCGAAGGACTACATCCTCAAGCCGTCCTCTTCGGGAAAACAGATTACAGGTGTTGAGATTGAAATTCGCCACGGCAGTCAAATGCTTCCAGCAGGTGAAACAGGCACCGTCTACGTGAAAAGCCCGATGCTGTTCAGTGGATATGCAAAGGATGGTTTGTATGAAATGAATATCGAAGAAGATGGGTTTTATACGGTCGGTGATGCTGGATATATGGATGAAGACGGATATTTACATATTATTGGTCGTGAACAGTTTATGATGATCAGCGGCGGTGTAAATGTCTACCCCGAAGAAGTGGAACGTGTCATATTGAAACATTCAGGTGTGGAGGAAGCAGCCGTGACATCCATTCAGGATAGACATCTAGGGGAACGGATTGTCTGTCTGTACACGGGAATGATTGAGCCAATTACACTAAAAGCCTATACGAAAACTTGTCTGTCTGTTGAAAAAATACCGCGCAAATGGGCTCGCGTTTCCTCACTGCCGCATACGACGAACGGGAAAATCGCCCGTAATGAATTAAAAAAAATAGCGATGAAGGTGTTTACATGAGTGTATATATAACAGCTGCATACAGAACACCGGTTGGCATTAAAAATGGCATCATGAAAAACGTGAGTGCAGCAGAATTAGCTGCACCGGTTATCAAAAAGCTTTCTAACGGTCTTTCATCAACGCCAGACGAAGTGATTTTGGGCAATGTCACAGGGCCTGGAGGAAATATCGCGAGACTTTCGTCTTTAATAGCCGGTCTGCCTGTTACGGTTCCTGGATTAACAGTAGACCGGCAATGTTCTTCTGGCTTAGAAGCGATCCGCCTCGGTACGGCACTCATTCAATCGGGCGAAGCAGACACCATCATTGCCGGGGGATGTGAAAGTTCAAGTACATCACCACGACCTGAGAAAGCTGTTTTTTCCCCAAATCATATTGGAGATCCAGAGATGGGGATGGCAGCAGAATGGCTTGCAGAACGAGAACATATTACACGTGCAGAACAGGATGAATACGCCATTCGCAGTTACCGCTGCTATTATGAATCTGTTAAACAAGGGTTATTTTACCGAGAAATTGTGCCGATACACGGTCTATATGAAGATGAAGCAAGTATGAAAAAGCGTCCTGTTGAAAAGCTGGCGTCCCGCGCGAAAACATCTTTCAAATCAGCCGGTACTATAACAGCCATCAATTCTTCTGCTTTTAATGATGCCGCTTGTGCCGTCACGCTCACTTCCAATGCAGCACACGGATTAAAAGTAGTGGGCAGTGCGGCCGCTGGAGCAGATCCGAATTTTCCAGCCGCAACACCAGTACCAGCGATTCAGAAGCTTTTAAAGCGACATCGTTTAACGGTGAGGGACATTGATTTATGGGAAATTAATGAAGCGTTTGCAGTCAAAATTTTGTACACGGCACGTGAATTAAACATTCCGATTAATAAAATAAACATCTATGGCGGCGGACTTGCTCTTGGTCATCCGTATGGGGCTTCCGGTGCCATGCTTGCTCTCCGTCTTTTTTATGGAATGCCCGAGCAAAAAGCGAAATATGGCGTTGCAGCAGTCGGCAGTGCTGGCGGAATTGGTGTCGCTGTGCTGTTTGAATGCATTTAAAGCAACGACACGAGGTTTAGTTCTTTTGTATACGAGGGTATGGTAAAAGAAGGACCGTTAAAAAGGGGAAACCAAGTATGAAAAGAAGACTAGGGAACATGGAAAAATGGCGGCTATTCGCCATTATTTTTTTGTCCATTTACGTTGCTGTGATGCTGTATAACGTGTACAAACCGCTGCCTGACAATATTTCATATGAAAGCAGTGAATACCTTGTAAGAGAAGAAGACGTTGATTTCTTTTATAATGTTTCGGGTGAAAAAGAGGGCAAGAAGTTTTTTAAAGAAGAAATTTTTACCCGAACATTGGAGATTATTGAAGAAGCAGAAGATTTTATTGTGATTGATTATTTTTTGTTCAATTCCTACCATGAAAAAGAGAAGGAATATCCAGAAAACGTAAAAGAAATTACGAATGCACTCGTGGACAAAAAGGAAGAAAATCCGGCTATGCCCATTATTTTTATATCTGATGAAGTGAACTCGTCCTATAATTCTCATAAAGTACCTGAATTTGAGCAAATGAAAAAAGCTGGCATTGATGTCATCATGACAAATATGGATCCACTCAGAGACTCCACACCTGTCTATAGCGGATTTTACAGGATGCTTTTTACCTGGTTTGGCGAGAGCCATAACGGTTGGCTGCCCAATGCGTTTGAGGAGACGGCACCAGATATGACGCTTCGTTCCTATTTAACACTCTTTAATGTGAAAGCAAACCACCGGAAAACCGTGACGACTGAAAAAACAACGTTAATCAGTTCGGCCAATCCGCATGATGCGAGTGCTTATTTTTCGAATGTGGCATTCGAAGTAAAAGGCGCACTTGTGAATGATATGTTAATAAGCGAAAAAGCGGCAGCGGATACACGCCATGAAACGGATTTTCCAAAAGCAATGCCTGTGCATAAGAATGCAGGAGATGTCCATGTACAGCTCGTAACAGAAAGAAAGATCCAAGATGCGATTCGAAATGAAATTGCAGCAGCGAAACAAGGAGATGAAATCTGGCTCGCGATGTTTTATTTAGCCGACCGGACAATTATAGAAGCGCTAACCGATGCGGCAAACCGTAATGTTGATGTTAACCTTATTCTGGATACAAATAAAAACGCATTCGGCCGTAAAAAAACAGGATTGCCGAACATTCCAATGGCTGCTGAACTAATTGAAGACACAGAAGGGAAAGTAGGTGTCCGCTGGTTTGCGCAAGCACCGGAGCAATTTCATCCGAAAATGATGTATGTAAAACATGAAGATAAAGCAGTTGTGATTAGTGGCTCGGCCAATCATACTTCACGGAATTTAAATAACTTTAATCTGGAGACCGATGTGAAAATATCAGCGGCGAATAACAGTGAGATCATGAAAGAAGTAGACCGCTATTTTCATATGTTATGGGAGAATGATGGAGCGGTTTACACGGCTGATTATCATAAACACGATGAGGAAATGGCATTCTTTAAACGATTAATTTATACAGTTCAAAAGTTGTTTCATTTTACAACGTTTTAATGAAAAGCGGCTTTAGCCGTTTTTTTTTGTGCATAAAAAAGGCTGTTTGTTTCATTCTAAAGAGTAAAAAGGATGATTGGATTATATGACATGGACATTCAAAACGAAACCGGTCATTATCGCTGCTTCTGCTGTAGGTGGTCCTTTTGAAGCGAAAGGACCGCTGGCGTCTACATTTGATCAATTTTTTGAAAAACTAGATGGCGGCGAAAAAAGTTTTGAAAAAGCTCAACGGCGCTTAATGGAAGATGCATCGATTTATGCACTAAAAAAAGCCGAACTGAAAAATGAGGAAATCGACGTTTTTTTAGCAGGAGATTTAATTAATCAAATGACACCGACAAACTTTGCAGCACGAACATTAGCGACTCCTTTTATCGGCTTGTATAATGCGTGTGCGACATCCATGGCAGGCTTTATGATAGGTGCCGTATTGATTGACGGCGGATATGCAACAAATGTGCTAACGGCTGCCGCAAGTCATAATGCAGCAGTGGAAAAACAATTTCGGTATCCGACAGAATACGGAGGACAAAAACCGCCAATTTCCCAGTGGACGGCGACAGCATGTGGTGCAGCGATTCTATCCAGCAACGGCACAGGTCCATACATACATTCTGCTACGCCAGGGCGGGTATTGGATTATGGAATAAAAGATCCGTTTAATATGGGAGCTGCCATGGCACCGGCTGCTGCAGATACGATTATTCGACACGTGGAAAAGCCTGAAGAGTATGACTGCATCATTACCGGAGATCTTGGAAAAACAGGGAAACAAATTTTTCTGAAATTATTGAAAGATAGCGGCATGAACTTGTCACAGACATCTATGCTAGATTGTGGTGAACTATTATATGGATCAGAGCCACAAGTCTTTTCAGGCGGATCCGGTGCCGGTTGTTCAGCTGCGGTTACGTGCGGATATATATATGGAAAGATGGTTGCAAATGAATGGAAACGCGTATTAATTGCTGCAACAGGTGCGTTATTGTCGCCATTATCCGTTTTACAAAAAGATTCGATTCCATGCATCGCTCATGCTGTCGAACTGCGAATTGGAGAAGTTTAATGGATATATACCATATCATATGGCGCTCCATTGTCCTCGTTCTGCTGCTGTTCGCTGTAACAAAATTAACGGGCAAAAGGCAGATCGCTCAGTTATCATTCTTTGAATATGTGACGGGTATTACAATTGGCGGTATAGCTGCTGAAATGTCCACAGGCCTTGAAAAAAACTTTTGGCACGGGGCAACCGCGATCTTTATATGGGGCATAATCCCGCTTTTAGCCGGTATCGCTACTTTAAAAAGCCGGAAAATACGTGAATGGATAGAAGGGAAACCGACTGTTATTATTCAAAATGGCCATATTATAGAGCAGAACTTGGCGAAAGAAAAATACTCGATTGATGAACTGCTCGAATTGCTTAGAACGAAAGGGATTTTTCAGTTGAGCGATGTTGAATATGCAGTAATTGAAACAAATGGGGCTTTAAATCCTCTATTAAAAAAAGGAAGAAGACCTGTTACATATGATAGCAAGGAAAAGGAAAAAGAACCATATGTTGTTATTTTAGAAGGGAATATTCAGTTTAAAGCACTTGAACAAGCGAAACAAACCCCGTCTTGGCTTCAAACGGAACTGCAAAAACGAAAAGTGAACATCGAACAAATTTTTATTGCACAAGCCGATTCAGAACAAAATTTAACCATCGAACTGTACAAAAATTAATAATACACTATGTGCAAAAATCAAATATATCATTTAAATCACTCGTCTATAATAAAATATGGTAAAATAAAAAAAAATAGTATAGACGAGGATGTGATCATAATGCCAAGAGGAGAAGGTAAGTTTTTAATTAAGCAGCGAGCTTTTTTAAAGTTATATATGATTCGATTTGTTGAAGAACATAAAATGTATGGCATGCAGGCGATGGATGAACTAAAATTGTCATTTAAACCATTAGGATATGAGCCGAATCATTCTGAAATTTATCGATCACTGCACGATTTAATTGATGATGGCATTTTAATGCGAACTAAAAAGGTTCAAGAAGGGGCTAAATATAAAGAAATTGTTGTTTATCAATTTGCGGATTATGAAAAAGCAAAACTATATAAAAAACAAGTAAAAACAGATCTCGATCGCAGTATGTCTCTTCTCAGAAAAGCATTAGAAGATGTGTATTAAATAATTGTTTTATAACGAATATGTTCCACTTTCTTTCACTTACCGCTATATTGACACGATTCCATGCTAGTGAGGTATAATATATAAGCTAATAATTGCTATAGATTCTAAGTTAAGAAAGAGAGTGTTCATTATGGGCCGTAAGTGGAACAACATTAAAGAAAAAAAAGCATCAAAAGATGCAAATACGAGTCGTATATATGCAAAGTTCGGACGTGAAATTTATGTAGCAGCCAAGCAGGGCGAACCTGATCCCGAATCAAATCAGGCATTAAGAGTCGTACTTGAACGTGCAAAAACATATAGTGTTCCGAAAACGATTATTGACCGTGCCATTGAAAAAGCAAAAGGCGGTTCAGAAGAGAGCTATGATGAACTTCGTTATGAAGGATTCGGGCCTAATGGATCGATGATCATTGTAGATGCACTGACAAACAATGTGAACCGTACGGCATCAGATGTTCGTGCTGCTTTTGGTAAAAACGGGGGGAATATGGGGGTAAGTGGATCTGTCGCCTATATGTTTGATAAGACAGCGGTTATCGGCATTGAAGGGAAAACATCAGATGAAGTGCTTGAACTATTAATGGAAGCAGATGTAGATGTTCGTGACATCGAAGAAGAAGATGAAGCGGTTATCATTTATGCCGAACCTGATCAATTCCATGCTGTGCAAGAATCATTCAAAAATGTAGGGATAACTGAGTTTACGGTGGCAGAGCTAACGATGCTTGCGCAAAACGACGTGACATTATCAGAAGAAGATCAGACGCAATTTGAAAAATTAATTGATGCTTTAGAAGATTTAGAAGACGTCGGACAAGTATATCATAATGTAGAGTTCAGTGAATAATAGACATTAGGGATTGCCGAACCCTTGCTACATCAACGTTTATATTAACACTGTATAGCCTTCAACAATTGAAAATTTGGTGTGTTTACAGGAGATTCAAGGCGAATGATGATATACATGTTCTTTATTTGTCTTTGATACTGTGATGTACCATAACTCTCTTGTTTAAGGGCTATATGTGCTTAAAACTCACTTTTTGTATGGGAAATATATTCATACAGGGAGTGAGTTTTTTTGTTATTAGAAGATGTTTACAAAGAATTTTTATTTGATTTGGAAATTAAGAATTACTCGATTAGAACAATGAAAGGTTACAGGAATAACACAAGAGCCTTTTTGAATTATTTAAAGAACGAGTTCGATCTTAATGAAGTTGAAAAAGTGGATACAAGTCATATTAAGTCCTACCTCATGCAGATGAATAAATACATAATGTGCAAAATTCATAAACAAACAAATATGAAAAAAAGTAAATCATAAACCCACTTTTTTTTATTAATATAGGCCGAGCGTATTAGAAATTCGGGGAACATCACTGTTTGAATGAGTAAGCTATAAGTGATGTTTCCATAGGAGATTTCGGAATTTCAGTACGATGACGATTAATCTCAGTGATCACATTGATATTAATTGTTGAAATATTCGCTTGAAAATAGAAATTTCACATAAGAACATACAATTCCGTTATTAGCGATACACTTCACAAAGAATGCTGATCCACAGCCGCACGCAACTCATCAACGGTCATATTTTTTTCATCCATCTCCTGTACGAAATTAACCCATCAGTTCCCCAACTTTGTAGGTCTTCCCTTGTTTCTTCTAAAAAGTAAGTAATCGGCATGTCATATACAGCTGCAATTTTTTCTAATAATTCGATGCTAGGTTTTATATGACCACGTTCGACCTTTCCTAGTGTTCCAACGGCAGTTATCATCCACCGGCGATAGTCGATTACTTTAATAAAACGATACAACCATACCTAGAAAATAAAATCCCTTTCCGGGCATAGGCACATGTGGAGTGGGCTACTATGACTGATCCGTTACATCTAATAGAAGAACTTGAGAAAATGGTAGATGAAGCTGTAAAACTACTGTTATTTCCATTAATTTGTGCGTACGATGGAGAGAAAATGCCAGGCTACCTTCAAACACTTTTGTTGGAGACTCACCCTTATGTTCTAATAGAGGATGAATTAATCGTTTCTGAACAATACCAGCCAATAAAAAGGAGCAAGTATGAAGAGGTTTCTTTTTTAAAGTATAAAATAGGGAGGGCTGAACATCAGCTGTCCTTTTTTTGTGTGTATGGAAACGAGGATCGGTGGCCTCTGAGAAATCTGTCACTAGTAAAAAGTGACAGGTTTTTGTTAAATTAGTAAAGACCTTTAAAGGAAAAAATGATAAAGTTTCCGTTAGGAAGAATTTCATTAGTAAAGAGGGATTCAACAAGTTGCGGATTCACGGAACACTGGGCTATGTAAGCCCCGTGGATTTTAAAAAAAAGTCCCTTAAAAAAGTTATATAATTATGATATATTTTAAATTAATGGAAGTATGGAAGTGGTGAAGTCATTGGAGAAATTAAAGAAACCCTTAATTTTTATTACGATTATCTATGCGCTGATTTATTATTTGTTTATTCTATTTTGGTCAACAAACACAGTAGGAATGGGAATTGTAGCCGTTACGGGTCCCATCATAGCCCTACTATTTTTAGGTGTAGCGATTTATCACATAAAGGAATTAGAGGAAAAAAGGTTCTGGTTTATTATATTCGCAGCGTGTTTTAGTTATTTTATTGGCGAATTTATGTGGGTAGCAATGGATTACCCTTTCCCTAGCTGGGCTAATTTCTTTTTTAACATGTTTGTAATTTTATATAGCCTTGCTATTCTTTATAAAGTATATAGGAAGAGGAGACAATACGGTTCTATTCAGTTGTTTTTTGATTCGTTTATCATTATGACCGTGTTGACAACCATAACGTGGGTTTATTTCTTAGAACCATTATTGCAATATGAAACTAGTACTTTTCATTTCATCCTTTCGTTAACTTATCCGGCTGCACACTTAGGGATATTGATAGGGATTGTGATGCTATTCGTTTCTTATAAATCGACTTTCCCACCTATTGTTTTGACCATCAATACTGCGGTCGTATTTATTTATACCATCGCAGAATTTTATTACTTATATCGAGCCATTTATGACAATTATAATTATTTATCCCTTATAACCCCAGTGTGGAATATCTGTGTCATCTTAATAGGCTTATCAAGTTTTTATGGTAGTCATATTGACGTTCAATCTCCACAAGAAGAAAAAAATCAAGCTAAAAAGGTTCATAGTATATTCATTATCATCCCTTATTTAAGCTTAATGGTTTTAATCATTCTTGCGATAATTAAAAAAGAAGCGATCTTAGGTATTTTTATTGGAGGAATGGTTGTTCTATTTTTTATTGTTATTCGGCAAGTCATTACGATTTTTGAAAATAAAATATTAGTTCGTAAGCTTAAAGAGAGAACGGAAGAACTGGAAGTTGTACAGCTTCAATTGATGGGCTTAAAGGATAATGCAGAGGAGCAAAGCTGGTTAAAAACGAGAATTGCTGAAATTGCGACTATGTATTCTGGAATAGATAACATAGAGACATTAGCCCGCCGGTTTATCGCCAAGATTACTCCTATGGTACGCGCAACGTATGCCGTGATCTATGTGAGAAATGATAAGGGGATCTTTCAGAAGCTTGCTGCCTATGCCGATACTCGACAAGAGGATATAGGGGCCAGCAGCTTTCACTTAGGGGAAGGAATTGTCGGACAATGTGCACTGGAAAATCGCATAATTGTTCTTAATCGAATTCCGAAAGACTATATAAAAATCACGTCTGGCCTGGGTTCAAAGCAGCCCTCCCGTGTAACAGTTATTCCAGCAGAATTTCAAGGAGAAGTATTGGCTGTTATTGAATTAGCCTCATTTCAATCATTTAGTCATCTAGAAGAAATGTTGCTACAAGAGGTCGTGAGTAATCTGGGTATCAACATACAAAGTATTTTAGGGCATATGCAGGTAGAAAAATTGCTTCAAGAATCGCAAGCTTTAACAGAAGAATTACAGAGCCAATCCGAAGAGCTTCAAGTACAACAAGAGGAGTTAAGAACCATTAATGAACAACTTGGAGAGCAGTATAAAAATTCCGAACAGAAATCGAAAGAATTAGAAAAGGTACAAAGTATTCTTGAAGAAAAGGCACAGCATTTGGAGCGTCTACACTTATCTGGACAGAAAAATTGACTTTTTCTTATTCAGCTATCGGGGGCTTTAATTTAAGAACAGGACTGTCAATAGATGGTCTTTTTTTCTTTGGCTCTGTTAAACGTTAATGTTGATATTTCATCAAAAGAAAAAGAACCCATTTATGAGTTCTTCTTGTAGCCAGCTTTTTCAATGTATATAAAGAAACCTTTCTTTTTATTAAACGTACTTATTTATGTAATGTCATGCTGCCCGTGTTTGAGAACAGGGACTATAACAATTGCGTGTAAAATGTTGTGATTTCTTACTGAGCTAACGGGGCAGGTTAATTGAAGAATGCTGTTAAGAAGATATAGTGTATTAATTTATACTGACTGAGAGCTATTTGATTTCTTGATGTTTGAAATTAATGTATGTAAAAATGAGAAAACGCCAGCTAAATGGCGTTTTATCTTTATTCATTATTGTTTGTCTTGATTCTTTTTTGTGTTGCCTGTTAAATTATTTGCGACGTTTTTAGTTGCATCAACAGTATTCATTGCAACATTTTCTGTTGTTTCTAAAGCATTATGCATTGTTTCAAATGCAGAGCCTGCTGTGTTCTTAATTTTCTCTGCAACACTTTTGTCATTTTTTTGATTTTGATTACTTCTTTAACAAACGTCAGCACACACCTTTTCGTTGATCCTTTCACAGATATTCACTTATCTATGAGAGGAGATAAGAATGTAATTGACGGAATGGGTGCTCAAGTTAGAGCGATTAAAATGTTGGTAAGGTGCATGAATTTCAATAATAAAGGCAATAACGATTCAGAAGCTGGCCAAAAAGGATACCTTTCCGTTTTAGATGAGATCGGTAAGTTATTGAAGATTCACATGGACGTTTTCTCAAAAGAGCAGCGTAATATTGAGGTTGTTTGTGACTTCTTAAATATGATGTTGGAGAGTAAAGTTTATGAAGAGGAATCCTATCAAGGAATTTTTGATCAAGATAGACTGGATGATGGAGAACAGCCGGCTTTGATTTTTAAGCCACAATGATCTCGTGAAACATTAAACATTCCAAAAGCAGCAAGATCGACTATTTAGATGAATTAACTAACTGGAATTAACGAAGGCACAATAGATAACCATACATATAAGGATGAGGGGCGGTGCAGATCGACAGCCGCTTCTTTTTTATTTATGTAGGCGGGAGAATAATGAAATCTAGGGGTCATTCACTATTTTGATGAGCAGCTATAAGTGACCAAGCCACACCGACTGATAAATCTGTCAACGATGATGATTAATCATAGTACCAACATTGATATTAATATTAATTGTTGAAATATACCCTTAAAACTGGAAAAAACATATAAGAACACACATACTTTTTATTTGATGTTTTAATGAAAGACATTCAATTCGGAATGAGTTACAAACAGGTAAAAAATAAAGAAACCAAAAAAATATCTTTTGAAGGCTCTGGTGAGTCAGGAATCTATTATCTTGGTTACCATGCAAGAAAATACAATATAGATGCTCAACTTGTATATAACTTTAATAGAGATAAATTAGATATGGCTTGGTACGATTTCAATCCTAATGAGGACTATTTCACCACTGATGAGTTATGGAGCGTTTATTACTTACTACAAGCACAAGCAGAAAAAGAATTTGGTAGCAATTATTATTATAAGGAACCATACTACTACAACTACATTAATTCTTCGAGCAAGTGGGAATTTGATGGTTACAGCGTAATGCTTAATGCAAGTAATCAATACAGGGAAAGCGATATTACTTTATCTTATCATCTTCCAATAGGCTCTTCAGCAGCTGTACAAGAAAATCAAGATAATCGCTTAAAGAGTCTTATGGAAAAGTTAGAAAAGAGAATAAAGTAAGAACTGATTTTTAATACTGAATTATTTATCAAGAAATCGGATAAGATTTAGAACCATCAATTAAGATGGTTCTTTTTTATGTATCGGTAATAAATAAGTCTAGACAAACCAGAATCAATTCTAAGCCCTCAGATCATTAAGAACACAATGGAATAGGAAGTTTTGAATACTTTCTAAGGGACTGTACCCGAGCAGCCCATATGTCCATTTTTCTAATAGATTAGTGCATGAAATTGATCAAAAACAACATGTGAATAAAACAGGGCTGAAAAGGCTGATGGAATGCGAGTATATAGAATTTGCATATTGAAAAAAGAACCGTGATTAACAAACGTTGATATATCAATGTTTAAACAAATTCATGGTTTACATAATTCTATCTTATAACAAGCGAAACCTCTCCTATTAAGATTTTAAAATTATATTCTAGTTCTTTCGTTGTGTTTTTTGTGAAATTTTGTTTGATAAAAAGACAACAGGGTAATTAAAAATACAATAAGCAAAATCCAAATTTACGGAGGAGGAGCTTTTCTGTCTACTAACAAAGGATTTGTCATTCCAGAGCAATTCAGACATGAAGATGGGAACTACTCTACAGGATTTGTCATTCCAGAGCGATTCAGACATGAAGATGAGAACTACTCTACAAGATTTGTCATTCCAGAGCGATTCAGACATGAAGATGAGAACTTACTCTACAGGAACTGAAATTACACAATGGTTGGAACAGCCAACTCAGCACTACTCTGAAAAGTTTGCCTTTGAACTTACACAGAAACCGGAGCGGTCACATCCGTATTATTCTGCCGACTTTCTAGATGAAATTGATGAAAAGGACTGTCAATAGACAGTCTTTTTTATTCATTTAAGTTTCAAAAGTTATAAGAAAGAAATGTGTCAAAAGGTACATAACAGTTAACACCAATTTTTACAGTATTAAGAGTGATGTACGTGGGCTTTGCAATGGTAAAAAATTGCTTACTGTGGTATGATATATGTCCATATAAAAAGTGAGCAATATAAACGTTGAACCTGATCAATTCCATGCTGTGCAAGAAGCATTCAAAAATGTAGGGATAACTGAGTTTACGGTGGCAGAGCTAACGATGCTTGCGCAAAACGACGTGACATTATCAGAAGAAGATCAAGCGCAATTTGAAAAATTAATTGATGCTTTAGAAGATTTAGAAGACGTCGGACAAGTATATCATAATGTAGAGTTCAGTGAATAATACTTGGAAGTAAACCTTAGCCGAGAACAATCGTGATAGAAGTCATGGATGTTCTCGGCTATTATATTTTAATTCGTCGTTTGACATTAAAAATATTCAAATGAGAGATTGAGTGTACGAATGGATGTGGAACAATAAAGTACTAAGGAGAGGGGCATATCAGGAGAATGTATTAACCAGCCCATTTTTTATCACTATCTCCCTATCGAAATACTAATAATATAAAAAATTTCTTTTCCAAGTAAAATACACAAGGATAATCAACCGCCCAAAAAGGTGAACGGACAGTAAAAAAACCCATTGCTGAATGGGCTTTTTTACGCATCTGGAAGTAAGCCGAGGACAGCAAAAAAGTGAAAAATGCTGCCGGCAAGAACAAACAAATGCCAGATCATATGATGATATTTAAACCCGCGCCACACATAAAAAATAGCACCGATAGTATATAATAGACCTCCAATTACAAGAAAAGCAAAGGCCGCTTCTGGAAGCGCATCAACGAGAGAGCCCCAGGCAAAAACAATCAGCCAGCCCATCACGATGTAAAGCACTGTAGATAAAAAAACAAATTTTTTCACAAAAAAGCATTTAAATACGGTGCCAATTAGAGCGATCCCCCAGACAATCCCAAATAACGACCAACCGAGTGCACCCTTCACTGCAATAAGTAAAAACGGTGTGTACGTACCGGCAATAAAAAAATAAATAGACGCATGATCAAAAATTTCAAATAAGTCTTTTACTTTTCCTTGCGGGAAACTATGAACAAGGGTAGAAGATGTGTAGAGCATAAACATGGTGACACCAAATACGGTAAACCCAGCTAAATGCCAGCCGCTCCCGTGCAATACAGAAAAAACAATGAGCAAGACGAGAGCTGCGATGCTGAGTAAAGCACCAATGCCATGCGTAATTGAATTAGCTATTTCTTCTCCTTTTGAAAAAACATGTGTTGTCGAAGAATCGTTCATCACGACAACTCCTTTCCAAGACGATCTTATCATAACTTTATTGTACCATATCATTCTTTGTAAATGGGTTTAAACACGTGTGCGTATATGGGTATACTAATATGGAATGGCTATTTGAAAGGGGTTTTATACAATGGAAACGATTCAACACAAAGAAGGCATGTTTTATATAGAAAAAGAAGGTAAGCGTGTAGCGGAAATTACCTATGTTCCGGCAGGCGAGGGGAAAATCAATGCCAATCATACGTACGTATCACAAGAATTGCGTGGGGGCGGTGTAGCCGGACAGCTTCTTGATGCACTCGTTACGTATGCGCGTAAAAATAATTTAAAGATTATTCCTACATGCTCCTATGTAGTGGCCAAATTTTCTCGCGACAGCCAGTACAATGACGTGGCGGTATTGAATTAATGCGCTACGTTATTATTGGCGGAGACGCAGCGGGCATGAGTGCTGCCATGCAAATCGTTCGGAATGATAAAAAAGCCCACATTACTGTTCTTGAAAAAGGGTCTATTTATTCATATGGCCAGTGCGGGCTGCCTTATGTTATCGGCGGTCTCATTGAATCAACTGAAAAGCTCATTGCGAGAAGCATTGATACGTTCCGTTCAAAATACGGCATAGATGCGCGTATTTTACATGAAGTATTCTCTGTTGACGTTAACCAAAAAACCGTAAGTGGCAAGAATGATGAAAATGGACAGCCGTTTACGATTCCATACGATCGATTACTGATTGCAACAGGGGCTAGTCCAATTGTTCCGAAATGGGAGGGAGCAACATCAGACAACGTACATGTTGTTAAGACAATTCCTGATACAGAGCGCCTTATCCGGCGTCTTGATGAAAATGTTCAAGACGTAGTTATTATCGGGGCCGGCTATATTGGCCTTGAGCTCACTGAAAATATTCATCGGCTGCATAAAAGAATTCGTCTTATACAACGAAGCAGCCACATCGCAAAAATGTTTGACCCCGATATGTCTAAACATCTTCATTCAGAAGCAGAACGCCACGGGGTGCTTCTTTCATTAAATGAACAAATACAAGCCGTTGAAGACGGACAAATTAAAACGGACCTTCATACACACAAAGCCGATCTTATTATTGCATCTGTCGGCATTCGTCCAAATACACACTTTTTAAAAGAAACGGGTATGAATATGCTTGATAATGGCGCGATTGTTGTTAACGATAAAATGGAAACATCCATACGTGATATATATGCTGCTGGTGACTGTGCGACTCATTTTCATATCGTCAAACAAACACCCGATTATATTCCTCTTGGAACGACAGCGAACAAACAGGGGCGGATTGCAGGATTGAATATGTCAGGAAACACCCGATTATTTTCAGGGATTACGGGTACGTCTGTAATGAAATTTTTTGATTTAATCGCTGCATCCACCGGTTTAACAGAAAAAGATGCGAAAAAACTTGAAATTCCGTATAAAACATCTAGCATTGAAACACGGGATAAAGCAAACTATTATCCTGAAGCATTACCGCTTCACATTAAGCTTTTGTATCACTCGGAGACGGGATTGCTTCTCGGCGGCCAAGCGATCGGTACAAATGGGGCTGAGAAGAGAATTGATGTGCTTTCAACAGCTCTATTTAACAAAATGACCATAGAAGAATTGGAGGATCTTGACTTAAGCTATTCCCCTCCTGTCAACGGTGTATGGGACCCGATTCAGCAGGCAGCACGCCGAGCAAAATAAAGCGGATGATTTTTTATGTATCAACGGATGAACCTGATCGTTTATACCGGGCAGCAAAAACAACAGCGAACCTTGCAAAATATCCTCTATATAGAGGATGATTTTTTAAAACAGGATTACACCAAGCTAGTCTTATCACTGCATACTAGGCATCCGCGGTCGTAATATGTACAATAAAAACAGATGTTGCAGCCGCACGTCTAGTGCGTCTGTTCCATCATTTCAGAAAAAACTAAAACTGTCTTTGGGATTACACCTTCTGGGCTGTTTTGTGGAGGGAAGATTTATGGAACAAGCTCATCCAGTAGAACGTTCAAGAACCATTCAGACCAAACTAGTCCTACCGCCTGATACAAATCATTTACAAACAATCTTTGGCGGGAAGATTCTAGCTTATATTGATGAAATTGCTGCTTTAGCCGCGATGAAGCACTGCAATAACGTGGTTGTGACTGCATCCATTGATTCTGTAGACTTTTTATCGTCTGCCACTGTAGGAGATGCTCTTAGTTTAGAAGCATTTGTTACGTCAACAGGACGTACGTCTATGGAAGTCTATGTAAAAGTTCACTCTACTGATTTATTATTAGATAAGAAAAAATTAACGACTGAGTCTTTCCTTACAATGGTAGCCGTTGATCAAAATGGGAAACCTATTCCTGTACCAAAAGTGATACCCCAAACAAAAGAAGAAAAAAGACTGTTCGAAACGGCTCCCGCTCGTAAGGAATATAGAAAAAACAGATCCTTGATTCAGTAATGAAGCGTATGTCACTTGCCCGCTGCATATAAAGGAGGACGGTTGGAAGTACATCGTTCTGTATCAATTAAAGGATCTACTCATGAACTTCTTTTGTTCGCCATATATTTAAATGATATATAGTGTACAGGAGGAGGATAAATATATGGAAACAAAAGAAATGCGCTTGCGAAAAATCCAACATCTTGCTCATGAAATCATGTATGAAATAAATGCAAAGAAAGAGCTAGAACATGATTCCTTAAGAGTTATGATTGATAACCTCTCTCGCGCAATTGGCGATTTATCAGATCCATTAGGGAATTATTCGATTAACTATATAGAAGAAAAAGTGAGTAATGCCCATTACACGCTATTTAAAAACAAAAAAAAGATGCAGTTTCATTCTTAAATCATTAAAGGAAAATTGTAAAAATCTTTGATCTGACTGAGGAACGATGTATAAAACGATAAGCTAGCCACACAAGAGAGCTAAAAAACAAAACGGTTTTTTAGCTCTCTTTTTGTTGTTCCATTTTTAAGTATAAGGATAGAATCCCGAATTCTCATTATATTCTCATTGTACTTTCCTTTATTTATCATCTTTCCCTGTTATTATAAAAGGAAAGGAGAGGCTTACAAATGAAAAAAGCCAGTTGTCTTTTTGTCTTGATGCTCATATTCTCTGCAGGCTGCCAAGTTTCTGATGAAACCGGGCCCAAAAAAGATGAAATAAAAACCGTTCAAGAATCATATCAAGAGCAAAACATCATCGCCGAGCTGAAACAGACGACGGACGATACAGGCTTGCGGGATGCAGCCTATGAAAAAGTATTGGAAAGTGACACACTGACAGGCGGCTATCTTGGTGAAAACACACCGGAACTTCGAGAAGATATGGGTGTCCAATCGATTGAAGCGGAAGCCGTTTTTCAAGCCGTTAATGTCGTATATGGAAATTTGTATGACAAGGGCATCATGTATTTGAAAAACCAGACATCAGGGGCTGATGAACCAGGGATTTGGATCGGCATTAAAGAGCCGGATGAAAAAACAAATGAATTCGTGCGAATACTGCAAAAACAAGTGGACGAAGGAAAAGTTTTAGCGAAATACATTCATATTTTTAAAACAGAATACAGCGACAAAGACAACGCCGATTTAAGTGCGAAAGTGTCTCGGGTACTAAAAAAAACGCAAGAAGCCCATCCAGATCCGGACCGTGCGATTTACAGCGTGTCGGTTGATACTATTACAAGGACGATTGAGGTAGGGCATATCTTTTTAACGGACGAACAAATAAAAGACATTCAGCAGCAATTTGCCGAATACGACATGGTTATCAAGCAGGAAGGGCGGATGTTGCCGCTGCCGGGCGAGCCAGATATTGAGTACCCAAAAAAAGCCGTCACCCGCGAGCCATCCAAAGAAGGCAGCTATGTGATGAGCATCTCGGAAAATGGCATGCTCGTTGTCGCTGCCGCTTCTGCTGATTTTTCCGAAACAGGCGGAGAAAGCCTATTTTTCGACGCTGTGAGCTACACCTTCCCAAAAGCGGATAAAAAAATTAAAGTCGGCCAGCGGGTCTTAGTGGAACCTTTAGGTCCTATTATGGAATCATACCCAGGACAGGGCGGAGCAAAATTTGTCACTGTGCTCCCGACGTATCAGCCAAAAGGAGCAGACTTAACGGAAGAAGAAGCCATCCGACAGACGATTGAGAAAAAACAGGATGACAATGGTTTTACAGCAGCCATCAGCGATGTGGCATTTGATGAAAAAACCGACCAATGGACCGTAATGTTCACAGAATTATTTGCCCAAGAGAATAAGGTATTTAATATAACGGTTAAGGATCAATAACGATAGAATATAGAAAAAATTAAGAGAATATTCCGTCAAAACAAATGTAAGCCTACTCTTCGTCAAAAGGAGTAGGCTTACAATCGTTATTTCATTCTTTCTTTTTTATGAGGCGTACATCGCTCTTACTTTTTTCTGCAGCTCCTCATCATCTAAATATTCATCATAGGTGACAGATTTATCAACGATGCCTTTCGGTGTCAGATCGATAATACGGTTCGCTGTGGACTGAACAAACTGATGGTCATGTGAAGCGAATATAAGTGATCCTTTAAAATTGATCAAGCCGTTATTAAGGGCTGTAATCGATTCAAGATCAAGATGGTTCGTCGGTTCATCTAGAAGCAGCACGTTGGAACCTGAAAGCATCATTTTTGATAGCATACAGCGCACTTTTTCGCCACCGGAAAGGACACTTGCTTTTTTCAATGCTTCTTCGCCTGAGAAAAGCATCCGGCCAAGGAATCCGCGCAGGAAACTTTCACTTTCATCTGCTGGAGAGTATTGACGAAGCCAGTCAACGAGCGTCAGATCCGAGCCATCAAAATAATCGGAGTTATCTTTTGGAAAATAGGCTTGTGTTGTGGTTACGCCCCATTTGTACGTGCCTTCGTCTGCTTCCATCTCACCTGCTAAAATTTTAAAGAGGGCTGTTTTCGCCGCTTCATTTGTACCAACAAGAGCAATTTTATCGTCTTTGTTCATAATAAAGTTAACGTTATCAAGCACTTTAACACCGTCAATGGTTTTTGATAAACCTTCTACACGAAGGACATCATTGCCAATTTCCCGTTCAATCTGGAATTGAACGTATGGATAGCGGCGTGATGACGGACGAATATCATCAAGCGTAATTTTTTCAAGTGATTTTTTACGTGACGTTGCCTGTTTTGATTTTGATGCGTTTGCACTAAAGCGAGCAACAAACGCTTGAAGTTCTTTAATTTTCTCTTCTTTTTTCTTATTCGAATCTGCCTGTAGTCTTTGTGCTAATTGACTGGATTCATACCAGAAATCATAGTTGCCGGCATAAACTTGAATTTTTGCAAAATCAAGATCGGCTATATGCGTGCATACTTTATTCAAAAAGTGCCGGTCATGGGAGACGACAATGACTGTATTCTCAAAGTTAATTAAAAATTCTTCCAGCCAACGGATCGCTTGAATATCAAGATGGTTGGTCGGCTCATCTAGTAAAAGGATGTCTGGTTTGCCAAACAAAGCTTGCGCAAGAAGCACCTTTACTTTATCTGACCCGTCTACATCAGCCATTTTTTTATCGTGAAGGGACTCAGGAATTCCAAGACCAGACAGTAAAATAGCCGCTTCGGATTCTGCTTCCCATCCGTTCATATCGGCAAACTCACCTTCAAGTTCTGCAGCGCGCATGCCATCTTCATCTGTGAAATCCGCTTTCATATAAATAGCATCTTTTTCTTTCATGACTTCATATAAACGAGCGTGGCCCATCATGACAGTTTCAAGTACGCCAAATTCTTCATATTCAAAGTGATTTTGTTTTAATACAGCAAGTCGCGAATCTTTCGGGATCGATACGTGGCCTGTTTGAGGCTCAAGATCACCTGACAAGATTTTCACAAATGTAGATTTACCTGCCCCGTTCGCGCCGATCAATCCATAGCAGTTACCTGGTGTGAACTTTAAGTTAATATCTTCAAACAATTTCTTATCGCCAAAGCGAAGACTAACATCTTGTACTGTAATCAAATTTTTATCCTCCCAAAATAAATTCATCAAATCTGATTATATCATCACCCGACTGAAAAAAGAACATATACAATATTGAAAGCACTTATCATGAGAAAGTTTGCATTTTTTAATCCCGAGTATATAAATGGGATTGACTTTATATCATTTTCTGATAAACTGAATTCATCCATAAAGAGACATAATGAATGGGGTGGAACAAATGATTACGTTTGAATCATGGAACGACGCGCAAGCACAGATTCCTGACTTTCCAGCAGATTCGGAAACGAAAGGTGCGCTTGAAACGCTGCGATGGGCCTATGAGACATATGGGGAGAAGCTCGTGTATGCCTGTAGCTTCGGCATCGAAGGGATCGTCCTTATTGATTTAATTGCACAAGTTAAACCGGATGCTGAAATTGTTTTCCTTGATACCAATTATCATTTTAAAGAAACGTACGATACGATTGATAAAGTAAAAGCACGGTATCCAGAACTAAACATCCGCATACAGCAGCCTGACCTGACCATTGAAGAACAGGCAGCCCAGTTCGAACCGGATTTATTTAAAACAAATCCGAATAAATGCTGTGAGATCCGCAAAATCATCCCGCTTCAAAAAGCGCTTGCACCGTCAACTGCCTGGATTTCAGGACTTCGCCGCGAGCAATCGGAATCAAGAGCGAATACAAATTATTTAAATCTTGATAAACGATTTGAAAAAATTAAAGTGTGCCCGCTTATTCATTGGACATGGAAAGAAGTATGGCGCTATGTGACAAAGCATGAGCTTGATTACAATGTACTTCACGATCAAGGGTATCCTAGTATCGGCTGTGCTCCTTGTACAAAACCTGCATTTTCAATTGAGGACATTCGTTCTGGCCGTTGGAGCGGTTCAGGAAAAACAGAATGTGGCCTGCACACGACGTAAATTTTTTTATATTTAATACCAAGTATCTATATGTGATTTCAACTATATCGGAGGTTTAACGTATATGACAAACATTGCTGCCCATGGAGGCCATCTTATTAACCAATACCAGCCAGACCTTGATTTAACTGGAATTACGAAAGAAGTGGAGCTTGATGCTACAGCGTTAAGCGACCTTGAATTGATCGCAACAGGTGCATTTAGCCCGCTTACTGGATTTTTAACAAAAAAAGATTACGACCTCGTTGTTAAAGACATGCGTCTTGCAAACGGTACAGTGTGGAGTTTGCCTATTACACTTCCAGTTACTGATGCCTCTGATTATGCAGTAGGGGATGCCGTTCTCTTAAAACAAAATGGAATTGTTTATGGCGTTTTAAATATTACTGACATTTATGAACCTGATCAAAAAGTCGAAGCACAAAACGTATACAAGACAACTGAAGAAGCGCATCCAGGCGTAAAAAAATTATATGACCGAGGTCATATTTATCTTGGTGGACCGGTAACGCTTGTCAAACGTATTGAACGTAAGCAGTTTGCAGAGTTTTACTTCGATCCATCTGAAACACGCCGCATATTTAAAGAAAATGGATGGAACAAAATTGTAGGATTCCAAACACGCAATCCTGTTCACCGGGCGCATGAGTATATTCAAAAGTCAGCGCTTGAAATTGTAGATGCTCTTCTATTAAACCCGCTCGTTGGCGAAACAAAATCAGATGATATTCCAGCTGATATTCGGATGGAAAGCTATCAAGTGTTGCTGCGTGACTATTACCCGGCAGACCGTGTAAAGCTTGCTGTATTCCCAGCTGCAATGCGCTATGCTGGACCGCGTGAAGCCATTTTCCATGCGATTGTCCGCAAAAACTATGGCTGTACACATTTCATCGTTGGCCGTGATCACGCAGGTGTTGGTGATTACTATGGCACATATGAAGCACAGGAAATTTTCTCAAACTTTACAGCAGAAGAAATCGGCATTACCCTTTTATTCTTTGAACATAGCTTCTACTGCGAAAAGTGCGGCAACATGGCGTCTTCTAAAACCTGTCCGCACGGCAAGGAAGATCATGTGATTCTTTCCGGTACTAAGGTGCGTGAAATGCTTCGTTCCGGTCAAATTCCACCGGCAGAATTCAGTCGTAAAGAAGTAGTGGAAGTATTGATTCGCGGAATGAAAGAAAAAGCGCATAACTAAGGAGGAGAATCAGAATGGCTGAAAATATCGTCTGGCACGAACAATCATTGACAAAAGAAGAACGCCGCACAAAAAGCGGACACCATAGCTCGGTTCTTTGGTTTACTGGGCTGTCTGGTTCCGGCAAATCGACTGTTGCGAATGCAGCCGCACGCCGCTTATTTGATCTTGGGGTGAACACGTACGTCCTTGATGGAGATAACGTTCGCCACGGGTTAAATAAAGACCTTGGTTTTTCTGATGAAGCACGTAAAGAAAACATTCGCCGTATCGGTGAGGTGGCCAAGTTATTTGTCGACAGCGGTCAGCTCGTTTTCACCGCGTTTATCTCGCCATTCCGCGAAGACCGTGATACCGTTCGCGCTCTTCTTGAAGAAGGCGAATTTATCGAAGTATTTGTTGAATGTCCGATTGAAAAATGCGAAGAGCGTGATCCAAAAGGGTTATATAAAAAAGCACGAGCAGGTGAAATCCCTGAGTTTACAGGGATTTCTTCTCCTTATGAAGCACCGGATAAACCAGAACTCGTGTTAAATACCGATCAGTACACTGTTGATGAGTGTGTCGATCAGCTTGTTGATTATTTAAAGAGTAATAACTGGTTATAATAAAAGTAATTGTATGAAAAAACGTATTTGTTTTGGGAGCGTTAACCTGCTCCCAAAACAAATTCAAAATAGAGAAGGTTAACGCTCAATGAACAGGGAGGTGCCACGATGGGCAAAATATGGCTTGTCGGAGCAGGTCCGGGTGATCCGGATTTAATTACAGTAAAAGGTCTGAATGCAATCAAGCAAGCTGATGTCATTTTGTATGACCGTTTAATCAGCATGGAGTTGCTTGATCATGCCAAAACAGGAACCGAGCTGATCTTTTGCGGAAAACTGCCGGACCGTCATTTTGTTCAGCAAGAGAACATTAATGAACTTCTTGTTAAACATGCGAAAGAAGGCAAGCAAGTTGTCCGTTTAAAGGGCGGTGACCCATACGTCTTCGGGCGAGGTGGTGAGGAAGCAGCGTTCGCTGTCCGTCACGATATTGAATTTGAAGTCATCCCTGGTATTACTTCCGGGATTGCAGCTCCGGCCTATGCAGGTATCCCTGTTACGCACCGCGATCATGGCGCATCGTTCGCGATTGTAACCGGCCACCGAAAGACGGGGGCAGATGAGGAAATGAAATGGGCCTCTCTTGCTAAAGGTATCGATACAATCGCCATTTATATGGGTGTTAAAAATCTTCCTTACATTCAAGAGCAACTTATCAAGCACGGCAAACCGCCAGAAACACCAGCTGCTCTTATTCATTGGGGAACGACAACAAAGCAGCAAACGGTCACAGGCACACTTTTAAACATATATGAGGTGGCTCAAAAAGAAGGAATTACAAATCCAAGTATGATCATTGTTGGTGAAGTCGTAAAAATGCGCGATCAACTGCAATGGTTTAAAGAAAAAGATGAATCTTTGACCGGAGAGGGCAGTGAACAATGAAAGCAGTCCTCTACATATGTCACGGTACCCGTGTAAGAGAAGGAGCAAAACAAGCAGCCGCATTTATTGAAGAAACAATGCCGCTTGTTGATGCTCAAATTCAAGAAATTTGTTATTTAGAGCTTTCGGATCCATCGATTGCGGAAGGTATAGCGAAATGTGTACAAAGAGGGGCCACAGAAATCATTGCGATGCCGTTTCTTCTGTTAACAGCTGGACATGCGAAAAAAGACATTCCAGAGGAACTAAAAAAAGCGGCACAGCAATATCCTGATCTTATGATTCGCTATGGACGCCCGCTCGGTGTGCATGAACATATTGTTGATGTACTGATCGAACGAATGAAAGAAGCGGCACCTTTTCAAGAAGATGCATGTGTATTGCTCGTTGGACGTGGAAGCAGTGATCCGGAAACGAAACAGGACTTTGACCAGATTATCCATCTTTTTAAGGAAAAAACCAAGTTATCCGATGTACATATCGGATATTTAGCGGCCTGTGAACCTGCGTTTGAAGATGCCTTGCATGAATTAGCTGCTACAAAGTCAAGACAGCTGTTTATCGTTCCATACTTGCTTTTTACAGGCATTTTAACGAAAACAATGGAGCGTACAGTAAGAAAACTTCAAACAGAAGCAGAGGTTCATTTATGCCGACATCTTGGCTACGACCCGGTACTTGGCCAAATACTGGCACAGCGTGTAGAAGAAACATTCTATGAGGAGCCATTATGTTCCCAATTATGATTGACCTTACCGATCAAAAGGTTGTAATTGCAGGAGGCGGACCAATCGCACTTCATAAAATTGAAAACCTGCTTCGTTTCGGGATTTGTGCACATATTATTAGCCCTGATTTTCATCCTTCTATTGAACAGCTCGCTGCTCAAGAAAAAGTCATTTTACATCGAAAAAAAGTAGAATGGAACGATTTAAAAGATGCTTTTTTAATTATGCTTGTAACAGATGACAAAGAAGCAAACGAGAAAATGTCAAGGATTTCCAAGGAGCACGGAAAGCTTGTCGTACATGCGGAGCATACTGACCTTGGCAATGCGCAAATTCCAGCCGTTCTTATTCGCGGCAAACTCATGATCAGCGTCTCAACAGGAGGCGCAAGTCCTACTTTATCGAAAAACATCCGCAATCATCTTGAAGATCAATTTGATGAACGATATGAAGAGTATCTTGATTTTTTATATGAGACAAGAAAGTATATTAAAAAACACGTCGATATCCGCCGTGAACGACAGTTATGGCTAAAAAAAGCAGCAGATACACATTATCTCAATTACCCGGAAGAGCGGGAGCTGTACATGGCAGAATTGACATCTGCTTATCCCGATTCGTAGACAACAGGAGGAACAGTTATGGAACGTTTTTTAATTCTTGCACTCGTCGGACTTGCTGCTCAGCTTGTTGACGGGTCACTTGGAATGGGCTACGGCCTCACATCAACCACATTATTGCTCTCAGCAGGTATTGCACCGGCCATTGCATCTGCTTCTGTCCATATGGCAGAAGTCGTTACAACTGCCGCATCTGGCATGAGCCATCGGCGTTTTGGCAACGTAGATAAAGCGATGCTTAAAAAGTTAATTATCCCGGGCTCAATCGGTGCATTTGCCGGTGCAACTTTTTTGAGCAATTTAACGGGAGATAACGTCCGGCTCTACGTATCCTCTTTTCTTCTTTGTCTTGGACTTTACATTCTGGCACGATTTTTATTTTTCCAGGATGCCCGCAAACAAAATCCGAAACCGTTGACAAACCGCTTTTATGTCCCGCTTGGCTTTGTAGGTGGATTTTTCGATGCCAGCGGCGGGGGAGGATGGGGACCGATTGCGACACCGGCTCTTTTATCTCAAAAAGGAATGCAGCCGCGTATGGTAATCGGGACTGTTGCAGCGAGCGAATTTGCTGTTGCGGCAGCTGCCACAATTGGCTTTATGATTTCTTTAGGACCATCACAGATTAACTGGCTTTGGGCCGGAGCGATTATGCTTGGGGGCATTATCGCAGCACCATTAGCAGCATGGATCGTTAAAAGCCTGCCAACGCGCATTTTGGCTGTTATCGTCAGCGGTATGCTGATCCTGACAAACTTAAATGCTGTCTTAAACTACACAAGCGTTTCTGCTTCAGCAGAGAAAGTCATCTTTATAGTACTTGTTATTCTCTGGCTTCCTCTTATTGGTTACATGATCAAAAAAGAGCGAAAACCTGAAATGAATAAACAAATGACTATAAAAGCAAAAGAGAAAACATCCTAATGGGTGTTTTTTCTTTTGCTTTTCAAAGAAATTAGCTTTCTCTAACAGAGGGTGCCAAACAAACAAATCCCTAACGGAAGATAGGTTGGAAAAATATGTGTTGAAATTTAATGAAATAGACAAGTCCTTTTTATATATGGACAAAAAAGGGGCAAACTTTTGCTTACAGAACGTTTATTCAAAGAAGTAAAGAGGATGAAGCACTTAAATTCTTGTTTTAGAGCAACAAATACATGAACATCTTACTCCTGTTTCTATGACCGATTTTATAACTGCCTTGGGAGACACAGGTAATCATATGTAGTTCTTTGCTCAAGTGCGACAGTTAAGGACTTCATCAAGATCTTTATTTTAATATTTACAGGCTAGAGCAATTAAAGATGGCACCTGTATACGTGCGAAGTAAATAAAAACTGTTAGCACTGTTAGCATAGGTTAATTTGCTGTCAGTAAAATAGTTATAGTAAAAATTTCTTTTTTCTCAATATTAGAAGTTTACTTTTGAAATGAGATATTAATTTATAACTTTCTATAATAAATATTATGTAAACTTCAAAAGAATTTTGTTGAATCAGGCTTTATCCCCTTAACTCTCCATACAACCCGGCTTGTTTCGATAATCTGCTTATTTTTGCCGATAACCATTTATCATTTCTCAAGGAGGTTTTGAATTTGGACTTTCATCATGCTGTCGACGAGTTTTTATTGTATTTACAAGTCGAAAAAAACTATGCAGCCAATACGCTCAGTGGCTACGCGTACGATTTAAAATCACTGGAACAATTTCTTCTTGCGCATAACCGGCCGCTCGATGTATCACACAATTCGCCATTTTGTACAGAACCAGGTCTTGCCGCACAAAGTCAGCGCTAAAACGATACATCAGCGTATTCCCTGATATATGTCGGACACTCCAGATTATTTCTAACCTTGAGAACCTTATTATATCAACCCTTTTCTCAAAAAAAGCGTCCCAGATAGGAATCGAACCTACGACCTACAGCTTAGGAGGCTGTTGCTCTATCCTACTGAGCTACTGGGACATACAAAATAATATGAACTGCTCCAGTATATTTTTAAAAAGAAAACTTTTCAAGTAATCGGCATTAACTAACTTGTCTATTATGATCGAGACTGTGGAAATTCTGACCGGCCTGATGAACTGAGGCAAAATGGTACTCTTTATATAATGGCTCTGTTAAATTTCAATGTTGATTTTTTAAAAATACAATAAAAAGGCTTATATTGAAGGCTTTCCATCCCTTATTTCTTACCCTTATTTCTTAAATATCGGTTATAGTTATTTAACCCGTGGTCTATATGCTATGATTGAATGAAACAGGTATGAAAAGATACTAGGAGGACACTCACCATGTTAAAAAAACAAATGGAAATATACATATCAAAAGCTTTAAGTGAGAATAAAGTTGAATTGTTTAAAGAGGAAAAGGAATATGCAGAAAGGCATCACTTGATAAATGATCTTACTATAGTAGAAAAAGAAAATAGTACCCGCTTTACTGATGCTTATATCGAGCGCAGTAATAAAGAAAACGAAGAGTTGATTTCGGAAGAATCAGCTGCATTTTTATCACAACCCCTTGAATACCTAAAAATCAATAAAAGCGAATTCCTTTACTTCGAATCTTCATGGTTTGAATTAATCGGAGTTGAGACACTTTCATTGGAAGTCGATGATGTGTTTGGAACATACAATGCCTTGTTAGGCTTGAAATTCCAGAAGAAAATGGGGAATGTATTAAAGGCTTACTTAAATAAGGAACTCCAAGGAGAGATTGGAACATACAGTTTAATGTTCAACCAAGGTGATGGACTATGGGATGTCAATTTTTCCTTGAATAGTGTAGAAGGATTTCAGGAAGAGATGTCTTTAGGCGATGCTTTAAGCCTCATCTATCATTTTCTGTTTATTCTTGTTGAAACAATCGAAGAAGATAATTAAGTAATTATAAACGTCGCCCACCAACTAAAGATGAGGGCTGTTTTGCATTCATATGACTTTATAGTCAGCGTATAGTGAGAATCCTTCCTGTAATTAATCTAGGAAGGTTTTTTAAGTTTGCACGGCTAGAATAAGTGCAAATAATTTATAAATAAAAAGAGGTGCCTTATTCAGACATCTCTTTCACTCAGACTATCGTGTTGACCTTTCAGCATTTGACAAGCAGCAATGCTTTCTGGGATATATATTTCTCGGATGCCTCTTGTTTTTGCGCGTCAAACTCGGTTTTAAAAACAGCCGTTACGTGTTCATTCAGATCAAGTGCAGCGGCACGATCCAGCCAGATGGGACTGGTAAAGAAGGCATCAAATGCCACATCGTCTACGTCATGCTTCTTCATATACGCAAAGATGCATTTCATTAATTGCCTTTTCCCGCTGGATTTCAGTGCATCCTCATACAGATACCGTTCTTCAGGTGTTTTGTTTGATTTGTACGTCGCATGAACATCCAGTTTTCCGTGAAGATAGCGAAACACTTTTAAGGTATTCATCGAATCATCGAAGCTGTTGTGTGCCTGCCCGTCTGCTTCGATTTGGAACACCTCCATAGTTTTGGCTAGGCTGGGGGTGTTGCCATTGAAGGTATCGTACAGGCCAAACTGAAGAATCGGCAATATATCAATATAGCTGGACAGATTCAGGGAAGGAAGTCTGTAACGTCCGCATTCCTTTTCCAAGAACCGAAAATCTTCTTTCCCCCATGCCACAAAACAAGATTCCTCTGTGCCAAGAAACGCCTTAAATTCCTTTAATACGTGCGGAAAAGGCAGGGCGGAAGACAAATCTTGCTGCGTGATGCCTGTTAGTTTTTTCGTAAACGATGTTAACCGTTCTGCTGGCTTCACCAGGGATGAAAAGACATCCACCACGTCTAATGTAGCGGGCGACACTTTCAGGGCTGAGAGTTCGATAATTTCTTCCAGGTGGTGCGGGTTCCATTTCGATGCATTCCATTCAATATCAAGTACGATGTAATTCACAGTATCCTGCCTCTCTCATTGTCTGTTTCTCATTATACAGCCATTTGAAAAAAGAAACAGGGGAAAATGTGTTTTTCGGACTCTTCGAAAGAAACAGGAATACAAATTGGTACTCTTTGTATAATAAATACTCGATTTGCTAAACAGAAATTTTCATATGGTTAATTTGTTTTGCACCTTATCGACTATTAAATCAGATATTTCCTTCTTCCTCTTCACCCAATCTTGAGACCAAATTCTTTCAATACTCCACCCTAATGACTCTAAAACATTTTGTCTTAACCGATCACGATCTCTCGCAGTTTTTGAAGAGTGGTAAGTTGCACCATCACATTCAATCCCCAAAATGTATTTACCTAGTTGTTTTGGATCTACTACCGCTAAATTGTATTTGGCAATTAAAAAATGCTGTTTATGGCAGTATATTTTTTGAATGTGAAAAAGCCTACAATATGTAAGTCGTGAATAAAAACTTGCATATTGTAGGCTTATTAATTTTATTCCTTATTAGGTTAAAGCTCTCGTTTATATATCGTATAAATCCAACTAAGTCAAGCTTGGATGAAGCTTTCCCGCAAAACGTTTCGTAAAAATGGGCTCGGTTCACCTACGCTGTAAAGCTGCAAATAATGCATAGCTCTGGTGCAGGCAGTGTAGAAAACTCTGCGCAGGCTCTCATCACCGTATACATGCTCCGATGCATCATAAATGATAACGGCATCGAATTCGATACCCTTGGACAAATACGACGGTACTACAACTACTCCTTGCTCATATTCAATCGAGCTGCTCTTTAAGAGTTTAATTTCATCGATGCTGGACAGGGATTCATATGCACTTATACTTTCCTCAGCAGATTTGCATATTATCGCAATACTATTAAGCCCTAGACTTCGCCATTCTGCGACTTTGGAGGCAATGCAGCTGTGCAGTTCTGCATGATCTAACAATTGTTTCAGCACGGGTCGCTCACCGTCGCGTTCAAAAGGAATAATCCTTTCTCCATTAGGAACGAGTCTTCGTGTAAATTCAATGATCGGTTTTGTGGATCGGTAGCTCCGTGCCATATTGATCACTTCCGTTTCATTCGGTCCGTAAAGGCTGGTAAGTGTGTTGAAATCAACCTTTTCGCTAGCATGGGCAAATATCGCCTGATTAAAGTCGCCGAGCACTGTCACCCTTGCCGCAGGAAACAAACGCCTCAAAAACTCAAATTGAAATGGGGAATAATCCTGAGCCTCATCAACAACGATATGTTTGATCGAGCTGTTCGTCTGAAAGCCTTGAATCAGCTCTTTCAAAAGTAAAAACGGAGTAGCATCCTCATAAAATAGTTTATCTTCATCTAGCATTTTCAGCGACGCTTGACAAATAGCCGATGACGAAGCTGGTGTCTCCCCTTTAATCCACTGTTTGATCTGCAAGGGATCAGCAAAAAGCTGCTTGTACATCCCCTTAAAGTCGACGAAACGAAACGCTCGGACTCGTTTTCGTAACGGCTTCAATTTTTGGTGAACAATCAATCGGGCAAGTGCTTCTGGCTCGATCTCATAGTCGGCAATCGATTCTCTTTTAAAGCCTCGTTTTTCCGCCAAGTAGATATGTGCCTTATGGTAATCATCGTTGCTAAGCAGCTCGATTTCCTCCTGTACCCATGGTTTTTCCCTTTCGACCCTTTGGACCTCATTTATTTTTTTTATTAGCCAATCCTTCAATTTTTCAAGTCTATTATGGAAGCGGAGTGAAGTGTCATGACTGTAAAACCTTTCTGCTTTTCTATCCGAATTTTAATACAATACTTATAGTACTAACCTGCTGCCCTGTTAGTGCCATAAGAAAAAGGCTGCCTCAGCAACCTCTTTTATTGAAGTAAAGCATCCGTTCATTCAAGTACAATCATTCATAATCATGCTAACCTGCCCCTTGGTCTCATAATAAAAAGAACCGCCCGCAGGCAACTGTAAAATACCAATATGAATTACAGTTAATAATCTAATTTACTTCGACGCTGAGGCCGAAGTGGTTTCGGGTATTGTTACCTTGTCATAAAAATCTACAAATTTATCCCGATCTGCACTGCCACGGTAAGCCATGGCGACACGTGGGTGTTCGTTGAGCACACCAGATATCATGTAAGGGATGATATAGCCCCATTCCCACTTTTGACGCATTTCTAACATGTGCTTTTCAATGACGCCTAAAACTGGCTTAATTTCATAACGTGGTTTTTGTATGTAGCTAACGAGAAGCTCTGTGTTACAGTTACCCGCCGCACGACCCATGCCATAAACAGACGAATCAAGGAAAGTAACCCCATTTTTCATCGCAGTTAATGTATTGGCGAATGCCAGCTGCATGTTGTTATGCGTATGGATCCCGAGCTGTTTGTTAGGAATCATCGAATGAAACTTTTTTACTTGATGTTCAATATCCGCAGGATCCAAGCTCCCAAAGGAGTCCACGATATACACAACATCTACGGGGCTTTCTTTTATCATTTCAAACGCTTCAATAAGCTGATGCTCAGGCACGCTGGATAAAGCCATAATGTTGAGCGAAGTCTCATAACCCAAATCATGGAACATTTGTACAAGCTCTAAGCCTTTATCCACTTCACGGATATAGCATGCTACTCGAATCATATCTAAAACACTTTGCTCACGTGGCAGAATGTCATTTGAGTCTACACGCCCGATATCTACTAATGCAGATAGCTTCGTGAACTTTTTCTCAGGGATAATTTCTTTCAGGAAATTATCGTCAAGAAATCTCCATGGATTGGGCTCAGTCGCATTAAGAAGCCTCGCTGAATTTTTGTAGCCGATTTCCATGTATTCAACACCTGCTGCACTTAGGCCATTATACAGGTCTTGAACAAATTCAATGCTGAAATCCCAATTGTTGACTAAACCTCCATCACGGATGGTACAGTCTAAAATATTGCTGCGGTGTTCCATAGTGGTAACTTCCTCCTGTTGATTATGCTCATTAATCAAATTATTTTTGAATATTTATGCTTTATATCATGATTCATTTAAAGGTGTCAAACTTATTTTTCAAATGGTGAACGTTCTAAACTGTAATGGGAGAATTGACAATTACGTACATTGGTTTTATCTTCCATTCTTCTCTCGTTGATTAACAAAGAACCGTTGAACTATCCACCACTTGTTTCCCGTACCACTTCGCCTTATATTCAAGCATAGTACGAAATTGTGACCAACTTACTTCGCTGATGGCTTTGGCTAACTTGTGGTTCTTGAGCATATTGGATACTTGCAAATCTTCAATCCCGATCACATCGTGGTTTTTGATGATGCCGGTGCTGATCTTATGCAAGTAGTCTGTTCGTGCGCTTACTATGCGTTCGTGAATGCGAGCCACTTTTATGCGCTGTTTTTGATAATTTTTTGATTCAGACAACGGGCGTTTCTGCTTGATCGCCCTGTCTTTTCGGCGTGAAAGAATACATTGCTCTTTCGCCAGTTTCTTTTCAAGTGAACGAAAAAACGTTGGATTTTTATACACCGTTCCGTCTGATACTATAGCAAAGTCTTTGAGTCCAACGTCAACACCAACGGAAGAATTTGTTTTCGGTTTTTCTTTCACTTCTGCTTCAACAAGGATAGAAACAAAGTATTTACCACTCGGATTGCGTCTCACGGTAGCGCTCAAAATACGACCTTCGACTTCACGACTCTTCGCAAACTTGACCAATCCAAGTTTAGGCAGCTTGATTTTATGATCAACAATCGCAATATTGCCGTTCGTATGCTTCGTGGTGTAAGACTGCACATTGTTCTTTTTAGACTTGAAGCGTGGCGCTTTATTTTGCTTCTTGAAGAATCGCGAGTACGAATCAACAAGATTTTTAAGTGACGACTGAATCGCAATGCTATCGACTTCTTTTAACCAAACTAATTCCTTCTTTACTTGTGTTAATTGGGCGGAACATGAGTTGTACGTCAATCCGTTTCCTGTTTCTTTGTACGTGTCATTTTACTTTGCCAAAAAGTGATTGAATACAAAGCGACTACAACCGATTGTCTGGGCGATTAAGATTTCTTGTTCTTTATTTGGATAGAGACGAAATTTGTACGCCTTATTTACCAACATTGATTTCCACCTCCTCTTTGTGTATTATCATAATATACATTTAGTATATCATGTATCATTTAATGCACAAGGAGGATTCCGCCATGTCACAAGTTTTAAATATGCGTTACCCCAAAGAATTATTGAAGCGTATTGATGAGTTCAAAGAAAAGAAGGGGTTCACAACTCGTACCCAAACGATTATTTACCTCATTCAATATGCGCTCGAACAGTCGGACAATCGAGACCGCTAAAGCGCTTCCTTGTCCGAAGGCGATTCATCCCCCACTTAATACTGAGCTGTGCCCTTCACGTATTTGAAAATGGGGGTTAGATAAAATCATTTTAATGTAACACCATTCAGCATTTCATTCATGAATGGTGTTACATTTCAGGCATTTTCTTTTTCATCACATGATATGGATTAATATTCACTCCTTAGAATGCAACCACGCTAAATACCATCAAAATATTCATCAAAATGTATTTCTATTCATCTGATGATTACTTTAAAAAAGGATTATGATCTAATTCCCGGCCAATCGTTGTAACACTATCATGTCCAGGCAATACATATGTATCTTTAGGCAATAGTAAAAGTTTGTTATGGATGCTTTTTAAAAGTTGTTTTTCTTGACCGCCTGCTAAATCGGTACGGCCAATTCCATTCTCAAAAAGCGTATCTCCCACAATAATAAAGCCCTCTTCCTTAAAATACAAGCTAACACCCCCCGGAGAATGGCCGGGCGTTTCGTACACGTAAAAGGAGATACCTCCAATTAAAAGCTGCTCCTCTTTTGTAAACCATTCATCTGCCTGTTTTGTAATTACTGGCTGAATCCCTTCATAATGAGACGACCCATTTAATGATGGATTCGACAGCCATTTTTTTTCGGCTCGATGAAGATACACCGGTATGCTATAACATTCACGGATTGAATCCACTGCACCGATATGATCAAAATGAGCATGTGTTAGCAGGATTGCCTTTGGCTGCAATCCTTTCTTTTTTATGAACTGACGAATTTTATGTCCCTCTTCGCCTGGATCGATAATTAAACAAGATCTTTCATCGTTATACACAATGTATGCATTTGTTTGAAGCGGTCCTAGCGGCAGCTGAATCCATTCCATCATGTCACCTCCTAGCTATAAGAGTACCATGATTTATATAAAATTTTAATGAATTGTCGCATTAAATTATTTTGCAGACGTATAACCATTCCTTTTATATGTCCATACTGATAAAACGCTAAGAAAATAAGATGGGAGGATGGAAAACATTTTTATTGGTTTGCTGACAATCAAAGTTGTCGTCGGTTTTGCCGTCTTATTTTTTATTGTTATCCTAACAGGCAAAACATCCATCAATCAATTAACACCCTATCACTTGGTCTTTGTGTTAGTGCTTGGGGATTTATTAGGAAATACTTTATATGATCAAACGGTCGAGATTTATCATTTTATATACGCAGTCGGATTATGGACACTTTGTATGATGGGAATAGAGTTTATCACACAAAAAAAGAAATCGACACGTTTTTTATTAGAAGGGCGTCCATCTATTCTTATCCGGGATGGCATCTTGGACCGAAAGATGCTTAGTAAAAATAAATTAGATGTTAATGAAGTAGCAAGTTTGCTTCGTCAAAACAACGTATTTTCTGTCCGTGAAGTTAAATACGGCATATTAGAACCTAATGGCAATATAAGCATCTTGCTCAAATCCAAGTATGAAAAACCGAATCGACAAGACCTTGATCTTACAGAAAATCCTGTAGATCTTCCAGTCAGCTTAATTATCGATGGTGAAATTTTATTAGATAATTTACAAGAAATTGGACTTGATAAAAAATGGTTGAAGAAAGAATTACAGGCTAATGGATATCATGATGAAAAAGGAATTTTCTTTGCCGATTGGCGAGATAGTGAAGGCATTCATATAAGTCCTAAATGAAATATTTATCTTTTTAGCTAAAAAGCCACTGATTCGAACACGAAATAGTGGCTTTTATTAGAGGTGGAATTTATCCTTTTAAAATGTGTGTCACTTTATCAATAACTTCTTGTAACTTTTCACTGTTTTTGCTGTACATATCCTTGGCTTCTTTTCTTTCTGTTCCAAGAGCAAATAGCTCCAAATCGGCTTGGCATTTTTTCAATGTCGCGAATAATAATGGCATCTCCGTAGGCGGTGGAACTTCAATTTTATCATCATAAAGGTCAACAGTTAACTGCCCATAAGAATCCACCTGCCCTAAAAAAACATTTTCAATCGTTACACCTAGTTTGTCGAGCTCAGTATTCAACCAATTTCTGCTTTGATTAATGGTAGCCAATGGTTCATCCAAAATTTTTCCATCCATGATCACGGTTTGAGGTTCCTTAATGGGGGCAACGGGTATGTTAAGATCTTTCGCAGTCAGCGGTTGGTTTTCTTTTTTGAGCAATACACTTAGATCACCCGCTGCCTCTAGTACAGCGAATTCTACATCCGCCACTCGAAAAACATCTTTTTGCCGAAGTAATTCCAACAGTTCATCTGTTGTGTACCGTTCCTTTTTCAAGTTATCTTCCATAATTTTTCCGTTTTTAATGAATACAACCCCTTTACCTTCCACAAAATCACGGAAGGTCTTGCTTTTTAACGAAAGCAATCCTGCTAAAAAGGGAATAGCAGCAAAAATCACAAGTCCCAGAATGCCATGCATAATGTTTCGTTCAAGGCCCATTACCACTTCTGCACCAATACTTCCGATGGTAATACCCGTGACGTATTCAAAAAAAGACAATTGTGACAGTTGTTTTTTCCCAAGCAGCTTTGTAATGAAAAAAAGAGCCGCTAAAAACAATAAAGCCCGTAATACGACTTCTAACCACTCTGGCACTGTTTAGCACCTCCTGCAATATACTTGTGTTTTACTTAAAATCCTTTGTACTGAGGTTCTTCTCGTTCCAGTTCTCCCACCCGTTTTTTCAAATCGGTTACGATTTCGTTCACTTCCATCATTGCTTCATGCAAAGTGCGTCTGGATTCTTCATCTTGCGTGCGGGATGCTAAACCGGATAAGCTCGCTTCTGCGCCTTTGAGGCTAGCCAAACATTGTTTTACACTTGACGCAACAGTCATTTTTTAAAATCTCCCTTCTTCTTTCTTCATGTAGCTACTAAAGGTTTCTTTCTCGCAAAGAAAGGTATACGATCGTGTTATTCATCCCCATATTCAATCGATACAGCATGAGCAATACATGGTATGGTTTCACCTTGCTGAAAGCTTAATGGCGACAATAAAGCCCCTGTCGCAACAACGAGTATTCGCTTAAATTCGCCTTTTTTCATGCGGTTTAACAAGTGGCCATACACGACCGTTGCTGAACATCCTGGTCCACTGGCTCCAGCCAAAACAGGCTGTCCTTCCCGGTAAATCATCAGTCCACAGTCCTTATATTGCTCTTCTTGTATAGGAGTGCCATGTTTTTTAAATAGATCTAGGGAAACTTCATGTCCAACCTGTCCAAGGTCTCCCGTTACAATCAAGTCATAGTAGGAAGGATCAATATTTCGTTCTCTTAAATGCGCCTCTATTGTATCGACGGCTGCCGGCGCCATTGCCCCTCCCATATTTAATGGATCAGTCAGCCCCATATCAATAACGCGGCCAATTGTTGCAGACGTTACATGAGGACCTTCTCCCTCATCGCTTAACAAAGCAGCTCCAGCTCCTGTTACGGTCCATTGTGATGTAGGGGGTTTTTGTGCTCCGTATTCAGTCGGATAACGAAACTGTTTTTCAACCGCTGCATTGTGACTTGAAGCCCCTGTTAATACATATTTGGCTCCCTTCGTATTGACAATGTAGGCGCCAAGAGCGAGCCCTTCCATTGAAGTTGAACAGGCACCAAATAAACCAATGTATGGAGTTCCTAATGTTCGGCTCGTGAAACTTGTCGGCGTCATTTGGTTAATAAGGTCTCCTCCAAGCAGAAACTGAACTTGCTCTTTTCGCAGGCCGCCTTTTTCCATTGCTTTTTGGCAAGCTTCTTCAAAAAGCACGCGATGGGCCTGTTCATACGTATCTTGTTGTAACCATAAATCAGAATGAAGAAGGTCAAAATCATTCGCAAGCATCCCATTTGCCTCGAACGGTCCGCCTACCGTTCCAGTGGAGATAATAACAGGTTTTTGGTCAAAGACCCATGTACGATGACCCGCTAACATTAAAAACCACCCCACATCATTAAAATTGTTTTAATCGTTGCTACTACGAAAGCGGAAAAAACACCAAACAAAATAACCGAACCTGCTAATTTAAACATATTGCCGCCTACACCTAGCACGTATCCTTCCGTCCGATGTTCAATAGCAGCAGAAATGACAGCATTTCCAAAGCCAGTAATCGGTACAGCCGATCCAGCTCCTGCAAATTGAGCAATTCGATCATAAATACCAAAGCCCGTTAAAAGCAGTGCGATGAAAATTAATGTTCCTACTGTTGGATGTGAAGCTGTTTGTTCCGTGAAATTGAAAAAAAAGATATAAAAAAATTGGATCGCCTGCCCAATTAAACAGATCAGTCCGCCTACAAAAAAAGCTTTTATGCAATTACGAACAACAGGCCGTTTTGTTTCTCGCTGATCTTGAAGAACTTGATATTCCTGCTGCACAGGTGTTAATTCTTTCTTTTGATTATTTGGCATACTTGTACCACATCCAGTTCTTTTTTCTTGTATGTGCCTTCAAATTGATCAATGGAAAAAAGGCTGGCGAGAATAACCAACCTTTTCAAAGCGTTATTACTGATTGTACTGAGGTTCTTCTTGCATAATTTGCTCAATGCGTGGAGAGAAATTATCAATGATTGTTTGTGTTTGCTGAGCAGCATTTTCATAGAGCGTTTTGGCTTGTTGATTATCCGTGCTAAGCGCAAACGTTTCAAAGCTCGCCTGAACCGTTTTAAGTCCAGCCATTGTTTGCTTCACATCATTAATTACTGTCATATTTAATTCCTCCTCTAAATCATTAAGAACAATATTAGGATGGGGGAAAAAGGTTTTTTTATGAATTGAAAATATATCCACTTATGAAAGCCGATTTTCTCATATCGATCATTCGCTAAATTAAATCGGTTTTATTTTTCTGGAAAACCGGGTATAATGATGATATAACTGTATTACATTAAAAAAGACCGCTTCGATGTTGTAGCATCGAAACGGCCATACAATAGTCGGTTCCCTAATAGGAGTCGACACCAAAGCAGCTAAAACCGCCTGAGCCGACGAAACTCAAGGGCGGTTTTAGTCTTTTTTATAAAATGACAATATCGACACAATCAGACCTGCGAACGCAACAGCGAACATAAGTGATTGAAAAACTGTCATACGGCATCACCTCCTCTCCACAATAAACATGGAGAAAGCATGCGCCGACCACCCTTGAGAAAACCTATACTATTGTTTCTCCATTATAACATCCTTTCGCTTCCGGAAAAGAATCGAAATGTCTGTTTTTTATCCCTTCGTAAGACAGATATTCAGCATATATATTATTCATCAAAAAACAAACAGACTCCTAAGAATCTGCTTGTCTTTGATTACACTATGACAGAATTAGCTAAATTGACGTATAATGCTGCTCCCAAAAGCACCCCTATATCGTGCAGCAGGATGACGTTTACTGGGTCGATCCGCTCCAAAAAGTTTATGGCGAAGCGTGCCTAGTTCACCCTGCTCATCACTTGCTAAACCACGCTCACGAAGAACAGGTATCACTTGATCGATAAATTCTTCATACGAACCAGGAATGGTCGCATTCATGACATTGATGCCATCAACGCCTGCCGCTCGCCATTGCTCGAGCTGGTCTGCTATCGTTTCAGGAGTCCCCACAATACGAGTCGTTTTACCTTGCAGTCGAGCAAGATCTTCAACTGTTGGGATTCTTCCTAGTGTGCTTTGTTGAACCCAGTCGACCAAGCTTCTTGTTCCTTCCGCTTCAATATTTTCAAGCGGTGTATCTAGACTGACATTCCCTAAGTCAATCCCTATAGCCCCAGCTAAATGAGCAATTGTTGGAAAATCATTCCTATTATTCTCACTATTAACGTGGTTTTAATGTAAATAAGTCTCTTATACTAAATTCAAATTTTATTGTCTACATTTTTTGAAAATTCGTATCTTCAGAAGATATTCTCATAGTACTGACTCATTGCTTTATTTATTAAGAATAAGGTGTCTTTTCCGGCAACTGATCGTTAAGGGCCCAATTTCCAATATCACGAATTTTATAATCAATCGGATCATGCAATGTGTGGGTTCTTACGTTTCGCCAAAAACGGTCAAACTGATATTGAGCTGAGGTAGCCCTTGCTCCCATCACTTCAAACATTCGATTTGTTACCTCTAAGGCCGTTTTCGCAACGGAAACTTTTGCTGTTGCAATGACGATCCCGCACTCCCCTCGTTCTTGCTCTGTTAACGACCACTCTTTTTCCCACACATCTTGCAAGGCATCTGCTGCATGTTGAGCGAGTGCAGCTGAAGCTTTTAATTGAACGAATAATTCTCCATATTGGCGAATCGTATAGGGATCACTTGTTGCTTTCTCTACGTGAGAAGTCAGCCAAGGCCGAGTCACTTTTTTTGTATAGTTCTTTGCCTCTTCAAATGCCCCTTCCGCAACGCCGAGCATGACATGAACTAAAATGGTTTGGGCAATGTGCGTCCGGATTGTAGGAAACAAACCTTCGAGATGTTGTTCATGAAAATCAAGTACTTCCTCTTTCTTCAGTAACACTTCATTAAAAAGAACCGTCCCGCTGTCTGTTTGCCGCTGTCCAAAACTGTCCCAATCATCTTTTATGATAATTCCTGTACGGTTAGTCGGAATAGCAGCAATAATAGGCCGATCAGAATCTGGGCTCTTTGCTGAAATCAATAAGCGGTCAGAATCTTTTGCACCTGAACAAAAGCTTTTTTTCCCACTCAATAGCCATTGAGGTCCTTCTTTCTTGAGCAGCAAATTTTCATCTCGAGGATTAAAGGCATTTCCCCAAAACAAATTCTTTTCGGCTGTTTCTGCGTAAAGCTTCTCTTTCTGTTGTTGAGATCCGAACAGATGGACAGATGTCAAACATAAAAAATGATAGCCGAATAAATGGGCGATCGATCCATCCACTTTTGCGAGTTCGCGTGTTATTTCGAAAACTATTTTCCAGTTTTCTCCTTTTCCTCCTAGAGACGTCGGAATAAGAAGTGAAAGTAAGCCACTTTCACGCAGTAGATTGCGCTCGACTTTTGCGGTCCCTCCTCGCTTATCACGTTCAACTGCTGTTTTAGCAAATTTTATCGCCAGTTCATTAGCGATCTTAAGGTAAGCATGTTTTTTTTCTATCGTTGCTATATCCATTCTCTCCCTTCACTGTTGCAAAAAATAAAGAAGCTCCCATCTCAAGATAAGTTCCACCTTGAATTGAGAGCCTCCAGTAATCTAGTCGGCCTACTAAATTTTCAAAAACTTTAATGGTATCTTAAAACAAATTAAACCTATAAGTCAATTAGTATTTAATGTTTTGTTATGAAAACTGAACAAATTGTTGAATTTTCGGGTAGGTTCTTTAAAATAACACATAAAAACTTTTTGTCTTATCCACGTAAAATCGGCAATGTGCAGCAGCGAAAAGAGCCTCCGGATTTAATAATTTCGGTGATATCCACCTCAATGACCGTGTAGCCTCGCTCTTTAAGCTGCCTGTTTACACTTTTATTTTGGGGAAGACTGATTACTTTTTTTCTGCCGATTGAAAGCACATTCGTTCCAAGAGTAAACTGCTCTTTCTCTGACACTTCAATCAAATCAAATCGTGACGACAGCCTATTTATTATGTCTTGATCAAGCGATTTCGGAAAAATTAATGCTTCCTCTGGCGAGATAATATTAAAAACGCAGTCTAAATGCAAATATCTTTCATGAAAAGGAATGGGGACGACCTCATATCCCGGTAATAAACGTATTAGTTCATCAACGGATCCTTCATGTGTCCGGCTGCTTATCCCGACATAGACAGTCTTCTCATTAACAATGACATCCCCGCCTTCAATCGAATTATCGCTTAGGATGTGATAAGAAATACCCTCTGATTCAAGCCACTTTTTCAGTTCATATTCCTCTCCTTGTCTAATGTCAGCAGCCATTTCGGCAGCAAAAATAGTGTGTCCAATTGTAAACCCAATATCTCTTGTAAAGACTTGTTCCGGATAACGCTGAACAGGTGGCAGTTTAATAACTTCCACCCCATGATCACGGAGAGATTGACTAAAGTGAGCATGCTGCTTCATCGCACGTTCAATATTTATGTTTTCTTTTTTATAATGCTCCTGTGTTTCGTTAATTACTTCATGAATAGCCATAAACTCGGGTTCACATAAAATGACTTTTTGGAGTTCATCATATTCATTCGTGCATTGAATTCGCTTATGTTGATTTGAAACGACTGTCATTCGGCAACCTCCCAGAAAGGATACATTTTCAATATATTCTTCCCTTTTGTTACCGAAATGTAAACAAATCTTCTTTCCTTCTTTGTCGTACTTCACCACTAAAGGATATTTTTGAGACATTCCTTTTTACTTATTTCTTGTTTTATAATACTGATCAATTAATTGATCCAACCGCTGTAAATGAAACGTATATTCCACTATCGACGAGGCAATAATGAATAGCCGCAATTTTTGGTCTTTGTTTTCGATGTACCGTTCTAATGCTTGTTCAAAAAAAACTCTGCTTCGGCTCCATATCTCCTGTTCACTGGGACTTCCCTGTTCTCTTATTTTTCCTTCATATTTCAGAAATAAATATTCATGATACCTTGTCAGCTGTTCAAGGTGTGCATCGAATAGATGATCTTCTTCATCTGTCGTCTTGCTTTGGAAATAGTGCTCTTCTATATTTTCTAACACTTCCTCCCCTTGTTGAAGCGTTTTTAACATTTGTTTAAATACAACGATTTCTCGTACATCGACTGGTTTTAATTTTGCCATTTTTTCTCTTTCTTCATCAAAGATCTTAAATTGCTCTTCTAGCTTTTGAACATCTGTCTTCAACTTTTTACTGTGTTCTTGAAATGATGTCTCTGTCATTTCATTTGAAACAGCCGTGCGCAAAAGCAACGACATATTTTGGAAAATGGATTGTGCTTTTCCTAAATAATTTTCCTTGTATTTCGGAGGGGAGATGAAAAGGTTAACAAGAAGTGCTGACCCAATTCCAATGATAATAATGAAAAAGCGGTTCATCGTAAAAAAGAGCTCTTCATTTCTTGGCGCACTCATAATCGCCAACACGGTAACGAGCGTCAGCGGGATCGTATTTTCCATCTTCCATTTTAAACTGATGGATATAACCAATATGATGACAAGCCCAATCATAATTGGATTATCTCCTAAAAAATAAATGGAAAAGAGCGCAATTGCCGCCCCTAATGTATTCGTTATGATCTGATCAAACAACTGTCTCCATGTGCGATAAATCGACGGCTGAACCGCAAATATCGCCGCTACTCCTGCAAAGACAGCAGGCTCTAATTTTAAAATAAAGCATATGTATAATGCCAATGTCACGGCAATTCCTGTTTTTAGTACACGCGGCCCTAAAGTCATTATTCCATCTCCATTCTGTCATCCTTCTTAAATAAGAAGAGACACTTTCACTTGATTTTAGTGAAAGTGTCCATATAAATAAAGTCATTCGTGTTAGAACATTGATTAATTAAAATATTTTTTTGCGATCACGTTCCTCTTTTAATATTTCAACCGCTTCTCTAAAACGCTGGGAGTGGATAATTTCTCTTTCTCTTAAGAAACGGAGCGAATCATTCAAATCGGGATCATCGGATATATCAATAAGCCATTGATAAGTCGCTCTTGCTTTTTCTTCCGCTGCAATGTCTTCATACAAATCAGCAATCGGGTCACCTTTCGCTTGAATATAGGCAGCGGTAAATGGGACGCCTGCTGCGTTATTATAAAACAAAGCACTGTCATGAGCGGCATAATGTTCACCGAGACCTGCGTCTCGTAACTGCTGTGGCGTGGCATCCTTTGTTAATTTGTATATCATTGTTGCAATCATTTCCAAATGAGCAAATTCTTCTGTTCCAATGTCAGTTAACAATCCGATTACTTTTTCAGGAATTGTGTATCGTTGATTTAAATAGCGGAGTGCTGCCGCAAGTTCACCGTCTGCTCCACCGTATTGCTCCATTAAATATTTGGCTAAAGTCGGATTACACGTACTGACTTTTACAGGATACTGAAGCTTTTTTTCATAATTCCACATCGGATTCCCACCTTTTTCATTTCGTTAAACTTGCCACGGCCACGGGCCTTCTTTCCATGCCCAAAATTCAGGTGTGCGATTGAGACTGCCTTGTTGAATAGGGCCAAATACTGATTCGAATTTTTCCTTAAGCTGTTTGCTGTAAAGGGCATATTGATTATATTGTTGGATCGCTTGCGCATCAGTTGGATGAGTGTCCAAATAGAGAGTTAATTCAATTAGAACAAAGTCAGCCGCTTGTATTTCTTCCAATTGTTTATAGTACTCTTCAGGCAATGTTTTAGCCATTATCCTTACCTGCTTTCTTTTTATAAGGATTTTCATAAAAATCATAAAAAACAGGCCATAATGTCCCTCTTTTCAATGCCTCTATCGGAGAATATTGCGAAAGATTTGGTGGTTGGAATCCTAAATATAAGTGCGGCGGTGTACTGTAATATTTACGACCAATGGGGGGACAAGGGTCACAAGGAGCATGAAATGGAACGTACGACTTTACTTTTGTATACGTCTTTGGACTGTTATTCATTTCTCTTCACCTCACTAAATAACTTACTTTGTAATCATATACGATCCCTCTCTTGTATATGCTAAAATATCTTATCAAAGGCGGAGAAATATGCCCTTTCTACACAAAACAATTGTCATTATGGCGGGAAGCTTTTTAGTAGGCATTGGGGTGAATGTTTTTCTCGTTCCTTATGAATTACTGGATGGGGGAACAATTGGAATTGGCTTGATCTTTCACTACTTGACGGGGATAAAGATCGGATTTGTTGTGATTATCATGAGTATTCCCATTTTTACGTTGGCATGGCTGTATAAACGCTCCTATTTCTATAACAGCCTTCATGGAATGATGTTTTCCTCCCTCATGATTGATGTGCTCTATCCACTGCATTCTTTAGGAACTAATTGGTCTCTATCTCCTTCTGTACATGCGGTAATGGGGGGAATCTTTGTAGGATCAGGCATTGGCCTTATGCTTCGGTTTGATACGAGTATCGGCGGAACTGATTTATTTGGTCAAATGTTTGCCAAGTATTTAAACACGAATCCAGGAATTATGATTTTTCTGATTGATTTCTTCATTATTTTTAACGGAAGCCTCATCTTTTTACATCGTTCTCCTTTCTTATCTTGCATCACTGTCTTTTGTGTAGGAACTATGACCACTCTGTTTTCCATAAAGAATAAAAGGGCAACATAAATTATTTTTATCTGTCGTCTTTTTTCTCCAAAACAATCCCGCTGTCTTTATGACAGCGGGATTGTTTTTAATTAACGTGCCGAAGTTGACATAGCGGCAGGTGCATATGATTGCATGATTGCCTGCATGTCTGTAATTGGAAGCTGCGGCACTTGATAGTAGCCATTTTTATTTTGGTAAAGAGAAATTTCATATGCCATTTCGATACAGTTTGGAATCGAATCCGCAATTACACGGCGTACAACTGGATTTGTCGTTTCCAACGCAGCACCTGTTTTTACTGTAGCTAATGATTTAGCCGTGCCAAGCATCCATCCAGAAATAATCTCATCATTAATTTCGGCTTCTGATTGAATCGGTTTTTTTGGCTGAGTTGGTGTTAGGCCAAATTTGAATGTGTTGTCCTCTTTCATCATGTACGTTTTTGTCGGTACTGCCGGATCTTGACCGGATCTAAAGCAATCTACAATCGTGTTGTACGTCTGCTCCATAAATTGATGCTGGCGATCCAGTATGTCAAGCAGTTCTTGATCTTGTACTTTTGACCGGAGCGCCGTGTACTTGTTTAATGCGCCGATTGTACATGATAATACTTCATGTACATCAAAGATCTCATGTGCACCGTGGTTAAACTGTGGGGAAATATTCATCTGTATTCGCCTCCTCAAGATTGTGGTACGCGCTTATTATGGAGCATCGATTCTTTTTTATACGATGGAATTATTTACTGACATTGCGCTGCTTATAAAATGAAAATAGTGTGTATCGCTACACTGTCTTTTTCCCCTTTGTTATGCAAAAATGAACAATAGCAATCACTATTTACCAAGTGGAAAGGATTAAAACAAATGAATAAAAAAGAGCTGGAAAACAATATTATTAAAAATTATCAGCGTGATGAACAAATGATGGTGTTTATTTTCGCTCAATGGTGTGTTAACAATGACTTTAATCCCATTGAACTGTACACACAAGCCTATCCGAATCAAGCGGCTAACGATGCACTTAAGCAAGCCGTTGAGTTAACTGTTTCTAAAGAAGAAGCAGGCACGATTGCCAATGAAACATTGTTAAATGTGCTTTCACTTTATGGAAATGACGATTTAGCGTTTGTCGTGACAGAAAAAATGGAACAAACAAAACATAACCGGCACTTGAAAAACCCGAATTGATTTGGATCAATTCGGGTTTGCTTCATTGTTTATTGTTTGCTGCGTTTGCCAGCTTGATTTATCGTCATCTTCAATAATGCCGAGCGCGACATCCGTAATTTCTTTTTCGTTTAGCAACCGGTCTCTGACACGGAACTTAATATCATCCGCTTCTGCAAGTGATAATCCTTTACGTAGTTCGATAATACCATCGACATGATACGCGCGGCCTTCCTGTAAAATGCGTAAATGACGAATGTCTACGGTATCTGCGTCTTCTAAAATAACTTTGGCTACTTTTTCTTCCACTTCAACAGGAGCTGCCACACCAATCAGTCCTACCATGTTGTCATATCCGACACGAAAAGCAACAAAAACCATCAGCAACCCGATTAGTATGGTTATCACGCCGTCTGCTTCTAGAATACCAAACAACTGAGCCAGCGTAATCCCGATCACCGCTAAAAAGGCGCCTGAAGTCGCCACTAGATCTTCATAAAAAACAAGGCGCGTTGCAGGTGATGCTTTGCCAACATTTCGAAACGCCTGCGTTAGAATATTGCCGCTTTTTTTAACATGTGCTTCTTCTAAAATTTCTTTCATCGCTTTAAACAAAATAAATCCATCAATGATGATCGCCGCCGCGAGAACAGCTATATTTAACCAAAAGTCCGATGATTCTTCAGGGTGCTGAAGCAGTTTCCACCCTTTTAATATTGTTTCGTATGCCATAATCGTGACGACAATGACTGCGATCATACAAAAGATGTTAACCACCCGTCCGAACCCGGTCGGAAAACGTTTGGACGGTTTCATCTCTGCCAATGCGCTGCCAAAGTAGACAAATCCCTGATTCACAGCATCTGCTAGTGAATGCATAGCCGAGGCAAACATCGTCCCGCTCCCGCTAAATGCTGCCGCCATAAATTTTAAAACAGCTAACACCATATTGCCACTTGCTGCAATACCTGAACTGGTATTTCCCTTTTTCAATAACTGAATGATCGCCATATAAACCTCCTAATTTTTCTATATGTAACTATACCCTAGGAGTGTTTGTTTATATCCTCACCTTTAGTAAAATTTTTATAAATAAATAAATAAAAAATTTACAAAAATATGAGATAAATTAACAAAAATATGATTCTTTTTTCCTTATTATTTATTATAATTAAAAGGCAGTTTGTATTATACATATTCGATTGCAGGGATGTAATCTTTAAAGAGGAGATGAAGATAGTAGGGAAATTATATGTAAAGATTTCTATTGTTTATTTTATCCTAGGTGTCCTACTGGGCCTTACGATGGGCATTATTCATGATTTCCGGCTGACATCTGTTCATGCACATATTAATTTGCTTGGATGGGTATCAATGGCTCTATTCGGACTTATTTATCATTTCTATCCAGATGCAGCGAGCACGACAGTAGCTAAAATTCAATTTTGGCTTCATAATATCGGTGTTCCTGTCATGATGATCGCTATAGGCGTTCAAATATGGACGGGTGAAACAACCCTTTTGCCTGTGGCGATTATTGGTTCCATTCTTGTTGTAATTAGTGTTTTATTATTTGCCGTTAATTTATTTAAACAGATGGACAAATAATAAAATACACAAACCAGAAGTTGCAATGTACAAGTCATACTGTTTGCAGGAAGGATTCTCCCTTCCTGCTTTTTTATGGAAATATTTTCTGCACCATTAATGATCGTTTATTCTATTTCTTCTTTTTATGCCGGGCTGAAGATACCATTCTTTCACCAGTTTCTATATTCGTCGTTCCTTGTCCTTTAACCTCTGGTGAACCTAATTCCGCCTTTGACGGGTCTTTTTTCCGCTTTCCCATATTATCACCTCCTCTCTTATTGTCTCAATTCGTTCCTATTTTTATTCTCTGAAAAAGGCCGTATAAAATATGATTGAACAGACAATCTAGAAGGTGAAACCTCCATCATCAAGTAAAAAATTCTTGATGATGGAGGTTTCACCAATTAGACATTAACGTGGGGAGGTATGATGAATGGCGAAAAAAATTGCCGTGGAACAGTCATTAACAAATATTACCGAGGCTCTTCGAGAAAAAGGCTATGATGTGGTTGATTTAAAGTCGGCTGAGGACGCAAAAAATTGTTCTGCTTGTGTTGTAACGGGAATGGATTCAAACGTAATGGGAGCACAAGATATTTCAACAATGGCCCCTGTCATTGAGGCAAGCGGTTTGTCGGCTAATGAAGTTTGCCGACAAGTGGAGGAAAGTATGCACTAAAAATGGTCCACTCTGTGCCGAGAGGCGTGACCTGTCTAATAAAAAAACCGGGTCTAGAACTTGCCTAAGCACCCGGTTTTTTATATTTTATTTTTTAACGTATCCCTTTAAACGATCTCCTCTTTAAAAATGAGGATTGATTGTTTGAGCAATGGTTTGGTACCGAGCAAATTGACGATCATATATCTCTTTATTTTCCACTCGGAAGCTGATTATTTCCGGCTGTTTATAAAGAATAGCTAAGTCAGAAAGTTCCTTCCATATTCCGCTGCCTAAGCCGGCAAGAATAGCTGCACCATAGGCTGGTCCTTCTCGTTCATTATGAACGTAAAGCGGTTGCTGTAAGACATCTGCAAGTACAGATGTCCAGAGTGGATTTTTAATGGCCCCGCCTGTTACCGTCCAACTGCTTCCATCAATTCCTGCTTTTCTCATCATCCCTAAAGCATCTTTTAAACTGAAACAAACACCTTCTATAACAGCACGCGCCATACTTGCTCTATTATGCTCATATGTTAACCCGAAAAAGACACCTTTCGCTTCTGGATTGTTTAAGGGTGTCCGCTCACCGTTTAAATAAGGGAAAAATAATAGTCCATTCGCCCCTGGCTTCACTTGATCAACATTCCGTAATAATTCTTCATATGAACTTTTTTCAAACATGTCCCGAAGCCATCTTAACGACATTCCGGCGGATAACGTTGTACCCATTGCATGCCACATCCCCGGTAAACTATGACAAAATAAATGAAGTGTATTTGCTTCATCCCTTTGTGTATGAGGCAATTCCTTCAAAGGAATGAAGACCGTCCCCGATGTTCCAATGCTAATATTGCCTTTCTTTTCTTCAAATATCCCATTACCTAAAGCGGCTGCAGCATTGTCTCCAGCTCCGGCTACAATGGGAATTCCAACCGGCAAGCCCGTTAACCGGCCGGCTTTTTCAGAAATCCTCCCAATGACTTCTCTGCTTTCATAAACGGGTGGGAACCATTCTTCAGAAAAACCAAGATCTTTAATTATATCCCAGGCCCATTCTCTTCTTCGTACATTCATTAGGCATGTACCGCTTGCATCTGTTACATCTGCTGAATAGCTGCCTGTCAACTTGTATGCGATATAATCTTTTGGCATTAACATTTTTTTAATACGAGAAAAATAATGCGGTTCATTTTTTTTCAGCCAAAGAAGTTTAGGGGCAGTAAAACCAGGCAGAATCGGGTTTTGAACAGCCTTGAATAACCGATCCGCTCCAATGATATCCTCCATCTCTTTACACTCTGCTTTTGTGCGTCCATCATTCCATAAAATAGCAGGCCGAATGGGATTATCTTGATCATCCAAGACTACTAAGCTGTGCATTTGTCCAGTCGTCCCTACTGCTCGAATAGCCGTAGAATCAATTCCTTTTTCCCAGAGCATGTTGAGGCAAGTAACAACGGCATCCCACCATAAAGAAGGGCTTTGTTCAGTCCATCCAGGCTTAGGACTATCAAATGGATAAGAGACTTGTGCGGTAGAAACAACCTGGCCTGTGCTATCGATTACCATAACTTTTGTTCCCTGTGTTCCTACATCAATACCTAATAAAAATGGATGATTGGTCATGATTTTCTCCTTACCGGGTGAATATTTATTTATCGATTTGCACTTGTACTTTAAATTGACTGCTGCTGCGTGGACCTTTTAAGAAATCAATCGTTTCCTCAAGAGACAACTGATCGGAAATGAGATGGCCAAGTTGAATTCTTCCCTCTTTGACCCAGTGGTAAGCAGGAAGAAATGTATAATTAATAGCCATAGAACCTAAAATGGTCCAATCTTGGTTGTATAATTTAAATGGATCCAAGGTGACTTTTGCATCTTGAGGCGTGACACCAAATTGTAAATATTTTGCCGCCTTTCCAAGATAGCCAAATGCTGTTTCAATTACAGCTGGTATTCCCGTAGCATCTACGACAACATCAAATCCATTTGGATATGTTTCCTTGTTCAAGTATTGGTCGATTTCTTGACTCAGTATCCCTTTCGTAGCTCCCCACTCCAGTGCCATATCGAGTTTTGCTTGATCAATATCCACAACGACAAGTTCAGACGCCCCAGCCATTTTTAATGATTGAACAAGCTGCTGACCCATTGCCCCTGCTCCAAATAAAAGAACACGGTCTCCTACTTGTAAATCAAGACGATTCATCGCATGAACCACACATGCCATCGGTTCGATAAACGCAGCCTCTTGAAAAGAAAGTGAATCTGGAATTTTTACTACATTTCTCGCGGGAACCTTTACATATTCCGCCATACTCCCATCCGTAGTGTTTCCAAGAGCCCCCCAATTTTCACATTGGTTGCCGCGATGGGTTAAGCAAAATTCACATTCTCCACAAAATAAAGAAGGATCTGCCGTCACTCTTTCCCCTATAACAAACCCGGTCACTCCCTCGCCGACTTCATGAATAACACCGGAAAACTCGTGCCCTGGAATAATGGGATAGGGTGACACAAACTCCCCTTTAAAAATATGAATATCTGTACCGCAAATCCCAGTGTGCTTTACTTTAATTGTTACTTCTCCAAACGACGGTGCCGGATAAGGTACATCTTTCACTATTGCTTTATACGGTTCTTCTATTACTAATGCTTTCAATTTCGTCCCCCCTATTGAATTCGCTTTCATACCGCTATTTTAGCAAAATTATTCATTCTATAATACTAGATTTTGCTAAAGCTAAATATGACACAACTGCATCATGCCCTGTAATTAAACTGACTATTATACAATCCATAATAAAAGCCTTTCTCCTGCAACAGTTCCTGATGCGTACCAGATTCAATAATTTCTCCATGATGGATGACTAAAATCCGGTCAGCATTTTCAATGGTTTTTAACCGATACGCAATGACAAAGCTCGTCCGCCCCTCTGTTAAATGATTCAGCCCTTTTTGAATTTCAATTTCCGTTCTCGTATCAATGCTCGATGTGGCTTCATCAAGAATCAATATATCTGAATCCGCTAAAATGGCTCTGGCAATTGACAGCAATTGACGTTGTCCCTGGCTTAAGTTGGAGCCGCCGGAAGTGATGAATGTATGATATTTTTCGGGCAAATGCTTGATGTACCCATGCGCAGAAGCCATTTTTGCCGCAGCCATGACTTCTTCATCCGTTGCTTCTAAACGGCCATAACTTTCCATGATGGTCCCGTAAAATATTGTTAAATGGACACACAATCTCTATTATCTATGCTTCTTGAAGCTTTTTCTCCTTGGGAAGAAGCAAGCAAAGGCTGTAATCCCAATAAGAAAGAGAAAAAGACCATCAGAAGGGTCGGTCTCGTCAGTTTGTAGACAAAACTCATACAACGCCAAAGTTCATTCGTTTTTTAGCATATATTTAAAGTGAGCTGCATATACTTGATGATTATAGATCAAACATAATTTACATGCGAAGGAGAGCTGATGTGTTTGAAAGAAAATATTGAATTTATTAATGATATTATATTGGACAAGCTAGATGAATTAAACGATCTTATTGAATCCGAGGGGAAACTTAGCCCGAAAGTGGAACTAGCCTTTCTCATGGGGATACAGGGATTGCTTAGCCAATCCATTCAAAAAAAAGATAAAGAGGAACGTTCGTACACGAGTACGAATGTGACAAAAAAATCCGAATATGAAACTATTTCTTCAATCGCAAACAAATAATTCTTTTTCTATATAAACGCCCGTTAGCCATTCTATATACATATATAGAATGGCTGTTTTTTTCATTCATTTTTTGTTAAAAATGTACCCATTTTCATTTTTTACATATGATGATTCGAAGTCTTTTTTTAAACTATATTCTACCGGAGGAGAATGTGTATGTATAACAATTGGTATCCGTATTACTATGGAAACTCATACTACCCAGGAATTCCATCTTATGAGGCCGTTCCTACTAATATCGCCTATGCTCAGCGGCCTGGCGGCGATTTAGGAGTAAGGTGGATCGTACAGGAAGGTGGATGGCAAGCCGTTTGGACTCGACGGGGTAACAGCAATGTTTTTGACGGCAGATGGTCAATGGCTGGACAAAGGGATATTACGGCCGTTTTGACCATGTATACATCAGGTAACTTCGTCTTTATTGAACGAAGAAATAGCAGTGATGGAAACAATTGTAACTATACAGGAACATTTGGTCGTGATCGCAGAACGGCTTCAGGTACGAATATTTGTAATCGTGGCGGCGGAAATTGGAGTGCTGTTATTGAACACCGGGGCCAACCGCAAGACAAATTGGGAAGAAGATGGGATGTACAAGAAGGGGCATGGCGAGCCGTTTGGACTCGACGGGGCAACAGCAATGTTTTTGATGGTAGATGGACACAACCGGGGCAAACAGCTGTTACCGCTGTATTGACGATTACGATAGAGGGCAACAATGTCCGTGTTCAACGAAGAAACAGCAGCGACGGGAATAATTGTACTTACAGAGGGACTCTTAGCCCGAATGGCAGAACGGTGACCGGTCAGTTCACATGTGACCGGGGCGGCGGAAATTGGAGTGCTACGATCACTGGATAAGTAAATTTTTCATAGACGAAAAAGGCTTCCTTTAAATTGGGAGCCTTTTTCGTCTATGATTTAGCCTAAGCGTCCTGTATGATCTTTGCAAAAACCTTCGTACTTCAGCACCGAGTAGCTTAGCCTTCCGCTATTTCCGCTAAGTACTCCCACCGTTCTAACAGATGATCGAGTTTTGCTTTCAACTCTGACTCTTCTTCCATGAGCAGGCGGAGCTTTTCAAAGTCACTTCCGGCAGTGGCCATTTCTGATGAAATGTCGGTCAATCGTTGTTCCACTGCTTCCATGTCCTCCTCGATGGTTTCCCATTCTCTCGTTTCCGAATACGACATCTTCTTTTTTCGTTCAGGACGCTGCTGCGGTATCGGTGCTGTTTTCACTTCCACTTCAGCCGGTTCTTCTTTTTCTTCTAAAAAGTCTGAGTAACTGCCATAGTAAGAATCAATAACGGCGGTTCCTTTAAAAATAAGCAGCTGATGGCACACTTTATCCAAAAAATAGCGGTCATGGGAAACGGTAATAACGACGCCCGGGAACGTTTCTAAATAGTCTTCTAGTATCGTCAACGTTTGTGTATCAAGGTCATTCGTCGGTTCATCTAAAAGCAAGACATTTGGTGCAGACATTAAAATGTTCAGCAAATACAGTCTGCGTTTTTCTCCCCCGGATAACTTTCGGATCGGCGTACCGTGTGTATGCATCGGAAATAAAAACCGCTCGAGCATCTGCGCAGCTGAAATGTAGCTGCCGTCTTTCAATTGAATAGAATCCGCTGTTTCACGAATGTATTCAATCATACGCAAATTGTCATTCATATCGTCGTTTTCCTGCGTATAGTAGCCAATTTTGACCGTCTGGCCAATATCCAGCTCCCCAGAATCAATCATCTCCCTGCCTGAAACGATATTTAACAATGTCGACTTGCCGGAGCCATTGCGCCCGACAATGCCAATCCGGTCGCCCCGTTTGAATAAGAAAGAGAAATCATGAAGAATGGGCTGGCTGCCGAAGGATTTGGCCACACTTTTTAATTCAAGTACTTTTTTGCCCAGACGTGCGCCGCTTAGCTCAATTTCGAGTGAATCCTGATTTGTTTTATTTTTCACGTCTTCATCAAGTGTTTCAAAACGCTGGATACGGGCTTTTTGTTTCGTCGTCCGTGCTTTAGCCCCTTTTCGCATCCACGCGAGTTCTTTTTTAAACAAACTTTCTTTTTTTCCTTGTTCCAGCAATTCATTTTCTTCTCTTATTGCTTTGGATTCTAAAAAGTCACTGTAATTTCCTTTATATTCAAAGAGATGTCCTTTTTCAAGTTCCCATATTTCACTTGACACACCGTCTAAAAAGTAACGGTCATGTGTCACAAACAAGACCGCTTTTTGGTATTTTTGCACGTATTCCTGCAGCCATTTAATGCTGTCATAATCGAGATGGTTGGTCGGTTCATCCAAAATGAGCAAATCAGGAGTTTCAATAAGCGTTTTAGCAAGAGCTGCCCGCTTTTTCTGCCCGCCTGATAGCTCAGCCAGCTTTTTCGTAAAATCAGGCAGACCGAGTTTTGTCAAAATCGTTTTGGCATTCGCACTCGTGTCCCATGCATTTAACGTATCCATTTGTTGCTGAAGATTCATTAATTGACTTTGCAAGTCTGTATGATCAGGCTGATTTTGTAGCTGTAACAGCGTTTTTTCGTATTCTTTTATGACTGTAAACACCGGTGATTCACTTGCATAAAGAAATTCCATAATCGACAATTCTTCATTAAACTGTGGGTTTTGTGATAAATACGATATCGAATAATCATTTGGATGATCTTTTGCACCTTTATCATAATCATCGAGTCCTGCGATGATGTTAAGCAACGTTGACTTTCCGGTTCCATTAATTCCAAGAACCCCAATCTTATCCCCTTCTGCAATCGAAAAAGAAATAGCATTAAATAACGTTTTTTCTCCAAGTGTTTTTGTTAAACCGTCCATTGTATAAACTTTCATGTTGAGCTCCTTCATCCATAGTCTTTTTTCTATTCTAACATTGTTATGTTCAATGCGTGTATAATTAACGAGAGGTGATGTATTTGATCAAATCGATTTTGCTTTCAGGCTACAAAAGCCATGAACTAGGCATTTGGGACACGAAAAATCCAGGCATCTTAATTATTAAGGCAGCGATTGAAAAGCAGCTGCGTGTGTTAATAGAAGAAGGTCTTGAATGGGTCATTATTGGCGGTCAGCCTGGGGTTGAGTTATGGGCAGCAGAAGTAGTCCTCGAGTTAAAAAATGAGTTTCCCCAGTTGAAACTGGGTGTGCTTATGCCCTTTTTAGAACAGGAGAAAAACTGGAAAGAAGAACGGAAAGAATTTTATCAAATGATTATGGATCAGGCTGATTTTGTGGATGTTGTCTCGAAAAAGCCATACATCGCCCCTTGGCAATTTAAAGCACGCGACGAGTTCTCGCTTGATCATACAGATGCTCTTCTGCTCGTCTACGATGAAGAAAAAGAAGGCTCTCCACTATTTTTAAAAAAAGCGGCTGACCGACGGATTGAGTCTAGCAATTATTCTGTCATAACGATTAACATGTATGATTTACAGACAGTTGCGGAAGAAATTCAAGAAAAAGAGCGGTCAGATTGGTGATAAAAGCTGCTCCGGGAAAAGCGGAACAGCTTTTTCGTTATTTATACGAGATCGTTATGTGGGAAGCCGCCTGTTTCGCTTGTCCACGTGCTTGTTCAACGGAGTCCGCTGCATTTAATACAACCGCCATTCGTCGCCCGGTTTTCGTTTCGGGTTTGCCGAAAAGACGCACTTGCGTGTCCGGTGTTTCTAAACTTTTCCCGACACCTTCCAAGTGATAAATTGTGCTTTCTTCCGCTGCTTTAATCGTCCGGCTCGCACCTGGTCTTACGAGACGGATCGCTGGAATTGGATAACCTAAAATCGCACGGATATGAAGAGCAAACTCGGATAAGTCTTGTGTAACCATCGTGACCATGCCAGTATCATGAGGGCGCGGTGATACTTCACTAAAATAAATGCCGTTTCGTGTGATAAATAGCTCTACACCAAACAATCCGTATCCACCAAGGGCATCCGTGATCTTTTTTGCCATATTCTCTGCTTCTTCGATTTGTTCTTCAGTCATATGATGAGGCTGCCACGATTCAATATAGTCGCCGTCCTGCTGAATGTGTCCTATGGGGGCACAGTACATTGTACCTGAGACAGAGCGGACCGTTAAAAGTGTAATTTCTGATTCAAACGTGATAAATTCTTCAACGATCACACGCGCTTTTTTCGCACGGCCGCCTTCCATCGCTTCCTTCCATGATATTTCGATATCATCGAGCGAGCGGCAAATACTTTGTCCTTTTCCCGATGAACTCATGATCGGTTTAATGACACACGGCGTGCCAATGATCTGCACGGCTTCTCTTAATTCCTCAAGCGTATCCGCAAATTCATATTTTGCGGTTGGCAATCCCAGTGTTTCACTGGCAAGACGGCGAATCCCTTCTCGGTCCATCGTCAAATTCGCTGCTTTTGCCGTTGGAATAACCGTATAGCCTTCCTTTTCGAGTTCAATTAATGTTTCCGTCGCAATGGCTTCAATTTCTGGAATAATGTAATCCGGTTGTTCTTGTTTAATAAGTTCACGAAGCGCTGCACCATCAAGCATATTGATCACGTAAGAGGAATGCGCCACTTGCATCGCCGGTGCATTTTCATACCGGTCAACAGCTATTGTCTTTACGCCTAAACGCTGCGCCTCGATTACCACTTCTTTCCCCAGTTCCCCGGAGCCAAGCAGCATTATTTTTTTCGCTTTAAGTCCACTCATCCAAACCACTCCTTGACGTACATTCTTTCCTTCATCATAGCGCACAGGAAAATGCGTTTCAATATAAATAAGCATGAATATCTACACGATCTACGTGCATCGATGCAATTTTCAACTTGCTCTGAATAAGATGAAGTATTAAGGCATAAAGGGGTTTTAATATGATCCATATTGTTAAAGCAGGCGAAACTCTTTCATCAATCGCTGGAGATTATCGTGTTTCATTAGCCTCACTTATTGCAGCAAATCCAGGGATCACACCAAATATGATTTATGTAGGGCAAAGAATCCGAATTCCAGGCCTTCCTTCTCCCGCCACGATTCCTTTTTCCATCCATATCTCACTTTTAAAAAGAACACTCACTTTACTCTATCAAGGACAGACGAGAAAAGTATATCCGATTGGCGTTGGCAGAATGCTTCATGACACACCTGTTGGTAACTTTATCATTGTTAATAGAGCACCAAATCCTGGCGGCCCTTATGGAACGATGTGGTTGAGCTTATCTAAAAAAGGCTATGGCATTCATGGCACAAATGATCCGTCATCAATCGGGAAATATGTATCACTGGGCTGCGTCCGTATGCACAATAAAGATGTGGAGGAGCTGGCAAAAACCGTTCCAAACGGTACTTCTGTTAATATTCGACCGTGACCCCTCTAATGCAAACAAAAGAAACATTGCAGTTAGGCCACTTACAGGCCGATAAAATGAATAATTTTGGAGCAGTTGAATAAACCGTTTCTTATATAAAAAAAAGCAACCAGATAATAGGCTGCTTTTTTATTTCATTTGATCCTATTCGCTATTGTTACGGCAAAAAGTTTGATGTTCTAAAACCTTTTGAGGAACTTGATTTAAATGTCAAGCCTTCATTTAAAGGCCCCCTATGAAAGCAAGGATGAGGCCTGCAATAATCATATAAAAACTTCTTTTTGCACCTGGCCGCCTTCTCATCCGCTTCATAAAAAAAGAAAGAATACCCGCCAACATAATAACCGTACCGATAAATGATAAAGATTCACCTAATGCTCCCACTTATTCTCCTCCTCAACTTTAAAAAAGATAGATTTATATACCTGATTGTATCGATTTATTACTCCTAAAGAGGATTAACCTTTATAGATACGATCAGGAAAAATAAAGCTGCCTGTTCTCAATATTCGATTGAGAACAGGCAGCTTACTTAAACCTTTCTTTTCTCTTAACTTATTAAATAATTCAATTATTCATAATAATAGTACATTATCCTCTCCCTGTAAATGATAAATGAAGGGGCTGCCTAATAGATCATAAAATCTTAAAACAGTATTTAAGCCTTTCCCACACAAGGAAAAGCAGCCTGTTTTACACAGCTGCTTTGACAACATGCCAAACCTTTAATCGTTCAATAATCCTTCACTTGTTAAAAATGCCCGTGCTATTTCTGCGGCGCTTTTCCTCTCTACATTCACCTGATAGTTCATATCGCGCATTTCATCGTCCGTAATCTTCCCGGCAAGTTGATTCAATGCGGCAACAAGTTCCGGATACTCATCCGCTGTTTCTTTTCTCAAGAGTGGTGCGCCTTGATATGGCGGGAATAGATTCTTGTCATCTTCTAAAACGGTTAAGTCATACACTTGCAGCTCGCTGTCTGTCGAATAAGCGTCAATTAAGTTAATATCCCCGCTTTCAATCGCTTGATAGCGCAGTTTCGGTTCCATTGTCACAACGCTTGGGAATGCAAGATCATAGCGTTTTTGAATTCCTAAATAGCCATCTTCACGGTCCGAAAATTCAAGTGTGAAGCCCGCCTTTATTTGATTTTCAATTTTCTTTACATCTGAAATGGAGGTAATCGCATTTTGTTTTGCGACTGCTGTTGGAATGGCTATAGCGTACGTATTGTTATATTGCATTGGCTTCAGCATCTCCATATCAAATTGCTCGGTCAAGCCTTCTTTCGCTTGCTCATATACATCCCGGCTATCCGTGCTTTCCGCTGTTTCTTTCAAAAATTCTGAAATGGCCGTGCCGGTAAATTCCGGATAGACATCGATACTCCCTGATTCCAGGGCATTAAAGACAAAGGATGTTTTGCCGAGTCCTGGCTTCAATTCAACAGATAGGTCCGTTTCTTCTTCAATAAGTAATTTATACATATTGATTAAAATTTCCGGTTCTGCCCCTAATTTACCGGCAATGACGATTTCTTTATCCTGTTTTGCAAAGAATGGAATAACAATGATCAACACAGCTATAGCAAGCATTATTCCAATAAGGGTACCTGCTTTTTTAAAAGATAAATACTCAAAACGACGCAGCAGTAAATCAAATAAAATGGCGAGCAGTGCAGCTGGAATTGCTCCAAGAACAATTAAGGCAGTGTCGTTCCGGTCAATTCCAAGCAGGATAATGTCACCGAGACCGCCGGCGCCGATTAAAGCGGCGAGTGTTGCGGTACCAACAATTAAGACCATCGCTGTCCGAATACCGGCCATTATAACCGGCATCGCAAGCGGAAGCTCCACTTTTATCAGTCGTCTCCTATTATTCATTCCCATGCCGAGTGCTGCTTCAATTAAGGATGAATCTACTTCTTTAATTCCTGTATATGTATTACGCAAAATCGGCAGTAGCGCGTACACGACGAGGGCAATGACAGCAGGGATTTTCCCGATTCCGAATAAGGGAATTAAGAGGCCTAACAAAGCAAGTGATGGAATTGTTTGCATGACTGCTGTCATACCGATAATGCTTTCTGCCGCTTTCTGCTTTCTCGTTAAATAAACGCCGAGTGGAATGGCGATTAATACGGCAAAGAATAAGGCAACAAATGAAAGGTGAATATGTTCAATAAGAGCGCTTAATAGCTGGTCTTTCCGCTCCGAAAATACGTTCACAAAATCGCTCATGACTGCTCCTCCTCAGCCAGATACTGAATGACAGTCTGCCTGTTCACATGGCCGATTAGCTGTCCGTTTTCTTCAACAGATAACGATTCAAACTCCGCAAGCAGTGCAAGTGTTTCGTGAATAGACATGGAAGCGGAAATTGATTGACTTGCTTCTGCTTTGGCTGGAAAACGTGCGACAATGTTTTTTACAGGTCTATTTTCTAGATTTGACTGTGTACCGATAAAGCTTTGAACAAAATCATTAGCCGGATTTTGCAGAATATGGTCCGGTGTATCGACTTGAACAACTTTTCCGTCTTTCAGCAGACAAAGACGATCGCCTAGTTTCATTGCTTCGTTCATATCATGCGTAACGAAAACAATCGTTTTTTGAATTTGACGCTGTAATGCGAGAAGATCATCCTGTAATTTTTCCCGCGTAATCGGATCAAGTGCACTAAATGGTTCATCCATTAAAATAATTTCAGGATCAGCCGCGAGTGCCCGGATAACGCCGATTCGCTGCTGTTGGCCGCCGGATAATTCAGACGGTTTTCTATTTCGGTATGTAGCAGGATCGAGGCCAACCATCGACAAAAGTTCATCAACCCGGCTTTTAATTTTAGAAGAACTCCATTTGCGCATTTCCGGGACAACGGCAATGTTTTCAGCAATCGTCATGTGCGGGAACAAGGCGATTTGCTGGAGGACATACCCAATGTTCCAGCGCAGCTCGTGAATGTTGAATTCACTTATTTTTTTCTCATTAATGAACAGCGTTCCGTCTGATAACGGGATGAGCCGATTAATCATTTTCAATGTTGTCGTTTTGCCGCAGCCGCTTGGCCCGATCAATACGAAAAATTCCCCCTTTCGTATATGTAAGTTAAGATTTTGGACAGCAATTGTACCGTCCTCGTATTTCTTTTCCACTTGATCAAATCGTATCATTGGATCACGCTCCATTTCTATTCCCTATTACCCTTGTTTCCTCTTCTCTTAACACAGGTTTTTAAATTTCTGTGTACACCTGTCTTCATTAAGATCGGTTGAATCTCCTTTTTAAAAATGATTGTATGGAATAAAACCATGGAAAGAAAACGCCATAACCTTTTCGTTTTGGCGTTTTTGATTTTTCCCTGATACACGAACAAGTTAGTTTGGCTGGTTGATCGCACGATATAAAAAGGCAGCTGTTTGAGCACGCGTTACATGTTGGGCAGGGCCAAATGTCCCGTTCGAATTTCCGACTGTAATGTTGTTAGCCGCTAAAGCATCAATATAATGCGCAGCCCAGTGGTCTTTTCTTACGTCTTTAAAAGACTTGGCCGAATGTCCGTCTAGCTGAAAGGCTGTTGATAACAGTCGCGCCATTTGAGCACGAGTCAATGGTTCATTCGGTTTAAAGGTTCCATCCTTGTAGCCAGACATAATGTCTTTTTGTTTCAAAAAGCGAATGTACGGCAAAAACTCATTGTTTGACTGTATATCTTTAAAGACCGTCTGATCTGTTACACTGCCCTTCTCGAACTGTAAAGCATTCGCTACGATTTTAGCAGCTTGAGCTCTCGTTATCGCTATATTTGGCTGGAACTTTCCATCAGAATAGCCATTTAAATAGCCTTTTTCGGCTGAAAACATAATTTCTTCATACGCCCAGAAATCTGTTTTTACATCTGAAAAGGCTACAGAACCTTTTGTCCCTTTGATCCAATCAGCAGTATCTTGAATAAATGTCTCCGGTACGTTCGATTGGATTGCGTACTCTGAAAAATTGGGCTCTCCTTCATAATCAACAAGCAAATGAATTAAATTCGGGTACATTTTGTACGTAACATTATCCCATGTTTTTAAGGCGGATTCCCACTTATTCAAATAGGCCGGCGGCACTTGCAAGTCTTTTCCTCCTTGCATAATAAGAAGAGGAACGTTTTGCTTGGCTGCTAACTGTGATGGGACATAATCACGAAGTTCGTACCACCAGTAAGCATTAGAGAGGAGAAATGTTTCTGGTATATTGTCTTTTGAGTAGGCTGGATTGTTGAGAAGGGCTATTTGCTGCTGCCATAAATCGAGATTTGCTCGTAACGCTTCGATCTGTTCGGCAGGCAGTCCTTGTGTTTCTGCTCTTTTCACTGCTTCTTGCTGCTGCCATAACATGACATCCTGGAACTTGTCGCTTGGTCCTGATACGATAATGCCCCCATCAATTTGGTGCTCATGATCCGCTTCTAAAATGCGCGGCAATGCATATCCGCCTTGGCTGTGCCCTAATACATAGACTTCATCACTTACTTCCGGGAGAGAATGAAGAAGATGAACGGCCTCTATTGCATCGATGATTGTCTCCTCGTAAATACTGAACTTCATATTCATCGCTGTTTTAATATGGTGCTCCCTTGTCACTTTTTCATAGCGAAGGACGGCAATCCCTTCATTTGCTAAACCGACTGCTATATCACGGAAAGCTTTTGTGGAATAAAGAGATTCGTCCTGGTCATTTGGCCCTGAACCGTGTACAAGGACTACTGCAGGGAAAGGCCCTTCTCCCTTTGGTAACGTTAGCGTGCCTGGAAGGGCAAATTCTCCTTCACCAATTTTCATTTGCCGCTCTACGTAATTCTCTTTCTGTTCATAAGAAGGCTCCTTGTACTGACTCGGCGGCGTATAATAAAACGGCATATAAAAATCATCAATATTTCCCGCTTGATCCAGATTAATCGTCACATCCATCGGGGACAAGGAGCCTTCATACGTCATCACAACATTGGTGTGTATGCTATTCGTTTCTCTCTTGATGGACAATTGTTTTCCCACTTTACCGAAAGGAGCCGTTTTTGCTTCCCAAATGATCGGCAGCATATCTTTTGATACATGTTGTTTGAAATTTTCATTCAATAAGGCATAAGCCTCTTCCCACTTTTCATTCGTAACCGCTGTCATAAATGCGCTAGCTATTTGTTCCGCATTCATCGGAGCGATGGTGACGACTGGCTCTTCTGCTTGCACATTTGCCTTATCTTCTACAGGCAAAATGATGCCGCCAGTTCCTATCATGGCTGCCAGGACGGCAACTCCTGCTTTTTTCGATTTCTTCCATTTCCCCATTTTTTCCACATACCCCCAATTAAAAATTTCCCTATCATTTTAATCTTATAATAATTGTCGATGCTGTACAATATCTAACATTAAAAGAAAAATAATACATATTCATATGTTTTACAATAAATAGATGATTTCAGGCCGCCAAAAGAAAAACAAGCAGATAAATAAAAAAAGCTTGAAGCCATTTAAGGTTCTTCTAGCTAGTATTCCAGTCCCTTTTGTTCGATTCGTTTAGATGAGTGTTCCTCTAAAAATTTTAAAAAGAATGTATGTTATCGAAATTTAGAGCAAGAATAAGCACTGCTATAGATGGGGCATCCAATATTGGAAGAGGCTACGGCAAAAGCTCCTATAGTAATCATCAGAATGGGGGATATATCCATGAAATTACAATTAGCACTTGATCTTGTCAACATTCCAGAAGGTATCGCAGTCGTGAAAGAAGTAGAACAATTCGTTGATGTCGTTGAAATCGGCACACCGGTTATTATTAACGAAGGCCTTCGTGCAGTAAAAGAAATGAAAGAAGCATTCCCTAACTTGACCGTTCTTGCAGACTTGAAAGTAATGGACGCAGGCGGTTACGAAGTCATGAAAGCATCAGAAGCAGGCGCAGGCATCGTAACGATTCTTGGTGCAACAGATGATGCAACAATTAAAGGTGCGGTAGAAGAAGCGAAAAAACACGGTTCTGAAATCTTGATCGATATGATCAACATTAAAAACCTTGCACAACGTGCACAAGAAGTAGACGCACTTGGCGTAGATTACATCTGTGTACACACAGGTTACGATCTTCAAGCTGCAGGTGAAACACCATTTGAACAACTGAACACAATCAAAGGTGTCGTGAAAAACGCGAAAACAGCAGTAGCAGGCGGCATTAAATTGGAAACACTTCCAGGTGTTATTGCAGCACAACCGGATCTTGTCATCGTAGGCGGCGGTATCACAGGCGCAGACGACAAAAAAGCAGTTGCGGCAGAAATGCAGCGACTCATTAAAGAAGCAGGCAAAGCGTAAAGGAAACAAACGGCTTTAAACTAAATAAATAAGCGATTAGGAGTGTCAAACATCAGAAATTCAAATTTTTAAAGCAGGTATCTTCTACAAGAGATTTCCGATAGTGAAGTTAAACGAACTATAGATAAACCGAAATTGAGTAGCCCAAATGAAAAGACATTCTATAAGTAAGTATTCCTTATAGAATGTCTATCATTTTCTAAAAAGACCAACATTTTAAGAAGGAGGGAATAGAATGGAAAAGATTACTCCTAAACCTGTTCAAGTCGTAAAAATTCCAAATCGGCCTATAGCAGACCGTTTCCCTTGGCCGTTTAAAGGAGACACGCATGATTTTGCTAATAATTCCAAACCACTAGAGCCCCCAATTATGCTAGATATCACTCCTGAATACGTTGAAGAAATTAAACTAAAAAGGGAGCTTTTAGACACGAGAAAAGAGCAAACGTATCAATCTGCTCCTCATTCAATTGAAGCCCAGTGGGAAATTTTAGAATTTACAATGGATGAAATGGCTTTAATCTATCCGCACTATTTCACCGTTCTAAAAAACGGACAGGAGTGGACATTTCAAAATCACATACTGGGGGAAGAACAATCTTTCACTTTCGGAGATCCTTCCACTTTACCGTATGAGCCGTTGGACTTTATAGGGCGTCATGTTCAAGCCGATCTCATTTATCTTGCACAAAGAGACGGAGATCTTTTTTTAGACGCAGGACAATTATGTTTTCCGGCCAATTGGTCGCTTAAGTTTGATTTCGGGATGGACTTTATGGCCATCCATTTTCCTGTGCCATCACGTTTTACAACAAGCGGTTTGGCTGAGAAAATTCGCAATTTCATTATGAGAATGGAGCCAGGAAAACCGTGGACACGATTTAATTGGACAGTGACTGTTGAGCCCATTCTTGATTCTTCTCCTGAAGCGTTTGACGAATGGGGAGTAAAAAAAGACAACGTAACAAGTGAAAATGCAGGAGAATTAGTTTATTTCAGGGTAGAAGATCAAAAACTCTTTCGACTTCCGCGCAGCAACGGAATTTTATTCAGTATCCATACACATTTAATTAGATTAGATGAAGCAGCCAAAAACCCTCAGTGGACGAAACAATTATATAATATATTGGTTACTATGGCAGACGATATAACCGAATACAAAGGATTCTTATCCTATAAGGATAAACTAGTCACATATTTGGAAAGCAAGATAAAAGGGGTACCTTCAAATTAAGAATATATGAATACCGTTAAATTGTGTGAATTCAACTTCATTTTGGGCAGATTTCACCCTTGGGAAACTTGCTCTTTTTTTATCATATGCATTGCTTCAATGCCCTCAATATATAAGAATAAGTTGGATTTTTATCTACTGTAATGACACTAGGCTTAGAAACTTGAACAGGCTGCAATGTGCTTTTTCGAAAAAGCACATTGCAGCCTGTTTGTCCCTTGCTGTTTTACTGAGATAAAATCAATTGTGCTTCCTTTGATCTTCACTGCACAGTACAGGTATATCCTCTGCATTGAGTTCATCATTCTGGACCGGCATTCTTTGTACCAGAACCAAAGATTTTTCATTTAACGTTTCCACATAAATTTTTTTGATAAAAGATCAGCTTAATTCCACTCTGGTAATTTCACTTAAATAAACTTCATTTATAATTGAGTCTTCATAGGCAACAACATATTCAATAACGGTCGGGCTTACTGTTCGAATATAAACAAAAGCTGAATCGTCTACATGCTCAATTCGAAACTTTTTCCGCTGAGCTTGCTTAATATCAAGTTGGTTGGTACTAGCTTCCGGGAGGCTTGTATAATAAACTTCAAAATCTTCTTCTGATGCATCAATGAATAAATGCCATATGTTATACTTTTCTTCTTGATCAATCACCGATTTGAATTTCCCTTTTTTTCCTTTGCCAAGAAAATACTTGAATTTTGATTTATCATCGATAATATTACGGTCAATAACTTTTATACTTCCGCCTTTTCTACTTTGTACAAGCCCAAAGGCCACTCCAGTTTTTCCAGTAGGAGCTGTTAAATTATTTCGGTTAACTACTCTATTTCTTTCTTCTTGTTTTAAATAAGCGGATTCTGTCCCCAGCGGTGGAAAAACCTCAAAAAAATTATCAGACACCTCTCCCCAGTTTTGAATATTCAGTACTTCCTTCTCTATCATTTTATTAAATAAATTCATAACGACCGGGGATTTACTTGAGTTGCCCGCAAGCAGTATATTTACTTTATTCATTTCGCCGGATTCTGACCGGGCAAAAGCGCGTCGTAAAGACTCAAAGAAATTTTTAATTCCTTTTTCAATTCTTTTCTCGATCAATTGTTCCATTTCATCTTGATCGATTAAAAGTTCAACATTGAGTTTTGCTTGGCCGGCTTTGTCAAACAAGTCTGCCCGGATCATCCCTTTTTCAAACTGTTCTTCATACCGTTCATGTCTTTCCCAAAGAGGCCTTAATTTTTCTACCAATTGTTTCGTATTTAAATAGGATTCTTGTGACTCATTAATCAGCGTCTCGCTTCCGGGAAACTTCATACATTCTGCTGGGAGAGTAAAAGAGATATTAAGTTCACGCATTGTTTTTTGGTTGTTTTTAAACACTTGGAATGCTAATAACTCTAGCAGGTTCTCCCCACCTAAATAACGATCCCCGCCCGCAGCAAAATGTTCAATGACATAGTCATATCTTCTTTCTTTTTGGTCTGCTTCACGCCAAATACCAAAATCAAAATCTGTCGTCCCTCCACCAAAATCAAACACACCGTAATACGTTTTTTCATCTTCTTCCGGTTCAAATCCGTATTCCTGTAAGGCGCAAATAGCATATGCGGCAGGTTCACTTGCACCACTCGTGACGCGGAATTTTTCCATCAATTCTTCATCTTGCTGAATTGGAATAGGGAGCGTCTTTTTCAGCCCACGCTCAAAACTCTTTAGAATTTTTTCTCTTACCTCTTTTTCATACGTGACTGGAAAAGATAAAGTGTAGTCTAGGTAAATTCCATTGTGCTGGTTGTTAATATACAAACCAAGGTAGTAAGCGTATAATTCAATTGGGTTAATTTCCTGCTCCGTTAAGTCCAAAAAAGAACGCAGTACAACGGCATATCCCTTCTTGTCTTTTAATCGGAGATGGTTTTTCTTTTCTCCAGCCCACTGCTTTAAATTATTCAATATAGAATAATAATGGTCACTCTTTCCATTCATCAAACTATTAAAAGCAGTATGAGAAACCGTAACATCCTGCCATTTTGTATCCGGTCTTCCTTCTTTCTCTAGATAAAGCTCCAAGAAATGTTCTAAATCAATAAATTCAATCACAGTTGGATTTTCATAATGCCATTCTTGTACTTCAGTGTTAAAGTAGCCAACCCCAACACGCATTGGAAGAGTAAAGTCACTTTCTTCTTGATGAACGACCACTGTACTTTTCGTACCAAAATCAATTCCAACTATGCCGTCTTCCCTAATATCCATTTTAGGGTTTCTGGCCATTATTTCATCATTTAGTTTTATCGTTAAAGGTTTTTCCTCATTGAAGATAGGCCATAAATCCCAATGTCCTCGATTTGGATCCGTTAACATCTTTTTATCATATGTATCGATATCAGCCCTTACTTTTTCAGAGTTTAAAAGTTTCTCAAAAAACGACTCGGAATCGATAACGACGGATGGCAATTCTTTTTGGAAATTTTCATGATCTAAACCCTTTAATTGATACAATGCCAGCAAATAATCATAATCTTTTTGGTGCTCTGTACTTAATCCACTTGGTACTAATCCGTTTTCCAGCCATAGATAGAGAGCCATTTGATCATTAATTTCAAAAGCGTTTTTCCCATTTAAACGGAAAATAGGAACAAAAAATCCTTTCCCTTGCAAATCGATTTTTTGATTTACTACATCAAAGCTTTGAATGTCTTCCTCGTTCAATTTAAACGCTATTGATTTAGAAGAGTGGGCTGTTGGATTGGTAAATATCCTTGAAACGGAAGGATTTTTACTCGTGGAGAAATCATCTAAAGCTATTATTTTCTTAAATACAGGATGATCGGTTGTATTAAAACTTTTGACAGCTTCTTCATGTGTCATAGCATCACCTGTAAAACCGGCAACATCTAGATGCTTTTTGTAGTCAAAGTCTTCATCAATTAATTTATAGTGCTTTCTATAAGGAAATAAAGATGCAATGTTATGATCATAAACAATAGTTGCGTTGTTCATGTAAACCCATCTAGAATGGAGCATCTTTTTAATTTCTTGGAAGAAGCTCGCTTCATCCTTAAAAAAGGTTTCTTCTGCCCTCTGATATAAAAGGTTAATTAAAGATCTCACTTCTTTATAAGTCATTGAAATAGAAGAGATAGGAACCGTCTGAGCTTCAGGTGAAAAGAGAATCTGCTTATCATTGTTATCTATTAAGTGAATAGAATTGTCTTCCAAATTTTTTTCAACCAAACTTGTTACACTCTCAAGGGGTTCTTTATCCTCTATTGTTTCCTTTTTTTCGGCTTCTGTTAAAGATTCTGCAGATAGAGCATCACCAGACTTCATGTAACATATCACATCACCGATCTTGACTAAAGTGTCTTCCGCTACACTTAATTCTTTAAGAGTACCTTCTATTTCTGCAAAGAGGTCAAACCTGATATCCCCACTGCTAAATTGGGCTAAAGCGTCGCCTATCTTAATATAATCTCCGGGCTGTTTATACCATTGCACAAGAAGAACTTTTTCAATATCTTCTCCAAGCTCGGGAATAGTAATCGATGTCATTTCAATTTCCCCTTTATTATCATTCTATTTTTTCGCCTGCTATATTCTCACAATTGATTTTTTGATGATTTTTCCATTAATGCTTGTATATCCTGGCAGCAGGATTTCCGTAACGTTGCCGGATATTTTGCTATTGAGGGTTCTTATATACAGGTCTTCTCTGAAGACCTCATTAATTTTCACTTCCTGTATTTTATATAAAGGAGTATCGTATGTTTTACTGTATTCCTGAAAGAAATAGTGAAAAAGAGCGAGCAAGGTTTCTCTTTCTTGCTCTCGCCCTTCCATAATCTCATTTTTAATAAAATCCCACAAAGATGAAATGTTTTCATACTGTACACCACAAATAATAAATTCTTGCACTGTTTTCCCTTTGAAAATTCCTTTTAAGGAGTTTCTTGTGGTTTTTGATAACTGTTGAACAGCCCCATAAAGTTCTTCTGCCTCTTGGTAGTCTGCTCTTCTCTTTTGCAATTCATTAAAATAGGAATCAATTTTTTGATTTAGATTATAGACCTTTATTTGGTACTCAGTAATTTCCTCTTTTTTAGATTCGATCTCTTGCTGGAGCCTTGCTATTTCTTTTTCTTTTTCTTTCAGCAGCTCCTTAGGTTCCCTTATCTGACTAAACAAGCCGGCTTCTGCTATTTCTTTTATCTTTTTAATGACCCTTTCGTCTTGAAGAGAAACCATCAAAGCTTCAATAAAACTGTCATCTAATTCTTTATCCATCTTTATATTCCTTTCAACGCGTTAATCAACACCGACATACTAAGTTAAGTAAAGTACCCCTATGTTTCAGTTACATATTTGTTTTTCATTAAAGCCCAATTTCTCTATTACAACAATGAAAAATTGGGCTTTTGCTGTCATAGTTATAACACCAAATAATTTTGTCCATGCTGCTACGGGTCTATAGCTAGTCCTATTTGAAGCCGGGCAAAGTATAAAGAGAATAACCATGTCGATCGTATTTCCACTATATATGATGTTGCACTTACTTTAGTTGTTCTGCAACACGATAGACACCTTTACGGGCACCATAATATTTTACACTTTCTGAGGCGACTATTGTAGCTTTTTCCAATGCCTTTACAAACGATAACCCCTCATGATAACGATAGTAGCAATACGCACCGTGCAATACGTCTCCAGCGGCTAATGAATCCACCGCTTGAATTTTCGGCACTTTAATAACGCCCCTATTCGATTTTTCAAACCATAACGTATCATTTTCGCCGTCTGTAATGGCTATATTATGGACCTGTGTATTTTCCAAATATGTGAGTAGATCACTTTCCGGCGGTTGACAGTTTACTGATGCAATCACTTCATCTGCCAGTCCTAGACATTCCGGGAAATGCGGTTTCCATGAACCAGAATCTAAAATAATTTTTTTGTTTAATGTTTTAGATTTTCTCAAAAAATCGATAGATACTTCAGGAAGATTGCAATCTGAAAAACAGAAACTCGCCTCACTAATTAACTTTTCATAGCTGGTTTCTTGCTGAATAGAAAATTGTTGCTGCCCACTCCAAATGGTACGAGTTGCTTTTTCTATATTAACTAACACACTAGATAAACTAGGTAAAAGTTTAGAATCGGCTGCCATATCAATGACAGTGACATTGTAAACATCGAATAATTCAGACTTAATTGCTTTAGCAATGGTTGTATCTCCAAGGCAAGTGATGAGCGTCGCATTACCGCCTAAAATAGCGTATGTAATCGCTGCGTTCGCAGCAGGTCCGCCAACGAATGTTTGATAATCGTTCGTCTTACTTTTAAAGTTTTCTTTTGGGAACTCATTCTGATAGAATGCAATATCTAAGCCCGCTATTCCAGTAAATATCCCGTGAACCATATCCATTTTCTCCCCTTATCATATAATATCTACTTGCTCAGAAAAATATTCTTTCATCCCATTTACAAACATGAACCTTGGGAATGAGAATCTCCCACTCCAAGCGTTAGTTAAGTTGAAACTTCTTGAATAGGAAATCCATTATCGATGTTTTCTTTATGTACATTTAAAATATTCAAAATTTTATTTGCATCTAAAATTCGACCAAAAGTTGGTTCATTTTGTTTTATCCATAAGTACAGTTTATAATTGAAAAAATTAAAATGTTATCACTAGTTATTATACAATTGTTTATCATTTTAGGCGAGAAGACTCCCACCTCAAGGAATGTGAAGGGCAATAGACCCAATGAATAGGTGGGAGATGCATCGCCTTTTTACGTAGTGAAACACCTGTTTGTATTGTATAGTATTTCTGTACAAGCTGTTCTTTGAAAACTGAAGATAAGAGGTTGTGACAGGAAACTCGTCTGTCATGTAAAATCTTCAACGTTCTAATCGTATCCACACGTACCGAAGTGGCGAAAACCAAGCTAAAGTAGGGCATGTGGTGAGTCAACGTACAAGATATTTTGCTTTCACCGTGGGGACTACGGGTAGAGCCTACTCAATAACTGGTGGATACACTGGTGTTCGTAGGAATCCCCTACTTCAAGCGTTAGCTAAGTGGTGGGTAGTTCAAATTTCCATCATATTAATTCATGTAAATAATGTAAATATTTTTCCTGGTATGGATAAAAGAAAGGGCTACTGCCAAAAGATCACGTTATATATGTTTTTGGCGTCAGCCCTTTTTCTCCTATTTTTTTTACCATATACTTGCTTCCGATTCATTAAAAAGCTACACTTGAGAAGTCAAGATAACTCTTAATTATCTATACTATACATAATATAATTACAGTAAATGAGGGATTTCATGTTTGAACTGTCCATTTTTCAACCGCAAGATGCCTTTTTAGAAATGTTGCAGTCAAAAAAGCATTTATTGGATGATGACCGTAATTTATCGTTCGAAAACTGTACAGACGAAGAGTTTTTGGAGTATTTTTTTGCGATCGGCATTTTAAAAGACAATCGCACATTTTCACCGCATACGATCAAAGCGTATCGTAGTGATGCGAAGACCCTTCTTTCTTACCTAGCTGCTCATGCACTCTCTTTTCATGATATTGGATTCCCGGAAGTGAAAGCATTCAACCGGTTCATGATTGAATCATATAAACCAAAAAGTGCGCTCCGTAAACTTGAATTTTTTCGCCGTTTTCTTGAATTTGGCTTTAATACACACTTTTATTCAACTCGCTTGTCTGTCTGGATTCAAAAACCGCACATCCAAAAAGGACATGTCGCGGATTCAAACGGAAATCGGACAACGATGCGTGAGTTGTCTGTCCTTGAAGCAAAAACGATTATCGACTGCTTTTCAAAAGCAGTGAAAACACAACAAAACCGGCCGCAAATTGAAGCACGCAACCGGTTGATCGGGTTTCTATTATTGACGCTTGGCATTCGGGCATCAGAATTAATCCAATTAAATTGGGGAAGTTTCCGCCGCAACAATCGTGGCGATTTACTTGTGGATGTGCTCGGAAAAGGCGGGAAAGAACGGACTTTACCTATTATGGCTGAAACAGAATCTATTTTATTTGAATATCGTACGATTTGCGGTGATTCAACAGACATTAACCCGAATGTAACAGAGCCTCTTTTTTATTCCATGTACAACAAGATCGATCCCAGCGCGGATAAAAAACGTCTTTCCTACGCGGCGCTTTATAAAATTGTAAAAGAAGCGGTACATTTCGCCGGAAGCAATCCATCGGTCAGTCCACACTGGTTCCGCCACACATTTGTGACATCGCTTTTAGAACAGGATGTGCCGCTTGCCGTTGTAAAAGATTTAGCAGGTCATGCGGATATTTCCATTACCAACTTATATTTAGAACGGATTCAAGAAGATCGAATGCACGATCATTTAAAAAATGTGCGTTTTTAATGATGCTTGAGATTCGCTTTCTCGCGCATCGAAAATGATAAAGTTGAGTAACTATGCATCTCAATGCAAAAACATTTAATGGAAGAAAAGCCCCGACTGATCATTCATTTTTAGCTAGGGGCTCTCTCACGGATTTGAAGAGCGTTCTGGAGAGCGATAATCTCTTTTTGTATTTTTGAAAAGCCTTGAATATCAGGGATATTTTTTTGTGCATGCGGCTGATTTTGTTCAGCAGCCATTGCCATCGTTTCAAAAGTATAAAGCAATCGAGCGAGACTTTCATCTGAAAGAACAGGTCGTTTATCATATTTTAAGCTTGAATCAAGTAAATAACCCATCTGTTCCATGGAAAATATGACAGGCCAAAGAGATTCTAATGCAGTTTTGTTGTTAAATAATTCCCCTGTTGCTGTATTGTATATTGTTTTTAAATTAGTTAAATTAGTTTGCATTTTGCTTCTTTCTCTGCTGTTTTCATAGTCAATATGGCTATTATGTTCAGAAAACAATCTGAGCAGAAACTGTCCCTCGCTTCGAATTGTTTTAGCAATAAAATGCGGAAGCAGACTAGAAGCAGATCGTCTGCCTATCAACAATGTTCCAATAAGACCAATAACACAACCTATAAAAATATCCGTCACTCTCACGGTGGCAAAAAAAGTGAAGTCATGTACTTGAGTTGTGTATTCTGCCATGATCAAAGCAGATGGTGTAAAGAACATCGCAGCAAGCCCGTAGTTTCGCACAATAAAAAGTTCTGTAAAAAATGTCAAAACTAAAATGATAATGGCGATAATATATCCTTGAGGTGTGGATGACAGAATGATGCTTGCGACAAGAATGCCGATGATTGTTCCAAAAAATCGTTGAACGGTGCGATGAAACGTCGCAATAATCGTCGCACCAGACATGACAGCTGCACAGGATAATGGAACCCAATACGAGCGGTCAAAGTCAAATGTGTACGCAATAATCGCTGCAATCGTAAGGACCGTTCCATATTTGACAGATGACAGAAAGACAATCGAATTTTTGTCGAAAGCACCTAAAAAAATGGTTTTTAATGATCGCTTCGAAATTCGAACTTCTTGATTAATCCTAGAAATAGGTTCATTCGTGATGGCATCCGCATTATAAATTTTGACGAATAAATGCTCTTCAGCTTTATTAACCTGATCTGGCTGAAGAATTTTTGTATTGTTTTTCTTTTTATGCTCAATCGAGTTTGCGAGCGCCCGGACAGATTCCCCTAATTCCCGCGGAAGTTTCCCCTTTTCTTCTAATGCTATTTCAAGTACATCTAAAAAGAGCGTATTTGCATGTTCATTTAATAAATACAGTCGTTTAAACCTATCTGAACTTTGCCAAGATATAAACCCTGCTGAAAGAATCTCTTCCGCTTGTTTCATCGCTGATACCGTTTTCTGTCTTGCCTCATTAAAGTTCTCTGTACCGACTGAATCTAAAAATGCCGCCAATTCTATGTACACTTTTTTTACCGCATTCGTTTCAGGTTCACGAGGACTGATAAACCAGCCGAGCATAGCAATCACCCACGATAAGGCCCCTCCGAGAAAAACAAGACCAGCGCGCAGCGGAGCAAGTGATGGATCAACAGGCATACCGGTCGCCATGGCGTAACTTAAAACAAAAAAGATAGCAGAAGGACCAGAAATTTTTAATGCCCCAAAAATAAAAATGGCTATAGCCCCAATCACACCCATCATAATAGCAGATGCAAGCGGGTATGGAGCAATAAGTGTGCCTATTCCCACCGATAAGGAAATTCCCATCATAACAAAAAAGAGCTTTTTAGCTCTCTGTGCATATGGCTGATTAAATACATAAAGATAAGTAAAAGCGCCAATTCCCGCCAACAATCCATATTGTAAACTGCCAAATAATAATCCAATAAAGACTGGCAGCGATGCACTTACTCCCGCACTAAAAGCCTTTATCCACGGAAATGGATTCTTTTTAATTTCAAAAGCCTGTTTTATTGTTGAATGAATCACAGCAGCTTTAGTTGAGAAAGATGGAGAAGACGTTTTTTGTTTCTTTTTATCCATTCAAAAGCCCCTTTCCTAAATAGTGTACTCCACTAAAATGATGTTTGTGAAATAATGTGCTTATCAAGCAGGCTTTACGTCAAACTATAGCTATTGTCCCTTATAAAGAATGATTCCCTGAGCACAGACATTTAAATCAATTTTGATAATGTCATACACAGGATTAGAAATAGGAATTCCTTTTCCTGACAAATATCGAGTTATGTTTTCCAACAATGCTTTTACTAAATTATGTACTACTTTATTCTCTTCTGTTATATCCATAAAGATATCCAGCCATGTCAATACCATTCCAACTGCCAATTCCGGTTCCTCACTCATTCCATAATGTCCAAAATAAATACGGTCCGGGTTAAATGACATCATTTTTTCAATGGACAACCTCATGTCATTTGTATTAAATTGATTAGGTGATGTTGTAGGCAAATAAAAGGCTTCTCCCTCGTCTGTCAGCTCCGCATAACGAACACCAGCTGTATCTCCTGTGAAAATCCCATTTGATTTTTCATCGTAAATCGAAAAATGATGATTAGCATGTCCTGGTGTATGTATAAATTTCAATACGCGTCCGTCAAGAGCAATCGTCCCACCGTCTTCCATTTCAACAATCCGTTCAGCTGGTACTGGTAAAATCGGATCAAATAATTCATCAAACTGATCTCCGTACACCCTTTTAGCACTGGCAATTAATCGAGATGGATCAACTATATGACGGGCTCCTTTCGGATGAACCATCAATTTTGCATTTGGACACGACGTTAAAAACAACCCCGCCCCGCCGGAATGATCGAGATGAATGTGTGTGACAAATATGTGTTTAGTAAATTCATTTTTCAAATTTCATCAATCCTTGATCAAAAATTTTGGTCGTTTTTTGATCATCTATTATTTATATTATACTAACACTAGAAACTGATTCAAAAGCGCAACAAAAAGAACCATAAAGAACCACCGTGCGGACGATGGTTCCATTATCGATATTTTTAATGCCTTGCATATAAATCACTCTCGCTCGTTACTTTTAATTTCGTAGATGTCTTTTTCTAATCTTTCTAATGAACAAACAATTTTATCTTGTGTTTCGTTTTGTTTATCAATCTGTACCGTGAGCTTGTTTTCTCACTCTCTTGATTCCGTCATCAGGAACCGTAAAAGCCATACGAAAAGGACATAGAATACTTCCTGCGCCCATAACTCCGGTGGCAGTTGCGTAAAATCCATCGTACGGCCTCCTTGCTTTCCTTATAAATAAAAAAGCGCCCGAAATGGGCGCTCTTTGAAATGCTATTTCCTTTTTGTTACTCCACATTGTTATATTCTCTTTCTAGGCTTGTTTCCAACCTTAATATAATAAGCACCATCTTCATCAAGAGTTCTAAAAAACTTAACCCCAATCCATTTCAACGGCGACCAGATTTCTTTCATACTGTATAATGGCATACAGTATACCTCCTATTAGATATGGTTTGGAAATCATATTCAATAACTGGCTGACATAGTTTTAACACCTTAGCCCCTGTAGATCTGCATCACCGTTTTTTGGTAGTCTTGCCCTTTCACATAATACTTGAAGTACATGTCCATTATAATATCTAGCTCCTATTATATTAAGCTTATTCGTTCGACAAATCTCTGTAAAAATAGCGCTCCGATTACGAAGCGCTTAATTAACAGTTTAATCCGTATGTGAAACTAACATTAATGGTTGACTCAACGTATCCAATTTGACCTTAGTCTATTAAAATGTAAAAAACCGATTTCCTATGTGCTAAGGCAATCTTTTACTAACAGAGATAAACCATTAAATATTATTACTTATATATTTCATTTTCTAAAATAATCACTTTTTCCTCATTTGAGGATTTCCCTATTTGTTTCGTATTTTCAACCAACTGAAAAATATTATCACAGCATTGTTTGGCACCTATAATTAATAATGGTACACCTATAAAATCAATTTTTAATCCTCTTGAGAAAAACCCCCCAATTGACATGACAAACGGTACAGTTGGTGATGTATTAGAGAATATTATTTTTTCTTGAAATTGATGTTTGCTTTGTAGCAATAAGCTTAAGTTTTTTTATGCTGGAACAACAAGTTTGGAGGATTTTCGCCCTAATGTATATACCGAGTCCCCATTTTCATCTATCCCGTGAAAAATGATTTTTCCTGAATCATCTTTAGATAATTTATTGAAATAGTTAACATTTAATATTTCTTCTTTAGTTAGTTTTCGTTCTGATTGGACAATTTCTTTTAAATGATAAGCGGCTGCCAGAGCCGTTGTATGTGTCCCACCATAGTCATTATAGATATAAATCATGATATCATCCTTTATGTTTTTATCTATGGTTATTATGGTCATTTATTCTAGTTTCCATTCAGTTGAATATCTTTTAACTCTTATTACACTGCATGTTCCGACTACTTGTTAAATCGTAACCTGCGTATTTATATGGTATATCGGGAATCCGAACACATAACCGTTCGTTTGTCCTTATTGTGGAAAATGAACCATCCTTTTGGTTGTTGATAACACTCATCTTTTGGCAATTTTCAATGCACCAACTCCAGAAGTGATTTTAGGCTCTGATATCTTAAAATTCACTCCTGCAAATATCATGTCTCATACTTATTGCATCGATGAAAATCAATGGACACAAGCAATTGAACCGGTTAAATCATCAACATATATAGATCCATACAAGAACTGCAATAGAGTAAAGCAAAATACGCCTAATCAATATTTACATCCACAGTATCAACAGCCACAATATATTCAGCAATACTCACGAATTCCTTACATTCCCCAGTATTATCAATATTGGCGCTAATAGACAAACTAATAAAACTATTGGCATGGAAAATCGATGTCTTTTTTATGTCGCAGTTTGTGTCTACTATTCATTAAATTTTTCTTTTCGTATTATCTTCAAGACGATCTACTCTGCCACCGACCATAACAACAACGGTCGAACCATAGTCAGGTAGCGTATAAAGAATCAGTTTGCCGTCCCTCACCACGTACATTGTTTTGTTGCTCATCAGATCTATTTCAGCTGTCATTTTTTCGTGGTCAATCTTCATAGCGCAGGACGCCCCTAGTCTGTTAAAGCCGGGGATATTCTCCTGGATTTTTTTATGCCATAATATCTTTGAACTGTTCATTTAACTGATCGGATTTTCATCGTTTGAATCGTTGTTGTATATATTAAATACAAATAGAAGCCCTTTCTCCCTCCTATTTAAAAGCATTTTCCATTTCTTCTTCAGCAACTATTCTTATCCTGGAATAGTTGCTTTTTGTCGTACTGTTGATTAAAAATTAACTCTCAGTAGCAAATTGTCTCTTTTCAATGATTGATTATTTAACCATTTTCCTTTACTCTTTCGTTTGAGATTTGTTAAGGTATTGTACCAAAATGTAATTTTTAGCATAAAATAAGATTGATACGATGATTCATTTAACATCGTTTTATTATTGAGGGGTGAAATCCATGAATGAAAATAATTTAAACAATAATCAAAAAGGCCCAAATTCATCATTACCAGAAAATTATGCTGATAAGCTCGCCGTCATTGCTTCAGTAATTACTACGTTCGGTGATGCCTTAGCAACTGTTGCAGCAGTATTAGCATTGGAAGAGGCTGCTAATAACTCCAATACACAAGATCAAAAAAGTCAATCTGACCGAGACAAGCAGTTGATAAGGATGCAAAAACAAATTGACTACTTAATAGATCAATTATCAAATAATAATAGACGGAAGAATTAAGCTACATAGTATAGATTTTCATTACATTTTGACATTTGAAAATGATCACTATTCGTAATGAATTTTCGAATTATTGAAACGCGCTAACTTCTCTTTTCCCTCCCGTACTTTTCAGCTTGTCCCATGAACCCTTTTTAGTCTTGATAATTATGCAAATCGCTTAATACCTGATCTCCATTCCAATTCTCAAAAACTCCTTTTACACTCATTGAAATTTACTCCTTCACAGTTTGTGTCTACTGTTGATCACTCTCCCTTACACCTCTTCTATAAGGTTTTGTGCTTAATTTCTTTTTTGAAGGAATACTTTATGTTTAATTCTTTCCTAATTGGATATGATTAGTAACTAATTCAATTTTACTCAGCGAGGGAGATCATCACAGTATGATGCTAATCGATATTGTTGCGTGGATACTATCAATAGTTTTATTTATTAGTTTCGTTTTTTCTTTAGTGGCTTTATTAAGAAAACAAAGATCGTTACGTGAAACTGAAAGTGAATTTTCCTCACAGGTTAAAATAGAATTGCGAGCACTATTTAACGGCCGGACAGAGTCCTGGCCTTTTATATTTTCTTTAACTCAACAAAAGAATGTAATATTTCTTTGTTTTTTCATTTTATTATTTGAATTTTGCACATTGTTAATTATGTTTTTGTTATATTTATTATTTACTCATTACCATATCTTTTCCGCGGCGTAACTCCACTATTTCCCAGACAAAAAATGAACCTCGACACAAGCGTTCTGTACATTTTCAAGTTGTTTTTGCTCTTCTTTATCGTTTTCTTCGCCGTTCTCTTTCTCAGAATCTTCGTCATCTGCTTCTATTTTCAAAACCTTACCGGTATTGGCATCTACCGCGACCTCATGTTTTTGACCTTGATCATCCGTGACTTCCACACTGTAGATAATTACTCCATCTTCGTCTTCAAGTTCTACATCTGATGCACTACCCTGGACTTCTTTTAAGGAAATATCGATACTTTTTTGTTTCGTTAGTTTCGTCTTCTTTTCTAATTGCTTTTGTTCCACTTTTTCAGAGACTTCTGTCTGTGTACTATCTGATGCAAATGCTGAAAAGTCTATTACGGAACCTGCGATACCACTTCCAAGAACCGTAACTGCTAATGCTGGGACTAAAAGTTTCTTTTTCATTTTTTTCTTCCTCCTGATAACCTGTTTGTCGTGCTTTATGATCATAACTCCTTATCATGAAGTGCTTATGAATCCAAAATAAAAACAGCTTAATATTTACATTAAAAATTTTTCATTTTACTAATAGTAAAAAAACCGTACCAGTATACGGCTTAAGGGGTTTAGCTAATTAAAATGTAGTAAGGTCGCACTTGTTTCGATAATGGCTTTTTTTGATTCATGAAACACGTACGAACCGGTCCGTTTCACAAATCCAGAATCGTAAAGATCAATTAATGACACACCAAATCCTAATGAGACTGTCTTCAATAGAGTGCACCTCTTTTCAAAAAATAGACGAACTGCTATTAAGCAGTTCGTCTTATGTGAATCATTTTGATAAAGCAATCGGTACCTCTGTTACCCAATTGAATGGATCTTCAAGCGTCCCGTATTGAATGCCTGTGATCGTCTCATAAAGTTTTTTTGATAGCTCACCTGTTTTACCGTTATTCAGGATTATTTTTTCTTCTCCCCATAAAAATTCACCGATCGGTGAAATAACGGCAGCTGTACCCGTACCGAATGCTTCTTCCAATTTACCATCGTGATGCGCCTTGGCGATTTCTTCCATAGACAAACGACGTTCTGATACTGGTACATTCCAATGCTTTAATAATTGAATAACTGAATCACGCGTTACCCCATGCAGAATACTTCCATTCAATGCAGGTGTGACAACTTCTCCATCAATTTTAAAGAAAACGTTCATACTGCCAACTTCTTCAATATACTTTTTCTCTACACCGTCAAGCCACAATACTTGTGAATAGTCTTTTTCATTTGCTATTTCCTGGGCTTTTAAGCTAGATGCATAGTTGCCAGCTGTTTTCGCTTCTCCTGTTCCACCTTTTACAGTACGTGCAAAGGCATTTTCTACTAAAATTTTAACCGGAGCAATGCCCTCTTTATAATAAAGGCCAACCGGTGACATAATGATCATGAATGTATAATTTTTGGACGGAGCAACTCCTAAAAATGGCTCAGTTGCAATAATAAACGGACGAATGTATAAAGATGTACCTTCCGCTGTCGGAATCCATTCTTGATCTACTTCAATTAATTTCTTTAATGCCTCAATCGCAAAGTCACCATCAATCTGTGGAATACAAAGTCGATTATTGGAACGATTTAAGCGCTCCATGTTTTTTTCAGGACGGAATAAAAAAACACGTTTATCTTCTGTTAAGTAAGCTTTCATACCTTCAAAAACGGTCTGTCCATAATGGAATATCATAGCGGAGGGAGAAAGTGTGATTGGTTGATACGGGACAATCCGTGCATCATGCCAGCCTTTTCCTTCCGTATAATCCATTATAAACATATGATCAGTAAAAACACGGCCAAACCCAAGATTCGTTTGATCTGGTTTTTCTCTTTTCGTCGCTGCTAATTGTACGTTAATTTGTTCTGTCATGATCAAGGACTCCTCATTGTAAATATTCGTCAGCAAAGTGCTGATGTATGTGCTTATCTCATTTTACAATTCTTTCGTCTATTTTCACACTATAAAATCATTTTTTTCACTATCTTGTCTATTTGCATTATAATAGAAGAAAATGACCTGGAGTTGCTAGTATGGATATTAATGAGTTAAAAATGATTTTTGAACACCGGACACCGGATATTCTTGGAGCTGACAATTTGGCGAAATTTTCTTTGCTTCTGCCACTGATCCAAAAAGAAGACGGGATTCATCTATTATTTGAAGTGCGCTCTCGCTTCATGCGGCGTCAACCAGGTGAAGTGTGTTTTCCAGGCGGCAAAATTGATCCGGATGACGAAGGACCCGATCACGCTGCGGTGCGCGAAACACATGAAGAGCTTGGGGTTTCGATGGATAGTATCCAGGTCTTATTTCCACTTGATTTTATCTTATCACCGTTTGGTACTATAATATTCAGCTATGTAGGATTCATTGATTTAAAAGAAATAAATTTAAATGAAGCAGAAGTTGATGAGATTTTCACTGTCCCTCTTTCCTTTTTGTTAGAGACAGAACCTGCCCTGCATCACGTCAGACTTCGACCCGAACCAGAAGAAGATTTTCCCTACCATTTAATTGCCAAGGGCAAAGATTATAACTGGCAAACAAAATCAATGGAAGAATACTTTTATTTTTATGAAAATCGAATTATTTGGGGATTGACAGCTCGTGTATTAAAGCATTTTTTAGATATTATCCGAGTGTCCCCAGATAGACTTGACAAATAATTAGATTATACGATAATAAAAAGAACTGGATATCAAAATGATGGGATTAGTAGATGGCATGTAACCGGATAAGAGAAGGAACCCACCCGGCTGAAAGGCTCCTGCGGTAAACACCATTGAACCTGCCCTGTACGTACATTGCTTATGCAAACATAAGCCGTTCTCCGCGTTAAGGACTTAAGCGGGCGCACTTTGGCGTCAAAAAAGGTGGTACCACGGCAAGCATACCCCGTCCTTTATTGGATGGTGAGGTGTGCTTTTTTTATTGAAAAGGACTGATCATAATGAAAAAACAACGGATTGTTGTTAAAATCGGCAGCAGCTCGTTAACCGATGAGGTTGGAAATATTGTAGATGAAAAAATTGTAGATCATACATCTGCTATTGCTGCAATGAAGGAAGAGGGGCACGAAGTCATAGTTGTCTCATCTGGTGCAGTAGCAGCAGGATTTAAACAACTTGGCTATAAGTCGCGTCCAAAAACAATACCCGCAAGGCAAGCCTCTGCTGCTGTAGGACAAAGCTTACTCATTCAGCGTTATATTTCTCATCTTGCACCAAAAGGCTACACGGTTGCTCAAATGTTGTTGACCAAAAGCGATTTTTATTCAAAAGACCGTTTCCAAAACTTTTATCAAGCCATGACGAGCCTTCTAAATCGTGGAGCAGTGCCGATTATTAATGAAAATGATTCGATCTCTATTGAAGAATTAACGTACGGTGACAATGATATGTTATCCGCTCTTGTCAGCGGCTTTTTACAGGCAGATGGACTTTTTATTTTAACCGATATCGATGGATTATATGATAGTAATCCTAAAACAAATCCGGATGCGAAGCGATTTAATTTTGTTCCAGCTGTCACAGGAGATATGTTGCTGATGGCTGGCGGAAGTGGATCTTCTATTGGAACAGGCGGCATGAAGTCAAAATTGCTGGCTGCCGACAAGGCACAGTCTCTTGGCGTCTCTGTTTTTATCGGAAATGGCTCTGGTGAACAGAAATTGCTCGATATTTTAAAAGGGAAAGGCGAAGGTACATATATTGGATCACCGATACATCCGCATATGCAGCGAAAAAAACAGTGGCTGGCACACCATGCCCAGCCTAAAGGCTCGATAATAATTGATTCTGGTGCTGAAAGGGCTGTTGTGAAAGGCGGAAAAAGTTTGCTGTCTGCAGGGGTAAAATCCATCAACGGATTATTCGATGCACTCGATGTCATTGATGTGAGAAATGAAGCCGGAGAACTTCTTGGACGCGGACAAGTTTATTACTCATCAATTGACCTTGAAAAAGTGAAAGGTTTGCCTAGCAAAGAAACAAAAACTTATTCTATCAATCAGCGGGCTGAAGTAATCCATCGTGATAACTGGGTGACATTAAAAACTGAACAATAGGAGTGAATAAAATGAGTGAATTAGTACAAAAAGCAATATTATTAAAACAAGCTTCATTTGATATGGCCGTAAGATCAACCGAAGATAAAAATAAAGCATTGTTATTAATTGCGGATGCCTTAATTGAAAAAACCAACTATATTCTAAAAGCCAATGAACAAGACATGGTATCTGGCCGTAAAGCTGGCTTTACTGAGTCTCTTCTTGACCGTCTTCAGTTAACAGAAGAGCGTATTATTCAAATAGCGGGTGCTGTCCGTCAATTAACAGAGCTCTCAGATCCAATTGGTGAAACGGTCGAATCTTGGACCACAGAACATGGTCTTGAAATTGAAACCATTCGTGTACCAATTGGTGTTGTCGGGATGGTGTATGAAGCGCGTCCTAATGTGACCGTTGATGCAGCAACTCTTTGCTTAAAAGCAGGCAATGCCGTCCTTCTTCGCGGAAGCACATCCGCTCTGCATTCTAACAAAGCGCTTGTCACGGTTATGAAAGAAGCGCTTGAAGTTTCACCTCTTCCAACAGATGCCTTACATCTGTTGGAAGATACAAGCCGAGAAACAGCAGTAGAAATGTTTAAATTGAATAAATATTTGGACGTGTTAATTCCACGGGGCGGCGCCGGTCTTATTCAATCCGTCATCACACAAGCAACGGTTCCTGTTCTTGAAACAGGTGTTGGCAACTGCCATATTTTCATTGATGAGTCGGCCGAGAAAGATATGGCCATCAATATCGTGATTAACGCGAAAACACATCGTCCCTCTGTATGCAACGCAGCAGAAAGTCTGCTCGTTCACGAAAACTGGCCTTATCAAAATGAATTATTTTGTGCATTGGAGCAGGCAGGTGTGGAAGTGCATGGAGATCCTTCCTTAACAACTAATTATGATTTTGTGACGTTGGCATCTGAAGAAGACTGGGGAAAAGAATATTTAACTATGACATTATCAGCGAAAACAGTCAAGGATACACGTGAAGCTATTTCACATATTAATCGGTATGGGACCAAACACTCTGAAGCGATTATTACAGAAAACAATGATAATGCTCATTTATTTTTCCGTGGTATCGATGCAGCTGTTTTATACCGTAATGCATCAACGAGATTTACAGATGGGGAACAGTTCGGGTACGGTGCAGAAATCGGCATTAGTACGCAAAAACTCCATGCTCGAGGACCAATGGGACTAAAAGCGATTACGACTGTTAAATCACTTGTACGCGGCACGGGCCAAATTCGTCAATAGTCAATAGAAACAAGCGCCAAAGTTATTCTTGGCGCTTGTTCCTATATAAAAGCTTTATCAATATAATGGCTTTCTTTTAAGATAAATCCCCCTTCAACTAGCTCTTCCCATAAATGGCGGTCAAGTGCATACGGAGCCTGTTCTTTAAGCATTTTCACTTGTTCTTTTTTTAATGTAAATACATATGAATAACCGTCAATAATAAATATTCCCGACACATCTTTTGACACATTATCCCAGTTGAAAAGAAGTATCGTATCGTGATTCCAATCTATTAATTGTTTTTCCATACAGTTAACAACGTGAAAAAAGAAACTTTCTTGATCCATTACTTTTGCCAAGTAACTTCTTAGCATTCCAGAAGTATTCATATTGTGCATCTCCAGTCAGGTAAATTGTTTTCCCCTATCCTTTCCCATTTTTGTCCTCTTTTAAACAAAATGAAAAGATTGCTTTAACATTATGAAAAACGGAAGAATGTCCTCTTTCTTAAACTTAAAATCTTTCATAGAGCTAACAGGAATCCAAAACCAATCATGCTTTATAATAGAGTCAAACAAAAAAGCGCATCTAAAAAGATGCGCTTTTTTGTTATTTTACTTCCTTAATAACGAGCTGTTCTCCGTTCTCAACATATATGAAGGTCACGCTGTCCCCTTCAGTTAATCCTTCAAATTTGGTCATTGCTTCTCCATCTGGATCAACCTGGTAAGCAGCAGGTACTCCATCTACTTCAATTTCAACGGTATGAGGATCAGCCATTCCATTGAATATTCCTGCTGCTTCCTGTCCTTCTGTTGCAACGGGAGCTGGTTCTGGTTCTGGTTCTTCTTCAGTTACTTCCTCTTTATCAACACTTTTTTGTGCATCAGATACCGTTTCTTCAACCGTGTCTCCGACTTCAGCTGCTTTTTGCTCTACAGTATCTGTTGCATCATTTGCACCTTCTTGTATCTCTTGTGCTGCTTCATCTACTTTTTCAATGACATTTTCTGCTGTTTTAGAAGCATCACTTGCAGTGTCATCTGCCGTTGGTTCTGCTTCTTTTGTTGGTTCTGTTTCTTCTGTTTCAACAGGCGTTAACGCTTCTTCAGCTGTATTTTCTTCCGGAACCGCATTTTCAGAATCAGCAGAACAGCCTGCAAGTATGCCCCCTGTTAGGAGTGCTGCACCCATAAAACCTGTTATCTTATTCATTATGTAATTCCCCCTCATATGTTCATACTTCAAATCATACTGTTTTTTACCAGTAATGAAAAGTAATATGAATAAAAACAGCACAAATGAACTGTTTTCCCTATTAAAAGGTGAGAGCCAGCCACTTATGAGGGCAATCTGTCATAATCGTATCCACACCTAGATTACGAAGAATTTCTCTATTTCCTGTGTCATTTGATATTGTTACAGCTAGAGATATATGTTGTTCAGCTGCTTGACGGCCGCCACTGGAAAACAAAAATGGTGTTTCACAATGAATAGCATGTGCCTTTATTTTATTCATCGTCTGGATAGCATTAGAAGGTCTTCCGGCACAGAGTAAAGCCGTCCCGACAAACGGGTCAAGGCGGCGAATTTTGAGCATGCTTTTTAAATTGAGCGAAGAAAGAATAACCCGGTCTTCGAGACCGAACCTGTACAAGGTTTGCAACAATGTATTTTCCATCATCGTGTAGCCAATTACATTGTTTTTCAGTTCGATGGATAAAGACATTCTTTCTTCTTCTGCCCATTCAAGCACCTCTTCCAGAAAAGGTATTTTTTCATCTGAAAATGTGGAATTTAAACTACTTCCAGCATGTAGCTGGCGAATTTCGGCGGCTGTGTACGTAGCAACTAACCCTATGCCATCTGTCGTTCTGTCTACATGTTCATCCTGAATGACGACTAATTGCCCATCTTTTGTCATGTGTACATCGAGATGAATACCATCTGCACCATAATCTGCCGCTGCTTGAAATGATACCATTGTGTTCTCGGGGTAAAGACTCGATACTCCCCGGCGGGCCATAATTTTCATATATCCCTCCCCTATCTGTACATTCATTGTACGCACCAAATATAAAGAAGATGTGAACTTAGTGTATAGAAATTAGCATAATTATGTATGAGAAATATTAACAATGGGTGAATAAATTGTTTTCTTTATGACCTCTTCAGTTTTTATATGTAATTATTACTGTCACAATCTTTTTCTTTTTACTGAAAAGAAGGTATAATAAAATGTTGAAAGAAAAAAAGAGGTGTTTTACATATGAAAAAAGCGATTACTCCTATTTTTGATCCGTGGGAGAGTTATCTGGACATTGATGAATTTGGATCAATACAGCTTTCAAACATTGAACTTACGACGACAACATTATGCAATATGCGCTGTGAACATTGCGCCGTCGGTTATACATTACAGACGAAAGATCCCGATGCACTGCCCCTTTCATTGCTGTTATCTAAACTTGATGAGATCCCGTCATTGCGTGCGCTAAGCATTACGGGCGGTGAACCGATGCTGTCTAAAAAATCCGTACAAAATTATGTACTGCCACTGCTTCGTTACGCACATGAACGCGGTGTTTATACACAAATGAATTCAAATTTGACGATAGACGCAGCACGATATGAACTGATTGCGCCATACTTGGATGTTCTGCATATTTCCCATAACTGGGGAACGGTAGACGATTTTGTGGAAGCGGGATTTGCACGTATGGAACGAAAACCATCTTACAAACAACGAGAGCAGCTATTTACACGAATGATCGACAATAGTAAAATTTTAGCAAGTGCAGATGTTTTAGTATCTGCAGAAACAATGTTAAATAAGCGGACGCTTCCTTATCTCGAGAAAATTCACCGTCAAATTGTTGATGAAATGAAATGTGCACGCCATGAAATTCATCCGATGTATCCGAGCGACTTTGCAAGTGCGCTTGAAACTCTTTCACTTGATGACATGCGAATGTCCATTCACCGCTTACTAGACATACGAGACCAAAATGTGTGGATGTTGTTCGGTACACTGCCTTTCTTTGCTTGCAGTGAAGATGCTCGAGATCGAGAACTTATCTATCGTCTGCAAAAAGAACCGCATGTTACAGTACGAAACGATCCTGATGGACGGTCGCGTTTAAATGTAAATATTTTTTCGGGGGATATTATTGTCACCGATTTTGCGGATGCCCCTTCACTTGGCAACATTCAATCAAATTCATTTCAAGAAGCCTATGAATCATGGTCTACATCAAAGCTGGCGAAAGAAACGGACTGTCATTGCTCATCTGTCCGCTGTCTCGGACCGAATATTTTAGTGAAAAAGGCTTATTATCCGGAAGCTGATTTTAAAAAGCGGTCTGCATTTCTGGATGTAACAAACCTTGGATAATGCCAAATGAAACCTAAAATGAAATCAGACATGGTAGCAGACTGGATTAAAAAGCAGATTAAGCTTGGTAAATGGGGGCCTGCCGGTGCAAAAATCCCAAGTCAGCGTGTGCTGGCTGATCATTTTTCAGTCAATAGAAGTACCGTCGTGACAGCCCTCGAACAGTTGAAAAAAGATGGTATTATAGAAGGTGTCTTGGGGAAGGGTACAATTATTGCTAACGATACTTGGTCTCTTCTTGCCTCCCTTCCAAGATCAAAAGAGACACAGCCTTCCCATCCCGCTGAAACCGGAATTATAGATTTAAGCAAAGGTGAATTGGCGGAAGATGTATTTCCTGATGGATACTTAAATGATGTGCTCAGCCGGCTGTCTGGTAAAATCCATTCACTCGGTTATGAGGATCGAGGGGGCTATGAACCACTTAGAGAAGCTGTTGCAGGATATATGACAAGGCAAGGAACTCCTATTTCCCCTTCCTCTATTTTGATTGTATCCGGTGCCATGCAAGGCCTTCAACTAATTGCTTCAGGGCTTATGGAACAAGGAGCCTCTGTTTTTTTAGAGGAACCATCTTATTTATATTCTATTCATACGTTTCAATCGCTTGGTATGTCCCTTACTGGCATTGAAATGGATGCTAATGGATTGATGTTGGACGATTTACAATCGAAATGGCGGCCAAATCAGCCTAATGCTCTTTATACGATACCCTGTTTTCATAATCCAACGGGCATTATGATGAGTAATTCAAGACGGAAAGAAGTATTGTCATTTTGTGCTGCCCACCGGCTGCCTATTATTGAAGATGATGTTTACCGGGAACTTTGGCTTGATTCTCCACCGCCGCCTTCATTAAAATCGATGGATACAAACGGCAATGTTTTGTATATTGGCAGTTTATCTAAAACATTAAGTCCTGGTTTACGGATCGGCTGGGTTGCTGGTGCAGAACCAGTTATTGAACGCTTGTCTACTTTAAAAATGCAGGCAGACTACGGGACGAGTTCTTTGTCGCAGCGTGTAGCCGCAGAATGGCTTGAAGAAGGATTATATGAGCATCATCTCGAATACGTACGGAAAGAGCTGTTAAAACGGCGGCTAGAAGCATCTGCGTCTCTAGAACGCCACTTATCCAGCCTGGCAGACTGGCAAATTCCGAACGGCGGCTTTTTTATATGGCTAAAATTAAAACAAGATATTTCCATAAAAGAATTGTACGCAGAAGCTGCAAATGAAGGTATTTTATTTCATCCGGGCAGTATTTATACAGAAGGGACTTCCCGTTCCATCCGTTTATCATATGGATACGCAGGCCCTGCCCAGTTTGAAGAAGGCATCAGGCGGCTAAAAAAATGGATTATTACACTTTCGAAATAAAAAACAGGAGGCAACAATATGAATATTACGGATCATAAATTAGAGAAGGTCGCGGACCCATTTGGCATTTTAGAAGGAGATCGGTATGAATATCATCTATTTGCAGCAGTTGATGAAGATGACGATCTGTACTCTGCTGAAGGCTTTTACATTCGTGTTCTCTATGTTGTAACAGAAACAGAGAAAAAAATAGCAGGCTTATTTTTGCACAATCGTGCAGATGACAGTGTACTTGATTTTGAACTGGAAGACGATGAAGTTGAACTTGTAAAAGAATACTGTGACATACATTTAAACGCATAAGCACATAAGTAACCCCCTCCACTTATAAAAGTGGAGGGGGTTTTTAGTTAGCATTTATACTCGATTTATCCCTGCGATAGCTTCTCTTATTAATATTAGTTTCGTAGTTTAAATATGATTGCTAAAAGACGTACTGGAACCGTAGTTTCAGGACACATCGAGTTGAACTTCGTTTAATCAATAATATTGTTTAACATAGCTAAGCATAAAAATGATGCTTACTTCATATACTACTTCTTAATATTTAAAGAAAGGAGACTTCACATTATGCTCCCAATCGAACTTTTCGGATGGATACTATCAATGATTTTGGGCGTTGTCTTTATCTGTTCTTTAGTTGCACTATATAAAGATTCACACCCGGACACTGAAAGAGAGAAAGCTTTTGCACAAGCAAATTCAACTATGCCTGAGAATAAAATAAAGGATCAAGCAACTGTTAAGATTTATTAAATATACTAATGATTTTAGATCAGCCATTTTGATCTTTGTCTGTTTTATTTATGGTACTAATCGTATGCCAGCTTCATTTTAGCCAAGGTCTTTCCTTGGCTTTTTTATTATAGTTGAGATACTTTTTGCAAATGTCTGCATTGATCTTCCCTTTTTGGCACATTTCTTTTCACATATACAGGTCATAATGTACATGAAATAACCAAAAATCTATATTTATTATTTTGTGTTTTTAAGTTTATAGATTTAAAAAAACATGAAAAAACCCTGTCTGCTTTCGCAAGCTGTAAACAGGGTTTTTAGACATCACATTTACTTAATTTTCCCGTGATAAGTCCACCTTTCTAATATTATTTTGTTGTTTGTATGTACTGCTGAATTTGATCATCTGTTAAATTGTGTATAAAGTGATAAAAAGGAATGCAGTCCATACCATAATCTTCACACATCTGAGTGTAATGTTCATAAGCTTTTTTATACAAATCCATTGTGTGTCCCTCCTGTTATATAACAATATTATTTTGTTTTTATTAATATATAACAGAATTATTATGTTGTCAAATCTTTTCAAAAAAAAGCAGAATATTTTCTGCTTTTTATACAATCAATAATTCATCTTCATCTTTAGGATCAATTGCTTGATGAATAAAAACGGTTGTTTGTATAAACCATTTATGTTTTTCTCCGGTTTTTGGGCTGTCTGCTGGAATCTTCAATATAAAAGGAATACTCTCTTCTTCTCTTGCTTTAATATCTCGATTCATATTAATCGTTAATTTTTCTATATGTTTATCGTGCCATGAAAAGTCACTGTCTTTATGCACTTCTTTATATTGCAAATACAGCAGCACATTTATTTTTTCGATAGGTTCATCTGCCTGACCGCCACGAATAACTATATTCCCTTTTATTGTTTCACCTGGTTTAGCTTTTTTATTTTGTAAGACAGTATCGACTTTTACACTGCCAATACCAATGCTTGAAAAAAAGTCTTTCCACATATAAATTTCCTCCTACATGTTTTTTAATTCTATTCCCATTTTTAGTTTGTTTAATACTTTTTTAGTTTATTTATTTGAATTTTGCACAATGTGAATTAAAACTAAAAGCCGTTTAAACGGCTTTTAAAATTCTTTTTTCCATATAGGATAAAACCATTTTATTCCTTTTTTGTTCGGTGGCAGTATTTTCATATCAGCAATTAAATGAGATATATAACTAATTAAAAGCGTCATAAATAAACCCGGTAATGGATATTCTTTCGCGATTTCTACAGCGACAAAATAAAAAACCGCAACACCAATAATAGAATGTGTCCATGTTCGGTGCGAGACAAGTGAAGCAAATAGAATAAATAAACCAATATATATTATCCACGTCTCTTTTATGTACCATCCTGCATAGAGCACAATTACGCCAGTGACAAATAGCATTGTTCGTTGCTTAATGAACAATCTGGGCAATAAAAAAAGACTTATGCTAATTAGAAAACCACTCATTTGTTTAATACCTATTAGCATAAAGTAGCTGTAAAACATCAAAAAAAGGCCAACCATTGAAAAAAACAAAATAAGCCATTTTTTTTCGACTGTAATTTTATTGGCTAATTTTCCGTTTACATCTAAATCTGGAACAAGCGCAGTAATAGAGCCAATCCCTGTTAATATAATCATTTCAAGGGGGGCAGCATTCATTGATACAGAAACACCAAAACCTGAAACAGCACCAATTGCTGCATGAGTAGATCCTTTCAATTAATTAACTTCCTTTCTTTTTGTATTTAAAAAAGCCGCCTTTTAAAAGGCGGCTTTGTATTGTTATGACGGATTAATCACATACAATATCCAGTCTTGAACAGCTTCGATATGTTCAGCTGAAATTTCCATTTCACACAACACGGCACCTTTGCCGATAATTTTTAATACTGGGACAATAGCTGGCTTTTTTGGATTATAAGAGTACACCACCGTATCAATATGAACAGTAGGAATACGAGTATTTGTGATCATGCCTGTACTTTTTAAATATCCATTTTCCAACTTGACTATGTTTTTCTTCCAAGCATATGATGTGCTAGTTATAATAGCTTCCGGTTGCTCTTCTGTAAAGATCACCATTATATAGATAACCCCATTTCTTCATAATAACTACTCTAAGTTAACAGCTTCTGCAGCCTTTGTAAATAGACATTTCCTTTTCTTTAACCGGAAATAAGAAGAAAAAAACAAGGTTTACATAATAATATTATAGTTAATTTATTAAATATGCCTCTGTTATAGAGCCTTGTTGCTTTTTGGCCTACTTTAGCTTCAGCCCGAGGATGCAAAGAAAAATACAAGCCTCGAGAAACTGCAGTTCCAGGACAAAATGAAGCAAAAAAATAAACGGATCAACATCCGTTTTTATAGTACTTTTTCTTTTATGTGAACACGTGGATTTTGTGCTTTTACTGATTTCACGAGCCGATTTTTATTGCGCAGTATAAATAAATAAGATACGTTTGAACGAGTATATACAGCTACACGTTTCTTTTTTACGTACGGACGAACAATATATTTTTCAATAAATGATGGATCTTTTGGAAATTCGTCCATCTCCAATACTTCAATAATTTCATTCATCGGAATAGCTGTTTCTCTTTCCCCCGATTTAACAACAAGCAATCCTTTTTCTACTTTAGAACCGGATAAATAACGGTTGGCGAATACAATTCCTACAACAACGACGATAGCTGCTGCAATATATAACATGCTCATCCTCCTGATTTGTTCTAATTCATTTTCATTTTATCTCCTTCCTCATTGTACTCTTTTTTCCTAAAAAAAGAGCTCATTCTCCGACCAAATTATAACGTTTTTGTGACATTTTTTCCAAAAATGCATTGACAGCGTTTCCAAAATGTGCTTCGAAATAATTACAACGAAAAACAGGTGAAGCTTGAGCTTCACCTGTTATAGTTTCAATCCGATTAGTTTTTTTCAACGTTAGCAGCTTGTGGGCCACGCGGTCCTTCAACTACTTCAAATGTCACGCTTTGGCCTTCTTCAAGTGATTTGTAGCCTTCACCTTGGATAGCAGAGAAATGTACGAATACATCATCCTGTCCTTCCACTTCAATAAAACCAAAACCTTTTTCTGCATTAAACCATTTTACTTTACCTTGTAACATGTCATGTCCTCCTTACGCTTTATGCATACAATCATTCTTGCTGTTTGCTGCTATCTCAAGACGAAAAAACATTAGAGATTTTCTTTTGAAACGAACGAACAGCTGTCTTTAATGTACCATCTTTCCCATCTTCTTGCAACTTAAAACTATCAATTTTTCTCAATTTCCAGTGATTTTGCTACGTGCAAAAGATGAGCGGGAACGTCCCATTTTACAACACCATCTGGATAAATCCACATGCGAATAATATCAAGCTTATCAAGACCGCTAGACAGTTTTGATACAATCCATTTCATTCGGTCAAGTCCTGGATTTGCCATAATAAATAGACTTGGTGTTTCCGCTTCTTCCTGTATACGCATTAGCTTTTCTACTTGATCTGCTGCATTGGAACGGAGCTGCGTATTATCATAGACCATTCCTTCTTGCTGTCGTTTTCCTCTTGATCCCTTACATTTTACATAAGCGGTCCAGCCCATTTTTTCAGCTTGAATATCGTGTCCTCCTGCTGCAGATTCTCCATAAGCAGTCCAGCCATTATGATTTAAAAATTGAAGCGCTTCTTCTATAATTTCTTCCTGTGTTAATATAAATTCATCCGGTACCTTTAAGCGTTCTAAACTAATTGGCACTAGTCCCCCTCCATTTCTCTTCATTTTTTATTATTCTATTTTCAAACAATTCATTCCTGTTTATTGAATTACTTTTCGGACAAGATTAACCCGGTTTCCATAGGGTGGATATAACAAATTTGATTGCGGTGAACTGTTTTTTCTCATAATGCTTTTCTTGTGGGAAAAAGCATCAAAACTGGCTTTTCCATGATATGCATTCATACCTGATGTACCAACACCGCCAAATGGCAAATAGGGACTTGATACATGAATAAGCGTGTCATTCACACTCGCACCGCCAAATGGTATTGATGTAATCACTTTTTCTTCAACTGCTTTTTCTTTCGTAAACACATACAGCGCCAAAGGTTTAGGTAATTTTTTCACATGTTTAACCGCTTGATCTAACTCTGAATATGTCAAGACGGGTAAAATAGGACCAAAGATTTCATCTTCCATTAGCGGGTCATCCCAATCTGCTTCAACAATTGTCGGTTCCATATAGACATCTTCACGATCAGTTCTGCCGCCTTGTACAATTTGTCCGTTTGTTTTTTGCAAGAGTGATTGCAAACGGTCAAACTGCTTTTCGTTTACAATGCGTCCAAAATCCTGACTTTCTTGCGGATTTGCTCCGTAAAAGTTAAATACAGACAGCGTCAATTCTTTCAAAAAAGCGGCTTTCACATTTTGATGAACAAGTACGTAATCAGGAGCAATACACGTTTGACCTGCATTAGAAAATTTACCCCATACAATTCTTTTCGCTGCCTGTTTGAGATCAGCTGAATAATCCACAAATGTTGGACTTTTCCCTCCTAGCTCAAGGGTAACTGGAATCAGCTGTTTCGAAGCAGCCTCCATCACCACTTTTGCAGTAGGTACACTTCCTGTAAAGAATATATAATCAAACGGCGCAGTAAGAAGTTCTGTAACGGCTTCTTTTCCGCCTTCCTGTACACCAATAAACGATGGATCAAAGGTATCTTCGAGCAGACTTTTTAAGACAGCAGACGTATGCGGGGTACTTTCAGATGGCTTCACAATGGCTGTGTTTCCGGCTGCAATAGCGCCGATAAGCGGCTCGATTACTAGCTGAAAAGGATAATTATATGGACCGATAATTAGTGTAACACCATACGGCTCAGTTAAAATCACACTTTCGGCCGGCATGTGATAAATTGGTGTCTTCACCTTCTCCGGTGAAGCCCACTGTGGCAGATGACGGATCATAAAACGAATACTTTCATACAAAAAGCCAATTTCTGTCATATAAGCATCAAATTCATTTTTACGCAAGTCAAGATAGAGCGCAGTCATAATATCATCTTCACGTGCTTTAATAGATGCTTTTAATTCATTCAAGCGGGCAATCCGCCAGTCAACACTGCGGGTGATGCCGGTATCAAAAAACTCTTTTTGTGATTGTACCATGTTCATAACACTCAATGTGATCATCTCCACTACCTATTTCTTTATTCTATCAGTCTATTATTTGAGCGTCAAAATTCCACTCTTCTTTCTCAAGATCTCTTCAAGCTTTATTCGCCTATTCTCTCAAAAAGAGCTGCCTCCATGTTAGAAGCAGCTCTTCTTTATTTCATCAAGGCTGTTTTCAATACTTCAATATTTTGCTTCATAATTGAAATATAATCCTCATTGTTTTCAATGTCTTCCTCTGTTAACGTTGACAGATTATGAAGACGGAGTGAATCAGCACCCATTTCATTTTGAATGACTTTTGCTACTTTCGGTGTAACATTTTGCTCAAAAATAACGTATTTAATATCATGCTCTGTTGCCGTATCCGCTATTTCCTTTAATTCTTTTTGTGACGGTTCCTCCGTTGAGGAAAGCCCGGCTATGCTAAGTTGTTGAAGGCCATATGCTTCTTCCCAATAGCCATAAGCAGCATGAGACACTAGAATTTCTTTTTTTTCTGCCGCGTCTATCATCGTATGAAATTGTTCATCCAGCGATTCAAGGTCTGCCTTTAGCAATTTAAAATTTTCATTATATTTCTCTTTTTCTTCAGGATTTAACGTTACAAGTTCATCTTTCACAGCGCTTGCTATTTCAATTGCCATTATCGGATCAATCCATATGTGCGGATCAACACCACCGTGATTATGATCATCGCTTTCTTCTGCTGTTTCTTCTTCATGCGCATGACTGTCTTCTGTTATATTTATTTCTTCTCCATTTGTTGTTTCTTCAGCTTGTAAATGGTTCTCTTGACTGTGCACTTCCGTATCGACATGCTCACCAACATTTACGATCTTGACCTGTTCTCTTGCCAGCGTTTCTTCCATTTTTTCTGCAAATGGCTCAAGGTTTAATCCATTGTATAAAAACAAATCAGCTTCAGCCACGTCCAGTACTGTTTTTGTTGTCGGTTCATACGTATGTTCATCTGCACCTGCTGGCATAATGCTTTTCACATTTACTGTATCACTGCCAATCCGCTCAGCAAAATATTCAAGCGGATAAATGGTTGTATAAACCATCAGACGACTGTCCTTACTTTCCTCTGTTGATGTTGCTGTCTTATCTTCTTCATTGCTGCATGCCGCTAGTACTAATGACAGGGCGGCGGCAATAACTGCCCTCTTTTTCACAATAAAACCCCTCCACCTATAATGTATCACCTATTATATAGTAATCATTACGATTTGCAAATAATAATTATTCCGATTTAAAAAACAATCGCTACTATTTTTAGTTGAATACCTTTAATTTGCTTTGCTAAAATCGTATGTATATACGTCGAAGGTTACTATATCATATTTCTGTTACATTGACACCTCCCCTCACTGTGTTTTTTTAGTTTTAATTATTTAAAAGAACTTCTATTTATATATTGCTTTTCTTGTTTTCGTGAGACATTGCTTAATCAACATCCATATATTGCCGCGCCCTTACTTTCGCTATTTCGGCGACACATGCTATTTCTCTTGCATATAGATCGTCTGCTTTAATAAACCCCTTATCAACCATCTCTATTACCAGTTTGTCAATGTCATTCGTTGTATATCCCTCTACACGGAATAACCGTTCATGGTAGCTCATTGGCTTTTCAATGTACATTGTAAAAGATTTCATTATGCTAATCTCCTTTCTTACGGTCTTTTAATGATTCTCTAATTAAGTAAAAACGTTCTTAATCTTCCTGATAAATTATGATCTATTCAATCAATTTCTCCATCTATTCTTCATAATTCCGTGCCGTTAATGCCTTCGTTGCTTTTTCAATAGCAACCCCTCTTTCGACAATATACCCCTTTTTAAGCAATTATATGACAAAATCATCTTTTTATGCGTATTTTTGTATGAATTTTCTATACGTTAATACAATAAATTAGTCACACCATCAAAATACTAGGTGGTACTAGAGAGAAACCGTCGGAATAAGTTTGGTTATGATAACGTGGAGTATAGGCAGGAGGGGTTTTCATTTCCCTTCTGATAAAGCCGATCTGCTTATAAATCCGTACACTTTCTAATGCTTCTTCTAACTTTTTTTGCGTCGCTTTTCGGTCGATCTCAGGTAAAAAAGAAATTTGTCCCATTCTGTAAGGCCTCCTTATCCTTTATACGCTCCACCTTTACCGCGTCGTAACGTCCACATGTCATTCCTATTAAGCTTCGCAATTCACGTTCAGACAGTTTCTCCTGCTTCTTCTGTGGTAGTTTTTCAGCTTTTGGTTTTGGTTTCACTGATGCTGGTACTGAATTGGCTTCTTTCCATTGCTGCAGCTGCTCTTTCATCGATGGATTCATCATAATCACTCCTTCGGTTGCAAAAATAGGGGTTAAATTGTAGATTGGTTGCAACGACAGAGCCCGTTGCCAACATGAATGTTTTAAAATAATTTCGTTGCAATGAGTAAATAAAAAGGACACCAAGCTCTAAAGCAGGTGTAAACCTACTCTAAAGGTTGATGTCGTCGGTTTTTCCGTTGGGACGTTGATTATTTAGTTGTTATATTTTGTTCTCGAACTGTTGAGTAATTATTATAATTCTAACAGCAATTGTATAGATGGATGCTCCTCTAATTGTTGCTGTCTTTGTTTTAATTGCTCCCCTTTATACACCCAACCAACCGCTTCTTTTTCCCATATTTCAATTGAGAGTTCATACGGTTCATAAAGCTCGTTACTTTCCTTCCTAAAACCAGCTTTTATTGTTATTTTATCGCATGAATCGTTGAGTTTAGACCAGTATACCTTTCTCAGCATTGCACCCCACCTCTTTCCTTTTACTGTATTTTATTCAGCACTTGCTCACCTGTCTGTATTTCACGCTAAATTTATCTTTTAATTCTGAACTAATACCATTTAGCGCTCAACCCAGCTTGATTTTTTACTCTACTGTCCATTAAATTTTCCGTTTCTGCGTTGTCTCCAGACGATCGACCTTGCTGCCCATCGTAATAATGACTGTTTTACCATAATCCGGCAACTCATGTGGAATCAATTGACCATCCTTTACCACATATATTGTTTTGTTGCTCATTAAATCTATTTCAGCTGTCATTTTTTTCGTATCAATTTTCATACTATAGGACGCCCCCATAATTAAATAACGCTCTTGGTAGCCTTGGAGTTTGGAAAGCCCCTTGGCTTTTTATGTGTAAACTTTTAAATAGCGGGTATATAGTTTTTGTAGACGGTGTCACCGTCACCTCACCTTATCGTATTTTGACTATTTTACAGTCAGGCTCCGTCCTGGCTATTTTTTATTGCGAAATACACTCCTGCTCCCTCACCAATTTTTAAACATTCCATAGAAAAGACTATTACTATACCGGCTATATCTGGCTGCTTTTCTTTACTGCTTAATCCGTTCATATTTGTCATAACCGCGGTGACGATCTCCTGTTGAACAAAAACTACCATTCCATGCCTTCTGGGAGACGAGCCGTTATTAAACCCACTTTGTATGCTTTCTGTTCAATTTCCTTCCGACTCAATTCATGTACACCTGATCGCACAGCCTCCACCACAATGGATGTCTACACCCACCTTACGAAAGAAAGACGCACAAAGTTCAATGACGTTCTCCGAAATTACATGGAATCAAATTAAATATGGTCAATTTATGGTCAGTGAGTGCAAAAAAGGCAAAAAAAAATAGCCCCATAATTTATGATTATAATTGGCTTTTTTCTTTCGCCACATCATCCTTATCTTCAACATACATAATTTTCTGCGCCCGAATAATAGCAGCATATTGAATCTGAATCTGTTGCCAGATCAAATCAGCGGCAGAGAGCTCATTCATACTGTCCATAATTTCAAGCGTTTCCTCCGGCAGAAACTTCGCAAAGAAGCCATGCTTCTGAGCGTTTGAGTTTCGTTTTGGAGGCGCTGCTGTTTTATTGCCTTTATTGCCTTTTCCATTAGAGTTACCAACGGGTGCGCCCTTCTTTTTGGTTGCATTCTTCTGCTCCGTCGTTGCAACCTTTTCGCTTTTATTTGCACCCTTTTTTGTCGGATCTCTCGACCAACCTTCACGACTTTTCCGACTCTTTAAGGTACCGAGTTTTACATCATGCTTTTCTGATAATACGGCAAGTGTAATTTTTGTTGTTTCCCACTCTTTTCGTATTGCATCCCAGTTGACCATGTCACATCACCGCCGCCTCCTATCTTCAATTTCACATCGTATCAACCCCTTATGGCTATTTGATTTGTTTATTTTGGGCATAAAAAATAGCACCCCATAAGATGCTCACTTTAATCAATGTTTAAAACTTTCTACTTCGTCATCTTCAATTTTCTTTGCAGCTATCAAAGACTCTAAAAGAATTTGGTAGAAACTATAATTGAATTTATAATTGGGGCTCTGTGTCAACTTTCGATACCGCTCTTGAATCTGTTCCGTAATAACTAAACCTTTGTGTTTCTTCTCTAAACATAAAATAGACTCGATTACCCATGATTCAAATTTCGCTGAAGTAAAGTACTTCTTTCCGTCACTATCCTTCTGCACTTCTGATTTTAATGTTTCACCTTCACTAATTAGTTTATTAATCACTTTGCTTACCTCCGCTTACCCACTATTTCAACAAAAGGAGGTGTTTTCCTAATCAATTCCTTGCCGCTAATCGCTTAGTTTATTTTAGTCATGAAAAAAGCACCCGAAGGAGGATCCATATTATTCTTTCGTCACAGTATACGAGCTTTAATATTGAATGAGCTGTCGTCACTTTTAGTAATGTTTACTATTTCGATTATTCCATCATCCTGTAGCTTTGCAGCTGCTAAGTATTTAGCATCCATATCTTCTTTCGTATTACAGCTAATTACTATGTGTTTTCCGTCTGCCTCTTTTAACTTTGTTAACAATACATCATGCGACATAGTAACACCTCCCTTCGTCTTATCTTTATCCTTTCGACAAAAAGAGATAATTTCCTGCAAGACCGTTTCCCTTAAGTAGATTAAACAATTATCTTATCTTCAATATTCCCGTTATTTTCTCTCAGTTTCATATCGTACCACCCCCCCCCCTTGCGCTAGTTGCTTTGTTTATTTTGGGCATATAAAATAGCACCCCGCAGGATGCTTAGATTTCATGTATTTTCACTTATATAGTTCTGCCCACTTTGGGTTACTGCAGAATTCCTATAAATATTTGTAATAAATTTATTACCCGGTCCACCAAACAGTAGTGTTAAACCAGTTGCCAATTCATTAGATTTAATGAATTGCATAGCACTTCCAAATTCATCCAGTTCAATTCCGTAATTAGCTTCAGTAGGTCTTTTACCACTGTTTATGTCCATGAGTATTCTTACCACCAAATCGTTCATGTTGACCACCTCCTTTTGCCTTACATTTCGATAAAAGGAGATAATCACCTCTTTCTCCAGACACTCTCTCATAGATAGTAGCCGTATGATAAAAAAGGTTTCATTCTGAACATAGAAAAAAGACCCCAACAGGATCGTTAGGGTATACAGTCAAAGGTAGAGATAGGGTAAGGATATTGATTATTTATATAACCTTTTAACGTGAAGCTTAAACTTATTTTCTTACTTGCAGAGGAGAGACACTCGGTTTTGAGTGACTCAATTCGTTTTGTACGTTGCCCTACTTTTTATTTACCTTCTCATATATACGTCATCCGTACGACAAAAAACAGCCTTTTCCATGAAACAAGAAAAAGACTGCCCTTCCGATCTTCAATTTTCATTTTCAAACGCTCTAATTTTACAACGTGCGTAACAACGCTCAACGCTAACTCTACTTCTATTCAGCTTCTCGGCAATCTCTTTGGAACTGAAACCTTCTTTTTTCCATTTTAAAAGGAGGTCAATTTCTTTTATAGTCCAACGTTTATATGTCTTTATTTTCTTATCTGCGTTAGTTTGGCGAGCTCCATCCACCCAATCTGGTTCAGGAGGCAAGGCACGTTTTTCAATGATACTGAAATCAATTTTCTCTTGGTTTTGTTCAGCCCATTTCCAAAAAGAATGAACGTCTATGAAGTAGAATTTTCGTGTATAACAGGTTATACGCGAGGTTGCTTCAAGTCCATGAAACTGAATCCAATTGTATACTGTTTTTCTATCCACATGCAATGCTTCGGCCAGCTCACTACTTGTTAAGAAGCCTGTCGCGTTTTTGGTATTCCCAAGACCTATTCTCTTTATTTTCAACGAGACAGCTGCCTCACTCCGATCAAGCTGTTTTGCGATCGCTGATAGGGAACAAGCACCTACACGTTTTTGTAGGATATAGACATCTTTATCTGTCCAATTTCGCCTCATCCTTATTGTCCTATCCTTTTATCTTCGTAAATAAATTGGAGTCGGCTTTCCGCTCCTTTAGAATCCATGGATAAACCAATCAAAACTGCTAACGTGTTATCTTTTTCTGAAAGTTTGCTCATCGAACGGAAAACATTGGGTTTATGCTCTTTTATCAATGTCATTATTTCAATAATAAGTAACACTCTTTCTTGAGCATTTCCCCTAAGTAAAGATCGCAAAAACCTTGAAAATACTAAAGCAGAATCAAAGTCATCCGGATAGTTTTGTAATAACAAAAAAAACTTTTCAATGTTCACTTTTAATTCATTTTTTCCTCCCCGCATTTTTCACCCTTCCTTAAACAGTTATTGATCCAAATACGGGGTTAAAACCCTATTTGGCAACCTGGCTGTCATCGTTCATATGAACATTAGACCCATGGCTTTGCGTCCTTACCTTTCGATAAGTTTGCCTTTTTCATTAAGAATTTATATACATTAAATCATGTCGAATAATGTCCGTCAATAAAAATAGTAATTATTTCAATTTTTCAAAACAATTAGAACTATTTTATATTATTGTTTATTCAGCCTATATGAGTAATTAAACCGGTTTATTCAATAAAAAACCATCCTATATACTCAGTTCACAGATGAGATACATATCCCAACTACTTTATGATCTATTTTCAAGTTCCTTAACTCCTATTGTTTGATCTTCATATAAACTTGACAGCTTTACTGTAAAAGAACCAACTTCCTATACAAGGCAGAAATTTGACTAATCTGCCTTGTATTAATGAAGCATAGCAATCAACCTTTCTCATGAAACAAGAAAAAGGTTGCCGTTTTTCCGCTCTTCAATCTTCCTCTCCGCCCGTTCTAAATACGTTTGGACGGATGACTTCGTGATGCCAAGTAATTCAGCTGTATACTCAAAAGATAATCCTTCTGCCCTAACCAGAGTAAACACATCTTTCTCCCTCATAGTTAAATCACCAAGCACGTCATCTAGTAGCCATTGTTCATCAGCTGTGATCTTTCTTTCTTCCTTAATCGCTCGATTTGGTATAAGAGCTTCAATCAATTTAGGATCCAAAGTATAAGCACCTGTGCGATCTGCCCCACGCCTTGCATCTGGATTCCGACCGGACGCCATCCATTGAATGGCAAACTCTGTTTCGCTGATTATGCTGTTGATCAATGTCTTATCCTGCAAATCGTTTTCCGTTAATTCGGCTTTCGATTCAATAGCTGCCTTCATTTCCTTTAGCCCCCGCAATGATTGTTTGTATTCATAAATGAGTGTCCGCATGGTTATCCTCCTTATCCTTTATATGCTCCACCTTTGCCGCGTCGTAACGTCCGCATATCCATTCCCATTAAGCTTCTCAGTTCACGCTGAGATAGCTTCTGCTCTTTCAAACTTGAATTCATCACGATCGCTCCTTTTCTCAATAAAAAAGGACACCAAGCTCTAAAGCAGGTGTAAGGCTACTCTAAAGGTTGATGTCCGTCGGTTTTTCCGTTGGGACGTTGGGTATTTAGTTTTTACGTTTTATCCTCGTACTTCCCATCTCACAGATCACATTTTCACTACTTGAATCGTCATCGCATATACTGAAAACAAATAGGGGCTCTTTTTCCCTCCTATTTAAAAGCATTTTCTATTTCTTCTTCAGCAACTATTCTTATTATGGAATAGTTGCTTTTGGGTCTGCTGAATATAATTTTGATTGCTGCACATAAATGTTTCTTGACTGGTTAAACTTTTATTACGCGAATTCCCCATTTTGCGTATAAATGTTTTACTCCCATGGGCCGAGGTATTGACCCCCCCCCTCGGCTTTTTGTCCCTTAATATCGTCCTGCAGGGCGTTTATCTAGTAACGTAAAGCTGAATTTTAGCTATTTCTGAATTTCCAGCCGGTTAGAGAGGAGTGCAAATAATGTCTTTGGATAGCTTAAAAGATCTGTTAGACACGTTATGTTATTACAACGCGGTCGACATCACTCACACCTTTGAAAAAGACGGACAATCTATAGCATCAGTTTGCTGTTTAAAAAACACTTCTATACTTGAAGTTACAAGGGCTCAGACTCAATCCATTGAACAATATGAAAGTGTAGAGGAAGCAGCTCTTGCAATAGAAAGATTGGTCAATTAACCATTCATGTATAATTCGAACTTTAATCGTCCATAATATAAACGAGGGATTTTACCCTCCCTATAATTAAATAGTCTTGTATTGGAAGGGATACCCAGCGGTCATCCCTTCCTTTTGATCGAACTATTTATTGAACTGATTACATCCTCACTCTTCAAATCGTTGCTGCATATGCTAAAAATAGATAGGGGTCCCTCCTACTCAACCGTTCACTTTGAAGCAACTATTTCCGTCCAAAAATAGTTGCTTTTTTGTTCGTACTGTTGACTAACAACTTCTACAAATCTTGCGATAATCGAACCATATCCCTGCACTGTATATCATTTTCAAAAATCTCTTCTGAATAGTGTTTGATGAAAAAATCTCTGTCAACACCAGTAATTCTAAAACCACATTTTTGATAGAGAGCTAATTGTCCTATACTTGAATTTCCAG